>NZ_JBEYXM010000005.1:0-485330 GCF_040704595.1 Streptomyces sp. NPDC046870
CGGCGGCCCGATCGAAACTTTCCGTGGGCCCGCCGCCGCCGGGCCCGTAATATCGGTGATCTCTTGGGGGAGGTGGTCATGGGCTACGCGGCGGATTCCGCGCAAGCGCGGAATTATCCCGGAACTCCGTTCCGGGACTCGACCGCTAACGCGGTCGAGGGGAATCCGGCTCCGCCGGATTCCCGCCCGGTGCCGGGCCGCTCCGCGCCCCGTCTCCGGGCGAACGGCGTGCGCTCCGCGCCCGCCTGACGCGGCGTCTGCAAGAGGCCGTGGGCGGGATCGGTTCGTGGTCGCTAAACTGACGGAGCGTCAATTTTTTGTTCGAGCCAGGGCCCGACAACCGGGAAACTACCTACCCCGACACCTGGCATCAAACCAGAACCAGCCGACCTGACGGACCTCACTCAACCTCTGTGCGTCACCTTAAGGTTCGGGATAGAGTCTGGGCTCAGCACACACTACCCCTCCCCTGCTCTCCCCTGTCATTCGATGCAGAGAACACGGCGGGCCGTCAGGTCACCTGCTGGGGGAGATCCTCCACTCGCCTCTGCAAACCGACACAGAAAGTGGTCCCTGAATGCCTCCCATCGAACTGCGCCCGCATCAGGCGGAAGCCGTGGACGCCGTTCTGAGTCACCTTCAGACCCCGCTCGGGGGACGCATTCCCCCGGAGGGGCTGCGGACGCAGGTGATCGCCGCTACCGGATCGGGCAAGACACTCATTGCCGTGGAATCGGCGCGGCGGTTTTCCGCGGGGCGGGTGCTGGTGCTGGTGCCGACGCTGGACCTGCTGACGCAGATGGCCGGCGCCTGGCGCCGGGGCGGTCGGCGGGGCGCCATGGTCGGGGTGTGCTCCCTGCGGGCGGAGGAGTCCGACGGCATCCCGTGCACGACCGACCCGGGTGAACTGGTGGCGTGGGTACGGGACCTGGAGCAGGTGACGGTGTTCGCGACGTATGCGGCGGTGGGTCTGGGCATCCTCCAGCGGGCACACGAGGCGGGACTGCCGGTGTGGGACCTGATGGTCGTGGACGAGGCGCACCGTACCAGCGGGGACGGTGCGAAGCCGTGGGCGGCGGTGCACGACCAGGAGCGGATGCCTGCGGTGCGGCGGCTCTATATGACCGCGACGCCGCGTGTGTGGGAGGCCGATGGGGAGCAGCCCCGGTTGGTGGCGTCGATGGACAGGGACTCGCCGGTGTTCGGGCCGGTGGCGTACGAGCTGAAGCTGTCGGAGGCGATCCGGCGGGGCATCGTGGCGCCGTATCAGGTGCTGTGCGTGGACATCCGGGACCCCTACCTGTACGCCGCGCTCGCCGAGGAGACGGGAGGGTCGGATCGGGTGCGCGGGGCGCGGCTCGCGGCCCTGCAGACCGGGCTGCTGACGGCTGCGGCGCGGGAGCGGCTGCGCAGGATCCTGACCTTCCACAGCCGGGTGTCGGAGGCGGAGGCCATGGCCCGGGGCGTTCCGTTGGTGGCGGCCCGGCTCGCCGAGGACGACCCGGAAGCGTTCCCTGCGGTGGAGCGGGTCTGGGCGGAGTGGCTCTATGGCGAGCATGCCCCGGGGTATCGGCGTGAGGTGCTGGATGAGTTCGCGTCTGATTTCATCGGTGGTGCCCGGTCGGATATTCCTGCGGCGGTGCGTGTTCTCAGCTCTGTGAAAGTGCTGGGGGAAGGCGTGGATACGGCGCGGTGTGATGCGGTCGCTTTCTGCGATGCCCGGGGGTCCATGGTCGACATCGTACAGATGGTCGGGCGTGCCCTGCGAATGAATCCGGGAGAGGGGAAACTGGCGTCTTTGGTGGTGCCGGTATTCCTCAGCCCGGATGAGGACGCCGATGACCTATTGACGTCGGATGCCTACGGCACCCTCGCGAAGGTGCTCGGGGCGCTCCGGGCACACGACGCGGACACGATCGAAGCTCTTGCCGATCCACGACAGCGCAGCGGACGCCGGACCGGCGACGAGGGCACTCAAGTACAGCTGTCCGAGGCCGTGTTGACCGCCGATCGCGGCGAGGACCAAGACCCGGACGATGAACACGACAATGATCAGGACCAAGGCCGGGACCGGGACCGGGACCAGGACTGGGGCCCGGACCCAGGCCAGGGCTGGGACCAGGTCCCGGGTCGGGGCCAGGACTGGGACCGGGGCGGGGGCCGGGACCGGGACCGGGGTGAGGGTGTTGGGGACGGCCGTGCAAAGCACCACGCGGGGGATGAGGTGTGGGTGAGCCAGGCAGCAGCGGGCCTGCTCCGCTTCAGCAGCCCGCGCGACCCCGCGATGGTGGCGCAGTTCGTGCGCCTGCGGGTGATCGACCCGGAGAACACGTACTGGCGACGCGGGATCGCGGCGGCCACCCGGTGGCGGAGCGAGAACAGCGGCGGGCAACTGCGGGTGCCCTACGACTACGTGCTGGGCGGGAACGAGACCGAGAGTGGGGGCGAGGGAGAGAGCCGGGGCGGGTCGGCCGGCGCGGCCGCCGGGTTTCCGCTGGGGCGGTGGGTGGCCGATCAGCGGCGCTCCTACAACGCCGGGACCCTGGAAGCCTCCCGCATCGCCCAACTCGACGCGCTGGGCATGGTCTGGTCCCACCACGACATCGCCTGGGAGGAAGGCCTCACCGTCGCACGAGCCTGGGCCGCCGCACACGGACACTTCCTGCCCCCCGTCAACGCGGTCGGCGACGGCGGCTACCCGATCGGCATATGGGCCAAGAACCAGCGTGCGGCGGCCCGCAGAGCGTGGGAGAACGCCGAACGGCGTGCCACCGGTCAAACCGTGCCCGTGGGCGCTGGGGAGCTGTCGGAGAGCCGCCTGGCGGCGTTGGAGGCCATCGACCCGGGATGGTGCCCGCTCGGCTGGGACGTGGCCTGGCAGCGTTGCTTCACCCTCGCCCGCATCCACGTCCGGGCCGGGGGCGTACTGCCGGAGCGGGCGGGTGAAGTCGTGGTGCAGGGCGAGGACCTCGGGGCATGGGCCGTCGCTCAGCGGCAAGGGTGGGACAAGCTGTCCTCCGCACAGCAGTGGCTCCTCGGAAGCACCCTCGGGCTGGAGCCCGCCGGCCCCGCAGCCCGGCCCGGGAAACTCACCGCAGAGGGCAAGTGGGTGCTCAACCTGCGCGCGGCCCGGCAGTTCCACGCCCGCGAGGGACACCTGCGCCCGGGGCGGAAGCACATCGAACGCGTAGACGTCGACGGCGTGGAGGTCGATATCAAGCTCGGCACGTGGCTGGACAACACCCGCCGCCGGGCCGACAAACTCACCCTCGAACGACACGCCCAGCTGGACCAACTCGGCATGCGCTGGTAACCCCAACCAGACACCGACGGGACGGCGGGCAGCCAACGCCCGCAACCCGTGGCACCCCACACAGCCGTGACCACGCCCACGAACCCCCGCCCCGGGAACCGCGACGACGGAGACCACGGACCACGCCACACCGCGCGCCGCCGCGCTCGCTCTGATCACGACGGCCTACCCTGCCGCAGACGGACTGGAGTTTGAGATTCGCCCGAGGTAAGCCGACGGTGGCGTGGACGCCCCACCGCCGTCGCGGGGTCTGCAGCCGAGCGCCAGACGGTCGCCAGAACCTGCCATCTAGACAACCGTCTAACAGCCCAGGTTGTAGACCGGGACGCTGTTTCCCGTACGATCGAAGCGCGGAATGACGCGTAAAACTTGACGCAGAGGGCCCCGTTCCCGGGCTCCACCCCAGGTCCAGGGCCCTCCATCCGCGATACAGCCAGTGAGCCCGGTCGTCTGTCATCCGACCGGGCTCACTGCTGCCCCAGCCGCTACGACCCGCCCACCGCTCCTGGTCAGGAGAGGTGCTGCATCACGAGGTTGGCGACTCCCGCGAGCACCGGCGACCAGTCGATCAGGAGCTGCCGGATGAGCCTGCGCCGTCCCTGGCGCCGCTCCGCGGTTCCCTGCTCGTCGCCGTCCTCGACGGGTGTCTTGCCTTCCATGTGGACCTCCGTGGCGTCCGGGGTAGCCCGGCAGGGCTGCCGGGCCTTCACCAGGTGGTGAAGCACTGGGCAGACGCCACAAAGGAACGTCCTCCAAGCATAGATGCGGGCACTAACAGCTCAGGCCCTAGGGACCACAACTTGTGGGGTGCTGGCGCTAGGTGAGGAGCGGTCAGTACCTGCATCTACCTGCTGCGATCGGCTGTTCACGGGATTCACGAAGTTCTGCACACAGGTCGCCCTACTTCCCAGTACATGGCCCGTGAGTCCAGTCAAGAGATCAACGAACCCCTCGCATCGGGCCTGCCATTGCAGAATCACGCGGCCTGTGTCGATGTTGCCGTCCGCGTACAGGACGGTCGCCTACAGGCGTCCGGCGAGCGCCGTCCAGCCGGGGTTGGACGGCCGGAGGTGGCCATCCCCGCCTCCGAAGAGGACTTCGTGCTGGGCCATTCCTTCAGTCGGCTGCCCACCGGTCGATCTGAGAGTGAGGGGCCCGGGCGCAGGACGGCCGGGCGCAGCGGGAGCGGGAGGACGGCGGGCACGGGCAGCAGGGCGGGCGGGGGCGCCGGTGGGACAGCAAGGCGGGTGCGGGCCCGGGGGGCGGTAGGCCGCCACGGCATGGCGCGAGGCGGCCGTGTGGCGGTAAGGGCGACGGCGTGGACGGCCTGGCGAGGGCCTAGAGCTGAGGAATGTGGGTAGAAGCGGCCGTGGCGCGCGGGGCCGGGGGACGGCCGGAGAAGGCTGGTGGCGGAGGCGACTGAGACGAGAGCGCCCTGGCCGGTGTGCTGGCCAGGGCGACCCCGCGAGGGGGTGTGATCGTGAAGGGTGGTCGCCTACGCGGCGGAAGGGCAATGCGAGGCTTCAGCCGGACGATCGTCCTCGCATGCGTTAGATGAGGCCCGGGGACACAGTTCCCTTCACCATCACGCCTTGTTCAACCACACCTGCCCGGTGAACATTCCCGTGCGCCTAGGAGTTCCTGCCCTCGGCGTTCGTGGCGGGAAAGGGTTGCCCGGTGCAGCGAAGCTTCGTCGGAGATCGAGCGTCTCCAGGTGCGGGGGTGCGCGCTGACCTCGCGCACCGAGGCGTATGCGAGGGGAACCGGACACGTCATGGCGAGCAAAATGGCCATCGTGGCCCTTGCGGTGATCGTCGCCGCCGGCACCGCCGTCGTTGCCGTCCCGGCTTCGGCCGCCATCACCAAGGCCGCGCCGACGCGTTGCCACGGCGCCGATCTGAAGGCCGGTTTCGCCACCGGGGACGACGCGAAGCCGGAGATGGGGCGGGCCGGGAGGCAGACGCAGGCGTTCATCTGGTTCACGAACAAGAGCAATCGGGCCTGCACCCTGTCCGGCTTCGCCGGTGTCGACATGGTCGGCGCCCAGAGGACCGATGGCACGTGGTCCCTGGTGCGCTCCTCCAAGGGGCCCACGAAGATCACCCTGGGGCGGGGGGACACGACGGACTTCAGCATCAACCTGCTCCCCGTTGCCAGGTCCACGCCGCAGAAGGAGAAGTTCGTCCCTGCGAAGTTCCTGGTCACCGCGCCGAACGAGACGAAGCACTTCACTGTGAAGTGGCCGTTCGGCGGCGAGGTCCTGAAGCAGGACGGTGCCACCCACCCGGGCACCTACCTCGACCCGGTCGGGCAGTAGCCCCCGGCGGCCGTGCGGTCGCAGTTGCAGGGGGGCTTTGACCGCGCGGCGCTCGTCCATCGCCCGGCAGCCCTCGGCGACCTGGCCCGCGGGCGGGGTGAGGGGGGAGACGCTGCCCGGTTGGATCCGGCCGGGCAGGACGCGGTCGGTCAGGACGTGGTCGGTCAGGCCGGGCAGGAAGCCGCGGACGGGTTCGGGGCCGCCGGGCAGGGGCGGCCTGAGAGAAGAACGGTTCCTGCCCGTCGACGGCCACCTCGTGCGGGACGCCGACGCTGCCGGCAGGGCGGGGCGAGTGCGGTTGATCCGGGCGATGCCCTCCTCGCCGACGATGTCGGTCGCGCCGAACTCGGCCGGCGGCTCCTGCCGGGACTCGCACCGGGTCATGGCGGTGATCCGGTCGGCGCCCCTTCCTTCGCGGCCACGGACGTCGCACAGACCGACCGCCCCGCAACCGGCCACGACAGTGGTGCAGCCGGCCTTCACCTCGGCGGCGCGGGCAGCTGGGCAGTGGAGGCGTCAGGGCGGGCGCCCGGGCGCGGGCGGCGGCCCGACGGGGAGCTTAGGCGCACGACACGACCTCGCGGCACACGGCGCGAGCAGCACCGGCGGGCGGGCCGGACGGCCGGGGGGTGACACGGTGTCAGGATGTGATCCTCCTTCTCGCACATGTGCGGCTGGTGGTTTCTGGGGTGCGGGGATCAGTCCCGGTGCTTTTTTCCGCGACCATCGCATTGAGTACTTCCGGCAGCCCGCCCATGGCCCGCACGACCTGCCGCCGCTGTTCTGCCGTGGACACCAACGGTTCCCACCTGACGCCTGCCTGCCTCTCCCCCAGCAACACCGGCGTGCACGCCTGCTCCACCGCCAGCACCACCGCGTGGCCGCTGAAGACGTCGTGATGCGGAACCGTGCGACCACATCGGCTCCCGCAGTTCCTCCGGCTTCGCCGGCAGCGCCGGCACCCCGCCCTGGTCGAACTGCGCGCGCACCGCCGGGGCCACGTCCTCGATCGTCACGCAGCAGCCGTCCGTGCCGGGCGCGGGCTGTTCGTACTGCTCGCCCAGGTCCAGGTACGCCGAGTCACTTCGCAGGTGCTCAGGGACGTGATGGCAGGCGTCACAGCAGGTTTTCACCCACGGCATCACCCAGCCGTAGTGGCCGTCCCAGTCCCCCACCCCGCGCTTCCGGCCGGGCGAAGGGCAGGCCTGGCACGTGCCCGAGGCTTCCTTGACAGCCGCACTGATCACCCGCCCCACGTCCCCGGGGGCACCGGCCGGAACGTACTTCCAGCAGAGGTCACCGAACTTCTCTTCCCCCTGAGGCCCCGGGCAGTTGGGCCAGACCTCGATGAGCTTGCGTCCGGCTCGCTCGATGATGGGCGCCCACCCCGCACCCCGGGCGCTGAACGGCCGGTGCCGGACCGGTCCGGGTGTCCGGGCTCGCAGGGCGGTGGTGTACTTCTCGCCGGTGGCCGCCTGCCGCTGACGGGCCTTGTGTGCGGCGGTCGACTGCTTCTTCGGCATCGTGCGCTCGTTCCTGGCGGTCTCCCACGCTCCCGCCGGGCTGAGGCATACCGAAGGATGCGGGCCCCGCAGGACCTTGGCCGGTCGATCACCCAGTGGCGTGGGCGCCGGTGAGCGGCGGGGGGCGTGCGCGGCTTGCCCGCAGCAGGTCGTACAGCCATGAGCGGGATGGTCGGGGCGGGTCGCTCATTTCCCGGTCGGTCATGACGGTCCACGGCGGAGCCGTGCGCGCTGAGCCGGTGCGGCGCGGTCAGGGCGCTCATGGCTGTGGAGTCGAGGCTGTGGGGACGCGGCGTCGGATCGCAGGGCCGGGCCGAAGCACGTCTTCAGTCCTGCCCCCGTTCATTCCCCGCCCCGGCCCGGTGCCGCCCGGGCCCGGCCGGTCAGTGGGTCGCCGTCACCTGGGCGAGGTCCACCTCGCCGACTTCGATCCGGGCCCGGCGCAGTCGTTCCGTCTCGGCGGGACGCTCGGCATCAGGCAGCGCTGCGGTGGCCTCCCGCAGCGCGCGGGCGTGCCGGCGGACATCGGCGTCGTACAAGGGGCCGATCGGGGCGGAGGAGCAGGTGCACGGCCAGGAGGAGGGCATCGGGGCTGCGCGGAGGGGCAGCCGCGCGTTCGGCGGCCTTGGGAGCGATTGGCCTCGGGAATGCTGGTCGCCTGGCTCGGTGGACGGGTGCGCATGAGATGTTCCTCTTCATGAGTACACCACCCGATGGATTGCCTCTCCACCGAGTCCTGACCGGCCCGGACGACGCCGCGTTCTGCCGTCGTGTGAGCGAAGCGACAGCCCTCGGCTACGAGCTCCACGAAGGCCCTGCGGTCACTTTCCACGGGGAAAGGGTCATCGTCGCCCAAGCGGTGGTAGGGCCGGCACGGTCGTAGGCCTTGGGGGTGCGATCTGCCCGTGACACCACAAGGGCCGCACGGGTCAGGCGAGTTGTGACGCTTGCCCGGGCCCGTGCGGCCGCCTCGCCGTCGCGGGGGTCAAGAATCTTCGGAACGGAGCCGGCCACCGTCCGCGGCGGTGGCACGGACGGTGGCCGTGCCCCTGGGGTCGGCGGTGAACTCCCCGTCAGCGGTGCCGTCCGCAGCGGTGGTGACCTGCCCATGCTCGCCGTGGGTGCCCGCTTCGGCGCATGCGACCGCGACGTCAGCGGTGCCGTCCGCAGCGGTGGTGACCTGCCCATGCTCGCCGGGCTTGCCGTGGGTGCCCGCTTCGGCGCATGCGACCGCGACGTCAGCGGTGCGGTCCGCAGCGGTGGTGACCTGCCCATGCTCGCCGGGCTTGCCGTGGGTGCCCGCTTCGGCGCATGCGACCGTGACTGCGGGAACCCCGGGCGCCGCAGAGCCGGGCGGTGACCGTGACAGTAACCGTTACCCTCGTCCCGGCCCAGGGCCCAGGCCGCCTTCGGCGTGACGGCCGGCTACGAGGCTCCCGGCGACTCGGGCACACCCGAAGGCGGGGAGCTGGTGGGGATGCCGTACGCGGAACTCGACTCCGGAAGGGGTGTTGAGCGCCGGGTGGCTCAGTACGCGGAATTGACGTTGTCGATGGAGCCGTAGCGGTGGGCGGCGTAGTTGGCGGCGGCGGTGATGTTGGCGACCGGGTCGGTGGAGCTGTTGGCGGTGCCCGCGACGTGGAATGCCTTGAACGTGGGGTCGATGACCTGGAGCAGGCCCTTGGAGGGGATGCCGTTCTTGGCGTTGACGTCGTAGTTGTTCTGCGCGTTGGGGTTACCGCTGGACTCGCGCATGATGTTGCGGTGCAGGCCCTCGTAGGTGCCCGGGATGCCCTTGGCCTTCATGATGGCCAGGGACTGCTTGATCCAGCCGTCGAGGTTGTTCGCGCCGCCCTTGGCACCGGCAGGCCCGGCCGTCCGGGAGGCGATCGCGGAAGCGGCCGTGGGGGCCTGGGCGGCGTGGGCGGTGGCCGGCGTCAGCGTCAGGGCCGCGGCCGCGGCGCCGGTGGTGACCAGGCCGGTGACGGCCAGGTTACGCAGACGGGCAAGGCGGGACGCAGCGGTGATCGCGGTCATAGGGGGGTCTCCTACAGGACGTCTTTGAGGCGCCGGCCGGATGATCCGGTCGCGGCCTGTCGGGCGTCGGGGCGAGGCCCCGCACAGCGCGGCGAACAAGGACGGCCCCGGCGATCCCGCCCGGCCCGACCCACTGCTTGCGGCGACGACAGCCATGGTTAGCGACCACGAGAACCGGAAGCAACACTGTGACCTACTACCCACGAACGTAGAAAACGCCGTAATTCGGTCATTTCGCGATATTCCTGGACGTCAGGCCACTGCCGGCACTACGACCCCACCTAGAACGTGACCTGCCTCTCGTGGGTCACATCACCCACACACCCCGAAAACCAGCCCCCGGCCCGGCTAACCCCACCCCAAAAAACAGGGCAGCCCACAACCCACCCACACGAACAAGTGACCAGCCCAACCCCCTCCAAGGGCGACCGCGGGACACCGATGCGGGCTCGGGGTGGGCGGCGGTAGAGGCGGTGGCCCGGCGGTGCAGGAGCGGCAGGTGCACGCCGGTCACCGCAGCGGCCGCCTCGTTGCCGCCGCGGGCGGCCAGGACGTCGGCGAGCAGGCGGAGAACGCACCGCCGGGTGGGTCTTCAGCAGGCTGCCAGCGGGCAGCTCCTCCCCTTGTCCGGCCTGGCCGGTTGGCGGGCGGGTCGGCGGCGCGGGGAGCGGGCGTTGCCGGGGCGTGTGCGGGCGGCGGTCGTCCAGCCGACCGGGGCGGCTTCAGCCGGGGCTGGCGCCCGCGCACCCGACGGCCCCGGCGGCGAGGAGCACCGCGTGTTTCGTCGTGCGGTGTTCGCGAAGGAAGGCCGCGGATATGCCGCCGGGCGACAACTCGGGTACAACGGCGGGTAGTTGTCATACCGTGGGACGATGGAGGCGCATCACCACAGGGATGATCCGTGGCGGGTGAGGCTGGACGACGAGCGGGGGACGCCGTGCGGAGCCGGGGTGCTGCTCGACGACCGCCACGTCCTGACCTGCGCGCACGTCGTCCGCTACGCCGGAGCGGCTCCCGGCGGCCCCGCGGCCGGGGTGCGGATCACCAGCGTGGCGTGCCGGCCCGAGTGGACGGCGACCGCGCACGTCGTGCCCGGCTCGTGGGTGCACCAGGACGGCACCCGCCGCGGTGACGTGGCCCTGCTGGAACTGGACGAGCCCGCGCCGTGCGGCACCAGGACCACTTTGTGGAAGGTGCCCATCTCGGGCGTCAGGGTGGGCGTGTACGGCTTTCCGGAGGCCGAGCCGTACGGGATCTGGACGGACGCGGAGCTGGCGGGCGCGGGCGGCCGGGAGGGCGAGTGGGGTCTGCTCAGGCGCCTGCGGGCCGGGGATCCCTGGATCGAGAGAGGCTACTCGGGCGCGGGGGTGGTGGCACGAGACGGCGAGTTCAACAACCACGTCATCGGGATAGTGGTGGCCGACTATGTCAACGGCGACGCCCGTGCGGCCTGGATGCTGCCCACGGAGACGGTGTTGTCGTATCTCCCGCGGATCGCGGAGTTCACCGGCGGCGACCGCGCCGACGAGCTGGGCCCGTACGGCAGTGAGCTGCCCGGCGACGTGCTCGGCCACCCGCTGCGGCTCGCCCTGACCCAGGAACTCACCCGGCTGCTGCACGGCGGCTGGGCGGGCACCGTGGTCGTGGGCACCGGCGGCACGACCGGAGTGGGCTCCTCCTGGCTGGTGCGCCTGGTGCGCACGGCCGACCCCGCGGCCCGGGCGGCCGCCTCCGACGAGGAACTGACCAAGGCGCCGGGGGGCACGGTCCTCGGGCTCGGCTCGATCGACGCCGCCTACGACGCGCGCGGGCGGTCGGTGGCGGAGGTGTGCGACTACCTGTCCGGCCGGTTCGGGCTCGGTGGTGGTTCCGCCCGGGAGGTGGTGCGCCGGCTGTTGCGCCGGCGGCCTGCGGCCTGTGTGGTGGTGGGCGGTGTGGACCGGGCCGCGGACCCGGCCGCGCTCGTACGGGAGCTGCTGGGGCCGCTGGCGCTGCGGGCGCGGTCGCGCGGGATGCGTCTGGTGCTGGGCTTCGTGGACCGTCCGCCGGCCGACCTCCCCTACGACGTCTCGCTTGATCCCGACCCGCTCGGGGGGGCCGTACCCCGGCAGGTGACCTCCGCGCAGACGCAGGCGGCCGTCGCGCGGCTGGCCGCCGCGGAGGAGGCGGCGGCGCGGCTGGACGAGGAGTGGGGCACGCGCTTCTTCGGCGCTCCCCGGCTGCCGCACGCCGCGGCGCCGCGCCTGCGGGTCCGGCTGGCCGTCGCCCGCACGACGGATCCGAGCCCCGAACTCGCCGCCTTGCACGACGAGGCGTTCCGGGCGCACGATGCGGCCGGGCACCACGAGCGGGTCCTGCGGCGGATGATCCGCACCTACGAGGACCTCGTCACGAGCCTGGAGCTGCATCGGGTGCGCGCCGCCCGGTTCTTCGGCGAGGAGGACCGTCGGCTCGCCGAGCTGCACGCCCCCGCGGCCCGGGCACTGGGGACCGTACCGATCGACCTGACCGCTGCCGGGGTGCTGGTCAGACGCTATGCCGACGAGGTCGACCGCCGGATCGAGGGAGGCTGACGGCGTGACCAGGTGCAATCGAGCCGGCTGCGGCCGGGGCGAGATCGACGAGAGCGGCTTCTGCACGGAGTGCGACCGGGAGCCGCTGCCGCCGGACCGCGCAGGCGCTGCGGGTCTCGGCGACGACGGCCCCGGGCCGGCCCGCGCCGCAGGCGGCTCCTCCGCCTCCGGGAGCCTGGGGGCGGAGGAGAAGAAGGCGGCCGGTGCGGGACCCGGGGCCGCTGGGGGCGGGGGCGGCACGAGCGCCGCAGCGGGGGCGGGCATCACACGCGCGACGGCCAGGGCGGGGACCCGGAGCGCCGTGGCCGGGGTGAGGGCTTCCGGGGCGAGCGTGGGCGTGGCGCCGGTGCGGCCCGATCCGTGGTACGGCCTGGAACTGATCGCGCCCGGCCCGGTCCCCGACCTGCCCGGCAGGCCGTTCCCGGGCGCGGGCCCCGTGGCCGAGGAGCACCGCTACTGCCCCAGCCCCGCCTGCGGCCGGCCGGTCGGACGCGGCCGGGACGGCGAGCCCGGCCGGATCGCCGGCTACTGCGCCCACTGCGGCACCCGCTACGACTTCGCCCAGCCGCGCGGCCTGACCATAGCGGGCCGTTACGCGGTCGAGCGCGTCCTCGGCTCGGGCGCCTACGGAGCGGCCTACCTTGCGCACGACCGTAATCTGGAGACGCCCGTCGTGCTCAAGGCGCTGAACCGGTCGGTGGCCGCCACCGCGGAGCACGAGCGGGACGTACTGGTCGGGCTGCGGCACGACAGCATCGTCCGCATCCTGGGCTACGAGCCGGAGGGGCCGCACCTGGTGCTCGAGTACGTGCCGGGTGAGCCGCTGTCCGCGCGGGACGGCGACCGCCTCGAGACCCTGCTCGGGCACGGCATCCGCGTCCTGCAGGCGCTGGACTACCTGCACGCCAGGGGCCTGCTGCACTGTGACGTCAAGCCGCTGAACATCATCCGCCACCGGGAGGAGGGGGCGGGCGGGCCGCTGGACCGGGTGCGGCTGATCGACTTCGGCGCGGTGAGGTCCCGGGACAAGGACACCGGGCCGGTCGTGGCCTACACCAGGGCCTACGCGCCTCCGGAGGGCGAGACGGAGCACGTGCGGCCCACCCCCGGCTTCGACTTGTACGGGCTCGGCATGACGCTCAGGGAGGTGTGCCGCGCGCACGGCGTCGACCGTGCGGCGCCCGGCGTGGACTCGCTGATGCTGCTGCTGGACCGGGCCACGGACGTCGACGTGCCCCGGCGGCGCTTTGTCTCGGCGCGGCAGTTCGGGGAGCAGCTGAGCGGGGTGATCCGGCAGATCGTGGCCGCCTCCCCTACGGGCCTTCAGGTGTCGCGCCCCAGCGCGCTGTTCGGTTCGATGACGGAGCCCCTGCACGGGGGACTCGGTGCGGCGCGCCCGCTCGCCCACTGGGTCAGGGCGACGGCGGGCGAGGACGCGCGGCTGTCGATGGAGGCGGCCTTCGGTGCCCCGCACGCCCTCGACATCGCGGGTGCGCTGCCCGTGCCCCTGTCCGACCCCGACGACCCGGTGTCCGACGCCGCCGGCAGCGCGCTGGCGGCGAGCAGGCTCGCGCTGCGCCGGCGTGACCTCGACGCGGCCGCACGGGCGTTCGCACGCGCGGGCCTGCCCGGCTGGCACTGGCTGCACTCCTGGTACGCGGGGCTGATAGCGCTCGCGGGCGGGGACGCGGCGGGAGCAACCGGCCACTTCACCAACGTACGAAGGACCCTGCCGGGGGAACTGGTCCCCCAGCTCGCGCTCGGCCTGTGCGCCGAGTTGCGCGGCGGGCCCGAGGACCTGGAGACCGCCCGGTCCCACTACGGCACGGTGTTCGCGACCACGCCCGTGCTCGGCGCGGCCGGGTTCGGCCTGGCCCGGATGCATCTGCTGGCCGGGCGGCGCGCGTCGGCGGTGGCCACGGCCGAGCGGCTGGCCCAGGAGTTCCGCCACGAGCGGGAGGCGCGCATCGCGGCCGTACGGCTGCTCGTCACCGTGCTCGCGCCGCGCGCCGCCGCTCCGTCGGCGGACGACCTGGCGCTGGCCCGAGAGGCGGTGGCCGGACTCGACGTGGACGAGGCCGCTGCCGCCGCGCTGCGGGCCGAGATCGAGTACGCGCGGTTCCTCAACGGCGGCGACCGGCTGGAGCTGTCGGAGGCGGTGCGCGCTCTGGCCGCGCATGCCCCCACCGAGCGCGACTACGTCGCACTGGTCGACCTGGCCAACCGGCTGCGCCCGCCGCTGCGTTGGCCGCGGATGGGACGGCGCGGAGCGGGACGTGCCACCCGTTCCGGACGCTCCTTCAACACGTTAGACTCCTGATGCTTTGCACACGGACACGCAGCGACGCGGTCAGGGTGGTGCCGGTGGGGGACAGGTCGCCCTTGGGTCTGGGTTTCGCGGTCGAGTTGGACGCGCCCGTGGACCTCGCCCATGACGAGACACGTGCGGACGCCCTCGTCACCGTCAGGGCCGAGGCCGCGGACCGTGCGGGTCCGCAGGCGCCGACGGCCGAGGTCCTGATCATGGACCGGTCGCTGTCCATGGCCGGCCGGGGCAAGCTGGACGAGGCCAAGCGCGCGGTGTGCGCGGCCATCGACACCCTGCACGACGGCGCGTACCTGGGGATCGTCGCCGGCCATCACAAGGCCGAGGTGGTCTTCCCGCCCGGTGGCGGCCTCGCCCGGGTCGACGCCGCCGTGAGACAGGCGGCCAAGGCGCGGGTCGCCGTGCAGATCGCCGAGGGCGGGACGGCCATCGGACAGTGGCTGACCTGCGCCGACCGGCTGTTCGCCACCGTGTCCTCCCCGGGCACGGTGCGTCACGCGGTGCTCTTCACCGACGGCAGGGACGAGCACGAGACGCCGGAGCAGCTCGGCGCCGTGCTGGATGCCTGCACCGACCGGTTCGTGTGCGACGCCCGCGGGCTCGGCGAGGACTGGAACTACACGGAGCTGCTGCGGATCACCGAGGCGCTGCACGGCGGCGCCGAGGCCGTCGTCCGGATCTCCGACCTCACCGAGGACTTCACCCGGCTCATGCTGCGGGCTCAGCGCATCGCCGTGGCCCGGGTGTATCTGGGGCTGCGCCTCAACGAGCGGTTCCGGCTGGACTTCGTGCGCTGCACACGGCCCGTCGAGGCGGAACTGACGGCCCGCCAGCACCGCGACGGCGAGATCCACGTCCCGCTCGGCTCCTGGTCGCCGCAGGAGGCCCGCCAGTACCAGGTGTCGCTGCGGTTCGCCCCCGAGACGCTGACCGTGGAGGAGAATCTGCGGGCCGCCCGCATCACGCTGTACTGCGAGGATCCCGACGGGACGCGCAGGCCGTGCTGCGAGACGCGTTCCATGGTGGTGCGGCGGCGGGCCTCGCCCGGGCTCGGGATCCCCCGCTCCCCCGACCTGACGCGGGTGGAGAACGAGCGCGAACTCGGCATGGCGATGCGGGCCTGCGCCGACGCCCGGCAGCGCGGGGACCTTGACCGGGCGGACCGGGAGCTGCGCATCGCGGTGGGCCTGGCCGAGGAACTCCGCGACGCCGTGCGGCTGCGGCTGCTGCGCTCGGTCGCCGTGACCGGTCCCGACGGGTTGCTGCGGGTCCGCCGCGACGCCTCCCGCGGGCAGATGCAGCGGCTCGGGCTGGAGTCGACCAGGACCGCCGCCCCGCCGCTCGACGCGGTGGAGCCGCAGACACCGCCCGGGGGTGGCGTGCTGCCCCCCTCGTGCCCGCGCTGCGGTACGACGGCGTCGACGGGCACCGCCAAGTTCTGCGAGGAGTGCGGCCACCGCTTCGGTGACCTGCCCGTGGACGACGCACCGCTGGACGCCTCGTGAGCGGCGCCGAAGCGGGGGCGGGGGCCCGGACGGGGACAGCAACCGGGACTCGGGCCCGGACCGCGGCAGGTACCGGCGCCGGCGATGGCGCGGGCGGGCCGGGTGACGCGACCGGAGCGGGGAAACACGGGCCTCGCCGTTCCTTACGGGGCGTGGTGGCGGGCCGGTACGCACGCCTTCGCGCGACCCACCCCACCACCGTGCTGCGCTGGCTGCGGGCGGGCGTGCTCGCGATGGTGCTCACCACCGCCCTGCTGTACCTGCTGGTGTCGGCCCAGGCCGGCCGCCAGATCAACGCCGCCCGGCACACCGAGGCGGCCGTGAGCGACCTCCACGACGCCAGCCGTGAGGCAGCACTGGCCGACACGGCGCTGCGGAACGCCGCCGGCAACGGGCAGGTCCCCCTCATCGGCACGGGCACGCAGTTCGCCAACTCCACCGCCCGCGTGAACTCCCTGGTCACCTCGGCGACCGAGGGCAACGCCGCCGGCCGGCAGGGCCTGATACGGATCCAGTTCGTCCAGGGCCAGCTGACCACGTGTGTGCAACTGGCCGACACCGCGGTCCGCGACTACGACCGCAGCGGCCCGGCCGGTCTGGAGGCCGCACGCCAGGCGCTGACCGCCCCGCAGGAGGTGGACCGCGCGAGCGGCCTGCCCATCCCCTACACGGGCGGTCTGCTGACATCGCTCGCCGATCTCGAACACCAGCAGCGGCAGGCACTCGCCCGCCGGCAGAACTCCCAGTGGCTGGACCCCGCCCACGTCTGGTCCCTGCTCCTCGGGCCGACGGCCGTGATGCTCGTCTGCGTGCTGGCCACGGCCGACGTCGTGGCGCGCCACTTCCGGCAGTACGTCAGCCCGCATCTGCTGCTCGCGCTGCCGGCCACCGCGGCCGTCGGCGTCACGACCAGCGCGCTGTGCCGGTACGCGGCGGACCGCCCGACCGTGCACACACCGTTCGCGGCACCGGCGACCACGGCGTGCGCGCTCATCCTGCTGACGGCGGCCGGTGTCATGGCCTGGCTGGGCTACCGTCCCCGCCTCGCCGAGTACAGGTTCCCGCGGTCGTGAGAGCGGCCGAGCGATCACGAGGACGGTCATGAGAAGGCTGCTGTTCCGCCGCACCCGGGGCGCCCTGGTCCTCTCGCTGCTCCTGGCCGTGGCCGGGTGTGACGGCGGCCGCCACGACGACAGCGTCACGATCATGGTGCCCTGGTCCGGCGACGAGTTCGCGGCCTTCCACTCCGTGGTCAGGACCTTCGAGAAGAACACCGGCATCCGGGTGAACGTCCAGGTCACCCGCGCGCTGACCCAGCAGCTCGACGCCGCCGTGGGCGCCGGCGCGCCACCAGACCTGGCCATACTGCCGAGCGTCGGCGCCATCTACACCTACGCGGACCGTGACAAGGGGCTGAAGCCGCTGCGAAGGAGCGCGGAGACCTTCCTGCAGCCGTTCCAGGGCCTGACGAAGGTGGGCGACAAGGTGTACGCGCTGCCGGTGAAGGTGGACGTCAAGAGCCTGGTGTGGTTCAGGCCGTCGGTGGTCGGCAGGCCCTCCGGCCCGGCCGGCCTCGCGTCCTTCTCCAGGCGGCACTCCGGTGCCTGGTGCCTGGGGCTGGAGTCGGGGCCGACCTCGGGCTGGCCGGGCGCCGACTGGATCGCCGATCTGGTGCTCGCCGGGAAGGGCGTGGGCACCTACGAGCAGTGGCTGTCGGGTCGGCGGTCCTGGAAGGACGTGTCAGGGGCCTGGCGGGACTGGCGCGACCTGGTGGGTGCGAGCGCCGAGCACGCCTCCACGCGGGTGTTCAGCGCGGCCGCCGCCGGCATGATGAAGCAGCCACCCCAATGCTCGCTCGCCCACGGGGCGCTGTCCGCGATGGGCTTTCGTCCCGCGCAGGTGCAGCAGGGGCAGTACGACTTCCTGCCGTCCTCCGGGACACGCCGGCTGGAGGTCTCGGCGGACTTCGTCGGCAAGTTCACCGACGGCAACCCCGGCGCCGACGCCCTCGCCGCCTATCTCGCGGGCAGCGCGGCCCAGCAGGCCTGGGTGGACCAGCCGGCAGGCTACGCCTTCTCCGCCAACATCCGGGTGACGCGCTACCGCAACGGCGGCGTGCAGCAGCGGATCGCCGACCTGTTGCGGCCGGGCTCCGGTCACACCCTGTGCTTCGGCGCGGCCGACGCGATGACGCCCGACGTGTCCGCCGCCTTCTACCGGGCCGTCCTCACCTACGCCACACAGGACGGACCGGACCCCTCGACGCTCCTGACCAAGCTGGACCGGTTGCAGAGCAAACTGGGTGATGCCGGCCGGTCCCCCGTACCCACGGACCGCCTGTGCGCCTCCCCGTGACGCTCCCTTTGCCCCTCGCCGTCCTGTCCCCGTACCCGCCTGTGTCCCCGTACCTCCTTGTGCCCCGTACCCACCTGACCCTGGTGCTGGTCTGGGCCCTGCGCCTGCACCTGCACCTGCCCCGTCCCACTACCGAGCCTGACCGCCTCAGACCGACTCGCGGAGGAAACCCATGCCGGACGCAGTCCAGTTCACCCTGTCCGACGGAACCGTCGTGCTGGTCGCCCCGCCCGCGCGCACGGCCGGCACCGGGGCCGTGGGCCTCGGGAGTCGGCTGGAGACCGCGGAGCGGACCCTGCGCCAGGCGCTCCGGCCCATCACTTCCGCCGCCGCCGAGGTCATCGGCGAGTTCCGCTCCCTCGCCCACCGCCCCGAGGAGGTGGAGGTCACCTTCGGTGTCGTGCTCGACGCCAGGCTCGGCGCGATCATCGCCGGCACCAAGACCGGCGCCCACCTGGACGTCAGCCTCCGCTGGTCCGGCGGCGCGGCCACACGCCCCGACTCCGCGCCTACGGCCGCGGGGGAACCGGACACGCGGGACGACGACCCGGACGACCCGGACGCCGCGTCCTGCTGACCGGACCCACCGGGCGGCGAGTCAGCGCGCCAGCGCGCGAGGACCTCCGCCCGCACGCGGACGCCTGGACCGCGGTCCACCGGACAGACTCCGCCCGCTGACAGCGGAGACTCTCCCCGCGCAGGCCACGTACCAACTCGTCGATGCCCTCGGTGCCGCAGTCGTGAGAACGGCCTGGGCACACACCCGCAGCAGGCCGCGGCACACACCACACAACACGCCACCCGGACCTTCATGCGCAGATGCACGCCCTGGACGCCGATGCGGCGCATCACCCGCACGACGCGCTTGTGGTTGACATCGGCCCGGCAGCCAAACCTCCGCGCTGGTGCCGACCGCGCCGCGCGAGCGGGTCACTGCGAGCCGGCGGCACACCTTCGCGAACTCCTTCGAGGCGTACTGCGCTGCGTTGTCGCTGTGGAAGACCGCCCCGTGAAGGCTGCCGCCGCGAGTGCGGGTGGCGGCTTCGAGGGCGTCGGTACCACGGCGGATCTCCTCGCGCCGCTGCGGCCGCTTACGTGGGTGCGTGGAGGACATGGCCATGCCCTCCGCACGGTCGGCCCCAAGCCCGGAGCCGGCGCGGAGCGTGCGACGTCGCGGCCGAGCCGGCCGACCAGCAGGGTCCGTATCGTGGTGTCGTCGGTCGGGCGGGATCCCGCGGCCTCGCCCGGACCGGGCGCAGCGCACGGGAGTAGAACTGATGCTGAGTGGATCAGTCGTAGATGTCGCGCGCGGGCGCGCACAAAGGGTCCGTCGCTGCGGCGTCACGGCGGATGAAGATCGCCGACTCGCCGCCGTTCACCGGTATCACCCAGCAGAGCCGGTAGTGTCGGCGTAGGACTTCCCGCTTGGTGATCTCTGCAGGGGTCTGGTCCAAGGGCTGGCCGGGGCGGTCGCGCAGGACGTTGATCTCACGATGCCTGAGCATGCGCCGGCGGATGACATCAGGGGACGCCTCGACGCCGTACAACGTGCCTGAGGCCGCCGGCGTCTGACGCAGCGCGATGTCGTCGAGCGGCCCGAAGACGGCGGGCCGGGCAAGCACCCACGCGCGGCGGCGTGCGGGCTGGAAGAGGACCGGTTCGGGTTCTCCTGGAACGGTGACGGTGAGCCCCCAGTAGCTCTCCACGGTGTCGGTGCGACTGACCGGGGAGCGTAGATGCCAGTACCAGGGGCCGAGTGAGGAGATGAGGGCGAAGGCCGCGGCTGCTGTGGCGTACAGCCGACGCCGCCTGTGCGCCGGATCCGCCTGTGCTCGCACGATCCACTGCCAGTGCCGTACGGCCTGGCCGACCAGGAGCGCCAGCCCGGACATGCCGTACAGGACATAGCGGTCGACATACCACGGGTGGACAAGGGACACGGTCAGCAGGAACCCGGCCGGAACGGTCAGAAGAGGCACACCGATCGCGGGAAGCGTCACTGCCCGGGGCGCCCCTTGGGCCTGCCGCCGGAACGAGACTCCCAGGGCGGTTGCCACGGCGGCGGGAACCACGAATCCCAGCCAGTCCTGCAGACTCGGACGGCCGAGCCAGTCCAGCTGCGCGGACGCCTGACCAGCGCTGACCACGGCCAGCGGAGCCACGGCACAACCGACACAGGTGATCACCAGCCCCCAGCGCCACCCGAGGCGGCGCACCCGGCCACTGCGCCAGAGCGTCACGGCATGCGCGAGAACGACCAGCAAGGCGAAGACATGCAGCCAACCGGCCAGCAGGAGCAACGCTGCATACCCGACCCACCAGCGTCGTCGCTCGTCCTGCAGCGCGCGCACGAAGAACCACGTCGCCCACACGACCGCCGCACTCACCAAAGCATACGAGCGGGCCTCTTGCGTGTAGAACTGCACCTGCGGGACACACAGGAACGCTGCCCCGGCCATAAACCCGGTCACCGGATCACCGAGCCTGCTACCGATGGCGTGGACCCCCAGAACAGCAGTCAACGTGCCGAGCACCGACACCGCTCGCAGCGTCAGAACACCGTCGTCCCACACCGCAAGCACGAGGTGCGCCAGAAAGTAGTACAAGCCATGGACAGCATCGATGTTGTGCACCAAATGCCACAACTCGCCAAGAGAGCGCCTTCCGACCGCATAACTCACGGTCTCGTCCCGCCAGGACGAAGCGTCACGGTCAAGCTTCCAAAGACATACAAGCCCGACCAGCGACACGGGAAGGACCGTGAGCAGCCGCCGATACCAACGGTTCAGACGATGCTCATCATGGAGCGGATGCTGCAGGTCGTGTGCCGCCCGAGTCTCCAGAATGCGGAACACCGCCGCCCCAGCATCCCGGAGCAGAGACAGCAACGACTCCAAGCGCGCGAGTAAAGACCGATAACGCCGGAGCTCGACGACCGGCGTAACAGGCCCCCTCACAACCAACCCCTGTCATTCTGAGCCGAGTTGTGCCGATCAACCGGCACCTGACCGAACATACCGGCTGCCCCAGTCCTGTGTGCGTGTTCGGGGGCCTCGACGGAGTCCCACCGGCGACCCCGCGCCTTCGACGGTTCGACCTCGGATAGTCGACACGCTCCCGGCACCAGTCCGGTAGAGACTCCCGGCCCGCCCCGGTCCGGCACCTACGGTGACGCAAAGGCGGCAGCGACCCCGTTCGGGAAAGCCGTGAGACCACGTTGCGGCCCGGGCTGGTGCGCAGGCGACGGCGAGGAACGGGGCGGGAAGACGCGGCGCGCCCACGCGGGCGGACGGCCAGGGCGGGAGGCACGGCACCGGCGCGGCCGGGCGCTGGGTCGATCGGGAGGCCGACGCGCGGCCGCAGCGGTGCGGCCGGCTTGCCGGCAGCTCGCTGGTCCGGGGCGCAGGGCGAGCAGCGGCACGGCACAGCCGAGGACCGAGAACGCCGGGGCGGCAGCAACGGGCGCATGGGCTCGGCGGCATGAAGGTGGCGGCGGGTACGGGCGGACGGTGGCGACAGGAACCGGCGGGCGCCCGGACCGGTAGCCGATGACCCGACGGCCCGCGGCCGACAGCCGACGGGCGGCGGCGGACGGGGGCGAGCGCGGAAGCCAGCGGCCGACAGTTCAGGCGGGGCCCCGGGCGACGGCACGACGGCCGACAGGCAGGACGCGACGGCGGGCACAACGCCGTTCTGACCGTCCTCGCCTCGGTCGGCGAGGCAACACCCCCGCGCCGGCGGGGAGAACGCGGTCCCCGGGAAGTGAAGGACGTAGGCCAGCGGAACACCCCACGCCGGCGTGAAGGGTGTGGGGGTGGGCGGTCAGGGGTCGGGGTTGGGGTCGACCTCGGGGTGCGTGAACCGCACGGGTTTGCCCAGCGACCGGGCGTAGGCGATCTCGGCTCGGGTGCTGTCTCCGATGTAGTCACCGACTACGAGCACCTCATCAGCGAGCCGGATCTTCGCTCGGTGCAGATCGTCGAGTCGAGTCTTCAGCGCCTCGGCCTCGACAGGACCGGACCAAAGTTCGTGCGGCGACTTCATGTCGCAACCCGGCTTGACGACAATCTTTCCGGCTACGGTCTCCTGCAGATCGGCCTCGGCCATCTCGGTCATGAAACGGGTGGAACCGCAGATCACGACGATACGCGGGAGGCTCAGCTGCTTCTTCGCATCGGCGAGTTTCTCCTCGGGGGTGAGCGGTTGAGGGTATGACACTGGCTCCTCCTGGTGGTGCGCTCCAACGGGTGCCGACAATCGCGATGATTGTCGTCAATGTCCCCCGGACCTGGCCATTGAAGCGCCGAGCACGCATCGCCGTCGACGTGTTCCGTGCTTGGCTGCAAGCAGACACCCCAGGCCCAGAAGCGGGCAAGGTCAGGACCGCGCGGTCCGGAACGCGAGATACCGGCTGAAGACTTCATGGCTGTCGGGTGTGAAGCACAACTCCAGCAGGGCCGACCGCAGTCCCGGCTCGGTCAGCCAGCCATACCAGGCGACCTCAACGGGACCAACGACCACGGCGCCTGCACCAGGGCCTGGTGCAGGCCGAGCCAGTGAGGGCTCAAACCACCGCGGTCGAGGAACGTCAACAGCAAGCGCGACAGCACACGAACGCCCAGTTCTTCCGCCAGCTCCCGCGCGGCCGCCTGTTCACAGGACTCACCGACATCCACGGCGCCACCGACTACGGCCTCGTAGAACCGGGGGAAACGCGACAACTGCTCCGACCGCCGGTGAACGAGGATCCGCCCATGCTCATCACGACACACCATCACGACGACCCGGTACAGCCGGCCGCTCCAGGCATTGGATCCGGCTGGCGCGCTGAGCTTCGGTCTCCCCGGTGCACACGAACGCCACCGGCACGTACCCCTCGCGGCCCGTCGCCGGGTAGATCCGCGATCACCGCCGGAAGGCGTGCACGGTCCCGCCCAGGCCGTCTCGTCTGGCGAGAGGCAGTGATCAGCCGACCTTCCAGCCCGCTGGCCGGTCTCGTCGGCGACCACGAGCTTGTCGAATATCGATATGTTCTTCTATCTTGGGCCTATCGAAAGTCGATAGGTAGGGATGTAATGAACACGCGACTCACGAGGACCCTGGCCTCGGCGACCTTTCTGCTGGCCTTGCTCTGCGGGGTCGCTTTCATCGGCACAGGGGTCACGCAAATGCTCGATGACGGGGCGGTCTGCGTGCGGACGGACTTCTGGCACAACGCCTCACTGGCGGGTCCACTGCCGGTGGGCACGGGCGTGAAGGTGTCCAGCAGTGCCACGCGCCTGTGTCAGGGCAGTCCCTCGACGGGTCAGCGCGCCGCCGACCTCGGGGGTGAACTGCCCTGGCTGTTGTTCGGTGCGCTCGCGCTGGTGCTCTTCTCCCGGCTACTCAAGGCGGTCCTGCAGCAGGGGCCGTTCACCGAGGTGGTGGCACACCGGCTTTCCGTCCTCGGCTGGTTCGTTACCGCGGGCACGCCGCTGGCCGGCCTCATCGTCGGCTGGTCGCGGTCCTGGCTTGTCGGGAGCATGGCGCCGATCGTGGGTTCCGGGCCGACGGTCTCCGGGCCGCTCGTACTCGTCCTTGCCGGCCTCGCCGCGGTGATCATGGGGAAGATCATGCGCGAAGGCGTCCGCATGCGAGAGGACCTCGAAGGGACCATCTGATGCCCGAAGAGGAGCCTCACGCGATCCGGATTCACCTCGACCACCTTCTCGCCGAACGCGGCATGACACTCACCGAACTGTCCGCGCAGGTGGGTATCACCGTCGTGAACCTGTCCGTACTGAAGAACGGGCGGGCCAGGGCCATCCGCTTCTCGACCCTGTCGAGGATCTGCGAGGTCTTGCGGTGCCAACCGGGAGACCTGATCACCCACGACTTCGCCGAGCCGACCCAGAGCCGACGACTCTGACAGAGGCGAAGGCTCAGTGGGCTCCACTCTGATGCGGTGCGGTCGCACGGCATCGTCGGCGCGCGAACCGGTGCGCCCGATGAACCGCACCGCGCGCACCTGGCCCTGCTCACGACAACCGACAGCAGATGTTCATCGCTTCGGAGTCACTACGGCCAGCCGTCGTTCGATCTCCGCCGAGGTGTACGGGCGCCCGGTGTGAGTAGGTGACGTTCGATCGCTCATAAGCGCCGCGATCACCCTGCTGCGCAGGCCAATCACCCGCCGAAGCGGACAGCTGGCATCCATAGAAGCCCAGTGGTACTGGTCGTTCTCAAGGGCAGGGCCGTCAGCTTGGCCTTGCCCCCCCGCCGGAACCGCAGCCCTGAGCACGGGCCGACTTACCCGGCAGCGATCCGCGCAAGGCTGTCCTGGATTCGGCGGACGGCCTCCTCCGCCTCCGTGTATTCCTCAGGACTCGCAAGGACTGTGCCAAAGGTGCCACCACGATCAGCAGGCAGGGCACGCCAGCGCAGAACCGGTTCGAGCGCGTTGATGGCACCGGAGAGGAACCAGGCCATGCGGCCGTGAGTGCGAGCCAGGGAGATCGCCAGGACGGCGAGCGTTTCCCGCAGGTGTTCGAGCCGGTCGATCTGCCGCAACGCCTCCTGGACATCCGGCGGCCCGACAACTTTGCGCAGGCCGGCCTCAGTCTCGTGAGCGAGAGCACGCTCGCTCGGAGTCAGCTGCCACACCTGGTCATGGATCTGTTGCTCGGCTTCCTCGGCCAGCACCGCGACGATCCTCCGCATGTCCATGCGGCTCACTCTAATGAACGAATCGACGTCGTCCGACACGGCTTCGTTCGAGTCCTGACCTGGCTGAGTGACACACCGGGGGCAGAAGCAGGTACGCAGGGCGCTGAACTCGTGCGCGGGACCACCGCGCCACTGAACCCACCGGGATCGTCCAGGAGCGCATCAGGGTCAGTCACACCGACGCTTTCGAAGAACACCACCAGGACCTTGTCATGGCCGTGGCGGTGCACGGTGACTCTCCGGCCGCCCGGGAGGGAGGGCCGGTGCACGACGATCGGCGCCAGGCGGGCTCAGCAGCGCGTCCGCCGCGGAGCGCACACACGCCTCAGCCACCGCCGTCACGGCGTCGCGGCGGGCCACGGCTCCCGGCCGCCACCGGTCTGTCGTGGGTCGCGCCCTCGTCGAACATCCCGACGCCCACGATCGCCGACCGCACCGGACGGCACCGGCGGAGGGTACCGGGGCAGGCTTCGGGGAGCGCCGCTTCAGCGACCTGCTGCGGAGTCCGACCGGTGCGGCGCACGCTTGACGCCCGGCGGCGACCCGTCGGCGCTGTCCGCCGCGCCTGCCCCGCCCCGCCGTGGGCGGGGCAGGCGGGTCAGCGATCGCCGGTGGGCTCGTGCAGGACGCCTGCGCTGTCCGGGCCGGTGGGGCCTAGCGGCGGTGCCGCGACGGCGGCAAGGCTCTCCCGGGCCGCGGCGACGACCGCGTCCGCGGTGAGCCCGAACTGCTCGTACAGCACGGTGTAGGCCGCGCTGGCGCCATAGTGGTTGAGGCCGACGATGCGGCCGGCGTCGCCGACGAACTCCCGCCAGCCCATGGGCACGCCAGCCTCGACGCTGACCCGGGCGCGCACCGCAGGCGGCAGCACCTGCTCGCGGTAGGCCCGGTCCTGGGCCGCGAACCACTCCCAGCACGGCAGTGACACGACCCTCGTGGGGATGCCGTCGGCCTCCAGCGTCTCCCGGGCGGCGACGGCGATCTGCACCTCGCTTCCAGTGCCGATCAGAATGACCTCAGGGCTGCCGCTGGAGGCTTCGGCCAGCACGTAGCCGCCCCGGGCGACGCCCTCCGCCGATGCGAACTGTGTGCGGTCGAAGACGGGCAGGTTCTGCCGGGACAGGGCGAGTCCGGCCGGGCGGTCGTTGTGTTCGAGGATGGTGCGCCAGGCCACCGCGGTCTCGTTGGCGTCGGCCGGGCGGACGAAGTCCAGGCCGGGGATGGCCCGCAGCGCCGCGTAGTGCTCGATGGGCTGGTGGGTGGGGCCGTCCTCGCCCAGCCCGATGGAGTCGTGCGTCCACACGTAGGTGACCGGGAGCTGCATGAGCGCGGCCAGCCGCACCGCACCGCGCATGTAGTCGGAGAAGGTGAGGAACGTGCCGCCGTACACGCGGGTCCCGCCGTGCAGCGCGATGCCGTTCATGATCGCGCCCATGGCGTGCTCGCGGACGCCGAAGTGCAGCGTGCGCCCGTACGGGCCACCCGACCACATCTTGGTCTGCCGGTTCTCGGGCAGGAACGAAGCCTCCCCCTTGACCGCGGTGTTGTTGCTCTCCGCCAGGTCGGCCGAACCACCCCACAGCTCCGGCAGGACCGGGTACAGGGCGGCGAGGACCTCGCCGGAAGCCTTCCGGGTCGCCACGCCCTTCGGGTCGGCGTCCCAGACCGGCAGGTCGTCCGCCCAACCCTGCGGCAGCCGACGGGTGGACAGCCGCTCAAGCAGCGCGGCACCGTCGGGGTTGCCGGCCCGCCACGCGTCGAAGCGCTGCTGCCACGTCGCGTGCGCCTGCGCGCCGCGCTCGGCGACCCGGCGGGCGTGCTCGAGCACCTCCGGGTCGACCTCGAAGGTCTTGTCGGGGTCGAAGCCGAGGATCTCCTTGGTCGCCCGGACCTCGTCCTCGCCCAGCGCGGATCCGTGGGCGGCGCCGGTGTTCTGCTTGTTCGGCGCGGGCCAGCCGATGATCGTGTGCAGCACGATCAGCGACGGGCGGCCGGTCTCGGCCCGGGCAGCGGCCAGCGCGCGGTCGACCGCGGCCAGGTCCTCGCCGTCGTCGACGTGCTGCACGTGCCAGCCGTAAGCCTCGTACCGCTTGCCGACGTCCTCGGTGAACGCGACGTCGGTGTCGTCCTCGATCGAGATCCGGTTGGCGTCGTAGACCAGGACCAGATTGCCCAGCTCCTGAGTGCCGGCCAGCGATGACGCCTCGCCGCTGACGCCCTCCTCCAGGTCGCCGTCGGAGGCGAACGCCCAGATCGTGTGGTCGAAGACGCTCTCGCCCTCGGGGGCGTCGGGGTCCAGCAGACCGCGCTCGCGGCGGGCGGCCATCGCCATGCCGACGGCGTTGCCGACGCCCTGGCCGAGCGGGCCGGTCGTCGTCTCCACCCCCGGTGTGTGGTTGACCTCGGGATGGCCCGGGGTCGCGGAGCCCCAGGTGCGCAGCGCCTGAAGGTCGGCCAGGTCCAGGCCGTAGCCGGAGAGGAAGAGCTGGATGTACAAGGTGAGGCTCGAGTGCCCCATCGAGAGCACGAAGCGGTCACGGCCGACCCAGTTCGGATCGCCCGGGTCGTGGCGCAGCCACTTCTGGAACAGCAGGTAGGCGGTGGGGGCCATGCTCATCGCGGTGCCGGGGTGGCCGTTGCCGGTCTTCTGTACGGCATCCATCGCCAGCACGCGCACGGTGTCGATCGCGCGGCGGTCGAGATCGCCCATCCCCTCAGGGAGGGTGGGGTGCGGCCGGAAGGGGCTGCCGGTGGGCGCGTCGCTCGCGGCCTCGGCTGGAGCCTCGGGGCGGGTGCTCTTCGCCTCGGTGGCGTGGTCTGCCTCATTGGCGGTCATGGGTGGCGGTACTCCCTTGGGGTGGGACGGTAGATGCTTTTCACCGCGCGGCCGGTATCGGGCACCGCAATCGGGCGGGTCCGGCGACGGTGGGGGCGTCAGGCGAGTGGGGTGTCGTCCAGTGCCTTCGCGAGGTCGCCGGGGGTGTCGTAGAGGGCGATGGCGCCGGCCTTCCGCAGCTCGTCGTCCCCGAAGCCGCCGGAACGGACGACGATCGCCGGCATCCCCGCTCTCTTGGCCGCCTCAACGTCCCACACCGAGTCGCCGACCATCACACTCGACGCGTCGGGCGGCGCTCCCAGCTTCTTCAGCGCCACCTGCAGCAGATCCGGCGCCGGCTTGGAGACCTCCACATCGGCGCTGGTGGTCCAGTCGTCGACGATGTCACGGGCGTCCAGCATGTCCAAGAAGACCTCTACGTGACGCTGCTGAGCAGAGCTGGCCAGCACCAGCCGGTGACCGCGCTCTTTGACGCCCACGAGGAGGTCGCGAGCACCGGGCAACGGCGCCATCTCCTCCAGCAGCTTGTCGACCTCCCTGCCCTGCTGCTCCCTGGCCCGGTCGCCCACCCGACGCTCCAGTTCCTCGCCACCGACAGCGGTGACCACCTGGTCCCCGCCCATCCCGATCAGCCGGTGCAGCCGCCACACCGGATAGATCTCGCCCACCGAGCGCAGTGCCCGGTACCAGGCGAGGGCGTGGTGGTAGTTGGAGTCGACAAGTGTCCCGTCGATGTCGAGGACGGCGATGGCGGATGCGGTCACGCTCACCGGCTACCCGCCGGCGAGGTACCCACACGGAGACCGCGGAACCGACAAGCCGATCGTCGGTACGGTTACAGCTCTCGCCACTGTTGCTCAGCGGGTGTGACCATTTCATTCTCGTCTCGGACACGCCCTCGCCCCGCCCACCGGCCATGGCATGGCCAGGTCACGCACCGGCCTTCGCGGTGCGTCTTTCGGAGTGGGGGCCGTACCAGTCCAGGCACAGGACGGTGGCGTCATCTTCCACGTGGCCGTCGCACGCTTCGGTGACCGCGGTGACCATAGCGCGCATGGCCTCGCGGACGTGCTCGGCGGCGGTGTCACGAAGGAGCGGGGCAGGTCGACGATTTTCGCTTGGCGATCCTGCATGCCGTCGGTGGCACATACGAGGCGGTCGCCGGGGCGCAGGTCGAGGTCCTCCACCCGGTCGGCACCCTGCCAGGAGACGCCGAAGGGAAGATCCACGCGCAGCTTGATCTCCTCGACGGTGCCGTCGCACAACCGTGATGGCCAAAGGTGGCCGGCGTTGACGAGCTGGGCGCTGGTGCCGTCCAGGGCGATGCGCAGCATCTGGCCGGTCGGGAAGGCGCGGCGGCCATGGTCAAGGAGGGCTTGGTGGGTCGAGGCGCCGACGGGCCTGCTCGGCGAGGTCGGTGCCGGCGCCACGGGAGGCATTGACCGCCAGGGTGGCCAGGAGGGAGGCGTCGACGTCGTGACCCATGGCGTCGGTGATGGACAGGTGCAGGGTGTCCTCGTCGAGGCTGCAGTCGTAGGTGTCGCCGGCGATGTCGGAGGCCGGGACCAAGGCGCCGGCGAGGGCGAACTCGGGGGGCCTGGCAGGTGGGGGCCGAGGGCAAGAGCTGGCGTTGGATCCCCGCTGCCAGGCTGACCGAGGCGGTGCGGTTGCCCCAGTGGAATAGGTCTGTGAAGCGGCGGTTGGTGACGACGACGTACGCCAGCGCGTGCGCGGCCTCTTCCACCTGCTCCAGCACGTCCTGGGTGACGTGGGTGAGGTAGAGCTCCAGCACCCCGATGGCGTCGCCGCGGTTGGTGACCGGGGCGAGCACCCGCTGCCCCCGTCGTCCGTCCTCCGGTGCCACCACCGACTTCTGAGTGCGCAGGACCTCGTCATACACGCTGCCCGCCAGCGGAACCTGATCAACGGCCTGTTCCTGCGGTGTCGCCTCCTCCTCGTGGACCCTTCGCCGCGGTCGTAGCCGCCCTGTGCCTGCTGGACACGCTCGCACTGGCCCGCAAGCGAAGCGAGCTCACCTAAGCGACCCTCGCTGCCGGCAACGACGCGCGCTGATGTCGACCGGCGACTGTGCCACATCGCACTGGCCGACCGGATCCTCGCCACGGCGGCCCGCGAGCAGACCGACGGCCGCACCGCCACCATCGGCAACCAGTCCTCGATGCATCCCGACCGGATCACGCTCACGCGCCCATAGAGCTGATGGACCCAACGGGACTCCACTGCCCGGCGCTTGGTCGAGCGGCCGGCGCGGCGGTGAGAGAGTGGTCGCATGGGCGGTCGATACGTCTCCACCCGCCACCCGCAGGCCCTGGCACAGCTGTTCCATGCCGCCCAGTGGCCACCACGGAGGCGCTGGCACCAAGCGCCGCATCAGTTTGTGCTTGACTGCTGGCCCTTCTCGGTGAACATGTTGATCAGGCCGTGGGCTGTGTTGTCGGCGGAGTCGATCCCGGGCATCTCGTCGGTGACGGTCTCGGCGTTGCGGCGGAACATGGTCTGCTCGTACTCGGTGAGCGCCGTTTCAATGTCGTCGGGATGCGCGGCGAGGGCTTCCCCGAGCTCGGCGCCGTCGAGCATGGCCAGGTTGGCGCCCTCGCCGTTGGGAGCCGCGAGGTGGGCGGCGTCGCCGAGCAAGGTAGCCCCGGGCACCCGGTCCCACCGGTGCCCGGTCGGCAGAGCGTAGAGGGGGCGCCAGACCGGTGCGACGTCGCTGTCGGTGATCAGTGCGGTGAGCTCCGGCGCCCAGCCGTCGAATTCCCGCACGATCCGCGCGATGGCCTTGGCGGCATCGGCGAAATCGATGGCGGCGAACCAATCCTGCGGCTCGGACAGGCCCACGTAGGCGTGCAGAGTATCGTCCTTTTCCCGGTGAGCGAAGATTTCCCTGCCCGGTGAGGGAGCGATCAGCATCCCGCCGCCGACCGCTTTCGCGGCGGCCGGGTGCCGTGTGCCGGCGTCGAACAGGTAGGTCTCGACGACCGATTTGCCGATGTACTCGGGTGTGGCGGTGGACAGCAGCGGCCGGACCCGTGACCACGCGCCGTCCGCGCCGACCAGCAGGCTGGTGACGGCGGTGCCGCCGTTGGCGAACGTCACCTCGTGGCGCCCTCCGCCGAGGGCACGGGTGCGGCTGACCTTGTGCCCCCACCGCACGGTGCCTGCCGGGAGCGAGTCGAGCAGGACCTGCCGCAGGTCACCGCGCTGCACCTCGGGGCGCCCGCCCGTGCCGTCGTCGGCCTGGTCGAGCAGCACCGTCCCGTCCGGATCGAGGACTCGCAGCGCCTGGCGGCCCTCCAGAACGATGGCGTGGAACTCCTCCATCAGCCCGGCCGCCTTGAGGGCGAGCTGCCCGTTGTAGTCGTGGATGTCGAGCAACCCGCCCTGCCCGCGCGCCAAGGGAGAGGACTCCGCCTCGTAGACCGTGACCGGGATTCCGTGAACGTGCAGGACGCGGGCCAGTGTGAGTCCGCCGAGTCCGGCGCCAACAATGGTGACTGGGGTGTGCATGATGGCTCCTTCTGGATCAGGCCACCCGGTGAGCTCCGGCCGGCCGTCCCTGGAAAGGTGCCAGCCCTCGCCGACAAGCCACCGACATCCGACCGACACTGCCCCGATATGCCACTGACAGAAGGTCAGATTCCTGTCAGGTGGACACGTTCCCCTGGTTGAGCTCACAACCAAGTGGTGACGACGAGCGGTGATGGCCGTCTTCAAGGAGCCTCAGCAGGAGCGGGGAGGGTGAGTCGAGGCGGCGTCAGCCTGCCGTGTGGGTGAAGAGTCAGCTGGGCAGGGTGCGCGGACGCGGGGGTCGCCTGTTGCCCGGTCCCGGCGGGAAGCAGTCATAGCCAGCGAACTGCCCCCCCCCCGGCAGGACCGCCAGGGTCGGCTCACGGTTCAGGCTGGGGTGCTGGGGGCATCGGTGGCGGGCTGCCGGAGGCCCACGGCAGGCAGAGCAGGTGGCGGCCGGGCTGCGGATCCGGTGTGCGGGTGTGCTGGGCGTCACCCGGGTCCGATGCGTGCTAGGTGATGCCCTGTTCCGCCTCGCCACCTCGACGCTCGGACACGAGGAGCACCGACGGTGTCGTTGCCGACCATGTCTCCGAGTCGACCTCTCAACGATCCGGCCTCGTTTGTCGGAGCAACTCGGCGCATGGCGCCGACGACACCGGTACTCACCGGCATCGGCATCTCCACCCCTGAGCTGGCCGCATCTGCTGGCTGGGCGGTGCGATGTCGCCGGGGTGGTGATCGGCTCACCGTTGCTGCGGGCGCTTGCCGGCGGAGGGCTTGGTCGAGCGATCCCGGTTGTGGAGCGGTTCGCCGCCTCGATCAGCCAGGCCCGGGTGGTGTGACCCGTGCGCGACAGCAGGCGGAGGAAGGGCTGGAACCCCCGTGAGGGCGCTCTTCGAGTCGTCTCGGCGGGGTCACGCGTGGTGGGCGAGCTTGACCGTAGAGGCGAGCACGATCAGGGCAGGCACACGGAGGAACACCAGGCCCGGGAGCACGCTGAGGATCAGATCGCCCTGCGCCGAGGCGGAGCCACTTGTCAGCCGCCGAGCTCCCGGGCGCTGCCGGGCCGGTCCGGGGACAGGGTCTCACCGTGTGTCTTCCTCTGGCTGGTGGCCGAGGTGGTAGCCCAGGCGCATCTCGTAGTCGCCCGGCTGGTTGCGTCCTGCGGCGAGCGCGGCCGGAAGCCTGCGCTTGGACCCTGGCCAGCCGAAGGAGTGCGTGTACAGGTCGTAGGAGGACTGCAGATCCTCTGCTGACGGCAGCGTGTACCGGTTGATTTGCTGCTTCACCGCGGCGATCGATTCTTTGTCGAAGGAGGCGATTCGGCGGGCGAGCGTGTCGACGAGCATATCGAGTTCGTCGTCGCGGACGGTGCGGTTGACCCAGCCGTACCGCTCCGCCAGCTCGCCCGGGTAGTCGTCGCTGGACAGGGCCACCTCCAATGCCCGGGCACGGCCGAGCAGCAGCGGCAGATGTTCGAGGCCGCCTCCGCCTGGCAGGTTGCCGTTGGCCGTCTCGGGCTGGCAGAACAGCGCGCGTTCACTGGCGAAACGCATGTCCATCGCCTGGATCATCTCGCTGCCCACGCCTCTGACCCGGCCCCGGACCTTGGCGATCGAGACGACGGGCAGGCGTGACAGGCGGGTGCCGGCATCGATCAGCAGCGGGTATCCGCTTGCGCCCGGTTCCTTGGGAGTCTCGGCTACCCGGGTGGTGTCGTAGTGGTTCAGGAAGTAGTCGGGGTTCGCCGACTCGAACACGGCCACCCGCAGCTCCGAAGCAGCCTCCATCTGGTCGACAAGCCTCGGAAGCTCCTTGATCATCTCCGGGGACACCAGGTTGATCGGTGGGCTGTCGAATGTGATCCTCCACAGCCGCCTGGTCTCGGCGGTCACGGAGAAATGGGTCCATTCGTTCACGGATCCGTCTCCTTGGCTTGCACTCGTGTCGTCTGGAAGCAGGTCATACGAACGAGGCGAGGTGTACGGGAGGCCCGGCGGTGCCGGGTCGGGGCCACGTGTACCGCTCGGTGGTCAGCAGCTGAGCAACAGGTGCGCCATCCGCGGACTGGCGTACGCGACCACCCTTTCACGACCGCACGCTTCATGGGTTCGGCCCCGGCCGGCAGCCACGCCGGCCGGGGCGTTGAGGCCGCTGCCGTTCGCCCGCCATGGCGCCGGCGGGGTGCGCGTCAGCGGCGCCGGTGATGGTGAGCCCCTCGCTCACCGGCGGTATGACCGAGTCGACTCGCTCGTCGGCCCCGACCAGAGCCGCGCCCGCAGGAAGGGGGCCCGGCGTACCCGGAGCTTGGGGCCCTGGCCGGGTCGGGCCGTTCGGCCGTCGGCCCGAGCCTGGCGAGAAACGGGCGGCCCCCGCCCGAGAGCGCCGTCGCCGCCCCGCCGGCGGGGAGGATTCAAGGCGGCGCCCCGGTCAGCACGGCCGGGTCATGCCGTTCAGGCGGACGACGACCAGGGCGATGTCGTCGCCTGCCCCGCCGGTGAGGTGGAGGCGGGCGAGGAGGGCGTCGGCGAGGTGTTCCGGGCTGAAGTCGGTGCAGGTGGCGAGGGTGGAGATCAGGCGGGTCAGGCCGGTGTCGATGTCCTCGTCGCGGCGTTCGATCAAGCCGTCGGTGTAGAGGATGAGGGTGTCGCCGGGGCGGTACGTCGCGTTGGCCTGGGGGCGGGGGACGTGTTCGGGGCGGGCGCCCAGCGGTGGGTCGGTGGCCTGGTCGAGCAGGTCGCAGGTGCCGTCACGGTGCAGCAGGACGGGCGGGGGGTGGCCTGCGCTGCTGTAGATGAGCAGGTGGCTGTGGCAGTCGACGAGGACTTGGACAGCGGTGGCGGCCAGGGCTCCTTCGACCGAGCGGGCGTACAGCCCGAGGACCTCAAGGGCCTGGGCGGGGCCGTGGACGGCGCGGGTGGCGGCGCTCAGCGCGCTGCGGAGCATGCCCATGACAGCGGCGGCCATCAGCCCGTGGCCGACCACGTCACCGACCGCGACGGCGAAGCGGTCCCCGGGCAGGTCGACCGTGTCGTACCAGTCGCCGCACACGTTCAGCGCTCCCACCGCGGGCAGGTAGCGCACCGTGACGTCCGGGTGCCTGGCCAGGTCCGGGACGTGCAGCATGGCCTCCTGCAGGGCGACGGCGATCCGTCGTTCACGGGCGTGGGCCTGCCGCAGTTCCTCGTTCAACTGCTGCAACTGCCGCGCCCGGGCGTACAGCTCGGCTTCCATGGCGGCCTCCCGGCCAGGGCTGAGCGACGGCAGGTAGGCCGCGCGGCGGGCGCGGACGACGTCGGTCATGTCCTCGACCCGGTGGATGATCCAGGCGACCTGCCCGTCCGCCTCCAGGACGGGCACGTTGATCGCGGACCACCAGCGCTCCTTGAACACGCCCGGGCTGCCGGCGACCGGGATGTCGTACTTCTGCAACGCCATGTGATCGGTCTGGCCGCTGGACAGAACCCTGTGCAGGGAAGCTTTCAGCGTCGCCACCCCGTCGGCCTCCGGATCGGCGGGGTTGGCCGGGAAGGCGTCGAAGAAGTACTGCCCGAGCAGCTCGGGCCGGCCCCGTCCGGTCACCTCGCAGAACGCCGGGTTGGCATCAATGATCACCAGGTCCGTGCCGAGCGCCAGACACGGGCTCGGAAGGGCGGCGAACAGCGCCACGTAGTCGATCTGCGGTGTCACACGCGTTCCAACCAGTCGATCCCTCCTTCAATGTACGAAGTGCTCAGCTCCCGCGCCCGCCGAGGCCCGCTCATGGCGTCAGGTGGTCGCTGCACACCGCTCAGCCTGCGTACCGCACCCGCTCAACGATCGCGCAGCACTTAGCCTGCGAGGAGTCGTGGACATTCCGGGAGGGGCCTCATGGAGATCACGTGGCGTCGGATCGAGGAGCAGGACTTCCCGTTGTTGCGGAGGTGGCTCCAGCAGCCCCATGTGAAGCGTTGGTGGAACCACGAGACCACCGTGGAAGCGGTGGCGCGCGACTTCGGCCCCGCCGCCCGAGGTGAGGAGCCCTCGGAGGACCTCCTCGCATCCCTCGAAGGACGTCCGGTCGGTCTCGTACAACGTTCACGCCTGTGCGACTACCCCGACTATTCGGCCGCGCTGGCGGCCATCGTCCACGTGCCTGGCGGCGCGATGACCATCGACTACCTGATCGGCGATCCGCGCCAGACCGGAAAGGGCATCGGGACGGCGATGCTCCGCTCGGTGATCGTGCGAACCTGGGCCGAGCACCCGGCCACCCCGTGCATTCTCGTCCCGGTGGTGGCAGCCAATCGGCCTTCGTGGCGGGCGCTTGAGCGAGCAGGGCTGCGCCGGGTCGGCGTCGGAGACCTGGAGCCGGACAACCCGGTCGATGACCGGACCCATTACCTCTACCGCGTCGATCGGCCGTGGTCCGGCGGCTGAAGGACACGGCAGCCAGGGAGCAGCAAGCGGGTGGTGAGCAGCCGCTCCCGGGTGCGGACGCAGTGCGTTTCGCCCGGCGCGCTGTCGAGATGCGGTCGGCTCCCCCGGCCTGGCTGATCCAGTTGGCCGACGACCCGTGCGGCGCCGTCTCCGGCCGCCGCCCGCGACCTCGGCCGTGTCGCCGGTGATCCGCAGGTCGAGCAGCACCGGCCCCGGGGCGTACTACCGACACCCGGCCCTCGCATCGAGCAGACGCTCTCCAGGTATGGCCGGGAGGTGCGAGGGTCTGTGGGAGCCGGACCGACGGCGGCCCGGACAGAGCCACTGCGCTGGCTAGCCTGGTGGGTAGCCGCGTGGTCCGAGACAGTCGGGGTGCGAGATGGAAGAAGGGGAAAGGCTGTGCTGCATCTGATCGACCGCAGCGACGACCTGGTGGTCGCCGCACTTCCACAAGACGTCGATTTCTGCACCAGTGCCGACGTCCGCGCCGCGGGTGAGCGCCTGCTGGCCGGCGACTGCCGCTACCTCGTCCTGGACAGCTCATCGGTCACCACCCTCGACTCCAGCGGCATCACGGTCCTGCTGGCTTTCTGGCAGCGTCTGCAGGAGGCCGGGGGCGCCTTGCTCGTAGCCGTGCCGGACGAGCACCTGCGGTGGCGGCTGGGCATCCTGGGTCTGGACACCGTCCTGCTCATCACCGTGACACTCGATGAGGCCGTCACCCAGGCCCGCCAGCTCCGCGACGGCACCCGCCCCTACCGTTCCGCGCACCAGCCCGCCGTCGAAACCGAAAGCGCCTGATCCACCGGGCCAGGCCCATCAGCCCGCCGCGACGACAAGGTCATCGAAGCCGCACCCGCCCACGCTCCCCAACACCGCGCTACCCGACATCGAGGTGCACCGGGCTCAACGGGCTCGCCGCCGCCGAGCTCGCCGCACCGGCGCCGGACACATTCCGTCGGTCGCCGCCGGTATCCGAGCGCTCAGTTCGGTGTCGACCAGTTCAGCTCCGTCCGTCAAGCGCCCACCGTCGGGTGACCAATGGAGAAATATTATCCGGACCTCGGCTTTTCCAGGTTTATTTCGCGCACCGTCTGAGATATTCTTTAGGATTATGGGGAATGCTGGTCCCGGTAAAGTCGTTTTCGTCGACGCCGGTCGTCATCGGGCAGCCGCGTCGCCATGATCTGGGAAACAATTGGGCTGGGTTTCTTGCTCAGTCTCGACAATCTCCGAGTATCGATCGCGCTCGGCACGGTCCCGTTCGGTCTGAAGCGCGCGGTGCAGGTGGCGCTGACCTTCGGGCTGTGGGACGCGATCATGCCCCTGGTCGGGATACTGGTCGGTCGCCGGATCGGGGAGACCGTCGGGGGCGTCGCCGGTGTGGTGGGCGCGACCGCGCTCGGTGCGTACGGTCTCTACCTCGTCATCTCGTCCCTCCGGAACCCTGAGCCGGACGAGTTGGACCACCCGTGGGCGTTGTTCGGCATCCCGTTGACGCTGAGCCTGGACAACTTGCTCGCCGGGGCGAGCCTGGGGGTTCTCGGGTTCTCACCGTGGTTCTCGGCCGCCGTCTTCGGCGGTATGACGGCAGTGTTGTCGCTGGTCGGGCTGCAGCTCGGGCGGGCCGCGGCGCGTCTCATCCGGATCCGCTCGGACCTGATGAGCGGGGTCGTCTTGATCATCGCCGCCGCGACGCTGCCCTTGTGGTTCGGCGACTGACACGCTCCTCCTCGGCTCGCAGGTCCGCCTGTGAGCCGAGGGGCAGCGGAAGATCACAGACCTGTGAGTCAGGATGGGGCGCCTCGACCGCCCGGGTTACCAGGTCGCTGCCGGGCGACAGGTGGCAGGCCCGGTCGGTGCGGGCGGGGGACCAGCGGAAGGTCGTCGTCCCGCGAGCCGGCGTTGGCGGCCTCGACCGCCCGGGCGACCAGGTCGTGGTCGGGCGACAGGTAACAGACCGGGTCGGTGCGGGCGGCGTCGCCGGTGAGCAGGAACGCCTGGCAGCGGCACCCGCCGAAGTCCACCTCCCGCCGGGGGCAGCTCCGGCAGGGTTCCGGCATCCAGTCGGTCCCGCGGAACGCGGTCATCACGGGGGCCTCGGCCCAGATCCGCCCCAACGAGTCCGCCCGCACACTGGCCCGCGGCAACGGCAGGGACTGGGCGGCTGGGCAGGGCAGGACGTCGCCGTTCGGCGTCACGGTCAGCTGCCGGGAGGCCCAACCGCCCATGCAGGGCTTCGGATAGCGGCTGTAGTAGTCCGGGATGACATAGATGATGTCCATATGGTCCCGCAACCGCTCGGCGGCGGCCCGTACGACGGCCTCGGCCGCTTCGAGCTGGGCCCGGCTCGGCAGCAGCGCGGCACGGTTTCGCCAGGCCCAGCCGTAGTACTGGGTGTTGGCCAGCTCCACCCGGTCCGCGCCCACCTCCTCGGCCAGAGCGAGCACGTCGGCGACGCGGTCGATGTTGTGCCGGTGCAGCACCACGTTCACGGTGAGCGGCCAGCCCAGCTCCTTGACCACACCCATCGCCTCGATCTTGCGCCGGAAGGACGGGATCCCGGCGATCCGGTCGGACACGGTCGGTTCGTCAGCCTGGATGCTGACCTGTACGTGATCCAGACCGGCGGCCCGCAACTGCTCGGCCCTGGGACGCGAGAACCCGAGCGCGCTGGTGATGAGGTTGGTGTAGAGGCCCAGGGCATGGGCGTGCGTCACGAGTTCCACCAGGTCGCGCCGCAGCAGCGGTTCCCCGCCGGACAGATGGCACTGCAAGACTCCCAGGTCCTCCGCTTCGGTCAGCACCCGCAGCCACTCGTCGGTGGTCAGCTCGTCCTGGTAGTCGGCGAGATTCAACGGGTTGGAGCAGTAGGGGCAGGCCAGCGGGCAGCGGTAGGTCAGCTCGGCGAGCAGCCCGAAGGGACTATCCATCGGTGAGCTCCACCCAGCGCCGGGCGACGAGCCGGGCCAGGAACTGCCGGACGTCGTCCTCGGGGACGGCCTCATAGCGCGTTCCCAGTTCGTCCACGATCTCGGCCACGGTGTGCCGCCCGTCGCACAGCTCCAGGATGGCCGCGCCGCTGCCGTTCAGAACCACGACCGTCTCGGGGTGCAGCAGAACCTTGCGCTGCCTGGTGCGGCAGAAGCTGAGCCGGACATGCGCCGCCAACCGGGGCCGGTCCAAGCCGGACACCCCGGCCCCGGGCCGGGTCGTGCTGCTGCTGTGGGTCGTTCCGGTATGGGTCGGGTCCATGGTGGTCACTCCGGGTAGGCCTGGTCGATGGCGTCCATGAGGCTCCACAGGACATCGCACTTGAACGACAGCGCGTCTATGGCGCGCGCCTGGGACTCGGCGGAGAGGCAATGCGCGGTGACCACCTCCAGGGCGTGCTCGCAGTCGCGGGGGGCCTGCTCCAGGCGGGCGCGGAAGTAGGCGAGGCCCTCGGGGGCGATCCACGGATACCACCGCTCGAAAGCGGCGAGCCGCGCCGCCATCAGATCGGGCGCGAACAGCTCGGTGAGCGAGGATGCCACGGCCTCCACCCACGGGCGGGTCCGGGCGAAGTTCACGTAGGCGTCGACGGCGAACCGCACCCCCGGTACCAGGTGCCGGTGGTCCCGGACCTCCTCACGGGTCAGTCCGGCGGCCTCGGCGAGGCGCAGCCAGGCCTCGATGCCGCCCTCGCCCGCGGCAGTGCCGTCGTGCTCGACGATCCGTCGGATCCAGCGGCGACGCACCTCCATGTCGGGGCAGTTGGAAAGGATCGCGGCGTCCTTGCGGGGGATGTTCTCCTGGTAGTAGAAGCGGTTGGCCACCCAGCCCCGGATCTGCCGACGGCTCAGCCGGCCGGCGTTCATCCGGACGTGGAACGGGTGCTGATCGTGGTATCGCCGCGAGTGGGCCCGCAACGTCTCCACGAAACCGTCGGCGCCGGTCGTGATGGTTGTCGTCGTCACGGCTCTACACCTGGACCTCAAGGCCGTCCACGGCCACTTCCATGCCGTTCCTCCGAGGAACACCGTTCGGGTGTCCGGGAAGATCGGGTCGGTGTGGTGCATGTACACGGGAATCGTCCGCCCCGCACCCGGCGAACGAGCCGTCGGGCGGCGCCGGACCTCCGGTGCCGCCCCACATCCGCTAGTCCTCCAACCGAGCGAGGTACATGGTCACCTCGGCCGCGACTGCGACCTCGTCGAAATCGGGCGTCTCCCACACAGCGAGCTGAGACTCCATGGATTCACCTCCTCTCTGCCGGAATCACGGCAGGCTCCGGTCGCGCGCTACGACGGTTCCGGAAGGGCGAAGACGATCAGGGCGCTTCCGTGCCCCGCGCCGAGCATGCCGGGGAGGAATCCCTCGGCCCATCCGCCCCAGCCGACAGGCACGGCCACGTACTGCCTGCCGTCGACCATGTAGGTGGTCGGGCTGCTGTGGTGGCCGCTTCCGCACTGGAACTGCCACAGCAGCTCCCCGGTGCGGGCGTCGAGTGCGTTGAACTCCCCGGAGGGCTCACCGGCGAACACCAGGTCACCGCCGGTGGCCAGCGTCGAGGCGCACATCGGGAGGTCGTTGCGCCAGCGCCACTTCTCCTCGCCGGCGGTGTCGAACGCGCTGATGGACCCCGCCATGTCCCCGATGTCCACCTGAACGCCCGCACCCCAGTACGGAATGCTCTCCTTGAACTCCCGCCGCCGCCGAGTGGCCGTGGCACCGGTGTCCTGGACCGGGACGTAGAAGAGTCCGGTCTTCGGACTGTAGGACGCATGGGTCCATTCCTTGGCGCCGGCCGGGCCCGGGTAGAAGTGAACCGGTTCTCCCTCCTTGTCCGGGTACACCTTGGCCGTCACCTGGCCGTCCCTCGTGATCGCTCCCCATGTGATGCGGTCGACGAAGGGAGTGATCCCGACCCTCGCGCCGTCCGTGCGGTCCAGGACGAAGAAGTAGCCGTTCTTGTCGAAGTGCCCGAGCAGTTTGCGTCCGTCCTGCTCGAACAGGATGCACTCGCCGATGCTGTCGTAGTCCCACACGTCGTGCGGGGTGCACTGGTAGTGCCAGCGGATCTGACCGCTGTCCACGTCCACGGCGATGATGCTGTCGGTGAAGAGGTTGTCGCCCTCGCGGACCTCCCCGTCGAAGTCGGGCGCCGGGTTGCCGGTGCCCACGTACAGCAGGTTCGTCTCCGGGTCGAAGGTGCCGGTGATCCAGCAGTTCGCCCCGCCCCGTGCCCAGGCCTCGCCGTCGGCGGGCCAGGTCTCCGAGCCGGGCTCCCCGGGCTTGGGCACTGTGTAGCAGCGCCACTGGTGCTCGCCGGTCTCGAGATCGAACGCGTCCAGGTGGCCGCGTACGCCGAACTCGCCACCGGAACTTCCGACGATGACCATGTTCTTCACGACGAGAGGGGCGAGCGTGGCACTCTCCCCGGCCCGGACGTCCCCGTAGGTCTTGTCCCAGACCCGCTTGCCGGTCGTGGCGTCGAGCGCGAGCACACGAGCGTTCGCCGTGACGAAGAAGACCTTCCCCTGGGCCACGGCGACCCCGCGGTTGACGTTCCCGCAGCACAGGGACACGTCGAAGGGGACCGCGTGCTTGTACCGCCAGATCTCCACACCCGTCTTGGCGTCGAGGGCCCAGACCCAGCCGTCCCAGCCGGAGAGGAACATGACCCCGTCGACGACGATGGGGGCGGCCTCGAACGAGTAGGTCGACGCGCCCGCGATCAGTCCGGTCGTGCCGGCTTGGAAGACCCAGGCGGGGACCATGCGCTTGACGGTGTCCGTGTTGATCTGGTCCAGCGGGCTGTAGCGTTGCCCGTTGTAAGCGCCGTAGTAGGTGAGCCAGTTCTGGGGTTCCTGGCGGGCGTTGAGTATGCGCTCGTAGTCGACACCGGCCACCACCGGCGGCGCGACGTCTCCGCCCGGGGTCTTGTAATTCAGGGTTCCCTGGTCGACGGCCTCACCCGCGTCGACGTAGTCGGTGTAGTCGACGGTCATTTCCTCCGCCTCCTGTTTCTGCCTACGGCCGCGGCTGTTCGGGACGGTCGAGGCGGGCCTCCGGCGGAGCGTCTCCCAGGACCACTATGGACCCGGTCAGCCCCCGGCCTTCGTCATTGCCCGTGGGCGATCCGAACCAGTAGTAGCCCGGACCGTCGAGGTTGAGGTGAGCATGCCCGTGCGAATGGTTCACCAGCCAGATGAACTTCCTGTCGCCGTTGCTCGGCAGAAGTGCGCAGTGCGTGTTCTTGTCGTCGTTGACGAGCTCCAACTCGATATCGCCTCCGTGGGGCACGACCAGAATAGAAGGATCCCAGGTCAGCTCGTCCGGGTGGATGCGAATGGTGGCCTTCATGCGGCCGTCCGGTTCCTCGGTTGCCTGCCCGATGCTCCCGGTTCCCAGCACTTGGCCCAGCGCTGCTTTGTTCTGTGTGGCCAACCCGAGCTTGTCCAGCAGGTCGGCCCGCTCGTGCGCGGTCGTCGTCATCGGGGCTTCTCTCCCCTCATCCGATTCCCTGTATTTCCTTCTTCGCGTCGCGTGCTGCCTGGCTGTAATCGGTACTCGAAGAGCGCGCCACGCTGAATGAATAACAGCGGAAAGGATGTGAAACCTGTACTCAGGAAACACGCTACGCCGGACGGATCACACCGACAAGGCACGTCCTGATTCAGGCCGAATCACTCCGTTCGTCCGCGGCCTTCTGCCGTTCGTAACCGATGTGCCACCGTTGAGACCAGCCGAGCCGCACCGCGGCCCGTCGGTCACACGAGGTCGTACCGATCGAGGTTCATGACCTTGGCCCATGCGGCGACGAAGTCCTTCACGAACTTCTCCCCCGCGTCGTCGCTCGCGTAGACCTCCGCGACGGCACGCAGCTCGGAGTTCGAGCCGAAGACGAGGTCGACACGGCTACCGGTCCACTTGACCTCGCCGGTGGCGCGGTCGCGCCCCTCGAAGGTTTCCGCATGCGCGGACGTCGGCCTCCATTCCGTGCCCGTGTCGAGCAGATTCACGAAGAAGTCGTTGGTCAGCGACCCGGGCGCCGAGGTGAAGACACCCAGCGGCGACTGCCGGTGGTTGGCGCCCAGCACCCGCAGGCCACCCACGAGGACGGTCATCTCGGGCACACTCAGGTCCAGCAGGTTCGCACGGTCGACCAGCAGGCGCTCCGACGGCAGCCGGTTGTCCTTGCCACGGTAGTTGCGGAACCCGTCCGCGGTCGGTTCGAGCGCGGCGAAGGACTCCACATCGGTCCACTCCCGCGTCGCGTCCGTGCGTCCCGGACTGAAGGGGACCTGGACGTCGTGGCCGGCGGTCCTGGCAGCCTGCTCGACTGCGGCGGCTCCGCCGAGCACGATGAGGTCGGCCAGCGAGATCTTCTTGTTCCCCGTCCGGGAACTGTTGAACGATTCCTGGATCTCCTCCAGTGTGCGCAGCACTCGTGCCAGTGTTTCGGGGTCGTTGACCTCCCAGCCCCGTTGCGGCTCGAGGCGGATGCGCGCGCCGTTCGCCCCGCCCCGCTTGTCGCTGACGCGGAACGTCGAGGCCGACGCCCACGCGGTCGAGACCAGCTGGGAGACGGACAGCCCGGAGGCGAGGACCCGGCCCTTGAGCGCGGCGATGTCCGCATCCCCGACGAGCACGTGGTCCACGGCCGGGACCGGGTCCTGCCAGAGCAGCGTCTCCCGGGGAACCAGTGGTCCGAGGTAGCGCTGGATCGGGCCCATGTCGAGGTGCGTCAGCTTGAACCAGACCCGGGCGAACGCATCCGCGAGCCGGCCGGGGTTCTCCAGGAATCGTCGCGAGATCGACTCGTAGACGGGGTCCGACCGGAGCGCGAGGTCCGTCGTCAGGATCGTCGGGGCGTGTGTCGTCGACGGATCGTGGGCGTCCGGCACGGTGCCGGCCCCGCCGCCATCTCTCGGGATCCACTGCCACAGACCGGCGGGGCTCAGCTCCAGGTCCCACTCGTAGCCGAACAGGGTCTCGAAGAAGCTGTTGTCCCATCTCGTCGGGGTAGGTGTCCACGTACCCTCGAGCCCGCTGGAGATGGCGTCCCTGCCCTTGCCGGTGCCATAGCTGCTCTTCCAGCCCAGTCCCTGCTCCTCCAGGGGCGCGCCTTCGGGTTCGGGGCCGAGGCAGGCGACCGGGTCGGCCGCGCCGTGGGTCTTGCCGAACGTGTGACCGCCCGCGATCAGCGCGACGGTCTCCTCGTCGTTCATCCCCATGCGCCGGAACGTCTCGCGGATGTCCCGGGCCGCGGTGAGCGGGTCCGGGACGGTGTTCGGGCCCTCCGGGTTGACGTAGATGAGGCCCATCTGGTCGGCGGCCAGAGGACTCTCCAGCTCCCGGACGCCGCCGTGACGTTCGTCGCCGAGCCAGGCGTGCTCGGGACCCCAGTAGACGTCCTCGTCGGGCGCCCAGACGTCCGCCCGGCCGCCGGCGAAGCCGAAGGTCGTGAGGCCCATCGTCTCCAGGGCGCGGTTGCCCGCGAAGATCATCAGGTCGGCCCAGGAGATCTTGCGGCCGTACTTCTTCTTCACCGGCCAGAGCAGCCGGCGCGCCTTGTCGAGATTGCGATTGTCCGGCCAGCTGTTCAGCGGCGCGAATCGCTGCATGCCGGCGCCGGCGCCACCACGACCGTCGCGGATGCGGTACGTACCTGCGCTGTGCCACACCATCCGGATCACGAGCGGTCCGTAGTGGCCGAAGTCGGCCGGCCACCAGTCCTGCGACGTCGTGAGCACCTCGTCGAGGTCCCGCGCCAGGGCGTCGAGGTCGAGCGTGCGGAACTCCGCGGCATAGTCGAAGTCCTCGCCCATGGGGTCGGCCGTTGCGGGCTGTCGCCGGAGAATCCCCAGGTCGAGCCGGTCCGGCCACCAGTCGCGGTTGCTCGCGCCCCACATCGCGTGACTGCGGTGCCCGGCAGGGGCAGAGAGGCCGAGCCCGCCCGCGCCCCCAGCATTCGTCTCGCCGTCAACGACGTCCGGACTGTCAGACACGGGACTCTTCCTTCCGAACAGAGGCCGGGCCGGAACACTCAGATGCCCAGCGCACGACGCACGGCCGGCGCGTGCCGCCGGGAAACCGGCACCATGGCGTTCGTCCGGTCATCCATGACCAAAGACAGCTCGCCCTTGGGCCCGCGCTCCATCTCCCTGATGCGGCTGAGATTGACCACATACCGGCGGTGGACCCGCAAGAAGCCGACACCCGCCAGATCACCTTCGAGTCTGTCCAGACTCAGTGAGGTGGCTCGCAGTCGCCCCAGGTCGGTGGAGAGCCACACGTCGTTGCCGTGCGATTCGGCGAAGGAGACTTCCGGCAGCCGTAGCAGCACCATCCTGTTGTCCCGCATCGCGACCAGTCGGCGCGGCCGCGCCCGAAGGTGCACGACCCGCTCCGCCTGGGGCAACTGCGCCCCGTCGGTGACACCGAAGGAGACCAGGTTCCCGATCAGACGTCCGGATGAGAAGACGGGTCGGATGCTGATCGACGTCGGTTCGTCGGCGAGGTGGGCGAAGACCTGTGTCGAGCCGACCCAGTCAGGATTGTTGATCGCCTGCCCGGTGGCATACCGAGCGGCAGTGATCAAGTCGGGCATCCCGGGGTTCCATCGCAGCGTGGGGTCGACCGCCGGGGTGCATGCCGGAACGCCCAGGACCGCGCTTGCCATGTCGTCGGCGATCACCACCTTGCCCGCGGTGTCGACCGCGACGAGTGCCGCACTGGACTGCGCTCTGGCCCGGGCGTAGGCCGCGACCAACTCGGCACCGCTGTCCCGGGCGCGCCTCTTCAGGGGGCACTGAGTCATGGTGGCCGCGTTCGCCAGCCAGCTTTCCGCCGAAGCGGGAAGCGGGCTGCGCCAGCAGCAGACGTTCAGGACCGCGATCGGTTCTCTGGTCACCACGTCGCGCACCGCGATGCCCGCGCCGACCCAGTCGTGGAGCGCCTGGCACCAGTGCTCCGGACCCCTGATCGTCACCGGACCGTGCGCCTCGAGCGCCGTGCCCATGCCGTTCGTGCCGACCGCGCACTCGGACCAGCAGAACCAGGGCGCCAGATCGAGGCCGCCGGCTCTGGCGAGCGTGGCTTGGTCACCCCACTCGGCCAGGATCCGGCCGGTGGCGTCGGTGACAGTGACGACGCCACCGAGGCTGCCCACCTCATGTGCCAGGGAGGCAGCACGGAATCCCAGCTCGGCGAGTACGACATCGCGCTCCGGCGTATGGTCGGGCTCCGCGACGGCCACCGGAGCCTTCGTGAGGTGAGGATCGACCCGGTATTGCTCTCGGCAGCGATGCCAGGAGATCGCCACCAGAGGCCGGACATCCGGGCACTGATCCTCGCCCTGCACGAACCGTTCCCACGCCGCGAGCACGGTGTCGCCGTCCAGGTTCACCGAGCTGCGTTCGAGCTGATGTACATCGCTCATGGTTCAGAACCACCCTTGGCCCATCCCCGACCCTCGACGGCGCGGCTACCCGCGCCGCTCGCCGCCCGTCGCGGCCTGGCTGCGGCGGACCGGGCCCTGCGTCGCGCGTCTTCCTGCTTCGTCACTCGTCCCAGGCCGTGTTCACAGACCTGCGCTCCCCAGCCTAGGTACCGTTGCCGGCCTGCGCACGCCCCTCTCCCGGCCACGTGAGCGAAATGCCGCTGATCGCCGGCCACGGGCAGCACACCCGCGGGCGAGGCGCGCGCCCAGCAGCACTCGGGCCGCCTTGCGGGCGCCGGCGAACGGATGCGGCACGCCCGCGGCCAGTGGGGAGGCGGACGAGGCGCAGCGTCCCGAAGAGGACCCGCAGAAGCTGTTCGCGGAGGCCGTCCTGCACGGCACGGGCTGAATGCCGACGACAGCGGGGCCGCGGCCCGCCGGTACGGGGCCTGCCGGTACGGGGCCGGACGGGACGGCGGTTCACACGCGGGGGTGGTGCACGGGTGGGGCGACGGACCGAGCAGCCGCCGCGCGGGCAGGCAGGCACACGGCGACGGAGCACACGAGCCGACGCCCAGCGGCGACGCCGTCGGAGCGGGCCGGCCGGCCGCGCGCACCCGGACAGCGCGGGGCCGGCAGCAGGCCGGGGGGCGGGTGGGCCGGCCGGTCCGCGAGCGGGGCGGCGGGTGGGATGGCCGGCGACCGGCGGGACGGCGTCGCCCCGCATCGCGCAGCAACATGACCAAGGTCCTCACCGGTCCGATCGAGACCGGCGAGTCCACACAGATCCTTCAACGCCTCGACGACTGACAGCCGCCCGGCTTGCTCGTCCCATTCTGCAACGATCAATGAGGCAGAAGAACATCCACTTCTGCCGGAGGTTTCCGCGACACATCGCTCCACGCAGGGCTAAGAGGATCCCGTCCGGATCTGAGGAGTTCCCGCCTTGATCCGAGGGGCTTGCGCTGGGATGGCAGACCAAGCTGGTGTGCATTCACAGCCTCCATCGACCAGGGAGCCCATCCATGGCTGGTAATCCTCGCCACATCGCTCTGGAGCCTGCGGCCCAGGCGTTCGTGGACGCGACCTCGGAGCCGCCGTTCCTCTACCAGATGACTCCGCAGGACGGCCGCAAGACGGTCGACACGGTGCAGGACACGCCGATCTTCAAGCCGGAGATCGACGAGGAGTGGCTGGAGGTGCTGGGCGGCCCGACCGGCAGCGTCAAGGTGCGCATCGTGCGTCCGGCGGGCTCGGCCGACACCACCCTGCCCGTCATCCTCTACGTCCACGGCGCCGGCTGGGTCTTCGGCAACGCGCACACCCACGACCGCCTCGTGCGTGACCTGGCCGTCGGGGCGAACGCCGCGGTGGTCTTCCCCGAGTACGACCGCTCGCCCGAGGTGGGCTACCCCGTCGCGCTCGAGCAGAGCTACGCCGCGGCCCAGTGGGTGGTCAGCAACGGCGCGGACAAGAACCTCGACGCCACGAGGATCGCCGTCTCCGGTGACTCCGTCGGCGGCAACATGGCCACCGCGCTGACCCTGCTGGCCAAGGAGCGCGGCGACGTGCGCTTCGTCAAGCAGGTGCTGTTCTACCCGGTGACCAACGCCGCCTTCGACACCGCCTCCTACGAGGAGTTCGCCGAGGGCTACTTTCTCTCCCGCGAGGGCATGAAGTGGTTCTGGGACCAGTACACCCTCAGCGAGGAGGAGCGCGGCCAGATCATCGTCTCCCCGCTGCGCGCCAGCCTCGAGGACCTCGCCGGCCTCCCGCCGGCGCTGATCATCACGGCCGAGGCCGACGTCCTGCGTGACGAGGGTGAAGCCTACGCCGCCCGGCTGCGCCAGGCCGGCGTCGCCGCGACCAACGCCCGCTTCGGCGGCATCGTCCACGACTTCGTGATGGTCAACGCCCTCCACGACACCGAAGCCGCCAAGCACGCCGTCCTCCTGGCCGTCGCCAGCCTCAAGGAAGCCCTCGGCACCACCGCCTGACACCCCCACGGCGGCCGCCCCACCCCGGCGGCCGCCAGGACAACCACTGAGCCGATGCCGGTAGGGCGTCCCCGGGCTCGCGCCCTACAGGCAGCTGCAGCTGCAACCGGACAGGCGGACTCGCTCCGGGAGATGGTGCGGGCACAGGTGTGCTCACGCGGCGGTCCTTGGCGCCGCAAGCCCGCTCCCTGCGCACGCCGCCGCTGACTGTCATGGCCAGCGGCCGCCCGCGCATGTCCCCGGCCCTCGGTGGCGCGGAGCGGACGGTGAGATGTCCGCCGGGACTCGGTGTGCGTGCGACAGTGCCTCGGTCCTCTGCGGCTTGAGCAGGCCGCGGAGGAGCAGCAGCCCCTTTCGGCCTTCGCTTGTGGGATCTGCTGCTGCCTGTGTACGTGAGACTGCGGCACGGCCGACAGTGTCGCCTTCAACTCAGCCGAGTTTGGACGATCGTTTATCTCTGGTGGACGGAAGCGATGGATCGTCCAAAGGATCGGGTCGTAGCTTCGTGTGTGTAGCAGGCCGACCCATGCTCTTCCAGGAGTCCCCTTTGAACGCGATACCCCGGATGACGACTCCCCTTGCGCCCAGCGCCACCGCTCTCGAGGTGCTGGACGGCATCGATCTGGCGGGCCGACGTGCGGTAGTCACCGGAGGCGCCTCCGGTATCGGTGCCGAGACCGTCCGTGCCCTCGCCCTCGCCGGCGCGGAGGTCACCGTGGCCACCCGCCGCCCCGAGACGGCCGGATCTCTCATCCGTGAGCTGGCCGGCATTCCCGGTGCCGGACGGGTCCACGCCCAGGCACTGGAGCTGTCCGACCTGTCCTCGGTTCGCGACTTCGCCAAGGAATGGCAAGGCCCCCTGGACATTCTCATCGGCAACGCGGGGATCATGGCACTGCCGCAACGGGTCACCAGCGCTGAAGGATGGGAGATGCAGCTGGCCACCAATTACCTGGGGCACTTTGCGCTCGCCACCACTCTCCTGCCGTCGATGCGGGCGTCCGGCGCAGCACGGATCGTGATGGTGAGCTCGGGAGCGCACCGCGCCTTCCCCTTCGACTTCGACGACCCGCAGTTCGAGCACCGCCCGTACGACCCCTGGGCCGCCTACGGGCAGTCCAAGACTGCCGACGTCCTGCTCACGGTGGGCGCGCGCCGATGGTTGGCCGACGGCATCACGGCCAACGCGGTCAGTCCCGGCTATGTGCTGACCAATCTGCAGCGGCACCTCGACGACGACACCATGCGCTCATTCGGCGTGATGGACGATGACGGCAACGTCAAGCCACTGCCGTACTACAAGACTCCCCCGCAGGGAGCCGCGGGATCGGTGCTGTTGGCTGCCTCTCCGCTCGTGGCCGGCGTGACCGGCCGCTACTTCGAGAACAATCAGGAGGCCGAGGTCGTCGCCGGTGATCAGGGCGAATCCAGCGGTGTCGCCGCGCATGCCATCGATCCGGCAGCCGCGGACCGGCTGTGGGACTACGCTACTGCGGCCATCAGCCACTGAGTGGACCGGCAGCGTGCCGCTGCCGGCGACGAGGTCGTATGCGGCAGACCGGCGCGCCGGCTCGGCACGTGTGTGCCGGTGTCGAGGACCAGGGTGAACATGCCGGTTTCGGCACAGGCGCACCGACGCCCACACACCGATCGACAGGGCACGCTCGTCTCAGGTGTCTGCGCTGTGGTGGGCGTCGCGGGCAAGCAGACCGCGCAGCCGTTGCACACCTCGGGCAGCAGCTGCACTATCGAGGTTGGCACTGTATGGACGTATCTTTCGGCGGCTCTCTCGGCATGGCCGCGTACGAGCATGTGCGGGAACTGTTGCACCCGGCGATCCTCGCACACAGCATCCGGGTATGGCTGATCGCGGACAGCGCAGTCGGCCGTCAGTCTGCGCTCGCCGCGCAGGAGCGGGAGGCCCTTGCCGTCGCTTGCCTCTTTCACGACGCCGGCACCTCCAGCGTGTATGACGGCCCTCAGCGCTTTGAAGTCGAAGGCGCTGATGCGGCTGCAGGCTTCCTCGCCAAGCGCGACGTCGACCCCGATCTGCGACGGCAGGTTTGGGAAGCCATCGCTCTTCATACGTCTCCGGGTATCGCGGAGAGGATGGGACCACTGACGCGTTTCGTCCGCCTCGGAGTGATGGCCGACTTCGGCAGCAGTACGGGCGTGGTTCCAGAAGATCTACGAGCCGCGCTTGAGCAATTCCCACGCGCCGACATCGAGATCGTGCTCGGTGATGCCGTCGTGGCGCAAGCCGTCAGACGCCCGCGCAAGGCTCCGGCTGCAAGCTGGCCTGGAGCGCTGCTCGCTGCTCACTTTGCCGACCCGTCGCATCGAGGCGTGAACAAAGCCTTCTAGGGCCCCGGCCTCCGAAGGCAGGTGATCGCGCGCGCTTGCGCCGCCACAAGGCCGGCGATGCACAGGCCCAACATCCGTCAGTGGTACGGGTCTTTGTCCTGGCCGGGCGCGGAAGCTCCCGTCACTCGGCGGCTCCTGGAGGGCGGCAGGAGCGGACCAGGAACGCGATGGTGCCCCACTGTCGCACGTCGGCCGCGGGCCGCACAGAGGTGGTCCTGATCCGTGGGCTTCGTGCCCATTACTGAGGGGCATCGGGCACATCGTCGCGGCAGTCTTGAGGTCACCGCCGCTGGCGACCGCACTGGGTCGACGCCGAGACGGCGACGACCTCGGGAGACGGACGGTTGCGCAGCCTCATCTACTCACACTGGGAGTCCGCAATGGGTGTCCGTGTTGCCGTGATCTACTACAGCGCGACCGGTAACGTGCATCAACTGGCCCAGGCGGTCGCAGAGGGGGCAGCCGGCCGCAATGCGGACGTGCGCCTGCGCCGTGTACCGGAGTTGGCGCCCGACAGCGCGATCGACGCCAACCCTGCCTGGCGGGCGCACGCGGACGCGACCAAGCACCAAGTGCCCGAGGCGACGCTGGAGGACCTCGAATGGGCGACGGCCTATGCCTTCGGTACGCCCACGCGGTTCGGGCTCGTCGCGTCGCAGTTGAAGCAGTTCATCGACTCGACCGGCGGCCTGTGGCAGGCCGGTGTGTTCCACAACAAGCCGGCCACGAGCTTCACTTCGGCCATGAACCGCCACGGCGGCCAGGAATCAACCCTGCTCGCCCTGAACAACGTCTTCTACCACTGGGGCTCGATTATCGTGCCGCCGGGCTACACCGACCCGCTGCTGTTCGCCGCGGGCGGCAACCCCTACGGCACCAGCTGGCCCAGCAGCGGCGGTGAGGGACCGGACCAGGCGACGCTGGAAGCGGCCCGGTACCAGGGCCGCCACCTCGCCGACATCGCCGAGCGCCTGCGCGGCTGATCTTTTCGAGGGCGGGGCGGCGCCAGCGTGCCATGGCAGGTGATGCCGCTCTGTCCCGCCCGTCCCAAAGCCAGTTCACATCCGCGGCGGTCGGTCTCACGCCGACCGTTGCTGTCCAGGGAGAGTGTCAACTGTGGCATCGGTCATCCGCATACACGAGCACGGGGGACCCGACGTGCTGCGGCTCGAAGCCGCTGAGATCGGTGAACCTGAGCACGGGCAGGTGAAGATCAGGCAAGAGGCCATCGGGGTCAACTTCTTCGACAGCATGCTGCGCGACGGCAGCGTTGACAGTCAGCTGCCCCTGGTGCCGGGATCCGAGGCAGCAGGTGTAGTGGAAGCAGTCGGCTCGGGCACGACGGGATTCGACGTCGGCGACCGGGTGGGTTACTTCGCTTCCGCCGGCGCCTATGCCACCGAGAGGCTGATCGATGCGGCTTTCCTGATCCCCCTGCCGCAGGACATCAGCAGTGAGCAGGCTGCCGGCTTCCTTGCCAAAGGCCTGACCGCCTGGATGGGCATACGCGCCCTCCACAAACTCACCCCTGGCGACGTGATACTCGTGCAGGGGGCGTCCGGGAACGTCGGCTCCATCCTTTCGCGCTGGGCGCGGGCTTCGGGTGCGACGGTCATCGGCGTCGCCGGGTCGAAGGACAAACTCGAGAAGGTGCGGGCGGGCGCCGACCATGCCGTCTTCGCGCAAGCCCCGGACGCGCTCGACGACATCCGGGCCGTAGCGCCGGAGGGCGTCGATGTGGTGTTCGACTTCGTAGGACGCGCGACCGCGGAGCTTTCCGCGGCAGCCGTCCGCGCCGGAGGGACGATCGCTGCCATCGGCGCAGCTTCGGGCCAGGCGAACTTCGATGCCGTCGACCTGTCTCGCCGGGGCGTGAAGGTCGTCAGCGGCGGCGTTCCTCAGTACGTCAACGCCTCGACTGCCGGCAAGGCGTCGGCCCAGCTGTTCCAGGCGATCCGGGACGGCGTCTTCAGCGACCTCGACGTCTCGCGTTACGCGTTCACCGACGCCGCCCGGGCGCACGAGGACATGGCCGCGCGCAAGCTGGCCGGCCTGGCGGTGCTCCTCGTGTGAAGCGCATGGCGCGTCACGCGAGGAGCACGCCTCCTCCGCGCAGGTCCGTGACTTCCGCGGGTCGGCGCTCCTCCAAACCTAGGAGCCACCGTGATCGACGAATCCATGGGCGATGACGTCTACCAGCCGGACGGGTCGGATGTGCAGGACGACATCGGCGTCCTGGACGCCCTGGACACCCTGGACTACCGGGGCGGTGAACAGGCATTGGACGAGGGGTATTCACCCCCGGAGCGGCCCTGGGGCGTCGAACACAGCGGTGTCACCGCATCGGAGCAGCATCGAGGGGAAACCCTGGACGAGCGCTTGGCGGAGGAGGTGCCCGACGTCGAGGCCGAGAGGGGCGATGGCATCGGCGATGCCTGGGACACCGACGGAGAACCGATAGACGACGAGGCTGGCGACGAGCGGGCCGGGCGCCTGCTCGCACCCGACGAGGGGACGCACGAGGTCACAGACTCGGATCTGCTGGCTTTCGACGAGGGCTTGGACGGTGCCGGCGCTTCCGCCGAGGAAGCCGCCGTTCACATCGTCCCGGAATCCGAGTACTGATCGGAGCGAGAAGTACACCGACAGACGCGGTGACCACCGGCTTCGCCGGCCGGCCCACCGGTATCGATGGGCGATCACTCGCCATTCAGGAACGATCTAGTGGCCGCAGCCAGGGTCGCTACGCGCCCTTGGAGGGCTGGCGTCGGGATGAAACGGCCCACGCCGCAGCCCGCCAACATCCGTTGAGATCGCCCGGCGCAGCCGGTTGATGGAGAGGCTCAACAGTGTCCCCACACAAACCCACGCAGGACGCTGCCGGCCCGCCCGCAAGGGGTGCGGCCGGAGTCGGCGTGCGGCACGCCCGAGGCACGCTGCCGGCATGCCATGGAGTGCCTGATGCGGCCGGGTCCGCATCGGCGGACCGCGGGCGCGGCGGCTGGGCGGCGGTCGCCGCGGTCGCTGCTGCGTCATTCGCCCTGATCATGTCGCAGTTCGTCATGATCGCCGTGCTACCGGATGTCGTCGACCAGTTCGGCGTGTCGGCCGGACGTGCGGGCCTGACGGTCGTGCTGCCCGGACTCCTCGCCGCCGTCGCGGCGCCGGCCCTCACCTTGCTGTTCGGGCAGCTGGACCGTCGCATGGTCCTGTGGGGCCTTACGGGAGTCGTCGCACTGTCCGATGCCCTCGCCGCCGTCGCCCCGAATTTCGCCATCCTGACCGCGGCACGACTGGTGCTGGGGGGCGCGATCGGCGCGTTCTGGACCATGGGTGTGGGCGTGGGACCTCGCCTGGTGCCGCCGCAGAAGGTCACCCGGGCCACCTCCCTGGTGATGGCCGGTATATCGGCCGGCACCGTGGTGAGTCTCCCTGTCGGCAACATCATGGCTCAGTACTGGGGCTGGCGATCAGCGATGGCTACTGCGGGCGTGTTGAGTGTCGCCGTCCTGTTGGTGCAACTGCGCACCCTGCCGACCATGCCCGCAGCCAGCGCGCTGCGCGCCGGGGATGTCTTCGGGCTCCTGCACCGTCCTCGCGTGCGGATGGGTCTCGTTCTGTCCGCACTGCTGTTCTTCGGGCACTTCGGCGCTTACACCTTCGTCTCGTCGTTCCTGACGGACCAGGCTGACTTCTCCGCCTCGACGGTCGGTGTGCTCCTTCTGCTTTACGGCATCGCAGGCTTCGTCGGCAATTTCGTAGCCGGGGCGATCTTGGACCGCGGCATCCCTGTCACCCTGGGCACAGCAGCGGCCCTCCTCGCTCTCTCAGTGATCACCCTCGGGCAGTGGCATTCCCAGACCGCAGCCGTCGTCGCCCTGTGCCTGTGGGGTGTGGCCTACGGAGCCATCCCTATCTCCCTGCAGACGTACATGATGCGCGGCAACACGGCCGAGGGCGGACTGGCGTTGTTCGTGACCACCAGCCAGCTGTCGCTGGCGACGGGCTCGTTCGTCGGAGGTCTGGTCGTCGACAGCCTCGGCCTGCCCGCCGACTACACCATCTTCGCGCTTCCTGCGGTCGTCGCCGTCCTCCTCACCGCCACCCGGCTGCGCAGTCTCCTCAGCATCCCTGGTCCAGACGTACAGCCAGCAGCAACAGAATCCGGCAGAGAATGAGAATCCAGTGAGCAAACCACTCCAAAGCGAAGTCACTCTGATCATCAACGGTGCCGAGAAATCGGTCACGGTCGACCACCGTGTGACTCTGCTCGACCTGCTGCGCGAGCACCTCGGCCTCACCGGTACCAAGAAGGGCTGCGATCACGGACAGTGCGGCGCGTGCACGGTGCTGATGGACGGCCAGCGCATCAACAGCTGTCTGAAGCTCGCCGTCGCCGCGGCCGGGGCACGTGTCACGACCATCGAAGGAGTCGCCGACCTGACGGAAGGTGAGGACCTGCATCCACTGCAGGAAGCCTTCGTGGTCAACGACGCCATGCAGTGCGGCTACTGCACGCCGGGGCAGATCTGTTCCGCGCTCGGACTGCTCGCCGAGGCCGATGCCGGTTGGCCCAGCCACGCCACCGCCGACGTGGCGGCAGGAGTCGAGTCGGCGTCTGCGCTCACGCCGGAGGAGATCCGTGAACGCATGAGCGGGAATCTGTGCCGCTGCGGCGCCCACCACGGGATCGTCGCCGCCATCTCCCAGGTAGCAGCAGCAAGGAAGACCCGATGAAGACCTTCGCCTACCAGCGGGCTACGAGCCTCGATGACGCCGTCCAGGCAGTCAGCGCCGACCCGGACACGCTCTACCTCGCCGGCGGCACCAACCTCGTCGACCTGATGAAGCTGCAAGTTCGCCGGCCCCGCGCGTTGGTCGACATCACCCACCTGCCGCTGGACCATCTCACCCACCGGGCGGACGGAGGTGCCGTCATCGGCGCCACCGCGACCAACGCCGTCGTCGCCGGCGATCCGGACATCCGCAAGAACTTCCCTGTGCTGTCGGAGGCCATCCTCGCCGGCGCTTCCGGGCAGCTGCGCAACAGCGCCACCATGGCAGGCAACCTTCTCCAGAAGACCCGCTGCGCCTACTTCCAGGACATCACCAAGCCCTGCAACAAGCGGGCACCCGGGTCCGGCTGCCCAGCCAGGACCGGCGCCCACCGCGACCTCGGCATCCTCGGCGTGTCCTCCTCCTGCATCGCCACCCAGCCATCCGACATGGCTGTCGCCCTGTCCATCTGTGACGCCATCGTGCACATCCGGGGTGTCGCCGGAAAGCGAACCGTGGGTTTGCAGGACTTCTACGTCCCGCCGGGCAAGACCCCCGACCAAGACAACGTCTTGCGGCACGGCGACCTCATCACCGACATCGAACTGCCCGCTCTGCCCGTCGGCGCGGTTTCCCGCTACCACAAGGTCCGCGACCGCTGGTCGTACGCCTTCGCCGTGGTCAGCGCCGCCGCAGCGGTCGTCCTGCGGGACGACGGACGCATCGCCCAGGCCCGCATCGCGTGGGGCGGCGTCGCGCCCCGTCCGTGGCGCGCCTCCATCGCCGAGGCCGAGCTGCTCGGCCACAAGCCGTCCCCGCAGCTGTTCGAGCGGGCCATGCGGGCCGAACTGCAGCACGCCACCCCGCTGCCGCACAACGCCTTCAAGGTCGACCTCGTCGCCGATGTGACGGCCGCCTTGCTGGAAGACCTCATCCGCAGCGCGCAGGAGAGGAAGACGCGATGAGCGCGGTCGGCTCCCCCTACGAACGTCAGGATGCCCGGGCCAAGGTCACCGGAGCAGCCACCTACGCCTACGAGCACCACATCGACGGCGTTCTGTATGCCTGGCCGGTCATCTCGACCATCATCAAGGGCCGGGTCACCGGCCTGGACACACGTGTGACCACGAGCGTCCCCGGCGTGGTGGCAGTCCTGCACGCGGGCAACGCCGCCCGGCTGAACTCCCCCATCGATCTGGGGCCCGTGCAGCAGGCGGCCGTGGGCGAGTTGTACGTCCTGCAGTCGGACAAGGTCGCCTATCGGGGGCAGATCGTGGCCGCAGTCATCGCCACCTCGCTGGAGGCCGCCCGCCAAGGCGCGGAGAGCGTCGTGGTGCACTACGACGAGCAGCCGCACGATGTGGAGCTGCGCCCACGCGACCCCCGCGCCTACGTGCCCGACATGGTCGGCGACCTCGGCCCCGGCAACGTGGTCCGAGGTGACGCGGACAGTGCGCTCCACACGGCCGAGATCGTACTGGACATCGCCTACACCACGCCCGCGCAGCATCCGCATCCCCTTGAGCCCCACGCCACCATCGCCGGCTGGGCAGAGGGGCGACTGACGCTCTACAGCTCCGAGCAGGGCCCCTCCAACACCAGCCAGGCCTTTGCGGCCTTGTTCGGGATGAGCCCGGATGACGTCGAGGTGGTCAGCGACTACGTCGGCGGCGGGTTCGGCGCCAAGGCGTCACCGCGTCCGCCTGCGGTACTGGCAGCGCTGGCGGCAAAGCTGGTCGACCGGCCCGTGAAGGTCGCCTGGAACCGGGCACTGATGAGCATGCACGCGACCTACCGGTCACCTACTATCCAGCGAGTGCGGCTCGGTGCCGACCACGACGGCACACTCCACGCCATTGTGCACGAAGCCGAGCACATGACGTCCGCGCTGTCCGACTACGTCGACCAGACAGCCAGCTCGGCGCGGATGATGTACGCGGCCGAACACGCACGCACCACCGCCACGGCCGTGCGCCTGGACGTGCCTTCGCCCGGCTGGATGCGCGGGCCCGGAGAAACGCCGGGCATGTTCGCCCTCGAGTGCGCCATGGATGAGCTCGCCTATCAGCTCGACGTGGATCCCATCCAGCTGCGCATCCGCAACGAGCCTGCGGTCGATCCCTCAGACGGCAAGCCGTTCAGCAGCCGCAACCTCGTCGCCTGCCTCACCACGGGCGCGGACCGCTTCGGCTGGGCGAGCCGGGACAGGCGACCGGGCATCCGCCGGGAAGACCGATGGCTCGTGGGCACCGGCGTGGCGGCATCGCGCTATCCCGTCTTCACCGTGCCCAGTCGCGCCGTGGCCACAGCGGAGACGGACGGGACTTTCACCGTCGCCATCGGCGCCGTCGACATCGGCACCGGATCGAGGACGGTTCTCACGCAGATCGCCGCAGACGCCCTGGACGTCCCGATCGAGCGTGTGCGCCTGGAACTCGGCCGCGCCTCCTACAGTGCGGCCGCTTTCGCCGGTGCGTCGTTGGGCACCGCCTCCTGGGGGTGGGCAGTCGACAAGGCCGGCCGCGCCCTGAGGCAGCGGCTGCAGGCAGGGGCGCAGCTCGGGGTCACGGTGGAGGTCGACACGACCGAGGAGGTGAGCGCGATGAAGGACGTCAGCCGCAACGCCTACGGGGCCCAGTTCGCCGAGGTCAGAGTGCACACGGTGACGGGTCAGATCCAGGTGCCGCGCATGCTCGGCGTGTTCGCTGCCGGACGCATCATCAACCCGCGAACCGCCCGCTCCCAGCTACGCGGCGGCATGATCATGGGTATCGGGGGCGCGTTGATGGAAGCTGCTGACATCGACACCACGTTCGGCGACTTCGTTCAGTCCGATCTCGCCGGCTACCACTTCCCCGCGCACGCCGATGTCCGTGACATCGACGTCGTCATGCTGTCCGAGGCCGACTCCCAGCTGAGCCCCGTCGGCGGCAAGGGCATCGGTGAGATCGGCATCGTCGGAGCGGCCGCGGCGATCGCCAACGCCGTGTACCACGCAACGGGCACGCGCTTCCGCGATCTGCCACTGCACCTGGAGGACGTCAGGGCGTCCCTTCCAGCGATGGCGGCCGTCGAGTGATGGAGCGGACAGGCCGCCGGTACATCTTCGCCCCAAGGCCCTGACTGGTCCGCTCCCCCTCCGAAGGCGACCCCGCCATCTTCTGGCCGACACGTCGCCGACCCCATGAACGGCTGCGTCGAGCAGATCGTATCCTGCTTCGATAACGGCACAAATAAGGAGTAAAAGTATGAAGGTTCTTGTAACAGGTGCTTCGGGTAATGTGGGCAGTCTTGTGGTACGCACACTCTCCGAGCGGAAGGTCGCGGTGCGCGGGGTCGTACGCCGCGAGAAGAGCGCCGCGGCGCTGCGCGCACGGGATCTGCCGGGCGTGGAGGTCGTGGTCGCCGATCTCGCAGATGAGAAGGCCGTTCCCGCCCTGTTGGACGGCATCGACGCGGTCTTCCTGGCCACGGGCAATACCGCTGATCAGCTGACGCAGGAGCAGCAGGTCATTCGGGCCGCAGCCGCCGCGGGGGTGCGGCGGCTGGTCAAACTCAGCGTCGGCGGCGCCTCGCCTGACGCACCGCTGACCCTGGCTCGTGTGCACTATGCCGCGGAGCAGGAACTGGCATCCAGCGGCCTTGCCTACACGGTGCTGCGGCCTGCGTTCTTCATGGACAATCTGCTGCAGTACGTCCCCTGGATCGACTCCTCCGGGCAGCTTCCGCTGCCGACGGGCGACGGGGCGATGGCGATGATCCACGCGCAGGACATCGCCGATGTCGCGGCAGTGGAACTCACCTCGGAACTCACCGGCAACCGCGACCTGGCCCTGACCGGTCCGGAGGCGCTCACCATCGGCCAGGCTCTCCACCGTGTGGGGCAGGTCGTGGGCCGGCAGCTCAGCCACGTCGACTCCACCCGAGAGGAGTTCCTGCGCCGGTACATCGAGGCGGGCGCCACGCCGGAGTATGCGGAGGACATCGCCACCCTCTACGACGGCATCCTGCGTCCGGGCTACGGCGCGGCCATCACCGACACAGTCGAGAAGACGACGGGCTCCTCACCGCGCAGCATCGACGACTTCGCCCGCGACCACGCCGCGGACTTCTCCCCCACCGGGGCCACAGGGAGCTGACCGCCCGACACAGCCTCGTGCGGCGGTGCTCGCATCCCCGGGTCAGCGCTGCCGCACGGTCCACAGCCGTCGTTCGCCGCGCTGTCGGTTTGCGGCGGTGACTGGTCTCCATGGTCAGGCACGACCTGCGTCGTGCGGGCGTCGCGCCCCGGGGAGTGGTACGTCGCGACGGGCAAGACGTGCGGCTCTGCGTGAACTGGTCCAACCCCAGACCGTGTTCAAGCCCGCGGTAGTCGTGCTCGGTCCGCTACATCATCTTCGCCCACCGCACCAGGACAGCGACCGGGGGTGATGGCAGGCAGGTTGGTACCGGGCCCGGCGGGGTGGTGACCGGCGGCGATGTCGACAACAGGCCGCAGCAGGAGGGGGACTGGGCGCAGCAGCGTTGAGCAGCCTTGGGTGCGAGCTGGCGCCGGCTTGCAGCAGGGGGGTTTCTTCCGGGGATGCCGGGTGGCAGCTATGCGGTCTTGAAGCGGTGCTGGTAGGCGCGCGGAGAAACCCCCAGGCGGGTGATGAAGGCCCGTCGGAGTGTCTCCATGCTGCCGAAGCCGGACATGTAGGCGGTGTCGGTGACGGACTCGCCGCGGTCGAGCAGGGATCGGGCGGTGTCGAAACGCACCTGTTCCACGAACTTGGCGGGGGTGGTCTGCAGCTCTTCCTGAAAGAGTCGGCAGAGGTGGCGGGGACTGACGGCAGCGCGGCTGGCCAGGTCGGTGAGGGTGTACTGAGCCGAGGGGTCCGCCACGATGTCCTCGGTCAGCTTGCGCACGAGGGGGTTGCGGGGCACGCTCGTCCTGTCTGCGGCCTGCGAGGAGCGGGGTTGGTACACCACCAGGTCACGGGCGACGATGCTGTGCACCCTCTCACCTTGGTCCTCCTTGAGGAGGTGCAGGGTGAGGGCGATCCCGGCGCCCTCACCGGCAGAGGTGATCAGATCGCCGTCACAGACGAGTTCGCTGTCGTGGATGACCTCGGCCCGCGGGTAGAGCTCCTGCAGACGCTGCGTGTGATGCCAGTGCGTTGTCGCCTTCCGGCCGTCGAGGAGGCCGGCGGCACCCAGGACGAACACGCCGGTGCAGACACTGGCGACCCGCCTGGCACGACTGGCGAGGTGGCGTGCCGCGGAGATGTGCTCGGGGGCCAGCGTACGGTTGGGCAGGCTGCGGCCGCCGGCGATGATGACGGTGTCGAGAGGCCCTTCGTCGTGAGCATTGCAGTCGGCGTACAAGGGGAGCCCACTACTGGTGGTCACGTTCTTGCCGTCCGGCGAGCAGACGACGAACTCGTAGTTCCTGCTGGCGTGACGGGACTCGGCGAAGACCTCTGAGGGTGCAGCGACATCGAGCATGGACACGCCGTCGACGACGAGTAGAGCAACCCTACGCGTGACAGCAGTGTCCGGATTTGATCCGGTCATGGGGCTGATCGTAAGAATCATCTTGTAGATGTGTCAATTGTTTAGAGGCATCTTCCACGTGTAGGTAATGGCAGGCATCTGCTTCACGGTTGGCAGCGCCGACCCCTACCCGACGCACGGCGCAGAAGAGAGTGACGGCACGTCACAAGGAAGCTGTGCAACCACACTCGCTTCGCAGAGTGACTGGAGAACTCGCCGGCTCTTACCTGAATGAGAGCGGTGACCTGGTCATTTCGCAGCTCTCCTATGCAAGAGGCAGTTCTCCTCTGTACACACAGTCATCGATCCGGCCGATCGGCAAGGGCTCCCCCCTGCCCTGAGGCGGTGCTCTGTGCACCCTCACTTCGACCGCACAGGGCCTGCGGGGTGCGTTCAACCCATGCCTGAGGCAACGTACATGGGGCGACGTACCGGGGGCGCTTGAGGCGAACTATTTCAATCGTCAACGACTCCCATAGCCAGGTTGTCAGCCATAGCTGGCCCTTTTCACCCCGTTCGGCCCCGAGAAGTCAGAGCGTTTTCAGCCACGCTGTGTGAATGAACATGACGGGCGGACCGGTTTCGAGCTGCCTCATAGGGCAGGTTTCGAATCCGCGAGTAGGTGAGCGCACCCAAACGGATGCCCTGCCGGACGAGTCGGGAGCCCAGGGATAGTGGTGCCCTGAAGGGCACTGATACGTGATACGTCGACCTTGTAAAGTGGAGGGATGAGTGATTCTCCGCGTTGGCTCTCAGCAACCGAGATGCGGGCCTGGCGTGGCCTGCTGCGCATGCACGACGTGCTGGTACACCGCACGGGCCGGTCCCTGCAGAGTGAGTTCGGTCTGTCGGGCACCGATTACACGGTCCTGGCGGAGCTCACGCGCGTGCCCGACGGCCGGCTGAGGATGGTGGAACTCGCCAGGACCCTCGGATGGGAGAAGAGCCGGCTGTCGCATCATGTTGCCCGTATGGCGAAGCGAGGGCTGGTCGAGCGGGAAGAGTGCACTGACGATCGACGCGGGGCCTACGTCGCGGTCACCTGGGAGGGGCGCGAAGCGATCACCGCCGCAGCCCCGCGTCATGTGGAGGACGTCCGAGCTCTGTTCCTTGATCACCTCACTCCGGGGCAGATCACGCTATTGGCGGAAATGACCGATCTCGTGCTGGAGAAGCTCCGCACCGACGACTGAGCATCGCCGTCCGTCCGGTCTTCCGGGCGGCTTTGTCCGCCGTGCATCCCCAGACCAGCAGAGGGGTGCACAGATCCTTGGGATGCTGCGCCGGGGCACGCCCAGTTCCGCTGTGACGCTGCAACGCGGGGGCCGCACTCCGAGGACGTTGCGTCCTCGGCTACGCGAACGCCGTTGCAGTGGGCCGGCGGCCCATACCCTCGAGGGCCGGCGCTACCTCGAAGGTGTGTCACCAAGTACATTGGTCAAACCTGACTCCCCCCCGTTTTCCGAAGATCTGCCCGACGAAACCGCCGTTGGAACTGGCCGTCCGTGCCTTGTTGCCGATGTGTCGGCCGGGCGGAAGAGCACATGCGGCTGCACCGGTGGACCGCCGTGCGGGTCTGGAAGGCACCGGCTGCTACACGGCGCCGTCGTGGCAGGTCTTATGCCGTGGCTGCCGAAGCCGCCGCACGGGCAGTGCAGGCGGGGACCGCCACAGCCTCCGGGATGACATGGGTCGGCTACGAGCGGAACTCATCCGCACTGTCACACGCTGGCGCCCGGCATCCGAACCGAACACCTTGTTGACGGTCACCGAACTGGCGATGAAGTCCATCGCCCACCGTTACCAACAGCCCGACGACGAAATCACGGAGCTCAACCGCCACCTTCAGCGGCTGGTCGGCCAGGCTGCACCTGACCTGGACTCCTCCGGCATGCCCCATCGGATGGTCCGGGGTCCGGCAGGGCGCGATCCACCGTGAGGTGACATGTACGGTCGTCCCGATCTGAGGGGTACCTGCCCATTCTTGAGGAGCATCGCCAACCGAAGGCAGGCACGCTGGTTGAAGCCGGACCGCGAAGTGGCCACGAGCCGGGAGACCTAACAGTTGGCCTCGCCCCAGCCGGTAGGGCCCGGGCACCACGAGTGTCATGACAAGTGGGAGAACAAGAAATGCATGCCCCAGAACGGACTGACTCGTGCGGAGGCCGACAACTCGCAAGGCTGCCATGAACATTACCCGTCAACCCACTCACCACGATCTTTACCCGCATGGTGAGGAGTGAACGTGTCGCCCATGAGCACGCCGATGACCGGGCAAACTGCCTGCGGAGCCGAGAACCGCAGCCCGCTGCGCACCTTCATGCGTACCGAGACCAGCAGCGCCGCCGCCCTGTTGACAGCTACCCTCGCGGCGCTGGTGTGGGCGAACACGGCGCCAGGCACGTATGACTCCTGGTGGCACACTCGAGTGTCCCTGCGATTCGGTCCGGCCGGCATCTCCCTGGACCTGCGCGACTGGGTGAACAGCGGGCTGATGGCCCTGTTCTTCTTCGTCGTCGGCCTCGAAGCCCGACGCGAGTTCGACCTGGGGGAGCTCCGCGAACGCCGACGGCTAGCCCTGCCGGTGATCGCAGGGCTCAGCGGCATGCTCGTCCCCGTCGCCCTCTTCATCGCCGTCAACGCCGGCGAGTCCTCCGTGCACGGCTGGGGCACCGCCATGTCCACCGATACAGCGTTCGCGCTCGGCATCCTCGCCGTCTTCGGCGACCGGCTGCCCAGCCGCCTGCGCGTCTTCCTGCTCACAGTCGCCGTCGCCGACGACTTCCTCGCCCTCGTGGTGATCGCGGTCGCCTACAGCGGGACCTTGCAGCTTCCCGCCCTGGCCGTCGCATGCGCAGTGCTCGCCGCCCTCCTGGCCTTGCGGCTGGCCGGCGTGCGCATCTCGGCGGTCTACGCGCTCTTGTCCCTGGTGCTGTGGGCAGCGCTCCTGCAGTCTGGGGTGGACCCCGTGGTCAGTGGCCTCATCATGGGCTTGCTGATCTACGCGCGCTCGGCCGACCGGCAGGCACTGGAAAGCGTCAGCGGCCTCTTCCGGCGCTTTCGCGAGCAGCCGACACCGGAACTGGAACGCACCCTGCGCCGGGGACTGTCCTCGACCATGTCCCCCAACGAACGCCTCCAGCGGATGTTCCATCCCTGGACGAGCTTCGTCATTGTGCCAGTGTTCGCGCTGGCCAACGCCGGCATCACCATCAGCGCCGGCCAACTCGCCGACGCGGCCACCTCGCCCCTGACCCTGGGTATCGTGCTCGGCTATGTAGCGGGCAAGCCACTCGGAATCACCTCCGCCGCCTGGCTCGCGGTGCACGCCAGCGGGGGGCGTCTGCGCCCACCGGTCGGCTGGGGAGCCGTCGCCGCCGGTGGCAGCCTGGCGGGCGTCGGCTTCACCGTATCGCTCCTCATCGCCGACCTCGCCTTCACCGGCGCTCAACTCGAAGACGCCAAAATCGGCATCCTGGCCGCCGTCCTCTGCTCGTTCCTTCTCACGTGGCTGGCCACCCGGCTGCTGGCCCTGCTGCCCGCGCAACGGCGAGCCCGCGCACTGCTCGGCCAGGAGCAGACCATCGTCGACCTCGGTGAGCCGGTGGACGCCAGACGTGACCACATCCGCGGATCCCTCAACGCGCCGGTCACGCTCGTCGAATACGGCGACTTCGAATGCCCCTACTGCGGCCTGGCGGAGCCAGTGGTGCGCGAACTGCTCGCCTCCTTCGGCGACGAGGTGCGCTACGTCTGGCGACACCTTCCTCTGTCGGATGTACACCCCAACGCGCAGCTGGCCGCCGAGGCGGCTGAAGCCGCCTCACTGCAGGGCCAGTACTGGCAGATGCACGACATGCTGCTGACGCACCAAGGTGCCCTGCAGGTCAAGCACCTACTGGTCTACGCAGAACAGATCGGGCTCGACGGCGACACGTTCCGCAACGACCTCCGCAACCGTGCGGGCTCCGAGCGCGTTGCCGAGGACGTGCAGTCCGCAGACCTGAGCGGTGTCTCGGGGACGCCGACGTTCTTCGTCAACGGCCGCCGCCATTACGGGGCCTACGACATCGGCACCCTCTCGGCAGCCGTACGCACCGCCCGGGTGCAGGCAGCGCTGGCGTCCACGAACAGATCCCTGCATCGGTGACGTCCCATCACGTCGGTGGCCGTCCGATGCCGGCTCCAGACCGGGGAGCCCCTTCCTGTGGATGCCACCGCGTTTACTGCCGTTCCAAAGTGGGTCGCGGAACTGATACGCGTATGACAGCGAACATACATGTCCGTCAAGAGTCGTGCGGAGGTGACCGCGAAGCCTTCCCAGCAGTCTGCAAAACCCGAGCCGCCATGAGGTTCAAACCCTGAGCCACTGAAGGTGTGGGTAAAGTGTCCTCTATCCATTAGGGTGTGTTGCATGACCCGCCGCTCCGGTATGGAGGTTGTCGGCGTCGCCGAGACGCGACTGACCCGCGATCTTCACCGCCGTGCCACCACGCTGCTCTCACAGGCCGCTCCGCGCCCGTCGGTGCGCCTGGACGCGTTCCCGGCTCTCTCCGAGCATGTGTCGCCCGAGAGCTGGGCTGCCCTCTCCCAGGAGGTCATCGCCACGTCGATGGAGGCCGCGTGTCTGGCCGAGGGCTTCTTCGACGTGGGCACGCCGGAGGAGGTGTCTCAGGTCCTGGCCAGGCTCTCCGAGTCGGCGCAGTTCGTGCCCATGATCCGCGAACAGGCGCAGGCGGCTCTGACGGTCCTGTCGGGCACGGTGGGGAGCTGATCGCGTGGACCTCGGCCTGGCAGTGCCCTTCATCGATCACGAGTTGTTGCTGTCGTGGGCGCAGCGCGCGGATCAGGGTCCGTACCGCCGCATCGGGCTTCCCGACCGGGTCGTTGACGACAATCCGGAGACCCTGGTGATGCTTGCGGCCATGGCGGCGGTGACTACTCGTATCCGGCTGCAGTCGGAGATCCTGCTGGCTCCTGTGCGGGAGCCTGTGATGCTGGCCAAGCAGTGCGCCACGCTCGACCGCCTCTCCGGCGGCCGCTTCACTCTCGGTGTGGGCATCGGCGCCCGTGAGGAAGATTTCCGCGCTGTGGGCGCGGACTTCTCCCGTCGCGGTCAGCGCTTGGACGAACAGTTGGCGGTGATGCGCCGGGTTTGGTCAGGTCTTCCCGTCACGGCGGACGCCGGGGTCGTGGGGCCAAGCCCGCTCGATGCCCGGGGGCCGCAGCTGCTCTTCGATGCCTTCACGCCGAACGCTCTCGCTCGCATCGCCCGCTGGGGTGAGGGGCTTTTGTGCGCCGCGCTGCCCGAGCAGGCCGGCGGGATGCTGCAGCTCGTCCGCCGGCAGTGGCAGGAGGCAGGGAGGATCGGCAAGCCGCTGCTGATCGGACAGATCAACGTCGCTCTCGGACCGGAGGCGACCGTGGATCAGGCGCGGGCGAACATGCTGCGCTACTACGGCTTCGCGCCGGCGTTCGCCGAGCTCAGCGCAATGGAGATGATCACCACCGAGGACGGCATCCGACAGGCCATCGACGCCTACCGCGAGCTCGGCGTGGACGAAGTCATGCTCGGCTGCTGGTCCGATGACATCGGGCAGATCGACCGCCTGGCCGCCCTCGCCGGCTGAGATTGCTCACGGAGCTGCGAGCAAGGCCCGCCTTGCAGCCCCGGCGAGCCACTCCTCGGCGTCGTCGAAGCTCCAATGTCTGTGGCCCACCAGGCTGAACCAGGCATCCTGGCCGACGTGGAACCACAGCAGGTCGACCGCCTTGCTGGTATTGCCGCCGGGGGCGAGTGCGTTCATCTGCTCAAGACGATCGACGACGGCCGTGAGCTCCTTGATGTATTCGGCGTTGCCGGCGGCGAGCACCGCTGCGGCGGCCGGTTCGGCGTGGCACTGCGGCACCAGCGCCGCCAGGGAACGCCAATGCCGTTCATGCACCTGCCGGGTCCCCCGGGCCGTGATGTTGATGACCTCCCGCGGATCGTCCGTTTCGAAAATGCTCCGCATCGTCTCTGCGACACTCGGATCCTTGATGGCGGGCGCGAGGAGATCTTTGAGGATGTCCGCCTTCCCGCCAGTGCTGGCGTAGACGGTCTGCAAGGCCACCTCTGCGGCCGCCGCGATGTTCGCGACCGTCACCGCCGAGTAACCCTCTGCGATGAACAGCTCGTGTGCGGCATTCAGGATTGCCGTCCGTGTGTCTGCAGCCCCCTGCTCGCGGCGAGGCGATCGATACCTCCTGGTGGTCATCTGCTCCTCACCCTGCCTGGCCAAACACCTTGGATGCCGTACCTTACCTCTCCTCTGCGCTGCGCGACCGGGCCAAGCGCTCCAGCCGGTGGAGTGGCTATGCGGCGACGACGGCATCGGCAGCGGGGCGCCCATCCGGCCGACTCACCTTGCCCTTCGCTCGATAAATCCAAACCGGCAGCGCATTACGCTGGATGACGAGGCCCTGCGGGATCGAACCGGTACGGCCGCTCGACGATGCCTCGGGGCTTCCACGTGCGTCGAGCCAGTCCGCGCCGGTCTGGGACTTCTGGCCGGTCTTCCGGATCCGTGACAGTGAGTTTCACACGTATGATCGAGCGGCCCTGCCGGGACGGCGGCCCAGACGTTGGTGCGTGTGTTGTGGCCGCTTCCGTCGGCGTAAACGTGGGCTCGGCTTGCAGTGCAGGCTGTCGGGGAGTACCGCGTGCGCCGCCTGGGGTGTAGAGGCCGACCCGAGTACAGCCGCGGCCTTTAGGCGGGGAAATCGTGGGCTCTGAGTAACATACCCAGCATCTATCCACACACGAGGAAGTGGACGGCCATGGCTATCAAACGCGATCCCGTCACGCTCAGGAGCCGCTACACCGAACAAGCGGTGGCCGATTTGGAGGAGAACCGTCGTCGGCAGGCGGAGCTGCTGAGCCACCTGGAGGTGCTGCAGGAGGAAGAGGTGCTGCTGCTGGACATCATCAACCTCACGGGGTCTGCGGCAACGGCATCGCCCTCGACGCCTGCGCCTTCGCAGCGGGAGTCTATGGGCCCGCCGGCATCGGGGCCTGACGCGCCGGCGTCGCAGGAGGCGTCACCCGAGACGCCGCCTGGCGAGCCGGATGTGCCGCGCAAAGCCGGGGAACGCAGAGGCGCAGGCCAACAACCTCTCCTCAAAGAGATCCTCCTGGAGCTCCTGAGTGCGCACAGCGAGCCGCGAGCGGCGAGGGAGGTGTGGCAGGAGTGCCTGCAGAAACATCCGGATCGTTCTCCGAGCAACCAGGTGGTCCGCAACAGCCTCGAGGGGTTGGTCGCCCGTGGGGTGGTTGCCCGGCACAAGCAGAAGCACACAGTCATGTATTCGTTCGCCCAGAAGGGCTGAATGACATCCTCCTTTTTTGCTTGTCGCTCTCGGTGCTCCAGGCTCCGGCAAAAGCACGCCGCACGGGCCAGCGCGGAACTACGGGCGTGCGGGTTGGTCATGGAGAATGATCCGCAGCAGCAGGATGTCATCGACCAACTGACGGCAGCAGAAGGACTTTCGCCTGCGCGGAGGGCGCGTCCGGCAGCGGCGAGCGGGGACGCCTTGGGCCTGGCGGCGCGGAAGGCCGACCCCGGCGGCCGTGCCGGCGCAGCAGTGCATGTCCGCATGTGACCGTTGGGGGGTCACACCACGCCGCTGCGGATGGCGTAGGCCACGGCATGGGTGCGGTTGCGCAGGTTCAGGCGCAGAACGATCTCGTGCAGGATGTTCTTGATGGTGCGTTCCGAATAGTTGAGGCGATCCGCGACTTCCGCGGTGCTCATCCCCTCGGCCATGTGCCTCAGGACGTCCACCTCGCGAGGTGTGAACGGCCAGGTCTGAGGGTGGGGCTTGGCCCGGAGGGACTGAAGCCGCTCGATCAGAGAGCGCACCATCGGGGCAGGCATGGCAGACGCGCCGTTCAGGCACTGCCGGACCGCGTCGACGACGTCGGGGTACGTCACTTCAGGGCGCAGCAGAACTCCTACGGTTCCGCGGTCAACCGCGGCAAACAGCTGGCGCTCGTTGAGGGTGTCGGTGACGAGAACGACGGGCAGGCTGCCGCCGCCCGGGGACTTGGATGCCTCGTCGATCGACGAGAGAACCTGCACGGTCACCTCGTGCGCGAGGATGACAGCGGCGTGAGCGTGCTGGCGCTCGGCCCAGGAGACCACCTGCACACCGGCTACGGCTTCGAGCCAGGCCTGCGCGCCGTCCGCGGTCAGCATGTCACTTGCCCGGATCGTGACCCTGAGGGGTGCGCTGCGCGGTGCCGCGTCCGCTCGGCGTGTCATTGCGGGCCCTGTGCGCCATGTCGTATCGATGTCCGGCACGCTCATCAACTGGGTGCGGTCGGAAACACCCGTGAGCATGTGATCCGCTGCTGCCATCGTCGTCCTCATTGCGTGTGCTCGGCGTAGGCCCGCCCCACGACGCCATCGCCGGCCCTTTGGGCGAGGCGGTGGCGACGGCACGGGGCCCACGAAGTCCTCTCGTTCGGTCGATTCCTCCCCGCGCGGGCAGCGTCGGGTCTTCGGCGTTAGCACGGGGTGACAAGGGTCTTCACCGCTGGTGGCGGCGGCTGAGAACGTCCGCCCCGCCTGATCGCGCCCCCCTCACCGCCGAGTCGGGCGGTGGCGGAGCCTGCCCAGCGTTGGGCCGGCCAAAGGCAGGTGTCCTGGCCGGCCCTTCGCACGCGCGGTGCGCGGCAGAACGCGATCTCGTCATGTTCAACGCGCCGGTTCGCGCTCGTCCTCGGTCTGCCGAGCACGACGCTCTTCGAGGCGCTGCATGATCGTGTGCAGTTCTGCGGGCAGGTCACCGGGCTTGCGGGCCGTGATGAACGGACCGTCCTGCACCACCGGCTCGTTGATCCAGATACCGCCGGCGTCCTCGACCTCCGGGCGTACCTCGTACCAGGAGGTCATCCGCCGGCCGTTGGCCAGTCCCGCGGAGACGAGCATCTGCGGGCCGTGGCAGACCAGGCCCACCGGCTTGTCGGCCGCGGCGAAAGCGCGCACGAAGTCGAGCGCGGCGGGCAGAGTGCGCAGCTCGGTGGGGGCGAGACCGCCGGGCACGTAGAGCATGTCGTAGTCGGCCGGGTCGACATCGACGAGTGCGACGGTCTCCTGGATGCCCATGCCGCGGTAGCCGGTGAGAGCGCCGCCGCCGGGGGTGATCACGTCGACGTCGTAGCCGGCCTCGGTGAAACGGTAGTAGGGGTAGAAGAACTCGACGTCCTCGACCTGGTCGGCTGTCAGGACGGCGATGCGGCCCCGGGACGGTTCGCCGGTCGGTAGCGCGACGCGGTTGTCGGCGGGTCGGTCGGTGGTGGTGTCAGCCACAGCCACTCCTTCTGAGGTTTCCTGCTCACACAGTAGGAGTCGCGAGCTAGACTCGGGAGCATAATGAGTCGTGCAAAGCCTATAGATCGTCCATCCGCTTCGGATCCTCTCGAAGAAGTGCTCGCGCTCGCCGAAGTCCGCGCCGAGCGCGCATCCACCCTGACGGGCCACGGGGACTGGGCCTTGCGCTTGCCCGCCCCGGAGGGGGCGAAGTTCAACTCCGTGCTCACCGGGTCGTGCATCGTCGACACCGCCGGACTGCCGCAGCCGGTCACCTTGCGTGCGGGCGACTCCTTCCTCCTCACCCGTCCCCAGGAGTTCGTCCTCGCCACCTCACTGGATGCCGACGTGCAGCCGGCCTCGCCCCTGTTCCGGGCGACAGGTGGTAGTAGCGCCGAGGCAGGTCCTCTCGATGAGCCGGTGACCGCGCAACTGGTCGGCGGCAGCTTCACCTTCGGCCGCCGCGCCCGCGAACTGCTGCTCGACGCTCTCCCGCCGCTGATCTACCTGCCCGCCCATGCCGAGGGCGCGGCCATGCTGCCGCATCTGCTGACCCGGATCGACCGGGAAGCTCGTACCGGCGGTCTCGCCTCCAGTGTGGTCACCGAGCATCTAGCGGTAGTCCTGCTCGTCGATGTCGTCCGCTACCACCTCAACCAGCAGCCGAGCCGAGCCGGTTGGCTGCAGGGCCTGAGCGACCCTGTGGTCTCCGTCGCCCTGCACGCCATTCACGCCGATCCGGCAAGACGCTGGACCGTGCGACTGCTGGCAGACGTCGCCCATGTGTCCCGCTCGACCCTGGCCGCACGTTTCAAGGCGGTCGTCGGTCAGGGTCCGCTCGAGTACCTCACCCGGTGGCGCCTCGAGCTGGGGGCACACCGGTTGACGGCCACCGACCAGACGATCGCCACCATCGCCGATGCCGTCGGCTACGGCTCCGAGGCCGCGTTCGCGCTCGCCTTCAAGCGCGAGCTCGGCGTTCCGCCGGGCAGCTACCGGCGGGAGGCCCGCAAGGCGGACAGCGCCGCTGCCCCACGGTAGCCGCCAGCGTCGGTCGCCACCGGAGTTGATGACACTCCGTCCCTGTACGGGCGGTGTACCGGGATGGGCAGGCTCCGATAGCCCTCGTGGGCCGGTGAGCACCGTTCCGCAACGGCGCGGTGGCGGTCGGTGTGCCCCCTCGGGGCACCCGTTGCCATCACCGTGCGGCGTACGGTGGGCACACTGCTGAAGCGGCGTGGGTCGTGGTTCGTCTCCGCGCCATGTCGCGGTAGCACTGCAACAGCCGCGAGGGCGTCGCCAGGGCACACCTGCCGGGCGGCGCCTTCCTCATTCGTACCGGAGGACGGAAGACCTCGACATCCGGCGACCTTGCCGAGAGCCTGAGCCCGGTACCGCAGGGGCTCACCGTGGACACGTCGCGACCGCCGGCATGGCTGCCGACGCAGGCCGCCGAGGTGTCACCGCATCGGATCCTGCGGGTGTCACAGTGGGTCGGTCTTGATGTGTGGGGTCGTTGCCTTGATCTGTGGTGCGTGGGACGGCGCGGGCGTGCAGCATGGTTGCGACGGCGTTGTTGACCACTGAAACAGGTCCTCACCAGCTGTGCCGCGTTGACGCAAGGCGTGCCGAAGGCGGTGAGCGTGACCCCGCGCACATCATGATCCCTCACTTACACGAAGCGCCATACGGCGACCGAAACGGCCTTTTGTTACGGCAAGGGAGAAGAAGTGACTGAGAAGATGAAAGAGCTGGCATATCGGAACCTGCTGGAGGTGTTCGGTCAGCGTGACTCCGAGGCACGCATGGAAGCCATCAGGGAAACGTACGACGAAAACATCAAATTTTATGACCCCGACGAAGTGGTCACGGGCTGGGACGCGCTGAACGAGAAAGCGCAGAAAATCCTCGCCGAATCTCCTGGTTTCGTATTCAAAACTGCGGGCGACGTTCAGGTGAGTCACAACCTCGCGGTGTTGGCATGGCAGTTCGGGCCGGAGGGGGAGGAGCCCGTCGTCCGGGGCCTGGATATTTCGATCGTGGAGAACGGCCGTATCGCCATCCTCCACACCTTGATCGACACACAGCCGGAATCATCGTGAGGGAGCCTGTCGCCGACAGGCCGGCTTGCGAAATCTGGTAGAAAGCGCATAGCGCCTGATGAGCCGGGGCCTGGTTCGGTTGAGCAACCGTCGCCAGCCGTCACCGCCGTCGTCGTTGCCGCGGTGGTCTCGGTCGTAGCCCCAGGGGACCTCGTCGACGAGCCGGTCGCGGTGGTTGCGCAGGATAGCGGAGTCGGAGTGGTGTCCCACACGTACGCCCGCCGGTCCTGGTACACGTTCGTCCGGCTGTCACGGCCGATGCCGGTGTGGACGCGGACCGTGGCGCGGCTGCTCAGCCGGTAGTGGTCGAAGGGGTAGGAGTGGCGGTCCTCGTCCGCGAGGGTCCAGCCGTCCAAGCGCACCGCCCGCCGCGAGTCGTGGATGATCTCCACCCACGCAGCGTTCAGGGAACGGTTGGAACGGTCGTCGCGGGCCGGGGCGTCGTACTGCACGTCGCTGATGTACACCGCCGGGCGATACCACGCCGGCGACGGTGGTCAGACCGGAGGCACGGGAGCCGGATGGGCAGTCGGCCCCGAGGCGTGAGGGACGGGGGCCAGCGCGGGCGCGCGGGCGACGTGGCGGCCGACCCGCAGCGGCATGTGGCCGGTGGCCGATAGTGCGAGCGGGGCCGGGGCGACGGCGGCCGGCTGCCGCGGCCCGGCGCAGACGCGCGGCGGTACGGGCGGCGCAGGCAGACGGGACGGCCCGGTGAGAACTCAGGGCGAAGAATGAGGCAAAGGCGGCGGCCAACGGCACGGCACCGGGCCGGCGACCTCGGGCACCCAGGCCCAAAGGGGAGCGGCCGGCAGCGGGAATCCAGCGGGCCGGGCGGTGGCACGGCATGGTGCCCTCCACGGAGAAGGGCCGGGCGACTCCACCCGGCACGGCGGGGACTACCCGACGGCCGGGGACACGGGCCGAGACGGCCTCACGACGCGGGACACGGCAGCACAGGCCGGGCGCCGTGGCAGGGCCCCGGGGACTGTGAAAGGCTCGGAAGCAGTCGCATATCCGTCCTTCACCGCACGTCGACGGCGGACGAGAGGCCCGGCCCGTCCTTGACGGGGGCCCACCCGGTCCCGGGCCCTGTGTTCGCCGAGTGGGAACACCCGATGACGACGACCGAACACCCGCACGACCACGACGGCCACCAGGATCCGACCCTGTACCGCACCCCGGCGGACGCCGCCGCCGCGCCCGGGGAGGGACTCGCCTACGTCGTCGGGTTCGACCCGGCCGGAGCGCGCCCGGACGGGCTGTTCACCGTCGGCACCGACCCCGGCTCAGCGGCGTATGGCCGCGTGATCGCCCACGCCGAGGTGCCCGGCGTGGGCAACGAACTGCACCACTTCGGCTGGAACGCCTGCTCGAGCGCGCTGGCCCATGCCGGTCACCACCACGCCGCGCGCCGCTATCTCATCGTCCCCGGACTGCGCTCCTCCAGGCTGCACGTCTTTGACACCGTCCCCGATCCGGCCCGCCCCCGCCTGGTCAAGACGGTCGAGCCAGGTGAACTGGCCGCCCGGGCCGGGTACTCGCGCCCCCACACCCTGCACTGCGGTCCCGACGGCGTCTTCCTGTCGTGCCTGGGCGGCGCGGACGGCGCGGACGGGCCCGGCGGCGTGGCGCTGCTGGACCACGAGAGCTTCGAGGTGCTGCGCGGTTGGGAGAGCGAGCGCGGGCCGCAGCATCTCGCCTATGACGTCTGGTGGCATCTGACCCAGAACATCGCAGTGACCAGCGAGTGGGGAACCCCTTCCATGATCGAGGACGGTCTCGTCCCTGACCTGCTGCTGGGACGCCGTTACGGCCACTGCCTGCACTTCTGGGAACTCGACACCGGCCGGCACCTGCAGCAGGTCGACCTGGGCGACACCCACCAGATGGTGCTGGAACTGCGTCCCGCGCACGACCCCGAGGCCACCTGGGGGTTCACCAACACCGTGGTCGACGTCGAAGACCTGTCGGCCTCGGTGTGGCGGTGGCACCGCGACGGCGAGGACTTCCACGTCACCAAGGTGATCACCCTCCCGGCCGAGCCCGCCCCGGCCGAGGACCTGCCCCCGGCGCTCAAGCCGTTCGGTGCCGTGCCCCCGCTGATCACCGACATCGACCTCTCGGTGGACGACCGGTGGCTGTACGTCTCTGCGTGGGGCACCGGCGACCTCATCCAGTACGACGTGAGCGACCCGCGGCACCCCCGGCGGACCGCGGCCGTGCGGCTCGGCGGCATCACCGCCCGCCGGCCGCACCCCGCAGCGCCCGCCGTGCCGCTGACGGGCGGGGCCCAGATGGTCGAGGTCAGCCGCGACGGGCAGCGCGTCTACCTGACGAACTCTCTCTACGCCGCCTGGGACGAGCAGTTCTATCCCGCGGGCATCGAACCGTGGATGGTCAAGCTGGACGCCGATACCTCACGCGGCGGGCTGTCGGTGGACGCCCGCTTCTTCCCCCACGGCGAGGACTTCGCCGGCCTGCGCGTGCACCAGACACGCCTGCAAGGTGGCGACGCCTCCTCCGACTCCTACTGCTACCGCCGCTGACCCCAGGGCCGGTGACTACGTCCGGGCCGGCGCCGGTGCGCCAGGGCGCCGTCCGCGCGGCCGGCGCGGCCCGCCGCCTGAACGGCGCCGGGTTGAGGAATCGTCTCCGCGCTCGACAGGCAGTTCCCGACCGCGGCCCATCAGGGAAACCTGGGCAAGATCACCAGCAGTCGGCAAGCCCGGAGCGCGGCGACCACCGCCTGCGTCAAGCGGGTCGGCGCCGACTTGATCCGCGACCACTGCGCCACCCTGGATGCCGGTGTCACCAAGGACCGCTGCACATCGCCCTCCACGCCCGACGGGGTCGTGGAGGTGTGGCGTCCTATGCCGGGCGACCCGCCCCTGCGTCGTGGCGCGACCGGTGAGGTCCCGCGTGCTCACGTCCCAGCCGTCGGCCCCGCCGCCCGCCCGACCAGGCTTGGTGGTCAAGCTGGGTGACAGGAGCCGGTAGTCGATCGTCAGCGGCCCCCGGGGCACCGCGAGCACGGGCCGCCTCCGCCATCACCTTCACCTGAAGCGGTCCGTGCGGTCCGTGCGTGACGAGGCCTGCGTAGCCCTCGACCTCCCGCGCGTACGCGCGGTCGTAGTGCATGCGGTGACCGTTGTAGGTCAGCGCCGAGAAACGGGGGAACGGGGTGGGGTCAACCAAGATCGACCAGTCGCCCTCGCCCGGGGCCGGGTTCCCTGACGGCTCGACCACTCCCCTGTCACGACGACGAGGCGCGACTGGCTGCCGGGCGGCTGGTGTCGCGTACCAGCGGGTACGGCTGCGCGACCGGCAGCGCGTGCGGCCCGGTCGCAAAGTGCCGAGTCAGCTCGGCACTTCCTCTCGTCGCCGGTCATCGCCGGCTGTGGCGGGGATGGCGTTGTCGATGAGGACGGCGGCGATGGCGGCGGCTGTGGGGAACGCGTCGGCGTCGAGGACCCGGGTGCGGGCCGCGGCGCCGTCGAGGAGCAGCGCGAGCTGCTCGCCGAGTTGTTCAGGGTCGGCGGCGCCGGCTTCGCGGGCGGTGTCGGCGAGCCGCGCGGCGACGGCCTTCTTGTAGTCGCGTGCGTACTGGGATGCGGGGTGCTGGGGGTCGTTCAGTTCGACGGCGGCGGCGATGTAGGGACACAGGGGGGTGGTGGGGGGGATGTCGAAGGCGGCGAGGAGGCGTTCGCGGGGCGTGAGGTCGGTGCGGTCGAACACGCCGGGCAGAACGGAGGGGTCGAACCGCCGCAGGTACTCGGCGACGAGTTCGTCCTTGCTGGTGAAGTGCTGGTAGGCCGTGCGCTTCGAGACCTCGGCCGCGGCGCAGAGCTGGTCCATGCCGGTGCGGTTGATGCCCTGCTCGCGGAACAGCTGCTGGGACGCGCTGAGGATGCGCTCACGGGCGCCCCGGCCGCGGCGGCGGCCCGTGGGGCCCTTCTCCAACTCCGTCATGGGTCCATGGTACCCCGGCAGGGTAACGACCGGTGTACATAGATTGCGTCCCGGCCGCCCGCCCCGTACGGTACGTACACAGGGCGGTGTACATAACATCGTCGTCCCAGGTACACACGGCACCACCGACCCAAGGGAATGACTATGGGAAAGCTCGACGGCAAGGTCGCGGTCATCACCGGCGGCACCACCGGCATGGCGCTGGCAGGCGCGAAGCTGTTCGTCGACGAGGGAGCGCACGTCTTCATCACCGGCCGCCGCCAGGATGTCCTGGACGAGGCCGTGAAGCAGATCGGCCGCAACGTCACCGGCGTCCAGGGCGACGCCGCCGACCTGGACGACCTGGACCGCCTCTACGACACCGTGAAGCGGGAGAAGGGCAGCATCGACGTGCTGTGGGCCAGCGCCGGCGGGGGTGAGCCCGCCCCGCTCGGCGAGATCACCGAGGCCCAGTTCGACACCTGGTTCGGGCTCAACGCCCGCGGCACCCTGTTCACCGTCCAGAAGGCCCTTCCGCTCTTCAACGACGGCGGCTCCATCCTCATGACCGGCTCCAACGCCTCCCTCGGCGCCTTCCCCGGCTGGAGCGTCTACGCCGGCAGCAAGGCCGTCCAGCAGGCCTGGGCCCGCATCTGGCTCAACGAGCTCAAGGACCGCCGCATCCGCGTCAACGTCCTGACCCCTGGCCAGGTCGCCACCGCCAAGCAGGAAGAACTCTTCGACGAGGCCACCAAGCGCCAGTTCGAGTCGCTCATCCCCCGCGGCCGGATGGGCAGCCCCGACGAGATCGCCACCGCCGCGCTCTTCCTCGCCTCCGACGACTCCAGCTACGTCAACGGCATGGAACTGGTCGCAGACGGCGGCACCACCGCCATCTGAACCGAACAACCCACAACCAGGGCAGGACATCTCATGAGCAGTATCAGCATCATCGGCACCGGAAACATGGCCCGCACCATCGGCGCGCGGGCGATAGCGGGCGGCAATACCGTCGAGGTCATGGGCCGCGATCAGTCCAAGGCCGCCGACCTGGCAAAGGCTCTCGGCGACGGCGCCACGACCGGAGAATGGGGCACCGTCCCGGCCGGGGACATCGTCATCGTGGCGCTGTTGTACAACGGTGTCGTGCCGGCCGTCGCCCAGTACGGAGACGCTCTCGCGGGCAAGGTCATCGTCGACATCAGCAACCCCTTCAATTCCACGTTCGACGGGCTGGCCCACCGCGAGGAGACCTCGATCGCGCAGGAAGTAGCCACGGCCGCCCCGGCCGGCGCCAGCGTGGTAAAGGCGTTCAACACCGTCTTCCGCCATGTCCTGGAGAGGGGTCGGCCCGACGTCTTCCTCGCCGGCGACCATGCGCAGGCCAAGTCAAGTGTGAAGGCGTTCATCGAGAGCCTCGGGCTGCGCCCGCTGGACGTCGGCGGCCTGAGAATGGCGCACTGGCTGGAAGGAGCGGGCGTGGTCACGGTGGGCCTCGCCAACCACGGGGTGGGGAACGTGAACTTCGCCCTCAGCATCACCGAACTTCCCGCCTGAACGAACGATTGACTGAGCCCCTCTCAACTCAGCGTCGCAGGAGCCGTGTCGGTTCCCCGTCCTGCCGCACCCGACCTCCCACACACCCTGGTCGAGTGGGTCACGACGCTCATCGCCCCGACTGTGTGACGACGTCGACGCACTGGACAGCTACCTGCCACCGCGCGTAGCGGCGCTCGCACGGAGAATCGCCGAAGTTCTGGAGATTCCACAGCCGGTCACCACATGACGCAGGGGCCGCAGCGTCTTTGGACGGTGCGGCCCCCGAGCCGGGCTCCGGGGACGTCAAGAGGCCGAGGCATTCGCCGCCGGCCTGCCCGACGTCGCCGCGCGGCCGCACGCCGTCGACCCCAGCTGCACGCCCAGACGATCTGGCCGACTGGCTGTGCGGCTAGCACAAGCCGGGACACCCGCGGCGGGTCTCGGAGAGTTCGCGGCCGGGATCGCCACGGACGACACAGTCGTGGCGAAGGGATGACCCGCCGGCCCATAGCCGGCCCGACCGTCTACCGGTTGCCGGGCCAGGTGGCCAGCACGACATCTACTCAGGGGCAGATGTAAACAAAGTTGCCCGGCGGAACGAGGTCGTCGGGGCCTCCGTGGAACCAGCTACTGTTGTCGTAGAGCAGCTTGTAGACGTTGATTCCAAACCTCGCCGCGTACTGGGAGAAGGTGTCCCCGGCCCGCGAAGTGATGTGACTGCAGGCCGCCGGGTGTGCGGTGCTCTGGGGGGCCGATTCCGCAGACGCTTCAGTGGCCGCTCCGGCCAGAGTGCCGAGCGCGATTCCTACGGCCACACCGAAGGACGCAATGACGCGACGTTTGTGCATGATCTCCCCCATGGACCTGATGGGCGACTTGGTCCTGATCACGCTTGCACAGTGCGCAAGGCGTAACAACGGTGATAACGAGCCATCGGTACTTCAGCCTGCCCAACGCATGTTCCATTCCCGCTCCCTCGGGACCCGGCGTGAGGAATGACCTGAATGAAAGGGCAGCAGGCCGGCATTGACACGGGGCTCGCTCAAGGCACCGTGCCGATGTGCAGTTCAACCCGATGCATACCAATGAACCGTTGGTGTCCGCGGACACGAACGCCACCGGCGCCAAGCGCTCCCACGCCGGCCGGCGGATCGACCCGGCGCCTCAGCCGCTTCTCGTGGTCTACGCATTCGATCGCGTCGGGGTGGGAGCGGGCCAGGTCTGCGTGCCGCGCTGGTCGACGCGCTCGGCACCAACTGTCATCTGTGCGCCCTGTACCCCGGGGCGATGGTCGACCATGACCACCAGACGTGCCGGGTGAGAGGACTGCAGTCAGGCGCCCACTATCCCAGCGACGTCGCAGCCGGCGCCGCCCTCGGGCTCGTCAGCGCCTGGCTGGTCAGGCATTTCTCCGGTTGGTGCGGCGTGTGCCACGGTGACAGGAGCTGAACGGCCGGGCGGGTGGCAGTGGCGCCGTCGGCCGTTGCGTTCCGGTCGCCGTTGCAGCGCCCGCGTCGTTCGCTTACGCAGTCGGTGGTGTCGTGCGCAAGCCTTCGAGGAGGGCGGCGAGGTAGCGGTGCGCGGTGTCGACCCGGTCGGCGGGGGTGCCGCCGTGGACGCTCACGGCGTGGGCGATGCCGCACATGAGCGGGACGAGGTCGGTGGCGGCGAGGTCGGGGCGGACCACTCCGGCATCGCGGGCCCGGGCGAGCAGGGTGGCGCCGGCCGACGCGAGTGACTCCTTGAGTTCCGTGGTGCGCGGCACGGCGTTCGTGGCCGCGGCGGCCACGGGGGGCAGGGCGGCGTCGGTGACCTGCGCCTCGACGATGCGGAAGAGGAAGCCCGTCAGGCCGCGCCAGGGGTCGGCATCGGTCAGCGCCTGCCGGCCGTGGGCGGCCAGGGCCTCCAGGCATGGGGCGGCGACGGTCTCCAGCAGCGCCTCGGGCGTGGCGAAGTGCCGGTAGACGGTGCCGACCCCGAGTCCCGCCCGGCGTGCGACGTCGTTGAGCTGCAGTGGTGTGCCCTCGTCGACCAGGTCGCGGGCGACGGAGACGATCCGCTGCCAGTTGCGGGCCGCGTCCTTGCGTAGAGGCGTCGTCATGAGCCCATGTTAATCGGATGGTTCATCCGGATAGTTCCGTCGCCCGCCCGGTACCGGCAGCGCCGCGCCGTGCGTACGACGCTCAGGCCGGGGCGAGCGGTGCGTGCCGTTCGCTGAGTCGGCGTACGGCTTCGGCGACGCGGGGGTCGGCCGCAGCCCGGTGCGGGGCGACCGGGTGCCCCTGGGCGCCGATGACGATGCCGGTTCGGCCGGTCAGTGTGTCGTCGGTGGCGGCCATGATGGAGGACCGGGCCGCCGCGGATGCCGGACCCGAGGTCGAGCGTGCGAACGTGCGGCGCACCAGGGGCCACAGCAGCCGCAGGGCGGGTGAGACGATCTTCGGGTCGGCCATGGTGCCGTTGGTCATGTCGGTCGCGGCCCCTCCGGGATCGGCGGCGAAGACCGAGACACCCGTGCCGTCCAGCCGGGCCGCCAGGTCCAGGGTGTAGGCCAGGTTGGCGAGCTTGGCGCGACCGTACCAGTGGAAGCCGTAGTAGCCGCCCGGCGGCTCGATGGCGTCGAACACTCGCTTGGCCAGGGCGACTGCGCCCGACGTCACGTTCACGATCCTGCTCGGCGCACCGGCCGTGAGCGTGGGCAGCAGCAGTTCGGTCAGCAGGTAGGGCGAGAGGTGGTTGACGACGAACGACGCCTCGACACCGCCGCGGGTCTGGCGCTCGGCGAACATCGCTCCGACGTTGTTGACCAGCACCGTCAGCGGTTCCCCCGAGGCGGCGTGGTCGGCCGCGATCCTACGGGCGAGCGCACGCACCTGGTCGAGCGAGGCGAGGTCCGCGGACAGGAAGCGGGCCGGGTGCACCGGGCCCGTCGCGTTGATCCGCTCGACGGCCTTGGCTCCCCGTTCGGCGTCGCGCCCGATCACTGTGACCGCGAACCCGGCGACGGCCAGCCCCAGTGCCGTCTCCAGTCCGATGCCCCCTGTTCCGGCCGTGACCACTGCTGTCTTCTTCATGCGCTCCTCCACCCCGGGCAGCCAATCGGATAGTTCATCCGCTTAGTCCCGGACGGTAGCACACATGCGGATGAACTATCCGGTTGAGGCTTCGGCGGGCCGCTCAGCGCCGGGAGAGACCATGTGCGCGGCGCGCCAGCCGACCCCGCCGCCACGGCTGGGCGACTCCCTGCGATGCCGACGCCTGTTCCTGCTGCCGCCGGACGAGGACGGGAGGGGCCCCGCAGAGCCCAAGGCCTTGCCAGCCCCGGCCTGCGCCGCGAGATCCACGGCGGGCTCCAGGCGGTGGAGACCTGGAACAGTGCGAACACCGTGCTGCACTACGGCGAGGGCGGAGCCCTGACCGGCCCCGACAAGGAGCACGCCGAGACATCCATGCTCCCGCTGCACCTGCTCCAGCCGTGCACGACATGGACAAGCGGCCCCACCTGGGGGCGACCTCTGCCGTGCAGGGGCTTCGCCGATCTCATCGGCCCCCGGATGAACGAGTCCGTGTGGGCGGACGCTCCACCCGGGGGCCCTCGGTTTCGAAGTGCCGTCCTGGCCGAATGACGGCCGGGGTGGTCAGGCGCCGCTGGTGTCGGTCGGTGTCGCCTCGCCGAGCATGGCGAGGGTCAGCACACTGCCGGAGATGCCCCAGCCGCCGTCGGCGACCTCTTCGACCAGCACCATGGTGTTGGCGCGGGCGCGCTCGCCGTAGAGCTCGACGTACAGCTCGGTGGTGCGCTTGACGATCTCCTCCTTCTGCTTCGGGGTGAGGGTTTTCTCGGGGACCTTGAAGTTCGCGAAAGGCATGGCTGGTTGTTCCTTTTCTCAGCGGGGCGTTACAGGGAGCTGCCTGCGGGGTCTATGTGGGTGCGCAGCGGCCGGGTGCCATGCCTCGTCGCGACCAGTCGCGCGACGGCTGCGGCGACCTCGGTCACCTTGGCGTCCGAAGGGATCGCGGCTTTGGCGGCGAAGTACGGGGCAGGACCTGAGTGTCACCGAGGGCACGGCACCGGAGGGGTTGTCGGCGGTGGAATCCGGATCGCAGCGCTGACCCGCGCCGCGGAGGGAGGGTTGCCTCCCGCCGAGTTGGCCGGGGCGCAGTAGGGCGGGCGCTTCCGGAACCAAAGGGACGGCCCCGCCATCCGCGTCCTGCTGTCGCAGCGCGGCCACCGGCCTGCCGAAGCAGCGCCGGCTCAGCCCGGTGAATGGGCTGTCCGGGACACGGCTCCGACGCCGTGATCACAACTGCCACAGCCCGTCATCATCGCAAGGCAAGATGGCTTGGCCTTTGACAAGATGGGCGCCCCCGACTGCACGCTCCGTACTGCACTGCCGGCTCAAGCCGCTATGTCGGGTTCGGGTTTGAGTGCAGGGCCGAGCAGCAGGCCCCCGTCCAGGACGAATTCCGAGCCCGTGGCGAAAGACGCGTCCTGGGAGGTGATGAAGAGCAACAGGCGGGTGATGTCAGAGGGTTCGGCGAGGCGGGGGATGGCGAAGGGATCGGGCGAGTAGAAGTCGGCGATGGCCGGCTGGCCTGCGACGGTGGGTTCGTTGATCAGCGGTGTGGAGACGACGCCGGGGTGGATGGAGTTGACCCGGATGTTGTCCCGCCCCAGCTCCAGCGCGGCCGTCTTGGTCAGCCCGCGCACGGCCCACTTGCTGGCGGTGTAGGGGGCGTAGAAGGCCGTGCCGACGTGGGCCATGGTCGAGGCGATGTTGACGATGGTTCCGCCACCGCCCTTGCGCATCGACGGAGCCACGGCCCTGATGCCGAGAAACTGGCCGGTGACGTTGACGCTGAAGGTGTGCTCCCAGGTGCGGAGTTCGGTGTGCTCGATAGGGGCGGCCGGGTTCTGGACTCCCGCGTTGTTCACCAGGATGGTGACCGGCCCGAAGTGGCCTTCGACTTCTCGCATCAGTGCCGCCCAGTCGTCCTCGCTGGCGACATCCAGGCGCACGGACAGAGCCCGATGGCCGAGCTGAGCGGCGAGAGCACGGCCGGCGTCGTCGTCGCGGCCGGCGATGACGACGTTCGCCCCCTCGGCGTGGTAGCCCCGCACATGGCTGCTGCCCATCCCCCCGCTGCCGCCGGTGACGATGACGGTCTGGCCCTCGAAGCGTCCCATGGTGCATCCTTCCAGGCGCACATAATGGTGAGCCGAGTGACTCACCTCCGCTCTCAAGGTAGGAGCAGGATCAGGAGTGAGTCAAGTGACTCACCTCGCAGTGAGGGGCATACTGGAGGGCATGACGGCACAGCCTTCGGAATACCACCGGCGCGTGGCAGCGCAGAAGCGGACGTCCATCGTCGAGGCAGCGACGAAGCTGTTCCTCGACTCCGGTTACGACGGCACCTCGCTGGCCCGCATCGCCGAGGCGGCCGGGGTGTCGAGGGCGACTCTGTTCAAGCAGTTCACCACCAAGGCGGCCCTGTTCGAGGCGATCGTCACCGAATACTGGAAGGTCGACGACGAGGAGGCGCCCCTCCCCGAGCCGGGGAACCTCCGCGCAGGGCTTGAGACCATCGGACGCCGATACGTGGCCCTTCTGACCCAGCCCGGCATGGCCGCCCTCTTCCGCATCGTCATCGCCGAGGTACCACGCTTCCCCGAGCTCGGCGAGACCCAGTTCAGGCTCGGCAAGATGCCCTACTTCGAGTCGGTCCGCCGCTACCTGGCCGCGGAGAACGCCGCTGGTACAGCCCGGCTCGACGATCCGGAGACGGCGGCGACCCAATTCCTCGGGATGATCTCCAACTACGTGTTCTGGCCGCGGATGCTGCTCGCACACTGGGAGCCCGACGACGCCGCCATCACCAACGCGGTCGACCAAGCGGTGCTGACCATGATCGCCCGATACGGCGCGCCGGGGACCGACGGCACCTGAGACACCAGGCTCGCTTCGGACACTCCTGGGCCACCGTCCACGCCATCCACGCGGCCCGGCCCTCCCCCACCCACCCGAGCGCCCGGTGCCTGCCCACCCTGACGCCGAAGGCGTGCGCCGGCACCGGCGTCCAAGCCGTCCGCGCCGGCCGGTAACCGGTCGGCGCGCGGCCTCGAACCCGCGACTTCGTGGCTTGTGCGGTCCCGGAGGCTGGTGAAGCGGATGCGCGGTGGTCAAGTGCGTGTCCGGGGGCGCAGTGGCATGACGGGCAGGCGTGCGGACGGACGACGCCGGTCCGGGCTGCGCGGCGGTGAGGAGGAGCGCGGAGCACGGGGCGGCCGATCGACCTGTGGAGGAGGTGGGTGCCGGGGCGTCCGGGTGGTCGGTGGCGATCACCGCGTCATCGCAGGCTGGTCCGGGCGTAGTGCGGGAACGGCGGTGGAGCTCCTCGGGGCGACCGAAGCGTGCAGCGTACATCCGTGTACACCTCGGGGCTGTTCCATGTGGGCCACTCGGGTGAAGTGCGGGCCGATCCGGTAAGGACGGGCGGCTTCCCGGTACAGATCCATGGGGGCGCTCCATCGCGCGCCCTGTTCCGATCGCCGGAGCGGCGCACCTGTGCCGAGCCGACGCGAAGGGAGCAAGACCAATGCGCAAACGATCGGTGGCCGCCGCGCTCGCGGCGGTAGCACTGTGCGGTACGGCCGCACCCCACGCATTCGCCCAGCAGCTCGCCGGCCAGGACGCGACGTTCCTGGTGCAGGTGCACCAGGGGAACCTCGCCGAGATCGCGGCGGGACAGGACGCCGGCAGGCATGCCCGCAGCGAGTGCGTCAAGCAGGTCGGCGCCGTACTGGTACGTGACCACACCAAGCTGGACGCGGATGTGAAGACCCTGGCCGGCAAGCTGAACGTGCGGCTGCCCGCCTCCCCGTCCGCGCAGCAGCAGAAGGACCTGGCCGCCGTACAGGCCAAAGCCGGAACGTCGGCCTACGACACGGCCTGGCTCCGAGTTCAGGAAGCCGGACACCGCCAGACGCTCGCGTTGATCGACCAGGAGATCAAAACGGGGAAGAACAGCCAGGTCGTGGCCGCTGCACGCAACGCCCGTCCGGTCGTGGCGATGCACCTGGACATGGTCCGCGGAGGCACCTGTCACATGTCCGCTCACACCGGCATGACCGGGGCCGGGCAACAGTGATCCGACCACAGCTGGAACGGACACCACAGCGGTAGGCACCGCGGGCCCGGCCGGCAGCGAGCTGTCCGCCGCCGGCCGGGTCGGTGCCGGGTGGAGCGTTCTCAGGCGACCCGGGAGCGCTCCGCCGCTCGGCCGGGCTGTTCGACGTCCGAAGTCTTCGAGCGCCGACGTGCGTCGGTAGCCCACACGATCAGCGCGCAGGTCGCGAATCCGGCTCCGAGGAGACTGGAGCCGGCCCAGCCGTGAGAGGTGAAGACGGAGGTGGTGGCCGCTGCGCCGAGGGCGGATCCCAGGGAGTAGAAGACCATGTAGCCGCCGATCACGCTGCTGGTGCGTTCCGGATGCGCGCTGGTGAGCAGGTGCTGGTTGCTCACGTGTACGACCTGGACCGTGAAGTCGAGCACCACGATGCCGACGGTGAGCAGCCACAGCGACCAGGGCAGTTGCGCGGTCGCGGCCCAGGAGAGGATCAGCAGCGTCAGCGCGGAGCCGCTGATCGGGACGGCTCGTCCTGTGTCCGCCCACCGTCCCGCACGCGCCGCACCCAGTGCGCCGGCGAGTCCGGCGGCTCCGAACAGGCCGATCCGGCTCTCACTCAGGTGCCATGGTGCGTCCGCCAGCGGCAGGGACAGACCGCTCCACAGGGTGCCGAACGACGCGAACAGGAAGAACGCGATGAGGCCGCGTGTGAGAAGGAGTCGCTGCCCGAACAGTGCGCCGAGCGAGACGAGGGCCTGGCGATAGTCGGCAGATGGGCGGGAGGTGTCTTCGGGGGGCAGCGCGCGCAGGACGAGAGCGGCGAGTGCGAGCGCGAGCGCGGCGAGCACGGTGTACATGCTGCGCCAGCCCCAGGCTTGTGCGAGCACGCCGGTGACGACCCGGGCGCCCAGGATGCCCACGACGACGCCCGAGGTGACGACTCCGATGGTCCGCCCACGTTCAGCGGGCGGGGAGACCGACGCCGCGTAGGCCACCGTGGTCTGCACCACGACCGCGAACATCCCTGCCAGTGTGAGCCCCGCGAAGGCGGTCCACGCGGCGGGGGCCGCGGCCGTCAGGGCCAGGCCCGCCGCGGTGATCACCAGGTGGACCGCGATGAGCCGACGCCTGTGGGAGACGACGTCGCCGAGCGGCACCAGCAGCACCAGGCCGGCCAGATAGCCGAACTGGCCCGTCGAGACGATCCACCCGGCGTGCTCGGCCGGCACGCCGAGGCTGTCCCCCATGGGTCCCAGCACCGTTTGTGCGGCGTAGATGCTCGCTACCGCGACACCGCACACGGTCGCGAGGAGTAACCGTTGCCAGACGTCCATCGCACTCCCGACGAAATGAGCGGCGAATAAGTAGCAGAATGAAACTGATTCGACCGTAGGGCATGATGGTCTCGATTCGCAACTCATCGGGAGGTGTCATGCCGCGCCCCTCCACGGCCGCCCCGAAGCCCGCCTGGACGGATCCCGACTGCCCCGTGGCCCGCACGCTCGACCTCGTCGGTGACCGGTGGAGCCTGCTGGTCATCCGGGACGCGATGGACGGTGCGCGGTCCTTCACCGAGTTCCAGCGACGGACCGGCGTCGCGCGCAACATCCTCACCGACCGCCTGCGCAAGCTGATCGCCCATGGAGTCCTCGCCCAGGAGACCGCGCCCTCGGGCCGCCGTCTGCAGTACGTGCTCACCGACGCCGGCCGCGACCTCTTCCCGGTCCTGCTCACCATGCGCCAGTGGGGGGAACGCCACGCCTTCGAGCCCGGTGAGCCCCACTCGACACTGGTCGACGAGCACGGCGCCCGTGTGCCGGACCTCAGCCCGACCGGCGCCGACGGCGCCCCCGTCGACGCCGATACCACCCACGTGCAGAAGACGGAGAATGCCTCGTCGCGCCCCAGCAAGTAGGGAGCGCTGCCTGCGGTCCCCCGGCTGTGGGACCCTCTGCTCCGCCTCGATCGGCGCCGGTCGACGGAGATCCACGGCTCCACGCCCAGCGCGCCGGCCCCGCCGCCCTCCCGTGAGGACGACCGACGGGCCAGGGGCGCCCGGCGCAGCCGAACCGCACGCATGACGGCGTCCCGTGCGGGACCGTGACCGGCTGTTCGGACAGACGGTGCCTCGCCCGGCCCGGGCGAGGCGGTCCGGAACCCTTCCCGATGGCGCTGGTGCGGCGGCGGCTGGGCGAACCGTGTCCGACGGGGGGACGGCCTGGTCCGAACGTCAGAGCCTAGGCGCTGCGCGGGCGGCGGCCCGCTGTCTTCTTCGCGGCCGGCTTCTTCGCCGGGGTCTTCTTGGCCGGCTGTTTCTTCGCGGCGGCCTTCTTCGGCTGCGGCAGCTCGTGCACCTCGGCCGGGCCGGCGTGGTCACCGCGGGATGCCTTCGCCTTCGACACCGATTCCCGCAGCGCGGCCATCAGATCCAGTACCGCGGCCGGCTCTTCCGGCTCGGGCACCTCCGGCAGCGGCCTGGACTCCCGTTTCGCCTCGATGAGCTGTGCGACGGCCTCGGTGTAGCGGTCCTGGAACTCGGGGCCTTCCAGCTCGTCCACCGTCATGGTGTCCATGAGCGCGAGTGCGCCCTCGATCTCCGCCTCGGACACCTCGGTCGGCGGCGGGAGCAGCTCGGTGGGGTCGCGGATCTCGTCGGGCCAGCGCATGGCGTGCAGGACCAGGACGTCGTCGCGCACCCGCAGCAGGCCGAGTCTCTCCCGGCCGGACCAGGCGTACTTGGCGACGGCCACCTTCGACGACCGCGACAGGGCCTTGACCAGGAGTTTGTACGGCTTGGCCGCGACCTGGCCGGCGGGCTGGAGGTAGTAGCCGTCGGCGATGCGGATCGGGTCGACCGACTCCAGGGGGACGAACGCGTCGATCTCGATCGCCCTGGCGGTCGGCAGAGGCAGGTTGCCGAGGTCCTCGTCGGTGATCGGGATGACCTGCGTCCTGGTCAGCTCGTATCCCCTGCCGATCTCGTCCTGGGAGACCTCGCGGTCCTCCAGCTCGCACACCTTGCGGTAGCGGACCCGCCCCTGGTCGGTCACGTGGTACTGGTGGAAGTGGATGCTGTGGTCCTCGGTGGCGCTGACCACCTGGATCGGCACCGTGACCAGGCCGAAGGAGATCGCGCCGGACCAGATCGCTCGGGGCATGGCACACCTTCCTACTCACCCCGAGCACCTTCAGCCTAGGAACATCACGGGCGGCTCGCATGTGTCCGTACGGCCGCGCCCGGCCCGCGCGGGGTACGCGGACGGGGCGGGCCGGTGCGCATCGTCGCGGGCGAGGAGTCGGCCATGCGGCGGACCAGTCGGGCTCCTGGCCGCGTCCGGGCTCAGGCGGACGGCACCAGGGAGAAGACCACCCGCTTACCGGTGGTGGTGTTCTGCCGCTCGTTGAGCCCCCACAGGCGCCCGGACGACGGGGCGTAGGAGAGGTTCTGGGTCAGCGGCGGGGCATGGGTGAGGACGTGCGGCGCGGCGCCCGGCAGCGCGCGGTGGATGCAGTACGGCACGTCGGAGTCGGTGGTGCCCGCCGTCTCGGGGCACTCGCCGCTGAAGTAGTAGTAGGTGCCGTCCGTGGCGGCGCCCTGCACCTTCCAGATCGGCACGGTGTAGGCACCGGTCGCCGTGACCGTCCCGGTGTAGTCGTTGGCGGTGTCGGTGTCCGGGAGCGCCGTGCTCGCGTTCAGCGGCCAGCGGATCAGCGGTCCGCCGCCCTGGGTGGCGATCTGCGAGGTGACCAGGGCGTCCGGTGAGGACGTCCGGTCCAGGCTGAGCGAGGTCAGGCACGGCCGCGTGGCGTCACAGGGATCACCCGTGTTGCCGGTGAAGTAGACGCCGACCATGGGCAGCGCCCAGTTGTGGTAGCGGGCCGAGGACTTGCCGTTGCCCAGGACGCCGACCTGGTCGGTGGAGGTGTCGCTCATCTTCCACAGGTGCCGCAGGTCGTAGACCTGTATCTGGTGGCCGGTGGCGACGAAGAGCTTGTTGCCGTACCAGGTGACACCGTCCGCATGGCCGCTCAGCACGTCCGCCCCGGACCGGTCGCCGGCCCCGCCCACCGGGCGGAACGTGGAGCCGTCGCCGGTGGAGTACGGGTCGACCAGCAGCACGTGCTGGTAGGTGACCGACGTGCCGGTCGACTCCGCGATGGTGATCCGCGCGTAGTCGTTGTCGGTGTAGTGCCAGGAGGCGATGTAGAGGTAGTGGCCGTTCCAGGTGCCGCTCGGCTGGGCGTCGTGCGAACCGGTCAGTCCCTGGGGCGTCCAGACGGCGGAGGTGTCGTCGGCCTGGTCCCAGCAGAAGCCGTCGTACTGCAGTGAGCCGTCGAGGTTGGTGTTGTGGCACAGTGCCGCCCGCCCGGCGTGGCCTCCGTCGGCGAGTATCTGGTCGGGGGAGGTGCGCACCGAGACGCTTCCCGATGCCTCGATCTGCTGGATCGCGGCGCCGCGGTTCGTGAAGTCCCCCGCCCGCATCTTGAACCCGCCGGTGTCGATCGGGGCCAGGACGGAGGCGGCTGCCGCCGGATGCGCCACGGACAGGGTGACCGCCGAGAGCAGCAGGGCCAGCACCGCGCCGACCGCCCCGGCCCACCGGTGGTTCGTCCCACACAGGAATCTGTTCATGCGCGCTGACGCTACATCAGCAGCCGTCGTACACAGTCGGAATGGGGTGGCCTGCCGGGCCGGAGTAGGAGGCAGGGCGTCTGCCGCCACGTCAAGCGGCTGAAGCGCGAGGGGGGTGCGAGGTCGGGACCGGCCTGGTTCGCGGATCGGTTCGTGCGGTAGGGCGGTGAGCGGCGAGATCAGACACCGCGGACGGGCAGTCGTCCACAGGGCGCGGTGCCCACCGGTTGCCGGGTCGGCTTCCGGTCCGGACCGGCGGGTGCGTGGCCGTCCGCCGATCGCCGGTCAGGCGTCGGGGCGCGAAGCCGGTTCGGGGTCGCCGACATGGGCAGCGAGGTTGGTCTCGACGCGTTCGAGGGCGGTGAGGGTCTCGCCGCGTTCGGCGGGGGTGAGGTCGCCGGCGGCGTAGTCCTCGAGGCGGGCCCAGAGGTCCTCGACCTGTCGGCGCAGTGCCTGGCTTGCGGCGGTGGGTTCGACCAGGACGGAACGCTTGTCGCTGGTGGAGCGCACACGGCGCACGAAGCCGGCCTTCTCCAGGCGCTGGATGGTCCGGGTCATGGTGGCGGCGTCGGCACCGACATGCCGGGCCAGGTCGGTCTGGCGCATCCGGCCGCGCTCCCACAGCTGCATCATGACCAGCTCCTGGGCGGGGTGCAGACCGACCTCGCGCAGCAGTTGCCCGGCGAGCGTGCGGTGCAGGCGGGCCACCCGGAAGATCGCATGGCTGATCGGTCCACGGCGTGCGGCCTCAGGGAGTTCCCCTGTCTCGGGGGCCTGGGGCGTTGCCTCGGATTCCATGGTGTTTCCTTCTGCTTTCTCCCGTGCGGCCGTCCTTGCCGGCACCGCACGCGGCGGCCGGTGCCGGCGCCGGCCGCCGCGTGCGGGCCCTCGGGTCCGCGTCCTGCGGGCAGGGTATGTCCTGCTCAGGTGCGGCAGGCCCGGCGGGTCCGGGTCGTCCGCACACCCGTCAGGCGTGGGCCCCCCGCAGCGCGGGGTAGTCGGTGAAGCCCTTCTCACCGCCGCCGTAGAAGGTGGCCGGGTCGGGGGTGTTGAACGGTCCGCCCTGGGCCAGGCGGGCGGGCAGGTCGGGGTTGGCGAGGAAGAGAGCCCCGAAGGCCAGCAGGTCGGCGGTGCCGTTCTCGACGAGTTCCAGGTCGGCCGGCCCGGTGGGTTCCCGCCCGGTGAAGGGGTTGAGGATGAAGGTCGTGGGCCACGCCTTGCGCAGCCGGAGCATCAGGTCGCGTACGCCGGGCGCCTCGAGCTGGTGCAGGTAGGCGAGGTTCAGCGGGGCGAGGGCCTCGACCAGCGCGGTGTAGGTGGCCTCCAGGTCGGCGGTGTCGGACTCGTCGATGTCGTTGTAGGGGTTGCCCGGTGAGAGGCGGAAGCCGACCTTGTCCGCGCCGATGGCTTCGACGACGGCCTCGGTGGTCTCCACGGCGAACCGGATGCGCTTCTCGGGGCTGCCGCCCCAGGCGTCGGTGCGCTGATTGCTGTTCGGGGCGAGGAACTGGTGGACGAGGTATCCGTTGGCGCCGTGCAGCTCGACGCCGTCGAAGCCGGCCTCGACGGCGTTGCGGGCGGCGGTGGCGTAGTCGGTGATGGTGGCGCGGATCTCGGCGTCGGTCAGCTCGCGCGGGGTGACGAAGTCCTGGGGGCCTTCGTGGGTGTACACCTGCCCCTTGGCCGCGACGCCGGAGGGGCCGACGGGCTGCAGGCCCGTCAGTGCGGGGTGTCCGACCCGCCCGGTGTGCATGATCTGCAGGTAGATCACACCGCCCTGGGCGTGCACGGCTTCGGTCACATGATGCCAGGCGGCGACCTGCCCGGCGGTGTGGATGCCGGGGGTGTCGGGATAGCCCTGGCCGACCCTGGAGGGCTGGACGCCCTCGGTGACGATCAGCCCGGCCGAGGCGCGCTGCGCGTAGTAGTCGGCCGTCAACGGCGTGGGGCTCTGACCGGGGCCATAGGCACGGCTACGGGTCATGGGCGCCATCACCAGGCGGTTGGCCAGGCGCTTGCCGCCCAGCTCGTACGGCTCGAAGGCCTTGGACATCGTCGTCTCTTTCCTGGGGGAAGGGGTGTCCAACGGACGCGATGGCTTGTCGCGCCATTACTTGTCCGAACAGGAAAGTACTCGGCCTATCTTCCCTGGTGCATATGTGAGCCGCATCACTGCTCTCGTTCGGCCCCTTCCTGCAAGGTTTGCGACTTGCTGGAGTGCAGGGGAATCGGATGCCAGGGGCGGTTGCGGTCATTACTTGCCCGAACAAAATCGAGGGCCTCGATTGAGGAGGGCGGGAGGACGGCGTGGGGCTTGCCCCCGGCCCCGTCACGAATGGCGCGTCGGCGACCTACCGCGAATGCCGCGAACAGGCATAAAATCCAACGAACCTCTGCCGGGACTGCGGCGCGCAGAGTGACGTGCCGCAGCCGTTCCGCTTGGCCGCACGCGGCCATGAAGAGGTGCGTCATGACCTGTTCGTCCAGTGGGCAACCGGCAGCTTCCGACTGGCGCGATCAAGCATCATGCGTCGGAGAGGATCCCGACATCTTCTTCCCTCTCTCCGACCTGGCGGCTCCCGGCACGGAAGCCGCCCTGGCCCGGGCGATATGCCGCCGCTGCCCGGTCATCATCGCGTGCCGTACCTGGGCGCTCGATCACGGAGAGGACGACGGCATCTGGGGGGCCACGACGGCAGCCCAGCGCCGCGCCATCCGGCGCGCGATGACCGAGCCCGTCCCCGTGGTCAGGCGGCGCGGTGACGGGGCCGAAGAGGAAGCGCTTGCCGATTAGCACCGCAACGGTGATGCGGAGACGCGCGCGCAGGTGCGGCTCGGTGCGGAGCCTGGGAGGCGGTACGGGGGGACACGCCGTACCGCCGGTGGCGTCCACGCCGTCGGTGCCAACCCGCCACAGGTCTTCCGGGGTGGCGATGCCGCCCGGGGAGCGAACAGGCCTGCCGATGAGGCGACGGCCTCGCGCAGGGCCCGGCTCTCCCGGGCGAGGCGTTCGCGTTGCTTGACGGCTGCGCGCAGCGCGGCCACGACCCGGTCCCGGACACGTCCATCACTCGTCGTCTCCGCGAACCGGGCGCGGCGCTCCAGGTCCGTCGGGCTCATGCCGTCGATCGGCTCGATCCGGCGGTGGGCCGCTGCGGTGAGCCGGCGCCGGCCGGGCGGGTGTGCTGACGCCGAGCGAGACGCCCGGCCAGGCGACCGACCTGGTCCACACGGCCCTGCGGGCGGCCGGGCGTGCCGAGCGCGGGCCGGGCCGGCACGACCACGCCGGTGATCAGCGCGGCCGGCGCGAACAGGGCCGCCCGCAGGGCGGTGGTGTGCCAGGCGTCGCCGTGAACGTCCTTGATCTGCCGGGCGAGCGCGCTCGCGCCGTGGATGCCGGGAGCGGCTGAGGGCCTTCGCTCACCTGGTGGCGGTGCGCGGCTCATGCCGGCGGCGTCACTCGTCCGGCCGTCACGTCGTTCGCCCGGTCCTGTGGCGGCGCGGACCCTCCAGGAGGCGGGGACAACAGCCCTGTCGCGCCGACGGGGCCCACCGGACCGGGGGACCCACCCGCCTTGTTCGAATTGACGCCGGGCTGCCGCGGCCTCGTACTGAACACGACGGGCTCCTGTCAAAGGTGCCCCGTCACCTTCCATCATCTGCAGCCTCTCCCCTCTCAGGGAGCCACCATGACGGTGCAGCAACAGACAGCCACGAGCCCGACGGTCCTGGTGTACGAGGACGACCCCGGATTTCCTCCCCGGGTCAACATGCCCGTACCGCATCCCGTTCCCCAGCTCGACACGCAGCCGTTCCCGACGGCCATCGCGGACACCGCGCCACACCCGGACGGTGCCGGGCCGGGCACCGAGGCGTTCCGCTACTGGGTGGCGGCCGACGCCCTCAGCAGGGCCGCCCAGACCTGGGGTCCGCTGGTTCCCACCGGAACCCAGTGGCACCCGACGGTCGGCCGCGCCCTGACCGCGCACCTCAACGCCGGGATCGACCTCAACGCCTACTACGACCGCAAGGGCCTGTGGTTCTTCCGCAGCACGGTGGCAGGGGTCACCGTCGCCGCCTGCGAGAGCCCCGAGGTCGTGGCGCACGAGACGGGGCACGCCGTCCTCGACGCCCTGCGCCCCCAGTTGTTCAACACGGCGAGCGCGGAGACGGCCGCCCTGCACGAGGCCTTCGGCGACATCAGCGCACTGCTGACCTCGCTCCGGCTGGAACAGCTGCGGATCGCCGTGCTGGCCGAGACGCAGAGCGACCTGGAGCTGTCCTCCCGGGTGTCCAGGATGGCCGAGCAACTGGGCGCCGCGATCCGGCAGGGCCACCCCAACGCGGTGGACCCGGACTGCCTGCGCAACATGTCGAACAGCTTCTTCTACCGCGACCCGGTCCACCTGCCGCCCAGCGGGCCCGCGAACACGCTGTGCAGCGAGTCGCACTCGTTCTCCCGGGTGTTCAGCGGCGCGTTCCTGAAGATCGTCGCCGGAATCTTCCGCCAGCAGGACCTCCAGGACCAGGCCGGTCTGGCGAGGGCGGCCGAGATCGCGGGACAGCTGCTGGTGGACGCCGTCGTGGCCGCGCCCGTGGTGTCCGCGTACTACGCGCAGGTCGCGGGGCACATGATCGCCGCGGACCAGCGCCGCAACGGCGGCACCTACGGCCCGGCCCTGCGCTCGGCGTTCACCCGGCACGGCATCCTCTCCCTGGAGGCCGCCACGGCCATCACCGAGCCGGAGGTGGCTCGCCGGGGCGCCGGCATGGCGGAGGCGACACCGGGCGGCAGCGAGGAGGAGGGGCTGACGGCCGTCACGGTGCACGGTGCGACGTACGGCATCACCCAGCCCCTCACCCTGTCCGCCCCGGCGCAGGAACGGCGGTTCGGCATCGCCGGCTCCGACCCCGCGGGCGGCTCGGTCCGGCCCGCCGACCCCGAGCAGGTCGCCACGTCGTACCTCGAGGACCTCTTCCGGCGGGGCCGCGTCCACGTGCCCGAGGAGCACCGGACCGCCGAGGCGTTCGTCGACGACAGCCCCTCCCGGCTGAAGACCCACGAGGTCACCCGGAGCACGGCCGGTGAGGGACTCGCCCTGGTCCGGCGGTGCTTCGACTGAGCGTTGGCCGGATCAGCGGAAGCGCAGACGGCGGACGGTGAGCCGTCCGTCGTCCTCGCTCCGGACGACGTGCGTCGTACGCGGCGTCGGCTCCTCGCCCTCGTACACCGCCTCGCCCCGGGCCAGCAGATCGCTGATGAACTTCTCGGAGGCCCGGCGCTCGGCGTCGTCCGTCGGTCCGGCGTCCACGAGTTCCCGCGGGTCCACCGGGAAACCGGCGCGCTCCAGTGCTTCGGCGCCCCGCGTGGTCACCCTCGCGAGCACGAGACGGTCGGAGACGCCGCGAACGATGACGGCCTCCGTGTCGTCCACGGCCGTGGTCAGCTCGGGCAGGTCCCGGCCGTCCGGCAGCTCGATCCACGCCTGGTGCACGGGACGGTTCTCCGTCGCGGCGCGCGCGAACACCGGATCGGCCGCCGTGCGCATCCCCGCCTCGCGGGCGAACGCCCGCTCGCCGGCGTCATCGCCCACGAAGACGCAGTCGCCGGCCGTGGCCTCCCCCGCGCCGGCGACCGCCCGGTCGAAGATCCCGCGGCCGTCCTTCGCGCCCCAGTGCACCAGCGCCTCGTCCGTGAACCGGCCGGGGAACGCCTCACGCAGCGCGGCGGTGGCACGTGCCGCGGCACCGGCGCCCGGCCCGGGGTCGGAGATGATGCCGGTGCGTACGTCGTGGAGGGCGTCGAGCACGGCCATGACGCGCGGTCGGGGACGCAGGGTCAGGGAGCCGTCGGGTTCCACACGGGCGTCCGCCAGGGTCGCCCCGACGTCGAAGAAGATCACAGGCATGTGCAGTGCCTCCCCACGACGGCCGCATCCGAGTCGGGCCCACCCGGGTGAGAGGTCCTGCTGCTGTACCCGGGGACCTGCGCCGGGTCGCTCATCGTGGCCCCGTCCGACCCGGTGACGCGCCGGTCAGGAGCGTGCGGATGGCCAGGCCGGCCGGCTCCGTCCGATGCGCGCACGGTGGCCGCCCAGGTGACGCCGAGGCTACGCCGTCAGCTCCCGGCGTGTTCGGCGCGCCGCTCGTACGCCCACACCGCCAGCTGTGTGCGCGAGGTGAGGCCCAGTTTGCCGAGGATGCGTTCCACGTGGTTCTCCGCGGTGCGCTGGGCGATGGTCAGGCGCGCCGCGATGTCCTTGTTGGTGAGGCCCTCGGCGACCAGCTCCGCGACCTGGCTCTCGCGCCGCGTCAGCCCCGGCACTCCGGCCGCGTCGTCCAGGACGTGGGCCATCGCCTCGTCCACGGTGGCCCGCGCACCGCGGCGGAACTCGCGGTCGAACGCGGCGGCGGTCAGCGCCTCCCGTACCGCGGCCTCGAAGCGCGAGTGCTGTGCGCGACCGCGCGCCGCGGGGCGTCCTGGGTGCTCCACCCGATGACCTCCACGCACATGGCCACGTCCCACCAGTCCTGGAACGGGCGCAGCCGGGCGATGGCCGCCCTGGCGTGCGCGATCGCGTCGGCGGGCGCGTCCGCGCGCCGGGCCAGCAGGGCGCGGGCGAGCAGGGCCATGCCGTGCAGCCACGACTCGTCGTGCGCGCGGGCGGCCGCCTCGACCTCGTCGCACGCTTCGCCGGCCGCGGCGACGTCACCTCCGTAGGCGTGCGCGATGGCGAACTTGACCCGGCATTCGAGGGCCGCGTCGAGGCAGCCCTGCGCGCGGAACTCGCCGCGTGCCCGCGCGAACAGTGCGGCGGCGCCGGCGAAGTCCTCGTTCCAGATGGCGAGGATCCCGTGATGGTGCCAAACCCACGCCGACTCCCGCCGGTGGCCGCCGCGCCGTGCCGCCGCCTCGCACGCGGCGAGCGCGCGCCGCACGTCGGCCTCCGGGTCGCCCTGGAGCATGCCCAGGTACGTGTCGGTGACCTGCGCCTGCACACGGACGCGGGCCTCCGGGCCGGCCGCGTCGCCGCCGTCGTCCTGCGCGGCGTCGGCGACGAGCAGCTGCGACAGCCGGCGGCGGCCCTCGGACAGCAGACCCGCGGTGATCCAGTAGTGCCGGGGCGACACCGCCAGGGCCAGACCGGCCCGTGCCTGGCCGGGCCGTTCCAGGCAGAACTCCAGAGCCGTGCGGAGATTCGGGTGCTCCAGGCGCAGCCGCGTGAACCACTCGACCTGCCGGGGACCGAACCAGTCCTGCCCGGCTCGTGCGGTCAGTTCGGCGTACCGGTCCCGGTGGCGGCCGCGGACCGCGTCGAGCGTGCCGGAGGCGACGAGCCGCTCGTGGCCGTACTCCCGCACCGTCTCCAGCATGTGGTAGCGCGCACGCCCGCGTTCCCGGCGGCAGGTGACGATCGACTTGACCACGAGCGCGTCGAGGGTGTCGAGCAGGGCGGCGGGCGGCAGTTCGGTGTCCGCGCAGACCCGTTCGACGCTCTCCAGGTCGAAGCCGCCGCGGAACACCGAGGCCCGCGCCCACAGCAGCCGTTCGCGGTCCGTGCACAGCTCGTGGCTCCAGTCGATCAGCGCGCGCAGGGTGCGCTGCCGGTCGGCGGCGACGCGGCTGCCCCCGGTCAGCAGTGCGAACCGGTCCGTGAGCCGCTCCAGAATCTCTTGCGGTGTCAGGGTCCGGATGCGGGCCGCGGCCAGTTCGATCGCGAAGGGCAGCCCGTCCAGACGGCGTACGAGCTCGGTGACGGCGGCGGCGTCGGACTCGGTCACGGTGAAGCCGGGCAGCACGGCGGCGGCCCGGTCGGCGAACAGGGCGACGGCCGGATAGTCGCGCAGGGTGCGCAGGCTGTGCCCCGCGTCCGCGTCCGGCACCGGCAACGGCTCCACGGGGAAGACCTCTTCGCCCGCGATACCCAGCGGCTGCCGGCTGGTCGCCAGGACACGTAACCCGGGCGCGGCCCGCAGCAGCGCGTCGGTGAGGCGGGCGCACGCCTCGACCAGGTGTTCGCAGTTGTCCAGGACCAGCAGGGCGCGGCGCTCGCAGAGCCGGGCGACGAGGGCGGCCGTCGCGTCGGCGCCGTGGCGTCCCGGGTTCGCCACGCCGAGGGTGCCCAGGACGCTCGGTGCGAGCAGCTCGGAGTCCCGCAGGTCGGCGAGTTCGGCGACGTACACACCGTCGGGGAAGGCGGAGTGAGGGGCGTCCGCCGCCACGCGCAGCGCCAGCCGGGTCTTGCCCACGCCGCCGGCGCCGGTGAGCGTGACCAGGCGCGCGCCGGAGAGCAGTCGTGCGATCCGGGCCGTCTCCGTACGCCGCCCGATCAGCGAGGTCAGTTCGCCGCCGGCGCCGGCGAACGCTCCCATGGCTGGCCCCCTTTCCATGAGCGGCCATCTTACGGACGCGCGGCGGCGGCACCGGTACGGCTCCCCGTCCGCGCCGGCATCCGCATCCGCATCCGCACGGGAATTGAGTAGTTCTCCCGTTCCCCTGCGCGCGCACCCGCCCCAGACTCGACGACGCGGTATCGGGCGATCTTGTGAGGTGTGCGTTGTCGGCAGGCGTGGCGGCGGGGCGGGAGCGGGCCAGGCAGCTGGGAGAGCGGGTGTGGACCTATCAGGGAACGTTCCCGCGCAGGCCCCTGACCCTGCTGGTTCCGCTCGTCATCTCCTTCATCGTGCTGTGCACCCTCGTCGGTGACCACTACGACGCAGAGGCCTCGTTCCGCCTCGCGTTCTGGTCGGTACTCGGGGCGGGCGCGGTGTGCGTCGCCCTCTGCGTCCGGCACACCCGTATCCGGATCCGTGAGTACGAGCACGGCTTCGAGCTGCGCCGCCCCGGGCGCCGCACGCTGCGGTACGCGTGGCAGGAGATCGCGTCCGTCGGGTCGGCCCGGGTGTCCGTCCACATCAACCTGGGGCACTCGCACGACGTGCTCAAGACCGTGCTCCGTCCGTACGCCGGCGGCCGGATCCGTATCAGGGGCCTGGACTATGTCAAGGTCCGCGAGGAATCCGGCTTCTGGCGGCTCTTCTCGTCGGCGACCCCCGACACCGGTGAACGCTTCGTCACGACCGCGACGCGAGCCGTCGCCGCGGCCCTCGCCCGGCGTCATCTGGACGAGCTCGGCGCGGGCGGCGCGTTCCGCTGGGGTGCCTTGACCTTCACCGGTGAAGGGCTGACGCTCGACCCCTTCCCCGGGGTGGTGCCCTGGTCCCGGGTCGCCCTCGTCTCCGCCCGCCCGGGCGGCGGCGTCCGGTTCGACGTACGGGGGCTGGCCGAGCACGTCGGCAGCCGGGCCCTTCCGGCCCGCGCGACGAAGGCGGGCTACCGCACCGAGGGAGACCGGTTGGAGGTGTTCATGCCCGCCCATCGACCCGGCTCGGACTACCTGGCGTTGAGCATCCTGATCGCCGGCGCCCCCGCCCTGCGCGGTGAGCGACAGGGCGAACGCGAGGCATGACGGAACGCGGGTCGTGGTCGCATGCCGCGCAGGATCAGGAGGTCAGCTGCGGAGGATTCCTGTGAGGCAACCGGGCGGTCCCGCCCGATGGGCGGCAGTGGTGGAAGCGGCACATGGCTGCCCCGGTCCGGCGATCGCGGGCCGGGTGCCGCGCCCGCGCGGGAGTCGGCGGCACGTGTGCTGGTCGTAGCCCCGGTGGGGAAGGGGCAGGTCGGGCCGCCGGCACGGACGCGGGAGCCTGTCCAGCGGAGCGGACGCTGAGGAGCAGTTGCCCGCACCCCGGCACACCTGCGCGCCGCGATCGTCGTCGTCCCGGCGCCGTGAGGGCCCGGGCAGGCGGGGTGGCGGCGCCGGTCTCCAGCTGGCTCGGCGCCGTACATGTGGCGGTCCGGGATCAGGAGCCGCCCGTCGGCGCCGGCAGGCGTCGTGTCCGGGATCAGGAGCCGCCCGTGGGCGCTCGCAGGCGTCGTGTCCGGGCGGGCACCGGGCCGGTCGACTCACGGGCGACGTACGTCGTGTTCAGGGTGTGCCGGCGGGGGCGGGCGGCGGCCCCGTTGATGCGGCGGACGAGGATGTCCGCGGCGAGGCCGCCCAGTTCCTGCACGGGCTGGCTGACCACGCTCAGCCGCGGCCGGATGAGCGTGGTCCACTCCGCGTCGTCGAAGCCGATCACCGAGACGTCGTCGGGGATGCGGGCGTCGAGGTCGAGCAGGGCGTCGAGGGTGCCGAGCGTCGCCACGTTGTCGGTGGTGAACAGGGCGGTGGGGCGGTCGCGGGAGGTCATCAGCTCCAGTACGGCCGACCGTGCCCAGGCCCGCTCGTACCCGGTGTGCCGGATCAGCTCCGCGGAACGCGGGATGCCGGCCGCACGCAGGGCCTGGCGGTAGCCGGCGACACGTTCCGTGGTGGTCCAGATGTCCGCGCCCGGCGCCAGACGGGTGCCGTCGTCGCCCGGCATGGCCGAGGTGATCACCGCGATCCGGGTGTGTCCCGCCTCGGTGAACCGGGTGACCGCCGCCTTCACCGCCCCCCGGTTGTCGACGACCACCGTGTCCAGGGCGGCCCCGGTCAGCACGCGGTCGAGGAGCACCACCGGGATGCCGGCGGAGACGGCCCGGGCGAGGTGCGCGTCGTCGGTGGCGGCCGGCGCCACCACGAGACCGTCCACGCGCCGCTCGATGAACAGCTGGACCGCGGCCTTCTCCTTCTCGCTGTCCTCGTCGCTGTTGGCGAGGATGGCCTGCAGTCCCGCCTTGGCCGCGACGTCGGCGATGCCGCGCACCGCCCGGGCGAAGTAGGCGTTCTCCACGTCGGCGACGACCACTCCGAGGGTGTCGGTCCGGCCGCTGATCATGCTGCGGGCCACCGCGTTGGTGCTGTAGCCCAGCTCGGCGGCGGCGGCGAGCACCCGCTCCCGGGTGGCCGCGCTCGCCGATCCGTACCCGCCGAGGACGCGTGCGGCCGTCGCCTGTCCCACACCGGCGTGCCGGGCGACGTCGGGGATGGTGACGCGGCGCCTCGGCTGTGCTCCAGGGGGCATGTGCGGATCTCTTCGTGTCGGCCCGGCGAACACCGGGGAACGGGACGGTGGGATTCAGCGCCATTCAACCATTGACGCGGGGCGTCGGGGCGTGGGTAAGGTACGACCGCGTTGGTAACGTTATCAATCCTGTCCGGTCAGAACGCATCCTCCTGCCCTCTCCCGGACGGCCGTCCCCGCGCCCTGCCCGACGACCGCCCGCTCTCCCCTATCCGAACCCCGGAGGTCTCCGCGATGGCAACCGACACCCTTTCGCCGCCGCCGGTCGGCACAGATCCGGCCATCACCCTCGTCGACGTGGTCAAGGACTTCGGCGGCGTCCGCGGCGGAGCGGCGGTACGCGGGGTGAACCTCACCATCGCCGAAGGGGAGTTCTTCTCCCTGCTGGGACCGTCCGGCTGCGGGAAGACCACCACCTTGCGGATGATCGCAGGATTCGAGGAGCCGAGCGGCGGGCGGATCCTCCTGCACGGCCGGAACATGGTCGGCGTACCGGCCAACAAGCGGGACATCAACATGGTGTTCCAGTCCTACGCGCTCTTCCCGCACCTGAGCGTCGCCGACAACGTGGCGTTCGGACTGCGCCGCCGCCGTGTCCCCAAGGGGGAGATCCACGACCGGGTCGACCGCATCCTGCGCACCGTGGAACTCGCCGAGAAGGCCGACCACCGGCCCCGGCAGCTCTCCGGCGGCCAGCAGCAACGCGTGGCCCTGGCGCGGGCCCTGGTCAACCGCCCGCGCGCCCTGCTCCTCGACGAGCCACTGGGCGCACTCGACCTGAAGCTGCGGCAGTCCATGCAACTGGAGCTCAAGCGCATCCAGCGCGAGGTGGGCATCACCTTCATCTACGTCACGCACGACCAGGCCGAGGCGCTGACGATGTCGGACCGGATCGCGGTGATGAACGGCGGCCTGATCGAGCAGGTCGCCTGCCCGCAGGAGGTGTACGAGCGCCCCGCCACCGCGTTCGTCGCCGGCTTCATCGGCACCTCGAACCTGATCAGCGGCCGCCTGACCACCGCCGGGCCGGAGGGCGGGGTGATCGACCTCGGCAACGGACAGCGCATCACCGTCCCGCCGTCCGCGGCCGCGCCCACCGCCGGATCGGACGTCCAGCTCACGGTACGGCCCGAGAAGATCACCCTGACCACCGGCCCGGCCGGGGACGCGAGCCGGGTCCGCGGCACCGTCAGCGAGGTGGTCTACCTGGGCACCTCCACCAGTTACACCGTGGCCACGAGCACCGGCGCGGAGATGACCGTCTTCCAGCCCAACGACGGCACCGCCTCCGTCGTACCCGCCCGCGGCGACACCGTCTGGCTGTCCTGGGCCACCGTCCACTCCTACCCGCTCGGCAGCACGCCCGCCGCCCCGGCCGCCTCCGGCGCCGCCGGCCGTGCGGTCCCCGACTCCGGTTCCCTCACCCCGCGCTGACGACAGGTCGACCATGATGCCCCTGCAGCCCACACCTCCCGCGCCCTGGCTGCGCGGACTGACCGAGCGCCGCTGTTCCCGGCGCGGTCTGCTGCGTGCCGCCCTCGGTGCCGCCGCCCTGGCCCCGCTCGCCGCGTGCAGCGTGCCCGGCGCCCGCAAGCCCGTTCCCGGCACGGCCGCCGAGATCGCCGCCGCCGTCAGCGACTTCTGGACCGGACGGAAGAAGAAGGGCCGGCTCAGCTTCGCCAACTACACCCAGTACATCGACACCGACCCCGGCGACCAGAGCCGGCACCCCACCCTGGAGGCGTTCACCCGCGAGACCGGCATCAAGGTCTCCTACGACGAGGTGATCGACGACAGCGCCTCCTGGTTCGGCAAGATCCAGCCGGAGTTCGCCTCCGGGCAGGGCATCGGCTACGACCTGATGGTGCTGGGCGGCGACAGCTACCTGCCCAAGTACGTCGAACTCGGCTACCTCGCCCCGCTCGACCACGCCCGGCTGCCCAACTTCGCCCGGTACGGCGGCGCCGCGTTCAAGAACTCCTCCTTCGACCGCGGCAACGTCTACACCGTCCCCTGGCAGTCCGGCATGACCGGCATCGGCTACGACCCGGCCAAGGTCGGCCGGAAGATCACCAGTTGGCAGGACCTGCTCGACCCGAAGCTGCACGGCAAGGTCGGCATGTGGAACGACGCGGTGCAGCTGGGCAACATCGCCCTGCTCGCCGTAGGCGTCGACCCGGAGACCTCCACGCACGCCGACTGGCGCAAGGCCGCCGCCTGGCTGCGCAAGCAGCGCGACGCCGGCCTGGTCCGCTCCTACAGCACCACCACCTACCAGTCCTCGCTCCAACGCGGGGACCTGTACGCCTCGTTGGTGTACTCCGGCGACGTCTTCCAGGCCAACCGCAGCGGCTCCCGGCTGGAGTTCGTCATCCCCGAGGAGGGCGGACTGCTGTGGACCGACAACCTGTGCATCCCCTCGACGGCCGCGCACCCCGTCGACGCCCTGACGTACATGGACTACGCCTACCGGCCCGAGGTCGCCGCGAGGATCAGCGAGACCGTGCAGTTCGTCTGTCCCGTCCCGGACGCCCAGCCGGTGATCGCCCGTGACGCGGCCGCCGCCACCGGCACGCGCAGGTCCCTGCTCGGCTCCCTGAGCAGCAGCCCCCTGGTGTTCCCGACCAAGGCCGACGAAGCCAAGCTGCGCCACCTGCGGGTGCTCGACGAAACGGAGGAGAAGCAGTGGAACGCGCTGTTCGAACCGATCTACCAGTCCTGACGCGCCGCCGGCGGCGCCCCGGCGCGGTCCTGGCTCCCTATCTGCTGGTGCTGCCGGGCTGGCTGTGGCTGGCCGCCTTCTTCGTGACGCCGGTGATCGTCATGGTGTCGCTGTCCCTGCAGACCGGCGACTTCATCGACGGTTTCCGCCAGACCTTCCACTTCGGCACCTACGCCGACGTGGTGGAGACCTACCACGTACAGCTGGTCCGCTCCCTCCTCTACGGTGCCGCGGCCACCGCCGGCTGTGCCCTGGTGGGCTACCCGGTGGCTTACTGGATCGCCTTCCGGGCCGGCCGGCACAAGTCGGTCTTCCTCTTCCTGCTCCTGCTGCCGTTCTTCGTCTCCTTCGTCATCCGCACCCAGTCCTGGAACGTGGTGCTCGCCGACAACGGCGTCCTGCTCGGCCCGCTCAAGCACCTGGGGCTGCTGCCCGAAGGCTTCCACGTCCTGGCCACCCCGTACGCGGTGATCGGCGGACTGACCTACAACTTCCTGCCGTTCATGGTGCTGCCCGTGTACGTGGCGCTGGAGCGGGTGGACGCCAAGGTGCTGGAGGCCTCCACCGACCTGTACGCCTCCCGGGCGCAGACCTTCTGGCGCGTGGTGCTGCCGCTGTCCCTGCCCGGAGTCTTCGCGGGCGTCCTGCTGACCTTCGTGCCCGCCTCCGCCGACTACGTCAACGCCGGCATCCTCGGCGGCCCCTCGACCACCATGATCGGGAACATCATCCAGACCGAGTACTTCACCAACCTCGACTACCCGGCCGCCGCCGCCCTGTCCTTCGTCCTCATGGGCGCCCTGCTGCTGGCCGTGTTCGCCTACGCCCGCGCCCTGGGCACCGACGACGTGCTGGAGGTGGCCGCGCGATGACCACCGGCACCCTCGCCCCCGCCGGGGACACCGTGTCGGCGCCCCGGCCGCGCACCGCCCGCCGCCCGCGCCGCCGTCCCACGCTCACCCTGTACACCTGGGTGGTGCTGGCCTGGCTGCTGCTGCCGATCGCCGTCATGGTCCTGTTCGGCTTCAACGACACCCACAGCAAGGTGAACTTCACCTGGCAGGGCTTCACGCTCACCTGGTACCGGCACCTGTTCGCCATCCCCAACCTGACCTCGGCGCTGGTCAACAGCCTCACCGTCGCGCTGGTCGTGACGGTGGTCGCCACCCTGCTGGGCACCCCGATCGGCCTGGCCCTGGGCCGCCACCGCTTCCGCGGCCGCGGCTCCGTGGACCTGCTGCTGTTCGCCGCCATCGCCGCCCCCGAGATCGCCCTGGGCGCCGCCCTGCTGTCGCTGTTCATCGTCCTCGGTGTGCCGCGCGGCTACTGGACCGTCGTCATCGCGCACGTGGCGTTCTGCATCCCCTACGTCGCCATCACCGTACGGGCCCGCATGGCGGGTCACGACCCGACGCTGGAGGAGGCCGCCCGGGACCTCGGAGCCGGGCCGTGGACGGCGTTCCGGCTGGTCACCCTGCCGGCCCTGCTGCCCGGTGTGGCCTCCGGTGCCCTGCTGTGCTTCGCCCTGTCCATCGACGACTACGTCATCACCAGCTTCAACGCCGGCCGGACGGTCACGTTCCCACTGTGGGTGTACAGCGCCAGCCGTACCGGCGTGCCCCCGCAGGTCAACGTCATGGGAACGCTGATCTTCGTCGGCGGCCTCGTCATCGCCGGTGCGAACGTGCTGTTCTCCCGGCGCCGCGCGGCCTGACACCTTTCCCGCGCCGCCAGAACACCGGCCCTGTCGCGGCCGGTCGGAAACAACCCTCGAAGGAACCATCACCGTGCTCTCTTTCAACGAAGCCGAGTTCGTCGCCCAGACGGAAAGCCTCGTGGCGCTGCGCCCCCGGATCGAGGAGGTCGTCGACCGCCTCGTGGACGAGGGGTACGACAACGTCCTCCTGGTGGGCGCCGGCGGCACCTACGCGCAGATGTGGCCCTACGAGCACCTGGCCCGGCGCACCTCGGTGCTGCCGGTGCGGGCGGCCATCGCGGCGGAGCTGGTCGTCTCTGGTGACGCCCGCCTGGGCGAGCGGACCGCCGCCGTGTTCACCTCCGTCTCCGGCACCACCGAGGACAGCCTCAAGGCCATCGACCACTGCAAGGAGCGGGGCGCGTACACGATCGGCTTCACCGGCCATCCCGACTCCCCCGTCGCCCGGCGGGTGGACACCGCGCTGGTCTCGGCGCCCAAGGCCTGGCCGTTCGACGTCCAGATGCTGCTGTTCATGGGCCGGCTGCTGTCCCGGCGGGGTGAGTTCACCGGCTACGACCGTCTGGCCGACGAACTCGCCGGCCTGCCGCGCGTCCTGGTGGACGTGGCCCGTCAGGCGGAGCCGGTGGCGTCCGACTTCGCCGAGGCGCACAAGGACACCGACTACCACTTCCTCATCGGCGGCGGGAACCTGTGGGGGTTCACCTACCTGTACTCCATGTGCATCCTCGAGGAGATGCAGTGGCTGCGCACCACCCGGGTGCACAGCGCCGAGTTCTTCCACGGCTCGCTGGAACTGCTGGAGGAGGACACCAGCGTCATCGTCTTCCAGGGCGAGGACGAGACCCGCGCGCTCACCGACCGGGCCGAGGCGTTCGCCCGGCGCGTCTCCAAGGACGTCACCGTCTTCGACACCCGTGACTACCCCCTGACCGGCATCAGCCCCGAGTTCCGGGGACTGCTGGCGCCGCTGGTGCTCGACACCGTGATGGACCGGGTCAGCAAGCACCTGGAGCGGGTGCGCGACCACTCCCTGGACCTGCGCCGCTACTACCGCGTCATGGACTACTGACCGCGGTCCGTCCCACCCCGCCTCCATCCGCCCCGGCGTGCCCGTGCCCGCGCACCGGCACGCCCCGAGCGGGCGCCGCGCACCGACGCGGCGCCCGCCCTCCTGGAGACCCTGATGAACATCCTCGGTTTCGGCGACAACGTCGTGGACCGTTTCGTGGACCGCGGCATCGACTACCCGGGCGGCAACTGCGTCAACGTCGCCGTGTACGCCCGCCGTCTCGGTCTCGACACCGCCTATCTGGGGGTGTTCGGCGACGACGACCTCGGCGCCTTCCTCCGTACGGCCGTGGCGGCCGAGGGCGTCGCGGTCGAGCGCAGCGTGGTGCGCCACGGCGAGTCCGGCGTCTCCACCCTCCATGTGCAGGGCGGCGACCGGGTGTTCCTCGGCTACAACGGCGGCGGTGTCACCGTGCGCGAGCCGCTCGTCCTGGACGACGCGCTGCTGGCGTACGCGGCGTCGTTCTCGCTCGTGCACTCCAGCGTCTATTCGCGCACCGAGAGCGAACTGCCCAAGCTGGCCGCGGCCGGTCCGCTGGTCAGCTTCGACCTCTCCGACGACGACGAGTTCCGCTCCCCCGCCTACCTCGACCGGGTCTGCCCCCACCTCGACCTGGCCCTGCTGTCCTGCTCGGACCTGGACGAGGCGGCCACGCGACGGTTGCTGGAAGCCGTGGTGGCGCGGGGCGCGCGCATGGTCCTGGCGACCCGGGGCCTCGCGGGCGCCACCGTGTACGACGGCCACACCGTGGCGACGGCACCGGCCCTCGCCGCGGACGCACGGACCATGGCCGACACCATGGGCTGCGGTGACGCGTTCCTCGCCGGTTTCGCGGTGTCCCTGCTCCACGACGGCTGGTCGCGCCACGATCCGCCGTCCCGCACTTCTCTGGAACGCGCCCTGCGGCAGGGCGCGCGGTCGGCCCACGACCAGTGCTTCGTCGAGGCCGCCTTCGGCCACGGCCGGCCCGCCGCGGAACACAAGGGGGCGCCGTCTTCACCGGCTGGTGCCTGAACACCGACGCGCGAACGCGCCGGTGTGTACGCCGGACACCGCCCGCGCCGGGCTCGCCGCGGAGCCCTCGGTTCAGAAGAGCCGGCGAATGACCTCGACCGCGCGCGCCAGGTGGGGCTCGTCGCGGTCGGCGCGGTGGGCGACGGCCAGTTCGACCGACGCCGTCGGGCGCACCAGGGGCCGGTAGACGACGCCGTCGAGCGCGAGCGCGGTCACCGGTTCGGGTGCGACCGCGACTCCGAGGCCGCCGGCGACGAGGGTGATGAGCGTCGAGGTCTCCCCGACCTCGTGCCGGATCCGCGGCTCGATGCCGGCGTCGTGGAGGACACCGAGCACGACGCCGTGCATCACCGAGCGGCGGTCCGCCGAGTGCATGATCATGTCGAGGCCGGCGAGGTCTGCGGCCCGCACCCTGGTCTTCGCCGCGAGGGGGTGCTCGGCCGGGAGGGCCACCACGAGGCGGTCCCGGCGCAGGGTGTGGACGACGAGGGACGGGTCGGCCGCCGGCGGGCGCAGCAGGGCCACGTCGATGGCGCCGCCGCGCAGTGCCTCCACCTGATCGGGGGCGAGCATCTCCCCGCGGAAGGAGAAGTCGATGCCCGGCAGTTCGGTGGCGAGGTGACGCGAGAGCGTCGGCAGCAGGCTGTACGTCGCCGAGCCGACGCAGCCCAGGGTGAGGTGGCCGACCGAACCGGCGGCGACCCGGCGGGCGTGGTCGGCGGCCTGGTCGACCTCGGTGAGGATCGCTCGTACCCGTTCGAGGTAGACGCGGCCGGCCTCGGTGAGGTCGACCCGGCGTGTGGTGCGGTGGAACAGAGCGATGCCGAGCTCGCCCTCCAGCTGCCGGATCGCCTGCGAGAGCGGTGGCTGTGCCATGTGGAGCCGCTCGGCCGCACGCCCGAAGTGGCGCTCCTCCGCGACGGCGAGGAAATAGCGGAGCTGACGCAGATCCATATGTTCAGGATATCAATCGAGGGTGATATCGATACTTCACGGTATCGAAGCTGCCGTCTAGCCTTCGAGCCATGAAGAGCGCATTCCTCTACGCCGCCACGCGGACACCGTTCGGCAAGTTCAACGGAGCACTGGCCGGCGTCCGGCCCGACGACCTGGCCGCCACGGCGATCGGCGGTGTGCTCGGGCGGGCACCGGCGCTGGATCCCGCCGCGATCGACGAGGTCGTGTGGGGCAACGCCAACGGCGCGGGCGAGGACAACCGCAACGTCGGCCGGATGGCCGCGCTGCTGGCCGGTCTGCCGGCCGGCGTGCCCGGCACGACGGTCAACCGGCTGTGCGGGTCGAGCCTGGACGCGGCGATGGCCGGCTCCCGCACGATCGAGACGGGCGACGCCGAGGTCGTGCTCGTGGGCGGTGTCGAGTCGATGACACGGGCGCCGTGGGTGCTGCCCAAGCCGTCGCGTGCCTTCCCGGCGGGCGACGTCACCGCGGTGTCGACGACCCTGGGCTGGCGGCTGGTCAACCCGCGGATGCCGAAGGAGTGGACCGTCTCGCTGGGCGAGTGCAACGAGCAGCTCCAGGAGCGCTTCGGCATCTCCCGCGAACGCCAGGACGAGTTCGCCGTCCGCTCCCACCGCCTCGCGCACCGGGCGTGGGAGGACGGTTTCTACGACGCGCTGGTCACCCCGGTCGGCGACGTGGTCCGCGACGAGGGCATCCGCCCGGACTCGGACACCGGGAAGCTGGCCGCGCTGAAGCCGTCGTTCCGGCCGGACGGCACCATCACCGCGGGCAACTCCTCCCCGCTCTCCGACGGCGCCTCCGCGCTGCTCCTCGGCAGCGAGGCAGCGGCGGCGGCCCTCGGCACCGACCCGCTCGGCCGGATCGCCGGCAGGGGCGCGATGGCACTGGACCCCCGGGAATTCGGCTACGCCCCGGTCGAGGCCGCCAACCGGGCGCTCGCCCGCGCCGGGATCACCTGGGACCAGGTCGGTGCGGTGGAACTCAACGAGGCCTTCGCGGTCCAGTCGCTGGCCTGCGTCGACGCCTGGCTCAAGGACGGCCTGCGCGACCCCGGGATCGTCAACCAGCGCGGCGGGGCCATCGCGCTCGGGCACCCGCTGGGCGCCTCCGGCGGCCGGATCCTCGGGACCCTGGCCGCGGTCCTGAGGGAACGCCGCGAGCGGTACGGCGTGGCCGCGATCTGCATCGGCGTCGGCCAGGGTCTGGCCGTCGTCCTGGAGAACCCGGAGGTGTCGAAGTGAGCCGCGCGACCGTGCTGGACTCGACCGACGAGGCCGTGGCCGGGATCGAGGACGGTTCCACCGTCCTGGTCGGCGGCTTCGGCCTGGCCGGAATGCCGTTCGACCTCATCGACGCCCTCGTCCGGCAGGGCGCGAAGGACCTCACGATCGTCTCCAACAACGCCGGGAACGGCGACGTCGGGCTGGCGGCGCTGCTCGCGGCCGGCCGGGTCCGCAAGGTGGTGTGCTCCTTCCCGCGGCAGGCGGACTCCTACGTCTTCGACGCGCTCTACCGCGAGGGGAAGATCGAACTGGAGGTGGTTCCCCAGGGCAATCTGGCCGAGCGGATGCGGGCCGCCGGCGCCGGGATCGGCGCGTTCTACTGTCCGACCGCGGTCGGCACCCCGCTCGCCGAGGGCAAGGAGGTGCGCACCATCGACGGACGCGACTACCTGCTGGAGTATCCGATCAAGGGCGACTACGCCCTCATCTCAGCGCACCGGTCCGACCCGATGGGCAACCTCGTCTACCGCAAGACCGCCCGCAACTTCGGCCCGGTGATGGCGACCGCCGCCACCACCACGGTCGTCCAGGTCGACGAGGTCGTCCCGCTCGGCGCGCTCGATCCGGAGGCGGTCGTCACGCCGTCGATATACGTCGACCGCGTCGTCCCGGTCCGGACCCGCCACTACACCGTCCAGGGGGCACGATGACCACCGACACCACCGCCGCGGCAGGCTCGGCGTCCCCGGGCGGGGCACCGATGACCGCCGACCGTCCGCTCGGCATGGACGAGGTGGCCGCCGTGATCGCACGGGACATCCCGGCCGGCGCGTTCGTCAACCTCGGCATCGGCCGGCCCACCGCGATCGCCGACCACCTGCCCGAGGAACTCGGCGTCGTCCTGCACACCGAGAACGGCATGCTCGGCATGGGCCCGAGAGCGGAGGGCGCCCGGATCGACCCCGACCTCACCAACGCCGGCAAGGTCCCGGTCACCGAGCTTCCGGGAGCGGCGTACTTCCACCACGCCGACTCCTTCGCCATGATGCGCGGCGGCCACCTCGACGTCTGCGTCCTGGGCGCCTACCAGGTCTCCGAGCACGGTGACCTGGCCAACTGGCACACCGGCGAGCCCGGCGACATTCCCGCGGTCGGCGGCGCGATGGACCTCGCCATCGGCGCCAAGGACGTCTACGTGATGATGTCGCTCTTCACGAAGTCCGGCGCGCCCAAACTGGTCCGGCGGTGCACCTACCCGCTCACCGGCACCGGCTGCGTCAGCCGGGTCTACACCGAGGTCGCCACCTTCGACCTCGGGCCCGGGGGCGTCCACGTGCGGGAGACCTACGGCATCACCCTCGACGAGCTGCGCTCACGCCTCGACGTCGAACTGCACTGATCTCCTCGACCGGCCGGCCGCTCATCCGGCCGTGCCCTCCGCCCGGGATCTCAGGAACGGATGGCGGTGTCGCTGTCGGGGTGGAGAGCGAAGATCTGGTCGAGGCCGACGATCCGCAGCACCCGCAGAGTGTTGGCGGGTACCGCCGCCAGCGCGATGTCCGCCCGGGCGGCCTGGGCGTGGCTGCGGGCGGCGGTCGACGGTCAGCAGGTCGGCGTAGCGCGTCCGGCCCACCACCGCCTCCCGCTCCAGGCCCAGCCAGCGCAGCAGGGTGCCGTTGATCTTGGCGATGGTGCCGTCCATCAGTGTGGAGAGGTATCCGCACGGCGCCTTCTCGTACAACTCCTCGGCGCTGTCCGCCAGCAATGCGGCGAAGGCCGCGTCCGCCGCCCTCTCGTCGTCGGCGTCGTGGGGGTCGGGCTGCTGCCCGGTGCGGCACATCACCGCAGGCCGGCCAGGAAGCTCCGGATCGCCTCGTTGGTGGCTTCGGGTGCGGACAGGTGGGGGCAGTGCCCGGTCGCCTCCAGGGTCACCAGCGTCGACCCCGGGATCGCCCGGTGGACGAAGGCACCGACCTCCCGGGGGGGGCGATGGCGTCCTCGCTGCATTCGAGCACCAGGGTCGGCACCCTCACGCTTTTCGGGTCGTCCCGCGAGTCCGACAGGAACGTGGTGCGGGCGAAGACTCGCGCCATGTCCGGGTCGGTGGCGCAGAAACTGTTCCTACGTCGATGTCCTGCGCGCTGAACCCGCCCCGGTAACTCCCGTCGTCGATGTACCGCGGAGACGGAGCGACCATCGCCAGTGCCCCGATACGCTCCGGAGCCGCGTCCGCGGCCAGCACCCCGATCATGGCGCTGACCGAGTGACCCACGAACACCGCGTCCCGCAGGTCGAGTTCCTCGCACACCTCCACCACGTCCCGGGCGTAGCCGTGCAGAGAGCCGTAACGGTTCTCCGAGAACGCGGACAGGTCCGAGCGGCCCGAACCGACGTAGTCGAAGAGCACCACCCGGTAGTCTTCGACCAGGGCAGGCAGCGTCAGTCGCCACATGTTCTGGTCACAGCCGGACCCGTGGGCCGGCACCACGGCACGCCCCTCAGTCTCCCAGGGCCGGACCACCCCTCCCGCACGGCCCCGGGCCCGGCCCCCTCCACCACGTCTCCGACAGGGGCTCGGCGGGCCCGTCCAGCCCCCGACTCGTCGGACTTGGCCGGCCATCCGACCGGGTCGTGCTCGGCGCTGGGGTGCCCGAGGGCGGCCGGCCGGCCTGTGGGGCGGCGGTGCGTCGCGCGGCGCTGCTCGCCGTCCGGACGGGTGCCCCGGTCGCCGGGCAGCCGCCCTCTGCCGCGGGCCCCTCGCTACCGAGCGACCGTGAGCACGATCTTGCCCTGGATGTGCCCCCGGGCGGCGCGTTCGTGCGCCGCCCGCGCGTCCGCCAGAGCGTACGTGCTGTCGATCGCCACGCGGACCGTGCCCTCGTCGAGCAGGCGCCCCAGTTCGGCGAGCTGCGCACCGTTGGAACGGACCTGGGCGCTGGAGACCGTGACGCCCAGCTTCGCGGTCTCCTCTTCGTCGAAGTCCCCGGGGAGCACGGGGAAGTGGGCGCCGCCGCGCCTGAGGGTGCGCAGCAGACGCCTGCTGCCGGGGCCGCCGACGGTGTCGAGGACGAGATCGACGTCGTGCACGAGTTCCTCGGCACGGCTCTTGGTGTAGTCGATGAACCGGTCGGCGCCGAGTTCTCGCAGGAACGGCTCATGTGCGCCCGACGCCACCGCGATGACCCGTGCGCCCTTCCACTTCGCCAGCTGCAGGCCGAAGTGGCCCACACCGCCCGCGGCGCCGTTGAGGAGCACCGTCGTGCCGGCGTCGAGCGCCGTCGGGCGGTGCCGTGCGGCCTGGAAGGGCGAGGGGTGGTCGTGGCCCACCTCGATCAGGAACTGCCACGCCGTCAGCCCGGCCATGGGCGCCCCGGCGGCGTGCACGTGGTCGATGCCGGCCGGCTTGCGTGCGAGGTCCGACGCGGGAGCGGCCACGTACTCGGCGTACGCGCTGCCGCGGAAGCTGGGAAAGCGCAGGAGACCGAAGACCTCGTCACCCACGGCGAGGCCGTCCACGTCCGCGGCGACGGCCTCCACCACGCCCGAGACGTCCGTTCCCGGAATTACCGGCAGGCTCACCGACGGCTCCGTCTCGCCGGGCATCGTGGTCAGCCCGCCGCGCAGGTACCAGTCCGGAGGATTGACGCCGGCCGCGATCACGCGGACCAGCACCTCGCCCGGCCCCGGTACGGGGATCGGCACCTCGTCGTAACGCAGCACCTCGGGGCCGCCGTGCTCGTGGAGCCGGACGGCCCTCATCGTGTGTGTCGGCATCGTCTTCTCCTGCCCGCGCTGCGGGATAGGCTATCCGGATCAGCGGTCCACATAAACGGACCACTGATCCGAATATATGGACCACTGATCCGGATAGTCAAGAGGGACACATGCGGGCCGACGCCAGGAAGAACCGCGACCACCTGCTCGCGACAGCGGGCACCGCCATCGCCGAGCACGGTGTCGACGTGTCACTGCGCGACATCGCGCGCAGGGCCGATGTCGGACTCGCGACGCTGTTGCGGCACTTCCCGACGCGCGAGGCGCTGCTCGACGCCCTGCTGCGCACGAGTTTCGACGAGCTGACGGCGCGGGCGGACGCGCTCAAGGCCTCCGCCTCGCCCCGGGACGCGCTCCTTTCGTGGCTGCGCGACTGCGTCGCGTGGACCACCGAGTACCGTGGCGTGACCGTGCTGATGGCAGCCGCCATCGAGGACACCGAGTCCGCGCTCCATGCTTCGTGCGTCACCCTGCGCGCGGCCGGGGCGCGGCTCCTCGCACGCGCCCAGGCCGCAGGCGCGGCACGGACCGATGTCGACGGTGCCGATCTGTTCGCGCTGGTGGCGGCGCTCGCGTGGCTCGGTGACCAGCCCTCGCTCGCACCGCGGGCGGACCACCTCTTCGAGGTCGTCGCGAGCGCGATCGTGACGAGCCCGGCGAGGACCGGAACCGGGTGAACGCCGCTCCCCCGGGACCAGGGGGCTGCTCACGGGCGAAGACGGTGCCGGCGGGAGCCGCGTTCGACGGCCGTGCCGCCCGCACGGCGGACCGCCGCGCGTCAGCGTGTGGGTACGGCCCGAACGGCCTGCCACGCCAGTGCCTCGCCCGCCGATCCGGAGCCTCGCGGGGATGCCTGCTTCACGCTCGCCGCCCCACGCGACGCACGGGCGCGCCTCGTCCGCCTCAGCGCTCCGCCCACGAGCTGAACCGGTCCCTGCTGGACGCGGTCATCGCACGGGCGAGCGGCTGAGGCGGCCCCAGATGGCCGGACCGAGACGGGTTACGGCAGCAGGACGATCTTGCCGGTGGTGTGGCCGGCCATGCTCTCGCGGTGGGCGGCGGCAGCCTCGCGCAGCGGGTGGCTGGACGCGACCAGGATGCGCAGTCGCCCCGCCGCCGCAGCCTCGGTGAGCTGGAGGCGGGCGGCCTGCCTGATCGCGGTGCCGGGGTCGGCGCCGGGCCCGCCGCCGAGAAGTTTGATCCCGGCCTCGGCGCCGCGCTCGAAGGCCGCGATGGTGGCGATGCGGGAGCGGTCGCTCACGAGTTCCAGGGAGACGTCCACCGCCTCGTCGGTGCCCACCAGGTCGGCCGCCGCGTGGATCCCCTCCGGCGCCGCCGCGCGTACGCGGTCCGCCAGGCCGGGCCCGTACGCGACCGGGACCGCGCCCAGTTCCCCGAGGAGTTCGTGCTTGGCGGGGCTCGCCGTCGCGACGACGGTGGCGCCGCGTGCCACGGCCAGCTGGACGACCACCAGCCCGACCCCTCCCGCGGCCCCGTGGACCAGCACCGTCTCGCCCTTGGCGAGTCCCACCGCTTCGAGGACGTGTACGGCGGTCACGCCGGCGACCATCAGCCCGCCGGCCTGTTCCCAGGACAGGCCGGCCGGCTTCGGCACCACGGACGAGGCCGGGACGAGGAGTTCCGCGGCGTACGCGCCGGGCGCGCGGTACACGATCACCTCGTCGCCCACCCGGACGGGGCCCGCCGGGCCGGTCGCGTCGGCGCCGACCGCGGTGACGACACCGGCCGCTTCGCTGCCCAGCCGCAGCGGCAGCTTCGCCGGATCGGCCCCGAAGGCGCCGCTGTACATCTTGTAGTCGAAGGGATTCACACCCACGGCACGGACCGCGATGCGCACCTGACCGGGCCCGGGCTCCGGGACAGCCACGTCGATCACTGACAGGACCTCAGGGCCGCCGTAGGCGCTCGCCACTACTGCTTCGCTCATGCCCATGGGCAACACGGTCCCGACAACGATCATTCCGCCGCCCTCTCGGTTCCACGGCGGAACCGTGGAACGCGCCTGAGGGCTGACACCCGGCACGGTTCCCGGTCCTGACGGCGCCCGACCGGCTGGTCGGGCGCAGCCGCCGCCGGGGCGCGCGCTGTCGTCGAAGGGGCCGTTGCACGGGTGCACCGCTCGGAGCGCGCACCGGCCGCCGTTCGTCTACAGTTCGGTAGACGGTCTACCTCGCTGTAGTCGTCTGGTTCCGGGTGCCCCTGTGCGCCCGTTCCGTACGGAAGGCCCCCATGACCCGCTCCCCGTACCCGGACGCCGACCGGCCCGACCGGTCCTTCCCCGGCATCCACACGGCGATAGCCGCCGCTGCCAGCGCCCCGCTCTTCGGCAGTCCGCGGCCGTGGCACGCCGGCTGGCCACCCGGCGCCTGGGTGCCCTGCTGCTGACCTCATGACTCTTCGGTGACGACGCGGCCGGTGATCCTCCGGCCCCGTACACCGCCGGCGTCCCGGACGGCTCACGCGCCATGGGCAGCGGCCGCGCCGCCGGACACCCACAGCAAGAAGTGACGGAAGAGGGTCGCCGTGTACACCCGAACTCCCGCCCCCTCACCGACCGATCGGGCCACGGGCTGGCTGCGGCACCGGCTGGGCCGCGCGGTCGTCCTGGCCTACGCCGCCGCACTGCTCCTGCCGGGGCCCGGACTGTGGCTGCGCCGGGCTCACGCGCTGCCGCTCGGCTGGGGACGCGCCCTGCCATTGCCCACCCCTCAGTTCCTGCTCTCCCTGGTGCTCCTCTCGGCCGGCCTCCAGGTCCCCCTGAGCGCGCTGGGCACCCTGCTGCGGCGCCCGGTCGCCCTGCTGGCCGGGCTGGCCCTGCACCTGTCGATCCCGCTGCTGGCCATCCCGGCCGTCGCGTTCCTGCTGCGCCGGACCCCCGACACCGACGGCGGCAGCGGCCTGGTCACCGCGATGATCCTGATCGTGACGATGCCCGTCGCCGCCGGAGCCACCGTGTGGACCGGCAAGGGCGACGGCGACCAGCCGACCATGGTCGGACTCGTCCTCGCCTCCACCCTCCTCAGCCCCCTCACCACCCCGCTGGTCATCGGGGCCCTGCTGCCGTTGCTCGGCGGCGGCTACGGGTCCACGCTCGGCAGGATCGCGGACGCCCACGGCGGTTTCGCCCTGCTCGGCGTCGTCCTGCCCTGCGCGGTCGGCATGCTGTGCCGCCTGGCACTGCCCGCGCCGCTGCTCGACCGGGTGCTCGGCGTCGTCGTGCCGACCGCCCTGGCCGGCTCCCTGCTCCTGACCTACGTCAATGCAAGTGGCGCCCTCGGTTCCTTCCTCGCACGCCCGCGACCGCTGCTGCTCGCCGCCGCGTTGACCGTGGCGGCGCTGGTCTGCCTGCTGTCCTTCGCCCTCGGTCACGGCGCCGCACGCCTGCTGAGGCTGGACGCCCCGGCGGCGTCGTCCCTCACGCTGGCCTGCGGTATGAACAACAGCAGCGCCAGCGCCGTCCTGCTCACCACCACGCTGCCCGACAAGCCCCACCTGCTCCTGCCGGTCCTCGCCTACGGGCTGTTGCAGAAGACGGCGGCGAACCGCGTCGTGCGCCGCAACCCCGGGCGCTCAGCCGGACCGCTCCCGCCGCCCTGCGCCTCCTGACGACCTGGCACGTCACACGGAGCAGCCGGTGCCCAGTTTGAAACCCACGCCCCGGACCGTGATGATCCAGTCGCTGTCACCGAGCTTGGTGCGGAGGCTGCTGACGTGCGTGTCGACGGTTCGCCTGGACCAGGAATCGCCCCACACCTGCTGCAGCAGCCGTTTCCTCGGAATCACGGTGTCCGGGTGCGAGGCGAGAATGCACAGGAGGTCGAATTCTTTTCGGGTCAGCCCCACACCGCGGCCGGCTAGGCTGACCTGCCGCGCATTCACGTCGATGTGCAGGGGGCCGTGCGTGATTTCCCGGTCGACGGTGCGTGAGGAGCGGGTGCGGCGCATCACGGCCTCGATGCGTGCCATCAGTTCGCGGAATCCGTACGGCTTGACGAGGTAGTCGTCCGCGCCGGCCTGCAACCCGAGCACACGGTCGAGTTCGGATCCGCGGCTGGTGACGACGAGCAGCGGCACACAGCTGACGGAGCGGATGCTCTTGCACACCTCCAGTCCGTCGAGATCCGGGAGCTCCAGGTCGAGGAGGATCAGGTCCGCGTCCTCATGGGCTTCGAGGGCGGCGACGCCGAGGGCCACGTGGGTGACCTCGTGTCCGTGTCTGCGCAGTCCTGCCGCCAGGGACTCGGCGTCGGCGGAGTCGCTCTCCACTAAGAGGATCTGCCAGCCGGCCGCAGGAGCGGGCACCGTCCGTGCCGGCCCCGGCATGTCCTCCAGCACGGTCTGCGGTCCGCGTGCGACGCGCTCGATGGGCGGATGGTTCTCCGGCTTCACCGCTGATGAGTATGGACCCATGGCCTCCCCCGGCTCATCCGGTCAGCATGGATGTCGAACCTGCGCTCGAAAATTTATCGGTCGCTTGTAGTCCATTCAAAGACTTCTGTCGTAAATACATCGTTGCGGGTTCATGAAGGTGCATTACATAGTCATCTACTTGTCGTTGTGCGGGGCCTTCTGACGTGCGCACGGGTTTATCGCCGACCGGTCGTGGAGAGAGTCCGCGGTCCGCCGGGGGGAATGCGCGGGCCCCGCCGAGCGCGCCGTACGGCCGTGACGGAAGGGGCGCGGGCGACCGGTCCGTCACGCTGCCGCAGTACCGGCTTCACACGCGCCGTGCAGGATGGACACGGCCGGGGGCCGGTGCGTCCGACCCCCGGCGCCGGCGGCCCAGGGCATGAACCCGATTCCCTCTCACAGGAAGCGAGTTGCGGATGTCGCACACCTCTCAGTCCCCCGCCGCCGACGGCCCCGGGACGACGCCCCCCGGCCCGCGCTCGGTCGTGGTGGCCGGGGCCGGTCCCACCGGGCTGCTCCTCGCCGGAGACCTCGCGGCGGCCGGCGTGGACGTGGTGGTGGTCGAGAAGCGTCCGGAAGGCATCAGCAACCTGACCCGCGCCTTCGGTGTCCACGCCCGCACCCTCGAACTCCTCGACGCCCGCGGTCTCGCCGACGAACTCGTGGCCACCGGGCAGGTCATCCGCGAGCTGCGGCTGTTCGGGGCGATACCGTTCGACATCGGCGCGCTGCCCTCCCGTTTCCCCTTCCTGCTGGTCACTCCGCAGTACGAGGTGGAGAAGCTGCTGCTGCGCCGGGCCCTGGAGAACGGTGCGGTCATCCGCTACGGGACCGAGGTGCTCGGTCTCTCCCAGGACGACGGGGGTGTCAGCGTCTCGGTGCGCGACGCGGGGGGCGAGACGACCCTGCGGGCCCGCTATCTGGTCGGCGCGGACGGGACGCGCAGCGCGGTGCGCCAGGCCCTCGGGCTCCCCTTCCCCGGAAAGGTGGTGATCCGGTCGGTGGCGCTCGCCGACGTGAAGTTCACCGAGCGGCCCAGCCTGGTGGTGCAGGTGCACGGCACGGGCGACGCCTTCGGCTTCATCGCCCCGTTCGGCGACGGCTACTGGCGGGTCGGCGGCTGGGACCGGGCCCATCGGGGGGAGCCCGACGACTCCCCGGTCGCGTTCGAGGAGCTGCGCTCCCTCATCGAGCGTGCCTTCGGCTCGGACTTCGGCATGCACGACCCGCGCTGGATCTCGCGCTTCCACAGCGACGAGCGCCAGGTGCCCCGGTACCGGGTGGGCCGCGTGCTGCTGGCCGGCGACTCCGCCCACCAGCACTCGCCGGCCGGGGGGCAGGGGATGAACACCGGTCTCCAGGACGCCGTGAACCTCGGCTGGAAGCTGGCGGCGGTGCTCGGCGGCTGGGCCTCCGACGCGCTGCTGGACACCTACCACAGTGAGCGCCATCCGATCGGCCGGGCGGTGCTGCGCAGCAGCGGCCTCAACCTTCGGCTGGCCATGGCGCACAATCCGCTGGAGATCGCGCTGCGCACGGTGCGGAAGCTGGTGGTCACCCATGTGCCGCCGGTGACGCGGCAGGCGGTGGGAGAGATCACCGGAATCGGCCACTCCTACCCCGCCGCGCGCGGGGCGCACCCGCTGGCGGGCAGACGGGCGCCGGACCTGGAACTGGAGGGCGGGCGGCTCTACGAGGTGCTGCGCCAGGGGCGGTTCGTCCTGGTCCTGCCGCCTGACGGGGCGTCCGGCGGCCCCGCCGGGCTCGACATCGCCGGCCGGCGGGGGCGGCTGGTCCTCGCCCGCCGTGCGGACGGCGGCGACGCCGGACGGGAGGCGGTCCTGGTGCGGCCGGACGGCTACTACGCCTGGGCCGGAGCGGCGGACGGACCGTCGATCGAGGCCGGCGTCGGACCGTGGGTGGGATGACCGCGCCGGTCCGGCGGAACCCTCGCCGAACGGCCCCGCTCCGGGGCCGTTCGCCCGGCCCGTCGCGCTCTCAGCGTGGCGGCAGCGGTGAGAGCGTCGGCAGGTGGGCGAGGAAGCCGCCGTCCACGGACAGCACCTGCCCGGTGATGAAGGAGGCGGCGGGCGAGGCCAGGAAGGTCACCAGGTGGGCCACGTCGTCCGGGGTGCCCAGCCGCGGGATGAGGTTCGCGCTCTGGAACATCCGCTGCACCGGCACGGGCATGTCCGCCTCCAGGGCCGGGGTGCGGACCAGTCCGGGCGCGACGGCGTTGCAGCGTATGCCGTCCGTACCGTACGCGGCGGCCACGAAGCGGGTCAGCGCGACCAGTCCGCCCTTGGAGCTGCCGTAGGCGACCATCACGCGGTCGCCGGACAGGCCCTGACCGCTGGTGATGTTGATGATGGAGCCGCCGCCGCGCTCGATCATCACCGGCACGGTGTGCTTGCACAGCAGCATGGGGCCGCGCAGGTTGACCGCGAGGACCTCGTCCCACAGCTCCACGGACATCGACACCACGTCCCGGTCCTGCCGGATCGCCGAGGTCAGGGCCGCGTTGTTGTCCAGTACGTCGATGCCGCCGAAGGTGTCCACGGCGAAGTCCACCAGGCGCTTGACGCTGTCCTCCGAGGCGATGTCGACGGTGTGCCCGACCACCGACAGACCCTTGGCGGCCAGCTCCGCGGCGGCGGCCCGGGTCGGCGCCTCGGCGACATCGGCGAGTACGACGTCCGCACCGGCCGTGGCCAGCGCCTCCACGGTGGCGACGCCGATCCCTCCCGCCCCGCCGGTGACCACGGCCACTTTGCCGGCGAGGGAGTGCGTTGCGTTGCCCATCGGTCGACGACCTCTCGTTCGGGACGGGGAGCCGCCCCCGATTCTGGCGGGCTCGCGTGAAGGCCGTGCTGCGGAAACGTGTCGCGATCGATCCGGTTCGCGGGTGGGGTGGACGGTGCGTCCCTGAGGGGTGGCGGGGTGCGGGTTCAGCCTCCTGCCGGCGCGTGGTGGTCCTCGGCGACCAGGACCTTGCGCAGCAGGGCGATCAGGGTGGCGCGCTCGGCCGGGGACAGGTCGTGCAGGAAGGCCTCCTGGGAGCGCTCGGCCACGACCAGCAGCCGGCGCTGCAGATCCTCACCCGCCGGGGTGAGCTCGACGACCTGGCGCCGGCGGTCGGCGGGGTCGCGGGTGCGCCGGACCAGGTCCCGCTGCTCCAGGGTGTCGAGGTAGCCGACCAGGTGGCTGCGGTTGAGGGCGAGCCGGTCGGCGAGGACGTGCTGCGGGAGCGGGCCGAAGTCGGCGAGCGCCGTGAGCGCGGCGAAGTGGGGGAGCCTCAGGCCGTGCTCCGCGACCGCGGCGATCAGTACGTCGTGGCCGAGCCGGGCGACATGGCTGACCAGGTAGGAGGGCAGCGCGAGCAGGCTCGGCGGGCGGATCTCCGTGTCCGGCCGGGGGGTCTGCGGTCCGCAGTCCGAGGCGTCGTTCATGCAGCGCAGCATAACCACGGAAAGCCACTGGACGTAAGCATGTCGCGATGTAATCATTACGACACGACACGATTTCGCCGGTGCCGGTGCCCGGCGTGTGGCGCCGCCCGCGCCCCCGTACCCGCCGATCGAAGCGGAGGACCTTTCCATGACCGATCCGACGACCACCCCGGCCCACCCGCCGGTCACGGAGGAACGGCGGGGCGTCGCGGCCCCGTTCACCGCCCTGCTGATCGCCGTGCTCTCCTTCTCCCTGATGCAGACGATGGTCGTGCCCGCGCTCCCGGACCTGCGGCGGGAGTTCGACGTGAGCACCCCGGTGGTCTCCTGGGTGCTCAGCGCCTTCCTCCTCACGGCCTCGGTGGCCACCGCGCTGCTCGGCCGGGTCGGCGACATGTTCGGCAAGCGGCGCGTGCTCGTCGCCAGCCTCACCGTGTTCGCCGTCGGGACGCTGCTCGCGGCCCTGTCGGACTCGATCGGACTGCTCATCGCCGCCCGCGCCGTGCAGGGCGTCGGCTCCGCCGCGTTCCCCCTCGCGTTCGGCATCGTCCGCGACCAGTTCCCGCGCGAACGCGTGCCCGTGGCCATCGGGCTCATCAGCTCGACGTTCGGCATCGGTTTCGGCGTCGGGCTCGTCATTCCCGGACCGATCGTCGACGCCCTGGACTGGCACTGGATCTTCTGGCTGGGTCTCGTCGTGATCGTCCTGGGCATCCTCGCCGTCGTCACCTTCGTCGAGGAGTCGCCCGTCCGCTCCCCCGGCCGGATCGACTGGACCGGTGTCGTCCTGCTCAGCGCGGGAGTCGTCGCCCTGCTGCTCGCCATCAGCGAGGGCAAGTCATGGGGCTGGGCGTCCGCGGGTGTGATCGGTCTGTTCGTGGCGGCGGTGCTGCTCCTCGCGGTGTTCGTCCTGGTGGAACGGCGACTGTCCGAACCGCTCATCGACATCGAGTTGCTGCGCCGTCCGGCGGTCGCGGCCTCCCATGTCACCGCGCTCATCATCGGTTTCGGGATGTACGGCGCGTTCACCCTGGTGCCGCTGCTGGCCCAGACCCCTCCGCAGGCCGGCTACGGGTTCGGCGCCTCGGTCACCGGAGCCGGACTGTTCATGGTGCCCATGGCGGCCACCATGCTGGTCGCCAGCCCGCTGGCGGGCCGGATCGGTGCCGCCGTCGGCTTCAAGCTGCCCCTCGTCCTCGCCTGCCTGATCGGCGTCGTCGGCTTCTCCGTGTACGCCGGGGCCCATGACACCGAGTGGGCGCTGTACGTCGGTTCGGGCATCCTGGGCATCGGCGTCGGCTTCGCCTTCGCGGCGCTCGCCAACCTCGTCGTCGCCGCGGTCGACCCCCGGCAGACCGGTGAGGCGACCGGCATCAACACGATCATGCGCACCATCGGCGGATCGCTGGGCGCACAGGTGTCCGCCTCGCTGGTGGCCTCCCACACCCTCGCCGGCAGCGGCCTGCCGGCGGAGTCCGGCTACACCACCGCCTTCGTGATGTCCGCGATCGCCCTGGGCGTGGCCACGCTGGCCGCGCTCTCCGGGCCGGGCGCACTGTGGCGGACCCCGGCGAAGGCGGCCGCGGCGGGACCCCGGCCCGAGACCAGCGGCCCCGCCGCGAGCTGAGGACGGGACACGCACATGACCGACTACGGGCACGACCTGCTCTTCGGTACCGTCCTGGTGCCTTCCTCCGGACAGCCGCACGACGCCGTGGCGTCGGCCCGGTCAGCGGAGCGGGCCGGGCTGGACCTGGTGAGCGTGCCGGACCACCCCTACCGGCCGGAGTTCCTGGACGCGTGGACGGTGCTGGCGATCATGGCCGCCGTCACCTCCCGGATCCGGGTCTTCCCCAACGTCGCCAACCTCCCCCTGCGGCCGCCCGCCGCCCTGGCCCGCGCCGCCGCGAGCCTGGACCTGCTCAGCGGCGGCCGGGTCGAACTCGGGCTGGGCGCGGGGGCGTACTGGGACGACATCGCCGCCGAGGGCGGTCCCCGGCGCACCCCGGGTGAGGCCCTGGCCGCCACCCGGGAGGCGGTCGAGGTGCTGCGCGCCCTGTGGTCGGGCCGTGGGCGGGTACGCAGCGACGGGAAGCACTACGCGCTCGACGGGGCCGCCGCCGGGCCCGCGCCCGCCCACGGCATCTCCGTGTGGATCGGCGCGGTCGGCCCCCGGATGCTGCGGCTGACGGGCGAACTGGCGGACGGCTGGTTGCCCAGCGTGCCGCATGTGCCACCGGCCCGCCTCGCCGCGGGCCAGCGGCTCGTCGACGAGGGGGCCGCGGCCGCGGGGCGGGAGCCGTCGGCCGTACGGCGGCTGTACAACCTCTCGCCCGGGGCGGAGGGCGGCTTCCCGCGGGGCGGTCCGCGTGACTGGCCCGAGCAGCTCGCCGCGCTCACCGTCGACGTGGGCATCAGCGCCTACCTGCTGCCCGCGCACCACCCGGAGCTGCTGCGGATCTTCGGCGAGGAGGTCGCCCCGGCCACCCGCGCACTGGTCGCCGCGGCACGCGAGCGGCCCACCGTGGCCGCCGCGCGGTCCGCCGCGTCCGTCGCGGCTGTTGCGTCGGTCGCGTCCGGCGCCTCCGGGGCGGCCGCGGACCCGCTCCCCCAGCAGCGTCCGGCCGCGGTGGAGAGTGCGACGGCCGGACGCTCCCTCTTCGTCGAACCCACACCCGCGCCCGCCGAGTGGCTGAGCGACGAGCGGCTGTGGGACGAGGAGCACCGGCCCACCGGTCCCGCACCGGATCCGGGGCGGCGCTACTCGCGTGCGCGGCAGGCCCCGGCCAGGAACCTGGTCGCCGCCCACGACCAGCTGCGCGCGGACCTGGCGCGGCTGCGCGAGATCGTCGACGAGGTGCTGGCGGAGACCCTGGACCCCGGCGACGCGCGGTCCGGGCTCCAGGAGCTGAGCCTGCGGCAGAACTCCTGGACGCTGGGCGCCTACTGCGCGTCGTACTGCCGGATCACGACCGTGCACCACACCCGGGAGGACCAGGATCTCTTCCCTCACCTGCGGCGGGGGGACCCACGGCTCGCGCCGGTGCTCGACCGGCTGACCGAGGAGCACCACGCCATCCACGGGGTGATCGAGCGCATCGACCGTGAGCTGGTCGCCCGGATCGAGGCCGGGCCGGGTGCCGCGGCCCGGCCGGGGGGACTGCGCGCGGCGGTGGACCTGCTCACCGACGCGCTGCTGTCCCATCTGGCCTACGAGGAGCGCGAGTTGGTCGAACCGATGGCCCGGCTCGGCACCGGCTGGTGAATCCGCCGGCCGTGTGCCCCCGGCCCTGCCCCGGGCTTCGCTGCCCGGGGGCGCGCTACCGCGGCTCCTCGCCCGTCGCCACGGCGCGCGAGGTGTCCGCCGACCAGGCGGACCACGAGCCGGGGTAAAGGGCCGCGGTGGGCACGCCGGCCAGTTCCAGCGCCAGCAGGTCGTGGCAGGCGGTGACACCGCTGCCGCAGTACACGACGACGTCGGTGCCCGGGGTGACGCCGAGGGCCGCGTAGTGCGCGGCCAGCCGTGCGGCCGGGGCGAAGCGGCCCTCGTCGGTGAGGTTGGCGGCCCAGGGGGCGTTCCGCGCCCCGGGGATGTGTCCGGAGCGCACGTCGCTGGGCAGCACGGTGGCGCCCGAGTACCGGTCGGGGGCGCGGGCGTCCAGGACGACCGCGGTACCCGCGGCGAGCGACGCCTCGACCTCGTCGGCCGACCGGAGGAGCTCCTCGGGCCAGGCCACCGGGGTGCGGCTCGCCGGCGCGGGGACGACCGGACCGGTCTCCAGGCCGCCGTCCCAGGCCTGGAGACCGCCGTCCAGCAGGGCGGCCCGGCCTCCGGTGCGGCGCAGCAGCCAGACCAGCCGTGCCGCGTAGGCGCCGCCGTTGTCGTCGTAGGCGACCACCGTCGTGTCGTCGCCGATGCCCAGCGCGCCCAGTGCCCGGGCGAACTCCCGCTCGTCGGGCAGCGGATGGCGTCCGCCCGACGCGCTGGGCGGCGCGGAGAGCACGGTGTCCACGTCGACCCACACGGCGCCGGGCAGATGTCCGGCGAGGTGGGCCTCGCGTCCGTCGCGGCCGTCCAGGTACCAGCGGACGTCGGCCAGGACGATCCGCCCGCGGTGCTCCCGCACCCAGCCGGCGTCGACGACGGCGGACGGCGGTGCGGGAGGCGGTGCGGGGGAAACGGTCATGTGGGGTCTTCCTCTCGGATCAGGGCGGTGGCGGGGCCGTCGCGGCGGGAGGGGCGTGGTGCGCGTCCGGCGGCCGGCGGTCATTCCTTGCGGTGGACGCGGTCGGGTTCCAGCCGCAGCAGTACCCGCTCGCCCTCGGCCTGCCGCACCCGCTCGCTGCCCGTCCACTTGCCGAAGGTGGTGCGGGCCAGCCGCAGCGCGGCCTCGCCCGGTTCGATCTCCACCACCCGGGCCCGGACCTCGATGTACCGGCGGCTGTTCTCCGAGTCGAGCAGCAGGATGTTGACGCGGGGGTCGGCGACCACGTTGCGGTACTTCTGCCGCGAGGTGTTGGTGCCGACGAGTATGTGTTCCCGGTCGGCGTGCGGCCACACGAGGCTCGTCTGCGGTCCGCCGTCCGGCATCAGCGTCGTGAAGACGCCGAGGGTCCGGGCGAGGGCGAGTTCACGGACGTCGTCGTCAAGCACCGGCCACCACCCTGTCGTCCCGCCCCAGGGCGCGCACCTGGGGCAGTACCTCGGAGGCGACGAGTTCCGTCGCCGCCTGGACGTCGGCGTACGGCAGGCCGCCGACATCGATGGCGAGCAGGTGCAGGTCGTGACCCCACAGCTCCTGCAACCGCCCGAGCCTGTCGACGACTTCGGCGGGGCTGCCGCAGATCGCGGGGCCGTCGGGGCCGACGTAGGTGTCGAAGTCAGGCGGGGCCGGGGGCCCGACGTCGCCGGGCTTCCTCACCGTCAGATAGGTCTCGATGTAGGGGGCCCAGCGGGCTCGGGCCTCCTGCGAGGTCTCGGCGACGAACACGTGGCTGGCGGCGCCCAGCCGGCCCGTGGGCTCCGTCCGCCGCTCCTTCCAGAGCGCGCGGTAGGAGTCGAACACCGGGACGAAGACGTCGGGGCGGCGCGCCGTCGTGCCGACCACCAGGGGCAGCCCGTGGTCGACGGCCAGCCCGACCGACTCCGAGCCCACTCCCCCGCTGATCCAGAACGGCGGCCGGGGCTGCAGGGGGCGCGGCTGCACCAGCACGTCGTCCAGCGGCGGACGGAACCGCCCCTGCCAGGTCACCCGGTCCTCGGTCCACAGCCGCAGCAGCAGTTCGGTGTTCTCGCGTTTGCGGGCCGCCTTGGACTCGGGTGCCTGGTCGAAGACGGCGTACGGCTCGGGGAAGAAGGAACCGCCGATGACCATCTCGAGACGCCCGTCGGACAGCAGGTCCAGCAGCGCGTAGTCCTCCGCGACGAGTACCGGGTCGCGGTTGGCGACCAGGGTGGTGCCGGTGGCCAGCCGGATGGTGGAGGTGTGTTCGGCGATCGCGGCCAGGACCAGCGCCGGGGAGGGGATGACGTCCCGCTCCCCGAAGTGGTGCTCTCCGAGGGTGTACCAGGAGAAGCCGAGCCGCTCCGCCTCGGCCGCCGCCCGGACGACGTCCCGCAGCCGTTCCCGCTGGGTGAGGATGGTCCCGGTGACCGGGTCGGGCAGCAGGCTGCCGAAGGTGATGAGGCCTAGCTCCATGAGGTGTCCTCCGTGGGACGGTCGTGGCGGTGCGGGGTGCGGGCGGCGGCTTCCCCCGGTGTCTCCCCCGGCTCCTCCCCCAGGACATCCGGAGTGTCCCCAGCGTCCGGCGTGTGCGGGGTCCTCCGTCCGGGTACGGCGGCCAGGAGTTCGCGGGTGTAGGGGTGCCGGGGTGCGCGCAGGACCTGGTCGGTGGCGCCTTCCTCGACGACGTGTCCTGCGCGCAGGACCGCGACGCGGTCGCTGACCTGTCCGACGACGGCCAGGTCGTGGGAGATGAACAGATAGGCCATCCCGTGGCGTTCCTGGAGTCCGAGCAGGAGTTCCAGGATCCTCGCCTGCACGGTCACGTCGAGCGCGGAGACCGGTTCGTCGCAGACCAGCAGGTCCGGGCCGAGGGCGAGGGCACGGGCGATGGCCACCCGCTGGCGCTGCCCCCCGGAGAGCTCCGCGGCCCTGCGCCGCAGCACGTCCGCCGGCAGCGCGACGTCGTCCAGCAGCCGCCGTACGGTCGCGGCGCGCTGCGCACGGTCGCCGACGCGGTGGTTGCGCAGGGGCTCGGTGAGCAGTTCCTCGACGGTGAAGCGGGGGTTGAGGGAGGCGTACGGGTTCTGGTGCACGAGCTGGACGCGGCGGTGCAGGCGGCGCCGGGCCGCGCCGCGTACCGCGGTGACGTCGACGCCGTCCAGTTCGACGGTGCCTGCCTCGGGCCGTTCCAGGCCGAGCACCAGGCGGGCGGTGGTGGACTTGCCGGAGCCGGACTCGCCGACCAGGCCGAGGGTGCGGCCGCGCGGGATGTCGAAGCCGATCCCGTCGACGGCGAGGTGCCGGCGCCGGGGGCCGGGGCCGCGCAACGGGAAAGAGAGGGTGAGACCGCGCACCCGCAGCAGCACGCCGGGGTCCGGTGCGCCGCCGGACGGGCCGGTCGCGGACGCCGCGCGGGGTTCGGGGGGCGGTGGAGTCGGTCCGGACAGGGCGGTCGGTCGGGGCACGCGGGCCGGTACGGGCGTGGTCCGGGGCACGGGTGCCGCCGTGGGCGGGGGCGCCGCGGCCGGGGGCGCCGGCGGGGCGGCCGGGCGGGCGCGGGGGGCGAGGCGGGGGACGTCGGCGAGCAGCCGGCGCGTGTACGGGTGCCGTGGGTCGGCGAGCACCTCACGGGTCGGTCCGGCCTCCACGACCTTCGCCCGGGACATCACCACGACGTGCTGGGCCCGGTCGGCAACGACACCCAGGTCGTGGGTGATCAGCAGCACGGCGGTGCCGGTGTCCGCGGCGAGTGCCTCCAGGTGGTCGAGGATGTGCCGCTGGACCGTCACGTCCAGGGCGGAGGTGGGTTCGTCCGCGACGAGCAGCCGGGGCCGGGCCGCGGTCGCCATCGCGATGAGCACGCGCTGGCGCATGCCGCCGGACAGTTCGTGCGGGTACTGGCGGGACCGCCGGGCGGGGTCGGGCAGCCCCGCCCCGGCGAGGAGGTCGACGGCCCGTTCCGCGGCGCCCCGCCCGGTGGCCAGGTGGTGGACGCGCAGCACCTCGGCGACCTGCCGGCCGACCGGCTTCACCGGGTCCAGGGACACGCCGGGGTCCTGGGGCACGAAGCCGATGCGCCGGCCGCGTACGTCCCGCCACGCCCGCTCGCTCAGTCCGGTCAGTTCCTCGCCCTCCAGGCGGACGGAACCGTGCTCCACCCGGCCTCCCGGGGGCAGCAGGCCGATCACGGCGTGCGCGGTGGTGCTCTTGCCGGATCCGGACTCGCCGACGACGGCGGTGATGCGGCCCGGCGCTGCCGTCAGGTCGAGGCCGTCGACGGCGGTCCGGGTGCCGGCGGCCGTACGATAGCCGACCCGCAGGTCCGTGATCCGCAGCACCGGGGTGTCCTGCGACACGGCCTCGGGACGGGTCGTCCCGGCCGGTGCGGAGGTCATGGGCGTTCTCCTCGGTTCTCCAGGATCCTCGACAGCCGGTTCGCGGCGAGGACCACGGCGGTCACGACCAGGCTGGGCAGGGTCGTCAGCCACCACGCCGTGGCGAGGTAGTTGCGGCCGTCGGCGACCAGGGCGCCCCACTCCGGGGCGGGCGGCGGTTCCCCGTAGCCGAGGAAGCTGAGGCTGGCGATGGCCAGCACGACCAGCCCGAAGTCCAGTGCGGCGAGGGCCAGTACGGGGCCGACGGCGGCGGGCAGGACGTAGCGGAACAGCACGCGCCACCAGCGGGAGCCCAGCAGGATCGTGGCCTCGACATAGCCGGCCGTGCGCACCCGCAGCACCTCGGCCCGCATCACCCGGGCGAACGCGGCGACGCTCGTGACACCGACGGCGACGGCCACCTGGACGGTGCCGAAACCGATGGCCGCGACGATGGTCAGCGAGAGCAGGACCGGCGGCACCGAGAGCATGACCTCGACCAGCCGCATGATCACCGCGTCCGCCCACCGGCCGAAGGATCCGGCGGCCAGGCCCAGCAGGATGCCGACGACCAGGGCCACGGCGATCGCGACGACCGTCGCCCGCAGCGACAGGGACGCCCCGTGCACCACCCGGGCGTACACGTCCCGGCCGAGCTGGTCGGTGCCGAAGAGGTGCGCGCCGCTCGGCGGCCGGAAGCGCTCGGCCGGTGTCCCGGTCGTGGGGCTCTGGTGGGTGAACCACTCGGGTGCGACCGCCCAGCCCAGCACCAGCAGGAGCACCAGCACGGACAGTGCGGCGCCGGGTGAGCGCGGCACGTGCCGGACCGTCTTGTCCCGCGCGCCTCGCAGACGGCGGCCGACCACGGCCCCGAACCCGGACGGCACCGGCGCGGCGTCATCGGCCGGGGCCCGGTCGGCCACGGCGCCGGGGGCCGTGCCGTGCGCGCTCATGACGCCACCAGCCGGCCGGTCACCCGGATCCGCGGGTCCAGGACCGGGTACAGCAGGTCGACGCCGAGGTTCACCACGGCGAAGACGAACGACGCCAGGACGACCACCCCCTGGACGACGGGCAGGTCCTGGGTGGCGACGGCGGCCTGGGTGATCCGGCCCATGCCGGGCCGGGAGAAGACGGTCTCCACCACGACCGCGCCGCCGATGAGGTAGCCGACCAGGAGACCGACGACCGTCACCGCCGGGATGGCCGCGTTGCGCAGGCCGTGCCCGAGGAGCAGCCGGGCCCGGCCCGCGCCGGTGGCGCGGACCGTGTCGGCGTACGGTTCCCGCAGGACGGTGTGCAGGCTCTTGCCGAGCACCTGCGCCACCAGCGCCGCGCCCGGGATGGCCAGGGTGCAGGCGGGCAGCACGAGTCCGGCCGCCCCGGTGCCGCCCAGCGACGGGAAGAGGTGCCACCTGACCGACAGCAGCTGGATCAGCAGCAGTCCGACGGCGAACGACGGCAGCGAGACGGCGAACGCGGGGAGGGAGCGCAGCAGTTGCCGCACCGCCGGGGAGACCGCGAGGTGGGCGGAGACCGCCAGCGCCGACCCGGCCGTCAGCGCGAGCGCCAGGGCGGTGCCGCCCAGTGCCAGCGTGGACGGCAGCGCGTCGGCGATCATGCGGGTGACGGGCTGCCCGGTCTGCAGCGACGCGCCGAGGTCACCGTGGAGGGCGTCCACGAGGGCGTGGCCGTACTGCACCGGAAGCGGTTGGTCCAGGCCGAGTTCGGCCTTGGCCCGGGCGATGTCCCGCGGGCTGAGGGTGTCGAACCCGCCGCGCCCGCTCAGCATGAGCGCGACGGGGTCGCCGGGCAGCAGCCGCAGGGCGGCGAAGGCGAGGGTGAACGCCGCCCAGACGACGAACACCGCGCGCAGCACACGTCCCGCGAGGTACCGCGCGGGGGTCATGGCGCACCGCCGGGCACGGTGCCGGCCTTGTGTGGAGGTCGCACCGGCGTCACCCGAGCCACGCGTCGTGGAGGTTCAGCCGGGTCGACGCGTCCAGGGTCAGGCCGTGCACCTTGTCGGACACGCCGTGCACCAGGGAGCCCTCGTACAGCGGGACGGTGTCCGCGTGGTCGAGGATCCAGTCGGTGGCCTTGGTGACGGCCTCGCGGCGGGCCTTGTCGTCGGTCGCGGACGCCTGCTGCTCCAGGTAGGTGTCGAGCCGGCTCGCCGGCAGGTGCCAGAGGTTGGAGCCCTTGGAGTAGAAGATGTTCCGCAGCACGTCCGGGTCGGCCCGGGTCACGGCGACCGCGGTGATGTCGAACCGCCCCTTCTGCTGCTGCTCGACGTAGGCGGCGGGCTGGACGGCCTTGAGCCTGACCTCCACGCCCAGCTTGCGCAGCTGCTGCTGGACGTACTCGTCCACCGGCGGCATCGGCGCGGGGATGAGCCAGGTCAGGGTGAGCCGCTTGCCGTTCCTGGCCCGGATGCCGCCTTCGCCCTTCTTCCATCCCGCCTCGTCCAGCAACCGCGCGGCGCCGTCCGGGTCGTAGCCCAGCTTGTCGCCGGCGTCGGTGTAGTAGGGGGTGGTGGAGGCCAGGACGCTGGTGGCGGGCTTGTACGAGGAGTTGAAGACGGTGTCGACGAGCTGCTCGCGGTCGATGCCCACCAGCAGCGCTTTGCGCACCTTCTCGTCGGCGAGGGCACCGACGTGGTTCAGGGAGAGCGGGGGCACCAGTCCGGGGGCGGGCTTGGACAGCAGGTGGAAGCCGTTGCCCTGGAACTGCGCCTGGTCGGTGGGCTGGACGCTCTTGGCGACCTGGACCTGTCCGGAGCTGAGGGCGCTGGTACGCGCGCCCGCCTCGGAGACGAAGGTGAACTTCACCTCTTCGAGGTGGCCGGCGCCCCGGTTGTCGTCCAGCGAGGACGGCCAGGCGTAGTCCTTGCGCCGTTTGAGGACGACTTCCTGGTTGGCGGTGTAGTGGTCCAGTACGTACGGGCCGGAGCCGTGGAACTGGCCGCGGCAGCGCTGCGCGTCGGACTTCTCGAAGGTGGCCGGTGACAGGATGCCCAGACCGACGCCCGAGGTGGCCTGGAGGAACTGTGCGTTGGGCGCGTCGAACCGGACGGTGAAGGTGTGCGCGTCCCTGACGGTGGTGCCCCGGTAGCCGCGTATGTAGGCGGGGGCGCCGTTGGCGGGCTGTTTGATCAGGTTGTCGAAGGTGAGCTTCACAGCCTGGGCGTCGACGGGCCTGCCGTCGCTGAAGGTGGCGCCGTCGCGCAGGACGAAGGTGAAGTCGCGGCCGTCGGTGCTCCGCTTCCAGGACCTGGCGAGCCACGGCACGATCTTGCCGGTCCTGGGGTCCTGGTCGGTGAGGGTGTCGACCATGGAGCGGGTGATGTCCACGGCGGCCAGTTGCCCGGTCTGCTGGGGGTCGAGGCAGGCGGGGTCGGCTTCCGCGCCGACCACCAGGGTGCCGCCGTCGCGCGGTGCGCCGGCCGGGCCGCCGGCCGAGGTGCCGGAGCCGTCCCCGGAACAGGCGGTGGCGGTGAGCGCCAGCGCGAGCAGCGCGAGTGCCGGGCGGAGGGGCAGCCGGTCGGAGTGGCTCGGACCGGTTCGGCTTCTGGACATCCAAGGCCCTTTCTGGGACGTACTGACGTGCGGCGCACGCCTGCGGCGCCGCCCTGGTCGAGCGGTGCCGCGGCGTGCGCGGTGCAGGGACTCGCATGTGGGGGGACTCGCGTGGGGCGGTCACGTGGCGCTCACGCGGGGACGGAGGGGACTGGCGTGGGGGCTCGTGCGGGCGGGCCGGCGCGGTGGCCTCCGGAGGAGGAACGCGGGCCGGGGGTGCCGGGAGTGCGGCGGAGTGGACGCTTTCCTGTACGGGGTGTGTCAGCCCACTTCCTTGGCCACGGCTTCGCGTACGGCCGGGACGATCTCCTGCGTCCAGCGCTCCAGGCCCTTCGCGCGGGACGGATCGCCCGCCGCGAAGAACACGAAGCCGGACGCGCCGTGCTCCAGCACCGCTTCGGTCAGTTCGTCGATCCACTGCTGGACGGAGCCGCCGGTCCACCGTCCGGTCTCGTCCCGTGGTGCGTCGACGGGCCGGTCGGTGATGCGGGCCGGCAGGTTGAAGATGGTGGCGATGTCCGCCGGGTCGCGGCCCGCGGCGACGGCGGCCTCCTCCACGATCCGCCGCGATGCCTGGTAGCGGGGGCTGTGCCAGTCGGCCGCGTTGCCGGGTATCCAGCCGTCGGCCCGGCGGCCGGTGACGGCCAGCGACCTGGGCCCGACCGAGCCGGTCCACACCGGCGGAGCCGGCACGGGGGCCGGGTCGAGCGCCTCCACCCGGGTGAACTCGCCGTCGAAGGTGACGGGCGCACCGCCGCCGGACAGCGACCTGACCAGGCCGATGGCCTCCTCCAGGGCGCGCACGGCGGCGGCCGGTTCCAGCCGGGGCACACCGAACCTCGCGATGTCGTCCCAGTAACCGCCGGCTCCGATGCCGAGGACGACACGGCCCTGCGCGAGCGCGGAGAGGGTGCTGAGCGTGCGCGCCAGCAGGGGCACCGGCCGGGTCGGCAGATTGGTGACGGTGACGACCCCGGTGATGGCGCGGGTGCGGCCGAGGAGCAGTCCCAGGGTGGCGTACGCTTCCAGCCGGCTGCCGTAGTAGGGGTGGTCGGACACGGCGAAGAAGTCGAGTCCGGCGCGGTCGGCGTGCTCCACTCCGCGCACGATCTCGTCGGCCTCGGCGAGGGTCGAGCCGGGGCCGTATCCGAACCACAGTTTGCGTGCGAGCCGTTCTGGCATGGCTGGTGCGTACCTCTTTCGCTGGATGGGTCAGGACGTGTGCCGGGGGAAGGGCCGGGAGCGTGCGCCGGCACCCGGTGCGGGTGTGCTACGCCGCTACGGCCTCCACCACGCTGCAGTGGCCGCCGGGGACGATCCGCGTCAGCCGCAGGCCCGACTTCTCCAGCAGGACCTCGAACTCGCCCGCGGTGCGCTGTTTCCCGCCGGCCACGAGGAGCATGTCGAGGTCCATCAGGGAGACCGTGGGGGTCGGACGGGGACGTTCCGGCAGGACGGCCTCGACCAGCAGCACCCGGCCGTCGTCGCCGAGGGCGGTACGGCAGTTGCGCAGGATGCGCCGGGAGAGTTCGTCGTCCCAGTCGTGGATGATGTTGGACAGGACGTAGGCGTCGCCGCCGCCGGGCACCGTGTCGAAGAAGTCACCGCCGACCAGCCGTACCCGGTCGCGCACTCCGGCGGCCCGCAGGGTGTCCTCGGCCTGGGACACCACCTCGGGCCGGTCGTAGAGGGTGCCGCTCACCCCGGGGTTGGCGTCGAGGACGGCGGCCAGGAGCGCGCCCCGGCCGCCGCCGACGTCGACCACGGTACGGAAGGCGCCGAAGTCGTAGGCCGCCACGACGGGGGCGATGATGCCCCGGGACGCCTCGGTCATGGCCTTGTCGAACACGGTGAGGACGTCGGGGTGCTCGCCGAGGTAGTCCCAGACCGACGCACCGTGCACGTCGGGGAAGGCGGTGCGGCCGGTGCGCACGGCGTCGGCCAGCCCGGTCCAGGCGTGGCGTTCGGCGGGCAGCCCGGTCCAGATCGCGAAGTTGCGCAGGGAGCCCGGGCTGTCCTCGCGCAGCGCCTGCCCCAGCTCGGTCAGGGCGAAGGCCTGCTCGTCGAGCTCCTCGAGGAGGCCGGCGTCGGCGGCGGTCCGCAGCAGCCGGTGGAGGCTGGGCGCGTGCGTGCCGGTGGCGGCGGCCAGGTCGTGGACGGAGCGCGGGCCGTCGGCCAGCGCGTCGGCGACGCCCAGCTCGGCGACCGCGCTCACGGCCTGGGCGAGCCAGCCGCCGGCGAGCAGGTTCAGGATGCGGGCGGGTGCGGGGAGGCGGGAGGTGTCTGACGGCATGACGAACTTCCTCCTGAGTACCGGATGAGCGGACCGGGACGCACCCGACGGGTCCCACCTGAAGCCTCTTCGCTGCGGGTGGCCCGTTCAAGGCGGTCCTGTGTCAGGTTTTGGTGAACTCGCGTCAGGTTTTCGCAGAGCGGCCGGGCACGGCTGCGGTGGCGGCCGGCCGGGGTGGGGCGGTCGGTGGGATGCCGGGTGGAGCGGTCAGTGGCCGCCCTTGGTGAGTGGGCCGCTGCCCGCGTGCCAGACGAGGTCGAAGACGAAGCGGCGCAGCCGCCAGCCGTCCGGGGTGCGTACGGCCTCCGCCTCGTAGTGGCCGCCGATGTCGAAGTGCGCACCGGGTTCCGCGGCCCGTTCGACGTGGACGGCCGTGAGGTGGGCCCGGATGAGGGCGCGGTCACCGTCGATGTCGACGGCGTAGTTGGTTCCCTGGTGGTGGGTCCGTTCGAAGGTGGTGCGGGCCAGCTGCTGGAACTGGGCGAGTCCGGCGCTCCCCCGGTACTCGCCCATCGGGAAGACCAGGTGGGCGTCCTCGGTGAACACCGAGCCGAACCAGTCGTCGCGGTCCCGGTCGTGGTCGAGGTGGGCGAGGTAGCGGTCGGCCAGGGCGGTGAGTTCGGCGCGGTCGGCGAGCAGCCGCACCTGGCCGCGCAGCTCCCGCAGTTCCGCGGACAGGGCGGTGGAGGCGGGGACGGAGGCGGTGGACATGGCGTTCCCTTCCGAAGGGGCGGGGTCGGGTGTCTGCGGGCGTACGACGGTGTGCGGCAGGGGGTCAGCGTGGTGCGGAACGGGTGACGCAGTCCTCCAGGAAGGCCAGGGCGCGCAGGTGGTAGGGGCGGGCCGCCCAGCCCAGGCTGATGTTGTGGCCCGCGGCCGGCTGCCGCTCCACCAGGACGCGCGGGGACCCGGTGAACCGGGCCGCCAGGTCGGCCAGGTCCTCCGGGCCGTGCCGCCAACAGCGCTCGTGCTCGGCGAAGGTCAGCCGCACCGGGGCCCTGACCAGCGGTGCGATCCGGTCGAAGTACCGTGGCCAGTGCGGGAGTTCCGCCGCCTCCTGGGAGGGCACCGGCGCCGTCAGGGCCTCGCACGCGCGGAACGTGCCCGGGGGGTAGAGGCCGGGCGGCCCCCAGTACCGGGTCCATGCCGGGGCCCCGTGGTGCGCCCGCGGGGCGGTGAGCGGTACGGCGGGGCGGTGGCCGCACCCGGAGACGTCCAGGCCGAGCGCCGGAAATCCGTCGGCGGCGGCCCGCAGGACGAGTTTCCCGCCGAAGGAGTGGCCGAGCAGGAACAGGCCCGCGCCGGCCGGGTGCCGGGCCGTGAAGTCGTCGAGGGCCGCCCGCAGCAGTACGGACTACGTGGCCAGCGGCAGCCCGGCGGGCAGCTGTGCCGCCGACCGGCCGTAACCGGGGCGGTCGACGGCGAGCACGGAGCAGCCGAGCCGGGCGCCGAGGGTCAGCAGGGACACGTCCGGATGGGCCTGCCCGTCGAAGTAGCCGGCGCGCAGACCGCCACCGTGGACGGCGACGACGGTCGCCCGCGGCGCACCGCGCGCGGGTTCGCTCAGCAGGGCGGACAGGACGGTGCCGGCCGCGTCCAGCTCGATGCGGCGCACGCCCCTGGACACGGGTGCCGGTGCCGTCGCCGCCCGGCCGGCGGCGACGGTCGCCCGGCTCACGCCGCTCCCCCGGCGGCGGCCGTCCCGGGGGACGGTGCGCCGCCTGCGGGCCGCCCGGACCGCGGCCGGACGGATCCGCCGGCCGGACGGGGACCGGGGGTGCCGGTCCGGTCGCCCGTGGCGGCGGGCCGCCCGGCGCCTTCGCCGCCGCCCGCTCCGGCCGCGCCGATGTTCCCGGCCCAGGGCACCAGCCCACCGGGCAGGGCGGGGAGCACGGGGCCGCGGCCGGACCCGCCGGCCGGCGCCGTGTGCCCCGCGTCGGCCGGCCGCTCCCGCCCGGTGCCCCCGCCCGGAACGGGGCGCGGGCCACCTCCGGCGAGCCGGCCGTCGCTCCGGACGGCACGCGTGCCCTCGCTCGCGCCCCGGAGGGAACGCGTCCCCTCGTTCGCGAGTCGAACGGCAGGCGTGTCCTGGTCAGCGCGCCGGCCGGAGCCGGTGCCCGCGCCGGCACGCCGGCCCCCGCCCTGGACGGAACGCCCGCCCGCGTCAGCACGCCGGTAGGGCCGCATCTCCTCATCGGCACGCCGGTCTCCACCCCCGACGGAACGCCCGCCCTGGTCGGCACGCCGGCCGGAGCCCGCGCCAAAGCGGTTGCGCCGGCCACCTTCCCGGCTGGAACGCGTCTCCTCATCGGCCCACCGGTCCCCGGCCGCGTCGGAACCCGTGTCACCGGCGGCATGCCTGCCCCCGTCCCGGTCCGAACCGGTGTCACCGCCGGCGTGCCGGTCGCCGCCCCGGAGGGAGCCCGTGTCTCCGCCGAGGCGGTTGAGCCAGGGGGTGAGCGCCCGTGCCGCGGCAGGGCCGTAGGCATGCCGCAGGCGCCGGCCGAGGTCATCGGGGCCGAGGACGTACTGCTGGGGGCCGACGGTCTCCAGCACGACCGTGGCGAGTGCGCAGCCCAGCCGGGCCGCGTCGCGCGGCGGCCGTCCCCACGCGGTCGCGGCGAGGAATCCGGCCCGGAAGCCGTCGCCCACGCCGGTGGGTTCCCCCGGTGCCCCCGGGGGAACCGCGGGGACGTGCAGCGGTGGGTGTCCGGCGCCGGTGAGGTCGACGCCGTCGGCGCCGCGCGTGACGATCCAGGTGCCGGTGCGGTCCAGGACCTGCTGGTGCGTCCAGCCCGTGCGCTCCTGGAGCAGGGCGGCCTCGTACTCGTTGGTGAACAGGAACCGCGATCCGGTGACCAGGCTCCGGGTCTGTTCCCGGTCCAGTACGGCCAGTTGCTGCGAGGGGTCCGCGGCGAACGGGATGCCCTGCCGGCGGCACGCCCCGGTGTGCAGCAGCATCGCGCGGGGGTCGTCCGGGCCGATCAGGGCCATGCCGAAGGGACCGTGGCGGGCGCTGACGTCGGCGATCCGGATGTACCGCGCCTCGGCCATCGCCCCGGCGTAGAACGTGGCGATCTGGTTCTGCTCGGTGTCCGTGGTGCACACGAAGCGCGCGGTGTGCAGGGTGTCGCTGACGCGTACGGCCCCCGTCTCCACGCCCTCGTCCCGCAACCGGCTCCCGTACGGGCCGAAGTCCCGCCCGGCGGCCGCGGCGAGCACCGGCGAGAGTCCCAGCCGGGCCAGTCCGAGCGCGATGTTGGCGGCCACTCCCCCGGGGCGGACCTCCAGCGTGTCCGCGAGGAAGGACAGCGAGACGCGGTCCAGCCGGTCGGGGACGATCTGTTCGGCGAAGCGTCCCCGGTACGCCATGAGGTGGTCGGTGGCGACGGAACCGGTGACCAGGACGCGCCGCGGCCCGCTCACCGGCCGGCCGCCGCGCGCAGCGCGTCCACCCGGTCGGTCCGCTCCCAGGTGAACTCGGGCAGCTCGCGGCCGAAGTGGCCGTAGGCCGCCGTGCGGGCGTAGATCGGGCGGAGCAGGTCGAGGTCGCGGATGATCGCGGCCGGGCGCAGGTCGAAGACCTCGGTGAGGGCGGCCTGGAGGCGTGCCACCGGTACGGTCCCGGTGCCGAAGGTCTCGACGAACAGACCCACCGGCTCGGCCTTGCCGATGGCGTAGGCGACCTGGACCTCGCAGCGGGAGGCCAGGCCCGCCGCGACCACGTTCTTCGCCACCCAGCGCATCGCGTAGGCCGCCGAGCGGTCCACCTTGGACGGGTCCTTGCCGGAGAAGGCGCCGCCGCCGTGCCGGGCCATGCCGCCGTAGGTGTCGATGATGATCTTCCGGCCGGTCAGGCCGGCGTCGCCCATCGGCCCGCCGATCTCGAAGCGCCCGGTCGGGTTGACCAGCAGCCGGTAGCCGGCGGTGTCCAGCTTGATGCCGTCCTCCGCCAGTGCCTCAAGCTCCGGCTCGACGACGAACCGCCGCACGTCCGGGGCGAGTTGCCCCTCCAGATCGATGTCGCTCGCGTGCTGTGCGGAGACCACGACCGTGTCCAGGCGCACGGCGCGGTCGCCGTCGTACTCGACGGTGACCTGCGTCTTGCCGTCCGGCCGCAGGTAGGGGGCCGTCCCGTCGCGGCGTACGGCGGTCAGGCGGTGGGAGAGCCGGTGGGCGAGCCGGATGGGCAGCGGCATCAGCTCCGGGGTCTCGTCCGTCGCGTAGCCGAACATCAGGCCCTGGTCGCCCGCGCCCTGGCGGTCCAGTTCGTCGTCCCCGCGGGCAGCCCCGACCCGGCTCTCGTACGCGGTGTCCACGCCCTGGGCGATGTCCGGGGACTGCGCGCCGAGGGACACGGAGACGCCGCAGGAGGCGCCGTCGAAGCCCTTCTTCGAGGAGTCGTAGCCGATCTCCAGGATCTTCTCGCGCACCAGCGACGCGATGTCCGCGTACGCCTTCGTCGTCACCTCGCCGGCCACGTGCACCAGGCCGGTCGTGATCAGCGTCTCCACGGCGACCCGGGAGGACGGGTCCTCGCGCAGGAGCGCGTCGAGGACGGTGTCGCTGATCTGGTCGGCGATCTTGTCGGGGTGACCCTCGGTCACGGACTCCGAGGTGAACAGGCGTGAGGCCATCATGCGTCCTTGGTCGGGGAGGTCGGGGAGGTCGGGGAGGTCTCGGCGGGGGCGCGGGGCGGGCCGAACCACGTCCGCAGCGCGTCCTGGAGGCCGGCCGCCGGATCGCCGGTGCCGGGTGCCGCCCAGGCGACGTGGCCGTCGGGCCGGACGAGCAGCGCGGTGGTGCCCGCGAGGGGGTCGGTGCCGTCCACGGGTTTGGGCACGGCGGTGGCCACCGTGACCCGGTCGGAGAAGCCGGTGGCGGCGGCCCGGACGGCGGGTTCGCCGGCCAGGTCGAGCAGGACGCCGCGCGCCGGGTGGAGCAGTTCGGTGGTGCTGGTGCCGCCCGCCGCTCCTACGAGTTCGCGGTGTCCGACGCGGCGGCCGAGCAGCGGGTGGTGGCCGGGGCCGGCCGGGTAGCGGACGTCGAGTCCGCTGACGATGCCCGCCAGATGGCGTTTGACGTCGTCGTACTCCAGCAGTTCGGTGAACAGGTCGCGCAGCGGGTCCGCCTCGGCACCGCCGAGGAAGATCAGGCCCTGGGCGCGGGTGTTCATCAGCAGCCGTGCGCCGACCGGGCGCCGTTCGTCGTCGTAGGTGTCGAGCAGGGACTCCGGCGCGGTGCCGCGTGCCACGGCGGCCAGTTTCCAGCCCAGGTTGACGGCGTCCTGCACCCCGGTGCTCAGGCCCTGGCCGCCGGCGGGCAGGTGGATGTGGGCGGCGTCCCCGGCGAGCAGGACGCGGCCGCGCCGGTAGCGGTCGGCCTGCCGGGTGGCGTCGGTGAAGGAGCTGACCCAGGTGGCGTGGCCGTCGCTGATGTCCTCGCCGGTGATGTGCCGCCAGGCGGCGGCGACCTCGGGGAAGCCGGCCGGTCCGGTGCGGGCGTCCGGCGGGGAGCCGTGCGGGCAGACGATGATCCGGTCCGCGCCGTCACCGAGTGGTGCGGCCATCACCATGCCGTTCGGCAGCCGTTCGCCCAGCGGCCGGGGGCGCAGGGCGCGGCCGGCGACGTCGGCGAGGTACATCACGCGGGTGGCGGGGGTGCCCGGGAAGCCGAAGCCGGCCAGGTCCCGGACGGTGCTGTGGCCGCCGTCGCAGCCCACCAGGTAGGCGGCGCGGAGCCGTTCGGTGCCGGCCGGGGTGCGCAGGACGGCCTCGACGCCCGTGTCGTCCGCGGTGAGGCCGGTCAGTTCCCGGCCCCGCCGGACGTCCGCCCCCCGTTCCGTGGCCCACTCCTCCAGCACGGCCTCCGTCTCGGACTGCGGGATGTCGCGGGCCCCGAAGTGGGCACCCTCCAGGACCGTGTAGTCGAACCGGACGCCGCCGAAGTGGCCCACCGGGCTGATCGGCGGGACCGGGCCGCGGCCGAAGCGGGGCAGCAGGCCACGTTGGTCGAAGACCTCCATGGCGCGGGCGGTGAATCCGAGGCCGCGGGACTGCCCGGTCGGTGCGGCGAGCCGTTCGACGACGGTCACCCGGGCGCCGCCCAGGCGCAGTTCGCCGGCGAGCATCAGACCGGTCGGCCCGGCGCCGACGACGATGACGTCCGTGTCCATGGCCGCGCCTCCCTCAGCCCGTCGCGGAACGCGAGTGGGTGACCCGGTAGGTGTTGGCCTGGCGTCCGGTGACCAGTTCCCGGGCGCGGACGCGTCCGGCGCGGACGTCCGCAGGGCGTTGCTCCTCGGGGAGGTGGTGGAAGGCGTCGTACAGCTCCTTGCTGTCCCACTGCGCATAGTTGACGACGAAGGTGCCGTCCAGGCCGCGGAAGTAGGTGTGGGAGCGGTAGCCGGGCACGGTGGTGATCCACTCGTCGGGCTTGGCGAGGGTGTGGAGGAGTTCCTTCTGCCGGTCGGGGGTGGTGTCGAGGACGATCAGGACGGTGTAGTCGTCCCGGTCGGGCGAGATCTCTATGCCGTCGCCCAGCCCCGGGTGGTGCTGGGTGAACTCCAGCTCGGTCTTCAACAGGCGTACGGTCCGTGCCAGTCGGTGGAACTGGGGCACGGTCTTCTGCTGGAACTTCTGGCCCTGGTAGCGGGCTTCGAGGTCGGCGAGGCTGCGCCACTGGATGTAGTTGGCGGTGCCGGGGCTGTCGATGCCGGCGTGCAGGGTGGAGGAGATCCAGCCCGGGTAGTCCGCGTGGTCGATGATGTCGCGCATCGCGTCGAGCACGTCGTCCTGGAGGGCGCGGGTGTCGGTCTCGAAGAGGTTGAAGACGGTGAGGTGGCCGTCGTCGGGCTGGATCAGGGGCATGGTGTTCCTTCCGTGGTGGGGAGGGTCGCGCCGGCCGGGAACCAGCGGGCGCGTGCCGTCGCCTCGTCGTCGGCCCGCTCCGGCCCGGCCCGTACGACGTGGCCGTCGGGGCGTACCAGCACGGGGCCGTCGGCGCCGGGGCCCGGGCCGCCGTGCGGCCCGCCGAGCCGCAGTCCGTGGCCGGCCCGGAGCAGTTCGGTGGTGCTGGTGCGCCCGCCGGGGGTGTCGAGGGCCAGGTGCGGCAGGCGTGCCCCCAGCAGGGGGTGGGCGGGGCCGCCGACGTCGTACCGGACGTCGAGGCCGCTGACGAGTCCGGCGAGGTGGGCGCGCACGGGCTCCAGGGCGATCAGTTCGGTCATCAGCTCACGCAACGGCTGCACCTCGGGGCCGCCGAGCAGCAGCAGCGCCTGGGCGCGGATGCCGGCCAGGACGCGCCGGCCCACCTGGTGCCGTTCGAGGTGGTAGGTGTCGAGCAGGTCCGGGTGGGCGCGGCCGGTGACGTGTGCGGCCAGTTTCCAGCCGAGGTTGAAGGCGTCCGCCAGGCCGAGGTTGAGCGCCTGGCCGCCGATGGGCATCTGACGGTGGGCGGCGTCCCCGGCGAACAGGACACGGCCGTGCCGGTAGGCGTCGAGCTGACGGTTGGTGTCGTCGAAGGCGTTCACCCACAGCGGGGTGCCGCCGCTGATGTCCTCGCCGGTCACCCGCTTCCACACCTCGGCGATCTCCGCGTACTCCGGTGCGCCGGTGCGCGGCCGGGGCGGGACGCCGAACTCGTGCGCCATGACACGGGTCACCCCGTCCGCCCGGCGGGCCGCCACCGCGAAGCCGTCGGGCAGCCGCTCGAAACGCCGGTCCGGCACGTCGATGCCGGCGACGTCCGCGCGGACCAGCTCCCGCCGGGCGTCGTGCCCGGGGAAGGGAGCGTCCAGCAGCCGGCGGACCGTGCTGTCCTCGCCGTCGCACGCGACGAGGTACGGGCTGCGCACCCGCAGGGCGCCGCCCGGGCCCTCGGCCGCCGTCTCGACGTAGGGGGCGGCGCCCGCGGTGACGGTGTGCACGTCGTGGCCGCGCCGGATGTCGGCGCCGAGGGCGCGGGCCCACTGCTCCAGCAGCCGTTCGGTGTCGTACTGCGGGACCTTCCACTGCCCGGCGTACGGGCCGGGCAGGGTGAGGTCGAGGGGGATTCCCGCGTAGTGCCCCCGGGGCTGCCGCGGCGGGTCGCCGAGGGCCGGGAGCAGACCGCGGCTGTCGAGGATCTCCATGGTGCGGGCGTGCAGCGTGGAGGCGCGCGACTCGGTGGCGGGTTCCGGCCGGCGCTCCAGTACGACGACCTCGGCGCCGCCGAGCCGCAGTTCACCGGCGAGCAGCAGGCCCACGGGCCCCGCGCCCACCACCACGACCTGGGTGTCCAGCCGGGCCCCGGCCACGGTCAGGCCTTCCCTTCGGCGTACGCGCGGGCGTGGCCGAGGGTGGCGAGGCTGTTGGCGCCGAGCGCGCCGCGGACGTAGGCGCGGGCGTCCTCGAGGGTGGCGTCCGGGCCGAGCACGGCCAGGTTGTCCGGGTTCAGGGTCACGGTGTGCCGGGAGGAGGCGACCGTGCCCTGCGGGGACTCCTCGAAGGTCCACAGCCCGGTGTGCAGGGTCAGCAGGGCGGGCAGGGTGACCTGTTTGTAGGCGATGCGGTGGTGCGGGAAGGTCACCCGGTACGACTTGGTGGTGTGCGTGGAGCCGTCCTTGGCCCGCGTGTCCATCTCCAGGGTCTGCAGCCCGGGGGTGTCCTCGGTCAGGCGGGCGGAGGCGACGTGCGGCAGCCGTTCGGGCCACAGCCCCGCGTCGTTGACGAAGTCGTACACGTCCTTGGCGGCGCCGGCGACGGTCACGCTGTCGGTGAAGGAGAAGGTCAGCTCCTGGTGTGCGTGGGCGCGTTCGAGGTTGTCCTTGAGCGCGGCCAGTTCGGTGCGGCTGTTGTGGTCGACGGCGCGGTCGATCCAGGCGAGGGAGTCGGGGTCGTCGTCGACGGCGCGGTAGTCGTGCAGCAGCCGTACCCGGGCGGTGTCGTCGGTGACGGGTTCGATGATCCAGGTGCCGCCCATCGCGGCCACCGGCGGTGCGGTGATCTCCTGGCGGAAGGTGATGCGCAGCGCGTCCGCGTCGAGCGTGCGGCGGGACGTCCAGCTCTTCGCGCCTTCTCCCGCGGTCGCCCAGATGCGGATGCGTTCCTCGGTCCCGCCGCGCTCCACCTGGTCGACGTGGAGGGTGGGCGGGAAGATACGGGGCCACTGGGCGACGTCGGCCAGCAGCCGGTAGACGGCGGGCGCGGGCGCGCCGACGGTGATCTCGTGCTCGACCTCGCGGGTCGTCATGGCGGTGTCTCCTCGGCGGATGCGGTGGGTACGGGGGCGCGGGGCCCGGCGCGTGAGGGGTGCGGCGGTGTCCCGGGGCCGGGTCAGAAGTTGCCGAGTCCGCCGCAGACGTTGAGCGCCTGCGCGGTGATGGAGGCGGCGCTGTCGGAGACCAGGTAGCCCACCAGCCCGGCGACCTCCTCGGGGGTGGAGTAGCGGCCGAGGGGGATCTTCGCGCGGAACTTCTCGAGGATCTGCTCCTCGGTCGTGTCGTAGGCGGCGGCGTATCCCTGGCGCACCCGCTGGGCCATCGGCGTCTCGACGTAGCCGGGGCACACCGCGTTCACGGTGATGCCGGTGGGCGCGAGTTCGTTGCCCAGTGCCTTGGTGAAGCCGACCACTCCGTGCTTGGAGGCGGAGTAGGGGGCGCCGAGGACCACGCCCTGCTTGCCCGCGGTGGAGGCGATGTTGATGATCCGGCCCCGGGACTTGTGCCGCAGGCCGCCGGCATTGAGCACCTCCCTGGTGACCCGGAAGACACTGGTGAGGTTGGTCTCCAGGACGTCCTCCCACAGCGCGTCCTCGATGTCGGCGGTGACGCCGCCGCCGGACCGGCCCGCGTTGTTGACGAGGACGTCGATGCTGCCGAAGCGGTCCACGGCGGCCCGGACCAGGTGCTCCACGGCGGCCCGGTCCCGGACGTCGCAGGCGGTGCCGTCCACCTCCAGTCCCTGGGCGGTCAGTTCCTTCACGGTCGCGGCGACCCGGCCGGCGTCGCGGGCCGCGAGGAACACACGGTGTCCGCCGGCGGCCAGCAGCCGGACCACGGCCAGTCCGATGCCGCTGGTACCGCCGGTCACGAGCGCGACCGGCGCGGTCGGCCCGGGTGTCCGGGGATGCGCGCTCGTCTCGGTCGTCTCGGTCGTCATGGTGATCCCCTTTCAGGCGGCCCGGGCGGCCGACAGCCGCTCGTTGACGAGGTCGACCAGGGTCCGGGGGGTGGGGGCTTCGGAGAGCACGTCGTCGTCGAGCGAGACGCCGTACTCCCGCTCGATCCGGCCGACCGTCTCCAGCAGGGCCAGGGACTCGTAGCCCAGGGCCGTGAAGTCGGTGTCGAGGATGTCGCCGTCCAGGTCGACGGCCTCGTCGGCGCCGGCGGCTTCCAGCAGGATGCGCCGCAGCGCGTCGGGGGTGAAAACGTCGGTGGCCACCAAGGGTCCTTTCGGGGGGTGGGAGGCGGGACTCGGATGGGAGGCGGAACGCGGGGTGAGGAGCGTCATGGGGTCGGTGGACCGGCGCGGCTAACGGGCGGCGCGGCGGACCACCAGGGCGGAGTTGAAGCCGCCCTGGCCGCGGGCCAGCACGAGGGCGGTGCGCACGGGCAGGGTGCGCGGCCGGTCCAGGACGAGGTCGAGGTCGTACTCCGGCGCCGGATCGCTGTGCACGGTGGGCGGTACGACGCCGTCCCGGATGGCGAGCAGGGCGGCGGCCACGTCGAGCGGGGCCCCGCCGGAGTACAGGCGTCCGGTCATGGTCTTCGGAGCGGTCACGGGGACGCCCCGGGGGCCGAAGACGGCGGTGAGGGCCTCCGCCTCCGCCCGGTCGAGGCCGGGGTCGCCGGCCGCGTCGGCGAAGACGACGTCCACGTCGGCGGGGTCCGTCCCCGCGTCGGCCAGGGCGGTCTCGACGGCCTTGCGCAGTCCGGGCGGACGTCCCGAGCCCGGCTTCGGGTCGAGGGTGGCGCCGTACCCGGCGACCTCGCCGTAGACGTGCGCGCCCCGGGCGCGGGCCGCCTGCGCCTCCTCCAGGACGAGGAGGGCACCGCCCTCGCCGGGTACGTGCCCGCGCGCCGCCCGGTCGAAGGGCAGGTAGGCCCGGTCGGGGTCGTCGGCGGTGCTCAGTCTGCCGCCCGCGAGCTGGGCGACCCAGCCCCACGGGCACAGGGAGGCGTCCACCGCGCCGGAGACGACCAGCCTGGTGCCCCGGCGGATCTGCCGGCGGGCCTGCGCGAGGGCGTCGATGCCCCCGGCCTGGTCGCCGACGACGACGCCGCTGGGCCCCTTCATGCCGTTGCGGATGGAGATCTGGCCGCTGTTGACGGCGTAGAACCAGGCGAACGACTGGTACGCGGACACGTACTGGCTGCCCTGGCTCCACAGTTTGCGCAGTTCGTTCTGGCCGAACTCGAAGCCTCCGGAGGCGCTCGCCGTGACCACGCCCATGTCGAACTCGGGCAGTTCGCCGGGGCGCACCCCCGCGTCGGCGAGGGCCCAGTCGGCGGCGGCCAGGGCGATCCGGGTCATCCGGTCGGTCTGCGGGATCAGCCGGCTCGGCAGATGGTCCTCGGCCACGAAGCCGCTGATCTCACCGGCCAGCCGGGCCGGGTAGCGGCCGGGGTCGAAGCGGGTGATCCGGCCGATGCCGCTGCGGCCGGCCAGGGTGGCCGCCCAGTACGCGGGCGTGCCCAGTCCGTTGGGCGAGGCGACGCCCAGACCCGTGACCACCGCGGTGCCGGTCACATCCGCCTCCGTCCCGGCTCGGCGAGCACCATCGCGCTCTGGAAGCCGCCGAATCCGCTGCCCACCGTGAGCACCACGTCGGTCAGCTGGTCCCGGGCGTGCAGCGGGACGTAGTCGAGGTCGCACTCCGGGTCGGGGGTGTGCAGGTTGGCGGTGGGCGGCACCACGTCGTACTCCATGGCCAGGACCGAGGCGGCGATCTCCAGGGAGCCGATCGCGCCGAGCGAGTGCCCGATCATCGACTTGATGGAGCTGACCGGGGTCCGGTGGGCGTGGTCGCCGAGGCTGCGCTTGAAGGCGGCTGTCTCGTGCCGGTCGTTCTGCCGGGTGCCCGAACCGTGGGCGTTGACGTAGTCGATGTCGTCCGGGTTGAGCCGGGCCTCGTCCAGGGCGACGCGGATCGCCTCCGCCATCTCCGCGCCGTCGGGGCGCAGGCCCGTCATGTGGTAGGCGTTGCTGCGGGTCGCGTAGCCGGCGATCTCCGCGTAGACGTGGGCGCCACGGCGGCGCGCGCTCTCCAGCTCCTCCAGGACGAAGACGGCGGCGCCCTCGCCCAGCACGAATCCGTTGCGGGTCTTGTCGAAGGGGCGCGAGGCGGTGGCCGGATCGTCGGAGCGGGGGGTGGTGGCCTTGATGGCGTCGAAGCAGGCCATGGTGATCGGGGAGATCGGCGCGTCCGACGACCCCGCCACCATCACGTCCGCCGAGCCCTCCCGGATCAGTTCGGCGGCGTGGCCCACGGAGTCGATGCCCGAGGTGCATCCGGTGGACACCACGGTGCCCGGCCCCTCCGCGCCGACGGCCCAGGCCACCTCGGCGGCGAACGAACTGGGGACGAAGTGGTCGTACAGGTGGGGCACGGCGTAGGTGTGGTCGACCAGGTCGAGCCGCCCGCCGTCGCTCACCACCCGGTACTCCGCGTCGAGTCCGGTCGTCGCGCCGACGGCACTGCCGATCGTGACCCCGACCCGGTGGGGGTCCAGCGCCGTCAGGTCGATCCCGCTGTCGTCGACCGCGCCGCGCGCCGCGACCACGGCGAACTGGGCGGCCCGGTCCATCCGCCGGACCTCCTGCGGGGTCAGTCCGTGGGCGTAGGGGTCGAAGTCGATCTCCGCGGCCACGCGGGAGCGGAACGGCGTGGGGTCGAAGAAGGTGATGCGCCGGGTCGCGGTCCGGCCCTCGCTGAGCAGGTTCCAGAAGTCCTTCGTGCCGATCCCGCCGGGCGCGAGGACCTCCACGCCCGTGACGACCACGCGGCGCGCCGTCATGCGGAGGCCTCCCAGGAGTAGAAGCGGGAGGCCATCGCGTCGGCCGGGGAGCGCCAGGTGGCGGGGTCGTAGGCCTCGATGAACGGCTTGAGGTCGTTGCTGATGCCGACGAACCGGGGGTCGTTGCGGGCGTGTTGGATCCGCTCCCCGCCGTCGGCGGCGTCGAAGTCCTGGAGGTGGAAGTACAGTCCCCGGTACGTGAACAGCTGACGGCGCCGTGTCCCCATCAGGTGTGGCATCTCGGTCGAGTCGAACGCGGTGAACAGCTGCGCCACCTCGGTACTGGCCTCGGGCGCCATACGGGCGACGATCAGCGTGCTGTGCATACGTGACACTCCTTCGGTACGGGCATGCCGGACGGCGGACGTGCGCGGGCGAGGTGTGCGGGGCCGGACGTACGGGGCCGGTCCGGTGTCGGGGCCGGCGGCGGGTGAGGAGCGGTGTCCCGTTTCCCGGCTTCAAGACTCTTCGGCCGCCGACAGCCGATCAAGGTGCGCCTGTTCAGGACTGCGTCATCTTGTGCACGGGTTGCGCAGGAACGGGCGGGAAGGACAGGGGAACGTCAGACGAGCGTCGCGCGAGTGCCGGTTCGCCGGTGGCGACGGGCATGACGGTGCCGTGGGTTGCGACCGGGGAGGCGCGCGGCCGGGCCGGTGGCCGGGCCGGGACGGGGATCGCCGAGGAGTGCGTGAGGCCGGCCGTCGGCAGCGACGACCCGCGTCATCTCCGCGGCGGGCGCCGGGCGGTGGGGCGGAGCGGCGTCAGCGGGATGAGCGGGGCGGTGCGAGGGGGCCTGGGTGGCGGAGGGGGCGGAAGTGCCGTGGTGCCCGATGTGCCGACGCGGTCGGCAGATGCCGGAAGCGCGGCAGGGGCCAGGGTGCCGCGCCTGCCGGAAGCACCGAGCCGCGCGTCCTGGTCGGCCGGAGTCCGGGGTCGACCCGGGCTCGCCCGGGTGCGCTCGGCTCGTCGACGCGGCTGCCGGTGTACCGCTCAGACCACCCGGAGGGCGCCCGGGCGACGGCCGGTGAGGCGGTCCAGCGCGGCGGCGCTCGCGTCGTCGGCCGGCAGGTGGACGACGAGGTGCTGGTCGTCGTCGGCGGGCAGCCCCAGCGTCTCGTACGCCAGCCGCACCTCGCCCACGTGCGGGTGGACCATGCGCACCACCCCGTTGGCCCGCGGCAGCCCCGGCAGCGTCCGCAGCCGGCCGGCGAAGGGCTCCCCGGAGGACACCGTCAACTCGTCCATGAGCGCGCCGACATGCACGTCGGTCTGCCCCGGTCCCTGTTTGAGGGCCGCGACCTGCTGGTCGGCGACCGTGTCCCAGTCCGGGTACACCGAGCGCGCCCGCGGGTCGGTGAAGACGAAGCGGGCGAGGCTGGGCCGGACGCCGTCCAGCAGGCCGAGCGGTTCGGCCAGCCGCCGGTACCCGTCCGTGCAGGCCAGGATCTCGCTCAGCCGGTTCACCAGCACGGCGGGCGCCGGTTCCAGCCGCTCCAGCAGCGCCCGCACCGTGGGCCTGACCGCCCTGTTCGGTCCCGCCCCGCCCCGGCAGCTGAAGCCGGGGTCGGCCCCCTTGGCGAGCCGGTGCAGATGGACCCGTTCACCGGGGGTGAGCAGCAGCGCGTCCGCCAGGGCAGCCAGCACCTGCACCGAGGGCCTGCGGTCCCGCCCCTGCTCCAGCCTGGTCACGTACTCGACGCTCACCCCGGCCAGCGTCGCCAGTTCCGCGCGGCGCAGCCCCGGCGTACGACGGCGCGGCCCGACGGGCAGTCCCACCTCGGCCGGTGTCACGGCTTCCCGGCGCAGCCGCAGGAAGAGGCCGAGCTCGTTGTCGCTCATCCCGCGAACGTAACACCCGTCGCCCCGGCGGATCGTGGCCCTGCCACTACCACCCTCCGCCCGGCCTCCCTCCTCCGCGGCCCGTCCGCCACCGTGGAGTGCATGCCCCGGCCGGGGCGGTATCCATTCCTGTAGGAGAAGCACACCCATGTCCAGCGCACGACTGAATCTCGCGGTGATCGTCGGCAGTGTCCGGGAGGGCCGCTTCGGTCCGGTGGTGGCCGACTGGTTCGTCGAACAGGCCAAGCGCCACGACGAGTTCACCATCGACCTGATCGATCTGGCGGACGTCGACCTCCCGCTGGCGCTTCCGCCCACCCCGCCGGCCCTGCAGCCCGACCTGCCACGTCCCGAGGGCATGGCCGAACTGACCCGGCGGCTCGACGCGGCCGACGCGGTCGTCATCGTGACCCCCGACTACAACCGCAGCTTCCCCGCGTCCCTGAAGGCCGCCATCGACTGGCACTACACCCAGTGGAAGGCCAAGCCGATCGGCTTCGTCGGGTACAGCGGACTCAGCGGCGGTCTGCTGGCGATCGAGCAACTGCGGCAGGTCTTCAGCGAGTTGCACGCCCACACCGTACGCGACTACGTCGCCTTCCCCAGCTACTACCTCCTGTTCTCCCCCGACGGCACGCTCCGGGACCCGCAGGGCCCCGAGGACGCCGCCAGGGCCATGCTCGATCAGCTGCTGTGGTGGGGCTCGGTCCTCCACGACGCCCGCCGCGACCGCCCGCAGATCGCCGGCCGGTAGACTCCCGGCCTCGGCCGACGTGGCCGCCGGCTCAGACGGCGATCACCGACTGGGCACGGCCCGCCCGGCGGCCGGACGTGGACGGGTCGGAGGTGGAGTGGCGTGCGAACCGGGCCCGCGCCGCCAGGGGCGGGCTCTCAGTGCGCGTGCTTCTTCCCGGCCTCGTTCGTCCCGCCCTCGTTCTTCCCGGCCTTCTTGTCCCCCTTCTTCTGATGCGCCTCTTCGGCCTTCCGGGGCTTGCCGGGCCGCTCGCCGGGCCGGGCCGCTCCCCTGGTGTCGTGTGCTGCGGTCTCGGACACCCGTGTGACCGCGCTGCCCGGTATGCCCTGGGCGGTGACGGGTGACGGCGGGGGCGTGCCGCCGTGGGCGGCGCCCGTGCCGGCGCCCGCCGCCCGGCTCGGCACAGCCGAGGCGGGGCTGGGTGTCTGACTGGGGGTGAGGTCGGGAAGCTGCCCCGCCGGCACATCGCGGGCGGAGAGCTTGGCGGGGGCGGATCCCGCCTCGTGACCGGACGCGGACGCGCCCGGTGCGTCGGCTCTCGCGGAGGGGCTGCTCACGGCACGTGCCGCCGCGTGGTGCGATCCGTCGGACGCGGCGACCGTGGCGGCCACGGCGGCCGCCAGCGCGGCGGCCGTGCCGGCGACCAGACGGCGCCCGCGCGCGGGCGCGGGCGCGGCCTTCGTCGGTACGGCCGTGCCGGTCGCGTGCGGGTGCGTGCGGTCGGCCCACGCCGGCACCTGCTCGGGGACCAGGCTCGTGACCTCGGCCGGGGGTGGGACGGCCCCGGGACCGTTCGGCTCCGCCAGGGCGGCCAGCGTCCGCACGCAGTCGTCGGCCGACGGGCGGGCCTCGGGGTCCAGCGCGGTCATGTCCGCCAGCAGGGCGGCGAACTCCGCCGTGAGGGAATCGGGCAGTTCGGGCCGCCGGTGGAGTCGCGCGATCGCGGCCTCCAGGGGCGTACCGTCGTATTCGAGCCGGCTCGTGACGCATTCGAGGAGCACCAGCCCGAGGGCGTAGACATCGGCGGGCGGGCCGACGGGCCGGCCGAGCACCTGCTCGGGGGAGAGGTAGGCGGCCGTGCCGACGAGGGTGCCGGTGGTGGTACGAGTGGTGGCGTCAAGCAGCCGGGAGATGCCGAAGTCGGTCAGGTGGGGGCAACCGGACGCGTCCAGGATGATGTTCGAGGGCTTCACGTCACGGTGCACGATCCCCGCGTCGTGCGCGTGGGCCAGAGCACGCGCGAGGTCGGCTCCGAGGGCGGCGGTCTCCCCGGGCGTCAGGGGACCGGTGGCGATGCGCGCCTTCAGCGTCGGGCCTTCGATCAGCTCCATCACCAGGTAGGCGCGTCCGTCGTGCCGGCCGGCGTCGTAGACGGTGACCAGGCCGGGGTGCCGCAGCCGGGCGAGGATCACCGCCTCGTTGTGGAAGCCGTCCTCCGCGTCGCCGCCGGCACCGCCGCGGAAGACCTTGACCGCCACCCGGCGTTTGAGACGCAGGTCGAAGCCGCGGTGGACGTCGCCGGCGCCACCCGAGCCGATGACCGCGTCCAGGCGATAGCGTCCGCCCAGTACGTGCGCGGAACACCGCAACGGTGCCAGAGCCGACTGGCGGAGCCTCATGCCATCTCCCTCTGCTTCTCGAGGTGCTGCCCACGGGTGCGCCTGCGAGGGGGCGCCGCACACGCGTACCCCTGAGGGGCCGGTGTACCCCTGCGCCGGCTCGTCGGGTGCGGCCCCTGGTGCCGCGCGGGCGCTCCCGGGACAGCGGCCTACTGGTAACAGGGGGGCGCGCACCGCACGGTGACCGTGCTGGTCCCCCCGGGCACGGGTGCGGCAACGGCCTGCGGGCCGAGGGTGGTGACGGCCATGACGGCCAGGAACGTGAAGGCCAGCGCGCGCTTGCACAGACGCATGTGAACTCCCGTGTGAAGTACCGAGCTCGGTCCGCCGGCGCCTGCCGCCGCGCAGCAGGCGCCGCCCTTCCGGCAGCATCGCAGAGTCACCGCGCAAGCCGCAGGCGAACAGCGGACGGCCGGCGCTCCCCGCCCGCTCCTGATGAGCGACCGATGGAAGCGGCCGGCGCCGTCGACGGTCCGTCATCCGTCCCACTGACCGACGTGGGCCGGGCCGGACTCACCGTGCGCCGGTCCGCGACCTGCGCGGCGGCAAGGTGCCCGGCGCGGAGAACGGATCCCGCGCCGTCGGCACCTTCGGGACGTCCGGGTGCCACCGCGCCCTGCGCGGCCTGCTCCGGCGGCAGTTCGGCGCGAGCGTCAGCGAGGAGGGCGGGAAGTACCGCGACCCGCCCTTCCGCTCCCCCGCCTCCCTTGAGGTCTTCGCCTACGGCCGCGAACCGGCCCGGCCCGGCAGCGGCGCGGCGGCACCGGCACCGACCTGATCTCCAAGCAGGAGGACCCCGGTGGAGGTCACCTTGGCCTGACGGCCCCGAGCCGGCCGCCGTCCGCCTCACGGCGACTCGCGGTGCCCGCGGTTCCTCCACGGGCACCGCGAGTCCACGCGCTCAGCCGAAGTGGCGGACGCGGGCGGCGGACGCCGGGGCGTACGGCGGCCAGTCATCGACGGTTCCGGCGGCGACGAACCGGGCGAGAGCGGTTGCGAACGCGTGGCCCAGCGCGCGCTCGGCGTCGCCGGCACCGGCGAGTACGGGGCTGTCGGGGTAGGCGTCGAAGGTGTTGAACAGGAAGGGCAGTTCGGCGCAGTGGGTGGCGCCCAGGCCGTACACGTCGTCGGCGGGGGCGTGGTCGAACCGGTAGACGTAGGTGGTGTCGCCCCCGGCCGCGTGCTGGTCGGCGATCTCCAGTGAGCCGTCGCGGAAGAGCACGTCGGTCTGCACCGCGGTGAAGATCTGCGCCGGTGTCGCCTGCGGGAGCCGGGCGGCGTGCCGCTGGTAGACCTCCTGGGCGGCCTCCGGGCCGATCTGGGCGGCGAGCACGTCCAGGGCGGTGGCGGCGGTGAGGTTCCGGACGCGGGGGTCGAAGGCGAAGAACGCCGTCGCCTCGTCACGGGTCGTGCCGATCAGCAGTGCCTTGCCCTCCAAGGCGCCGTCGGCCAGGGCCTGTTGCCGGGTACGGGGCATACCGGGCGCCCCGAGGACCGGATACATCGGCGGTGCGGCGTTGCCCGGAGCCGCGAGCTGCGCGGAGAGCCGGCCGTAGGCGTCCAGCAACCGCTCGGCAGGCAGCGCGCGCAGCGCCTTCGCCGGGTCGGCGCCGGCCGGGACGCCCAGCAGGCGCAGGTAGGCGTCGGCGTGCGCGGCGGCCTGGTCCGGCTGCTGCGGGCTCAGGCCGAAGGGGCCGCTCTGCAGCAGCACCCGGGTGATTGATCGGTTCGTCCCGGGATCGAGCGCGAGCGACAGGGCCGAGTACGCTCCGGCGGACTGCCCGCCCACGGTGACCGTGCGCGGGTCGCCGCCGAAGGAGGCGATGTTGTCCTCCACCCAGCGCAGGACGGCGGCCTGGTCCTGGGAGCCGAGGTTGGCCGCGCCGATCTGCGGCAGGTAGAGGTAACCCAGCGGTCCCACCCGGTAGTTGGCGGTGACGACCACGATGTCGCCCAGGGCGGCGAGGCGGCCGCCGTCGTACCAGTCCCAGCCGCCTGAGCCGCTGGTGAAGCCGCCGCCGTGCCACCAGAGCAGGACCGGTCGGGCCGTGCCGTCCGCGAGCGCCCGGCGCGGGGTGAAGACGTTGACGGTCAGGCTGCCGTCCTCGTTCCAGTCCGGCACGCGCCGCCCCTGCACCCGCTCCAGCCGGGAGGCAGCCTGCGGGACGGACGGACCGGCCACGGCCGCTTCCCGCACGTCCGTCCAGCCGGGGTGCGCCTGCGGCGGGGCGAACCGCAGCTCGCCGACCGGCGACGCCGCGTACGGGATTCCCCGGAAGGCGACCGCCTCGCCCTCCGCGATCCCTCTGACCCCGCCCCGGTCGGTGTCCACGACCGTGCGCTCGCCACCAGCGGTCATCGGGCCCACCTGCCTTCCCTCGTCCCGGTTGCACGTAGATGTTCTTGGGCCGGAGCGAGAACCTTAACCATCTGAGCCGGCCGCTTCATGCGCGCCGGCCGTCGCCGCGGCCGGCCAGCCGCCGGGTACGGTACGGCCGCCCACGGGCGCTCCGCGGGCGGCATCAGCCTGCGGACCCGCCTTTCTATCTCCAACGTGGGTTGTTCCTAGACTGGGTGGCGTGAAGGACATCGACTCGATCGCGGTGTTGCAGGATCCGGTGCGGCGCCGCCTGTACGAGTACGTGGTGGCACAGGGCCGCGAGGTGGGCCGCAACGAGGCCGCCGAGGCGGCCGGAGTGGCACGCACGCTCGCCGCGCACCATCTGGACAAGCTGACCGAGGCCGGGCTGCTGGAATGCGGCAGCCGCCGCCTGACGGGCCGCTCGGGACCGGGGGCCGGACGCCCCGCCAAGGTGTACACGCGGGCCCGGGGCGAGCGCTCCGTGTCGCTGCCCGCCCGCGACTACCGCACGGCCGCGGAACTGCTCGCCGAGGCAGCCGAGCAGGCCGGACTGGACGCCGGGCTCTGCGCGGCCGCCCGCCGCCGGGGGGAGGGCCTGCGCGGCCCGGGGGGACCTTGTGGCGGGCTCGAGGAGGCCATTGAGGTACTGGCCGCCCGCGGCTACGAACCCTATCTGGCAGGCGCCGAGGCCACCGGGGACGTCCAGGCCGCCGAAGGCGCCGGGGCGACGGCCACGACAGCCGCCCGCGTCGTCCGCATGCGCAACTGCCCCTTCCACGCCGTCGCCGAGCGCTTCCCGCCCCTCGTCTGCGGCATGAACCTCGCGCTGCTGGAGGGGCTGCTGGGCACGGACGGCCCCGTCCGCGCCCGCATGGACGCCCGCCCGGGTGAATGCTGCGTGGTGGTCGAGGACTCTAAAAACAACGACGATTGACATAGAAAGAGAGGGCGTGCTGGGATGAGGACATGACCGCATCCGCGCCTGCCGCCCATCTCGCCCAGCTCAACGTCGCCACGCTCCGTCACCCCCTCGACGACCCGCGCACGACGCCGTTCGTCGAGATGCTCGCCCCGGTCAACGCCGCCGCCGACGGCGCGCCCGGCTTCGTGTGGCGGCTCGTGGAGGAGGGGGCGGCCGACGCCACCGGCCTGCGCCCGGCGGGCGAGGACGTCATCGTCAACCTGTCCGTGTGGGAGAGCCGGGAAGCGCTGTGGGACTTCACCTACCGCAGCGGGCACCTGGAAGCACTGCGGCGGCGCCGGGAATGGTTCCACCGGCACGTCGAGGCGCACCTGGTGCTCTGGTGGATCCCCGCCGGCCACCTCCCGACCGTCGGCGAGGCTCTGGAGCGACTGGCGGACCTGCGGGCCCACGGGCCGTCCCCGCGCGCGTTCACCTTCGCCTCCCCCCGCACCGCGGCCGAGGCCGGCCTGCGCGCCCGGCCGGAACCGGCGGCGGACCCGGCGGCGGTCCGGATCGGCTAGGGCCCGCCGACCTGGGACACCGGACAGCCCGGAACACCCGTGACCGGGCGGCCGTACCCAAGCAGATGCCCTGTTTGCCCGATTACTCTGGAGCGGTGGAGTCGTACCCAGCTGCTTCGGGCAGCGATCACGGCGAACGGGCCCCGCTGGGCACCGGAATACGCCCGGAGATCCTCGCGTCCTGGGAGCGCTCGCAGTCCCTCGGCATCGACCGCGAGCGGGCGGTCCTGCCGATCGAGAGTGACCTCGATCCCGACACCCGGCTGGTCAGGGCTGCCACACCGGTGCTGACCCGCCTGTACGAACGGTTCTCGGGCGTACCGGTGACCGTGACGCTCGCCGACTCCCGCGCGCGCATCGTCGACCGGTGGGGCGACCCGGCGGGGCTGGACCTGATGGACGCAGCCTCCCTGGTGCCGGGCGCCAACGTCGACGAGCGGTTCATGGGAACGAGCAGCGTCAGCATGGTACTGAGCACCAGGGCGCCGTTCGTGGTCGTGGGCCACGAACACTTCCTGCACGACCTCAAGGAGCTCACCTGCATGGCCGCGCCGGTCCGCGACCCGGTGGGCGGCATCGTGCGGGGCGCGGTCAACCTCTCGGTGCCCCGGGAGCTGGCCGACCCCGGCATGGCGCTGGTCCTCCAGGACGCCACCGAACGCATCGGGGAACGCCTGCTGGAGCTGAGCACGGCCCGCGAGCTCGAACTCACGCACTCCTTCCGCCGGGCCATGGAACGCGGCGGGCACGCCGAGCTGGACCTCGAGTCGGGTGAGCTGTCCCGGCGCGCCGGACCGCCGCCCCGGCTTGCCTCGCAGGAACGGCTGACACTGCTGGAGCGTGCCGTCGACCTGATCTCCTCGAACGGTGAGGCGTTCGCCGAGGTGCCCCTCGCGGGCAACCGTGTGGCGGTCCTGCGCCGACGCGAGCTGCACCACGGCGACGCGGAGGGGGCGGCGGTCGAGGTGAGTTTCGAGAACGGCGGAGGTACGGGCACGGCACGTCGGGCTGCCGCGAGCGGCCCCGGTGGCGGTGCGCCGCTCCAGGACCGCCCCGCCGAGACGGCGCGACCGCACGCCGGCGGAACCGACGCGTGGCTGCTGCTCGTGGGCGAGCCCGGTGTCGGCCGGCTCGCCGCCGAGGCGCGCGGACGGCTGGCCCTGCTGAACGAGGCGGGTGTCCGGCTCGGCACCACCCTGGACCTGTGGCGCACCGCCGAGCAGCTGGCGGAGATCACCGTGCCGCGCTTCGCCGACCTGGTCGTCGTCGACCTGGTCGAGAGCGTGCTGGCGGGCGAGGAGCCCCCGCCCGGACCGCTGCGTCCCGGCGTGCCGCTGCGCCGGGTGGCCGCCTGGGCCGGCGAGGACTCCCGCGGCCTCCCGGCCGACGGGGTGAACGCGCCGGCCGGCTACCCCGCCGGTACTCCTCAGGCCCGGTGCCTGGAGACCGGGCAGCCGGTCACGGACTCGGTGGTGACGGCCGCCCTGGCCGGGCACCCGGCCGGCCGCGCGCACCCCGTCGGCCTCCTCGGCGAGGGCGCGCACTCCTATCTGGGCGCTCCGCTGACCGCGCGGGGCTCCGTCCTCGGTCTGGCGGGGTTCTACCGCCGCGGCAGGACCAGGCCGTACGAGCAGGACGACCTGACGCTGGCCGGCGAGCTGGCGGCGCGCGCCGCGATCAGCATGGACAACGCCCGCCGCTACCGCCGGGAGCACCACGCCTCCCTCACCCTGCAACGCAGCCTGTTGCCGCATGCCCTGCCCCGGCTGAGCACCGTCGGCCTCGCCTCGCGCTATCTGCCCGCGGACGCCAGGTCCGGGGTGGGCGGGGACTGGTTCGACGCGATCCCGCTGTCCGGTATGCGGGTGGCGCTGGTCGTCGGTGACGTGCCCGGGAACGGGTTGCAGGCGGCGGCGACCATGGGCCGGCTGCGTACGGCGGTGCGGACGCTGGCCGGTCTCGACCTGATGCCGGAGGAGGTGCTGGCCCACCTGGACGACCTGGTCAGCCGCACCCCTGAGGAAGACGCCGACGACCAGGACCCGGCGACGGGGACGACCTGCCTGTACGCGGTCTACGACCCGGTGTCCTGCCGGTGCACGGCCGCGACGGCCGGTCATCCGCCGCCGGCTCTGCTGACTCCGGACGGTGAGGCCCGGCTGATCGGCCTCCCGACCGGTCCGCCGCTCGGGCTCGGCGGGCTCCAGCCGTACGAGTCCGCCACCGTCGACCTGCCCGCGGGCAGTCTGCTGACGATGTACACCGACGGACTGCTGAAGGAGAGCCGCGGTTACGAGGACACCGAGGCGCGCACCGACCAGCTGCTGGCCTCCCTGCGCCTCGCCGGTCCGGAGCTGGAGGACACCTGCGACCGGGTCACGGACGCGCTCCTGCCCAGCGGTCCGTCCGACGACGTGGCCCTGCTGATGGCCCGTGTGCACGCGCTGCCCGAGGACCGGATGGCGTGCTGGGAGTTCCCGTCCGACCCGGCGGCCGTGGCCCGTGCCAGGGCGTCGACCCGTGCCCAGCTCGCCGCCTGGGGCATGTCGGAGCTGGACTTCAACACCGGGCTCGTGGTCAGCGAGCTGGTCACCAACGCCGTGCGGTACGGCGGCTCGGGGCCGGTCGGCCTGCGGCTGCTGCGTGACGACTCACTGATCTGCGAGGTCTCCGACGGCAGCAACACCTCTCCGCGGATCAGACGCGCGGCCACCACCGAGGAGGGCGGGCGCGGCCTGTTCCTCGTGGCGCAGTACACCAAGAGCTGGGGTGCCCGCTACATGCCGCAGGGAAAGACGGTGTGGGCCGAGCAGATTCCGCAGCCGGAGCAGCCTGCGCCCGGGACGGACGAGGAGGCACTGCTGGCCATGTTCGACGACCCCGGCTGACCCGCCTGCGGTCGCGGCCCGTCAGTCGGGTACGGAGTCCACGGTGGCGTAGCTGTGCAGTACCCGGTCCGTTCCGGTCAGCGCGAGCATCCGCCGTACGCGTTCACTGGGTGCGATCAGCGCCAGGCGGGCGCCGGTGCTGCGGGCCGTGCGGTAGACCGCGATCAGGCAGGTGAGCCCGCTGGAGTCCAGGAAGCCGACGCCGGACAGGTCGACGAGCACGCTCTGCCCACCCGTGAGCACCAGGGGCTGCAGGACGTCGGCGAGGTGTGAGGCGGTGTGCAGGTCGAGGGCGCCCGCGACCGTGACGAGCTGACGGCCGGTGCTCAGACGGCGGACGCGCACCTGGAGGGTGTGCTGGTGATCGCGGAAGGCGGGCCGGTCGGTGTTCATGGCCGCCTCCTTCGGCGTGGACCGGGCTTCACGGGGTCAGCTCCTGCTGGTGGCCGCCGCGCCACTCGGTGAGCAGTACGGTGGCGTCGTCGTCGAGCTTGCCGTCGTGGTGTTCCATGACGGCGGCCATCAGCCGGCGCAGGGTCTCGTGCAGGGTGTGCCGGCCGGAGTGGTGGCGGCGGATGAAGTCGACGAACCGCTCCTGGCCGAACTCCGTCCCGTGCCTGTCGCGGGCCTCGACGACGCCGTCGGTGTACAGCAGCAGGCGATCGCCGGGTTCCAGCTGCTCGGTGGCCATGGTGACCGACAGGCCGAGGTCGGCGCCCATGGGACCGGCCGGGGGGCAGACCAGTTCGGTGGTCCAGCGGTTGCCGCGGATCAGGAGGGGCAGGTGCTGACCGCGGTTGATCCAGGTCAGCCGGCCGCTTCGCATGTCCAGGTCGGCCAGGACGCCGGTGACGTAGCGGCTGGTGCCGAACTGCCCGATGAGCGTCTCCTCCACCATCCGGCTGGTCTCGGTAAGCGAGGCACCCTGGCGGCGGGCGTTGCGGCAGGCGGCCACGGCGACGTTCGCGGTGATGCCGGCGGTGGTGTCGTGGCCCATGGCGTCGAAGACGCTGAGATGGAGGGTGCTGCCGGCCACTGCGTAGTCGAAGGCGTCGCCACCCACCTGGTAGGCGGGCTCCATCACCGCGCCGACCGTGACCGCGTGACCCGCGTAGGCGGGTGGCGGGGTGAGGTTCCACTGCATCTCCGCGGCCACGTTCATCGGCTCCGTACGCACCAGACGCGCGTAGGAGTCGCTGTAGGACCGCTTGCTCAGCAACAGCAGGGCCGTCATCGACGCCAGGTCGCGCAGGGCTCGGCGGACGGATTCGTCGTCGGTGTCGGTGTCGGCCCGCAGCACACCCAGGCGTTCCACACCGTCGGTGACGGCCACCCACCAGCGCCGCCCGCCCGGCCGGTCGCACTCTCCTTCCCGTGCCGGTTCGGGCAGCAGTTCCACGCGCCGGTAGGCCTGGCCGGGCAGGCTGCCCGAGACGGTGAACTCCTGCCCGCCGCGTCCGGCATCCGGCCCGTGACCGGTCAGCCGGCGCAGCACCGTCTCCCGGATGTCCACCACGAAGAGGGCCACGTCGTGCATACCTGCCACGGCGGCGTGGTCGGCGATCATCCCCGGAAGCTCTTCGAGCGTGGCCGTGTGACTGGCCTGCATCAGCCGCAACAGCGACGCCCCGGTGCTGTCGGTCACCCTCGCCCCTCTTTCCTGGCCGCTCGGGTCGTACCCGTCCTCGGGCAGGTAACGGGTACCCGCTTCCGGACGGCACGCGCGAACCCGGCGGGGCTTGGCCGGCTTCTCGTACACGGTGACCGTGATGTTCCGGTGGACGGGACGAGGTGATCCGGACCGGGGCACTGCGCCTCCTGATCTCACCGGCGGTGATCCGTTCGAGGCCCAGTACGGCTCCGACCGGTTCGCTGCGTCCGGCGCGGACGAGGCCGTAGAGACCGACGATCTCGCCGGGCCGCACCTCCGGCGAGACGTCCTGGTGGCCGCCGGCGGCGGAGACGCCGCCGGGCGCGAGGACCGGGGCGGCCGTACGGTCCGGGGTGCGTGGCCACATCTCGTGGCTGACGAAGACGACGCACGTGCCGCGGGCCGTCAGCAGCGGGACCACAGGGGAAACCGGTACACCGAGCACCGAGACACTGCCGGCACCCTCCGGGTCACCACCTTGGATACACCGCCAACAACCCTGTATCAGCCGCCCTATCATAGGTTGAGAGATCCCCCAGTGAGCACTTCAGAAGAAGTGTGGTTTTTTCATTGACAGCGGAAAAGAGTCGCGCCTAGGTTTCCGGCCATGCGCCCGACCTCCCCCCGTGAGTCGGTCCCCACGATGACTCCGGCCGCTTCCCTGGTCTTCACCACGCTGCTCTCCCATGGCCCGCTCACCCGGGCAGAGGTCGCGCGGCGGACCAGCCTCTCCGCCGCCGCCGTCACCAAGGCGGTGCGTCCGCTGATGGAACTCGGCTATCTGGTCGAGGGAGTGGACGAAGAGGCGCCGCCCGCCGTGGGACGCCCGGCCAGCCTGGTGTGGGTGGACGGCGGGAGGGCGCTGTTCATCGGGCTCAAGGTGACCGGCGACGAGATCATCGGCGTACTGACCGACCTGTGTTGCCGCATCCGGATGTCCCGGCACGTGCACCTCACGGGCCGCGCGCCGGAGGCGGTGCTCCCCGCCATCACCGCGCTGGTACAGGAGTTGCTCACCGAGGCCGTCGGATTCGGCGTGCGGGTACGGGGGCTTGGCATCGCGATCTCGGGGGACGTGGACCGGGCCGAGGGTGTGGTCCGTTACTCGCCCTTCCTGGAGTGGCGGGACGTACCGCTCGCCGAACTCGTCGCGGCCACGACCGGGTTGCCGGTCACGGTCGACAACGACGTGCGGGCGCTCACGGTCGCCGAGCACTGGTTCGGGGCCGGAGTCGGACTCTCGCACTTCGCCCTGGTCACCGTGGGCGCCGGCATCGGCTGTGGCCTGGTGGTGCACGGACGGGTGGTGTCGGGCGCGCACGGCGTGGCCGGCGAGATCGGACATCTGTCCCTCGACCCGCTCGGCCCGCCGTGCCACTGCGGCAACCGGGGGTGCGTGGAGGCGATCGCGGCGGACCCCGCCATCGTGCGGGCGGTGCGCGCGGCCACCGGCGAGCAGGTGGCCGACATCGCCGGGGCGCTGGACCTGGCCCGCCGCGGGGACCCCGGTGCCCGGGCGGTCTACGCACAGGCCGGTGAGGCCATCGGCAGGGCGATCGGCTCGCTGGTGAACCTCCTCGGTCCCGAGCGAGTGATCATCTCCGGGGAGGGCCTGGCCGCCTACGACCTCTTCGCCGAGGGCATCCGGGACTCCTTCGCCGCGTCCGCCTTCGGCACGGCCGCGCGGTGTGACGTGGTGACACGTCCGCTCGCCTTCGAGGAGTGGGCGCGCGGGGCCGCGGCCACCGCGATCCAGTCCTTCATGGGATCGGACACGTACGAGGAGCAGCCCATGACGCTGCAGAGCCGCAGCCCGTAGACCGCCGACGCGTCCGGCCGCCGGACGGCCCCCGGACGCCGTCCGGTGCCGGGACCGCCCCGAGCCCGGCCCCGCCCGCTCCCGCCGTCGGCGGCGCGGGGCCCGGCCCGAAGACGGCTCCCTCCCCCTGTTCGTCACGGCAGGCGCCGCCCTGACCGCGACCCCCGCTCCTGATGCGCCGCCCGCCACGGCGACAGCGCATCAGCGGGCTCCCATCGGCCCGGGCAAGGACAGAGCCGCCGATCCGACGCCCTGGCGGCCGCTCGGCCGCCCGCGCCCGGCGTCCTGCCCGATCCGCCGCCCGCCCCCACCGGGTACCACCGCAATTCCGCTCACCCCACCCCCAGGAGGCGACCCATGCGGTCATCCCCGTACACAGCCCTGCGCGGAACCCGCCCCGGCTTCCCGCGCCGTACCCTCAGAGCGACGCTGGTGCTGGCCGTCACGGCCGGACTGGCCACAGCGGTCCCGGCCGTCGACCAGGCCATGGCCGCCACCGCCGGGTCCGCGGCCCCGGCCGTCCGTTCCGCTTCGACCACGGCGGACGCGACCTCCGGCCTCGCGGCCAAGCCCTACATGGGCTGGTCCAGCTGGAGCATGCAGTCCTCCCAGTACCCGGGGCTGAATCCGAACGGCAGCTACAGCTACCTCACCGAGGCCAACGTGCTGAAGCAGGCGGACGCCTTGGCCACCACCCTGAAGAAGTACGGCTACGAGTACGTCAACATCGACGCCGGCTGGTGGATGGACCAGAACTGGACGTCCGAGTTCGACCAGTACGGCCGGCAGACCCCCGACCCGGTCCGGTTCCCCCACGGCATGAAGTCCGTCGCCGACCACATCCACGCCAAGGGCCTCAAGGCCGGCATCTACCTGCCCGTCGGCCTGGAGAAGGGGGCCTACGGCGAGGGCAAGGTGCCGATCGCCGACGCCCCCGGCTGCACCACCGCGGACGTGGTCTACCCCGACCTGCGCACCACCAACGGCTGGGACAGCGCCTACAAGCTGGACTTCGGCAACCCCTGCGCGCAGAAGTACATCGACTCGCAGGCGCACATGCTCGCCGACTGGGGCTACGACTTCCTGAAGCTCGACGGCGTCGGTCCCGGCTCGTTCAAGTCCGGCGACAACTACGACAACGTCCCGGACATCGCCGCCTGGCACAAGGCCATCGGTGACACCGGCCGCCCGATGCACCTGGAACTGTCCTGGTCGCTGGACATCGGCCACGCCGCCGACTGGAAGAAGTACTCCAACGGCTGGCGCATCGACACCGATGTGGAGTGCTACTGCAAGACCCTGGTCACCTGGGAGAACTCGGTCAACGACCGTTGGAACGACGCCCCCGCGTGGAGCGGCAAGGCAGGCCCCGGCGGCTGGAACGACCTCGACGCGGTCGACGTCGGCAACGGCGAGATGGACGGCCTGACCCCGGCCGAGCGGCAGAGCTACATGACCCTGTGGGCCATCAACAAGTCGCCGCTGTTCACCGGTGACGACCTCACCCGGCTGGACGACTACGGGCTCTCCCTGCTGACCAACCAGGAGGTCATCGCCGTCGACCAGAACGGCTCGCCCGTCGCACGCCCCGTCACCCCGATGGGCGACCAGCAGGTCTGGGGGACGAAGAACGCCGACGGCAGTTACACCGTCGCCCTGTTCAACCTCGGCGACTCGTCGGCCTCCGTCACCGCCGACTGGGCGTCGTTCGGCTTCACCGGCGCGGCCTCCGTACGCGACCTGTGGAGGCACCAGAACCTGGGAACGTACAAGAACAGGATCACCGCGACGCTGCCCGCGCACGGCTCACGGCTGTTCACCGTCAAGCCCGGCGGCCCCGCGCTGTCGACCACCCGCTACGAGGCCGAGTCCGGGAACAACACCCTGACCGGGAACGCCTCCCTCGCCTCGTGCGACGCCTGCTCCGGCGGCAAGAAGGTCGGCAACCTCTACCTCGACAGCCGGCTGCAGTTCAACGACGTCACGGTGAAGAAGGACGGCATCTACACCGTCGACGTCGCCTACGTCAGCGGCGACCCCCGTTCGGTGACCGTCTACTCCAACAGCGGCAACGGCACCCGGCTGAAGTTCCCCTCCACGGGTGACTGGAGCACGGTCCAGACCGTCAGCGTCCAGCTGGCCCTGAAGGCGGGCTCCAACAGCATCACGTTCGACAGCGGCTGGGACTACTCCCCCGACATCGACAGGATCGACGTCCCCAGGACCGCCTGACCCGCACGTGGGCCCGGTACGGCTCCGGGCCCACCCTCCCCGCACCACACCCGACGGTCCCGCATCCGTCGTTCCCGCATGCGCCGTTCCCCGGACATGGAGTGCACCACGTGGACACCCAGCACACCGAATCGCGCGACAACCGTCCCAGCCGCAGAGGCTTCCTCTCCCTCGCCGCCACCGCCGGCGCCGCCGCCGCACTCGGCGGTCTGCCAAGCTTCACCGCGTCGGCGGCCCCCTCCCGCCCCGTCTCCTCACCCATGCTGTCCGCTGCCGCCGCCGCGAAGAACCAGCTGTGGTGGCGGGCTCCCGGCTCCCCCACCTCCATGATCCGGCAGGGCCTGCCGGTCGGGAACGGGCGCCTCGGAGCGCTGGTGAGCAACGACCCCTCCAGCGAACTGCTGACCATCACCGACGCCTCCCTGTGGACCGGCGGCGCCAACGACACCCTGCAGAGCGACGGCCAGTTCCCCTACGGGCGGGACGACTTCGGCTCGCTGACCCTGCTGGCCCAGCTCACCGTCGACATCCCCGGCCACGACCTGGGCTCCGTCGACGACTACCGCCGCACCCTGGACCTGGCCCAGGGCCTCGTCAGCGCCTCCTACGAGCTGTCCGGCGTCACCTACCAGCGGCAGATCTTCGCCAGCCGGCCCGACGACGTCATCGTCGTGTACTTCTCCCAGCTCGGCGGCGGCACCTACACCGGCACCGTCACGCTGGCCGGCACCCACGGCGAGCACACCACCGCGGACGGCACACGGCGCTGCGCCTCGTTCGGGGCTTCCCTCGCCAACGGCCTGAAGTACGGCGCCGCCGTCACGGCGACCAGCGGCACCGGCACGGTGACCGTCAGCGGTACCACGATCAGGTTCAGCGGCTGCAAGGACCTCACCGTCGTGGTCAGCGGCGGCACGAACTACGCGCCCGACGCGGCCACCGGGTTCCGCGACCCGGCCCTGGACCCGGAGCGCCTGGCCCGCACCAAGGTGCAGGACGCGGCCGGCCACTCCGCGAGCACCCTGCTGCACACCCACGTCGCCGACTTCCGCCCGGTGTTCGAGCAACTCGCCGTCGACCTCGGCACCTCGTCCACCGCACAGCGCAAGCTGGACACCTGGCAGCGCGTACAGGCCCGCTACCGGGACGACGTCCCGGACCCGGAACTCGAGGCCGCCTACCTCCAGTTCGGGCGCTACCTGATGATCTCGGGGTCGCGGGGCGTCCTGCCGATGGGCCTCCAGGGCCCGTGGCTGGACGGCAACGACCCGGACTGGATGGGCGACTACCACACCGACATCAACGTCCAGATGAACTACTGGCTGGCCGATCGCGCCGGGCTGTCGGACTGCTTCGACGCCTTCACGGACTACTGCCTCGCGCAACTGCCCTCGTGGACGGACGTCACGCGGCGGCTGTTCAACAGCCCGGACAACAGGTACCGCAACTCCAGCGGGAACATAGCCGGTTGGACCGTGGCCATCTCCACCAACCCCTACGGCGGAGGCGGCTGGTGGTGGCACCCGGCCGGCAACGCCTGGATCTGCCAGAACCTGTTCGAACACTACGAGTACACCCAGGACCGCGCCCACCTGGAGAGGATCTACCCCCTCCTCAAGGGCGCCGTGGAGTTCTGGGAGGCCCGCCTCGTCACCACGACCGTCACCGACGCCTCCGGCTCCTCACGCGAGGTCCTCATCGCCGACAGCGACTGGTCCCCCGAGCAGGGACCGCTGGACGCCAAGGGCATCACCTACGCCCAGGAGCTGGTGTGGAACCTCTTCGGCAACTACCGCACCGCGACCGGGGTGCTCGGCAGGGACACCGCCTACAGCCAGAGAGTCGACGCACTGCGCGAGCGCCTGTACCTGCCCGTCGTCAGCCCCAAGACCGGCTGGCTGGAGGAGTGGATGTCGCCCGACAACCTGGGTGAGACCACACACCGGCACCTGTCCCCGCTCGTCGGCCTCTTCCCGGGCGACCGGATCCGTCCGGACGACTCCACGCCGAAGGACATCCTCGCCGGCGCGACCGCCCTGCTGACCGCGCGCGGCATGAACAGCTACGGCTGGGCCAACGCCTGGCGCAGCCTGTGCTGGGCCCGGCTGAAGAACGCGGAGAAGGCCTACCAGCTGGTCGTCAACAACCTGAAGCCGTCCGCGGGCGGCAGCAACGGCACCGCACCGAACCTCTTCGACATCATGGACATGGGCGAGGGCCGCGGCATCTTCCAGATCGACGCCAACTTCGGCACCCCCTCCGCCATGATCGAGATGCTGGTGTACTCGCGGCCGGGCCACGTCGAGCTGCTGCCCGCACTGCCCGCCGCGTGGGCGGCGTCCGGCTCGGTGTCCGGCGTCGGCGTGCGCGGCGGCTTCACCGCCGATCTCAGCTGGAGGAACGGCAAGGTCACCCAGCTGACGCTGAAGAGCGTCGGCGGCCGGGACACGACCGTGTTCGCGGGCGGCACCTCGCGCCGGATCAGCCTCAAGCCCGGCGGGTCCGTCACGTTGAACAACCTCGGCTGAGGCCTCTGCCGCTCACACCTGTCCCCCAGCCAACCCCCGATGACCCGTCGTCAGCGGACCGCCCCGCCGTCCGGAATCCGTCCGTCCCGGGCGGGGCGGGACCGGGCCGGACTCCCCGCGGAGCCGGCCCGCCGCGGACGACGCGGAGAGTGGAGAGAACAACGATGTCCCAGGAAAAGGAAGGCACGGCGGCGGATCGCCGGCCGCGTCGCAGATCCCTGCTGTCCGTGTTCGGCGCCGTGACCGGGATGATCCTCACGGTCGTTCCGCTGAGCACCGCGCACGCGGCGACCACCGCCGCCACATCGTCCCCACAGGCCAAGGGCACCCGGGTCAGCGCCTGGTCACCCAGCATGACGACCGGCGGCCCGTCCTTCGACAACCAGACCATACGCATGGTGGTGCACAGCAGCGTCGCGGGTTCGGGCGTACGCATCACCCTGTCGAACCGGTACGGCACCGCGCCGCTCGACCTCGGCTCCGTGGACCTGGCCGTCCAGGCGAGCGGCGGCGAGGCGACGCGCGGCACCACTCGGAACGTCACCTTCGGCAGCTCGCGCCGTGTCACGATCCCCTCCGGCGAGGAGGCGGTCAGCGACGTCGTCCCGATCTCGGTCGACGCCGGCGAGAACCTGCTCGTCAGCCTCTACGCACCCGGCGCGACGGGAACGTCGACCTGGCACTCCGACGCGTTCGACACCACGTACATAGCCTCCGGCAACCACACCGGTGACGACAGCGCCGCCGCGTTCGGCACCACCACGACCTCCTGGTACTACCTGGCGGGGATGGACGTCCTGTCACCGACCGCGAGGGGCACCGTCGTCGCCTTCGGCGACTCCATCACGGACGGCTACCACTCCTCGAACGGAACCTACACCCGGTGGCCCGACTTCCTCGGACGCCGGCTGGGCTCCGGACCGGGCCCGCAGAAACTGAGCGTCGTCGACGCCGGCATCGGCGGCAACCGCGTGCTCACCGACGTCCCCAACCTGTGGCAGGGCGTCAGCGCCCTCAAGCGCTTCGGCCACGACGCCCTCGGGCAGCCGGGCGTCAAGGACGTCATCCTCTTCGAAGGCATCAACGACATCGGCAACAACGCGGGGCCGGACGGCCGGCCACTGACCGCGCAGGACCTGATCGACGGCTACCGCACCCTGATCGGCCAGGCCCACGCCGCCCACGTCAACATCATCGGCGCGACGCTGATGCCCGACGAGGGGAACGGGTACTACACGCCGGACGCCGAGAGGCTCCGCCAGAGCGTCAACCAGTGGATCCGCACCAGCGGCGCGTTCGACGGCGTCATCGACTTCGACCGGACAATGCGTGACCCCGCGCACCCGGCGGCACTCAACCCGGCCTACGACTCGGGCGACCACATCCACCCCAACGACGAAGGCATGAAGGCGATGGCCGACGCGATCGACCTGCGGCTGCTGCGCACCTGACCGGTCAACCGCTGTCCGCCGCCGGGTAGGTGAGCACCCAGCTCCGCCGCAGGAAACCGAGACCGTCCTCCGGGGCGTCCGAGCCAGGCGGCGGACAGTAACCGGTGACGACCAGGTCCTCCGGAGCGCGGCGCTCATCGCGGGCCCAGGCCGAGGCGGGCCAGGTTCGGTCACCTTCGCTGATCTTCGATCGGGGTCCAGGTCAGTCACACGGTGTCCGCCGCCGTGTGCACGGGGTCGTCGCCGGCGTCAACGTGCCCGCAGCCGCTGTGGTTTCCTGTTACCCCGAGTCCGCGCCCCGAGGAGCAGCCAATGACCATCGCACCTGTCCCCTTCCAGGTGTACGAGGCCGGCACCTATCTGCACGGTACGAAGGCGGCCCTGGCCCCGGGGGATCTGCTGGTCCCCGGGTACGCGTCCAACTTCGAGGAGGAGCGCACGTCCCGCCACGTCTACGTCTCCGAGACCCTGGACGCCGCCGTGTGGGGCGCCGAGCTCGCAGCCGGGGACGGCCCGGGCCGGATCTACGTGGTGGAGCCGACCGGTGAGCTGGAGGACGACCCCAACGTCACCGACAAGAAGTTCCCCGGCAACCCCACCCGCTCCTATCGCACCCGTGAGCCCGTGCGCATCGTGTCGGAGCTCGAGGGCTGGGTCGGGCACTCGCCGGAGCAGATCGAGGCCATGCTGAACGGGCTGGCCGACCTCCGCCGCCGCGGCATGGCCACGATCCTGGACTGACGAGGGCCGCCGGGCCCCCGGAAGCCGCGTCATCGGCCCGCGCCTCCTCCCGCGCGGCACACACCGCCCTGCCGACGCGCTCGCCCGGTCAGGCCGGTCCGAGCCCGTTCCCCCCGCCTGGGGGACCGCCCCAGCCGGTTCCCCTCGCTCCCACGGTTGTGGGATTCGGCCCCACCTGCGGGTATACAGGGAGCATGCTGGGAGTGTGGCCGACGGCTTCCCGGGCATCGGGGCGAGCCGGCCGCCACGGAGGGCCCGGCGTTCCGGAGACCACCCCTGCTCGCGAACGGGAGGGCCGATGAGCCGACGCACTCAACCTGATGCGCGGGCCGAGCGGACCGGCCGCGGTCCCGCGCTGCCCTCGGCGAGGAAGACGCGGCGGCGGGCGGCCCGGGCGGCCGGTTCGGGCCGGCCGAGCGCTCGCAGCGCCGACGGCGAGCGGATGCTGCTGCCCGGCGGCACGTGGCGACGCGTCGAGACGATCAGGGTGCGCAGCCTGTTCGGGTGAGGCCCGCCGCTCACCGCCGTTCGGGCACGACCGCGACCGGACACTGGGCATGGTGGATCAGGGCATGGCCCACCCGGCCGACCTGGAGTCCGAAGTGTCCCTTGCCGCGCCGTGCCCCGACGATCACCAGGTCCGCCGCGGCCGACCGGTCCACGAGGACCTTGCCGGGCGGTCCCTCGGCAGCCGCCGGGCGTGTCCGGACACGCGGATGCTCCCCGGTCGCGGCCATGAGCCGGGCGTCGACGACGGACGAGGCGCGTTCCTGGGACGTGTCGAGCGGTCCCTCGGCCTGGGACCGGTCTCCGCTCTCGTCATGGCCCGGCCTGCGCCCGGCACGGACGATGTCGAGGACACAGCCGCGCACCTCGGCCTCCCGGAAGGCGAAACGGACGGCCTCCGCGCCGGAGCCGGCTTCGCCGAGGCCGAGCAGGATGCGCCCGTGCGCACCCGCCAGGCCGACCCGGTCGCCGCGGACCACGATCGTCGGGCAGGGGGCCCGGGCCGCCACGGCCAGACCCACCGACCCGAGCAGCAGTCCCCTCAGCTCGCCGCGGCCCCGTGACCCGGTCACCAGCGCGAAGGCCGCGCCGCCCTCGCGCACCAGGGCCGCCGTCGCCTCCTCGGGAACGATGTCGGTGGTGATCTTCACATCCGGGTCGCGTCGTTGCGCCCGGTCGGCCGCCGAGGCCACGACGTCCTCGGCCAGCACCCGCTCGGAGGGCCGGTCCGGACCCGCCGGGGACAGGCCGGCTTCGTAGCGCTCCCACAGGGAGGCGTGGACCAGCCTGAGCGGGAGACCGTGGCGGGCGGCTTCGTCCACGGCCCAGTCGACCGCGACGAGGCTCGGCTCCGATCCGTCGACTCCCACGACCAGAGGGAGGGTCATCGTCCCCACCGCCTTTCCCGGGGCCGCCTGCCGCACACACCATGAGGGCGCCGTACCACGACTTCATGGTCCCTCACCCGCTCCACGGCTGCCCGCACCGGCTTGGGGCGATGCTCCGCCGGGCTCCTCCGGCGGGGCGGCTCAGCCGTCCCACGTCCAGTCGGCGACCTCGGGCAGGTCCATGCCGTGCTCCCGGATGTGGACGTGGTGGCGCTGGCGGGCGTCCTCCATGTGCTGGCGTACGGCGGCCGCGCGGACGGCGAGGCCGGGGACGCGGTCGACGACGTCCATGACCAGGCGGTAGCGGTCCAGGTCGTTGCGGACCACCATGTCGAAGGGGGTGGTCGTGGTGCCGATCTCCTTGTAGCCGCGCACGTGCAGGTGGCGGTGCCCGGTACGGCGGTAGGCCAGGCGGTGGATGAGCCAGGGGTAGCCGTGGTACGCGAAGATCACCGGCTTGTCGGCCGTGAAGAGTCCGTCGTACTCGAAGTCGCTCATGCCGTGCGGGTGTTCCTCGCTCGGCAGCAGCCGGGCGATGTCGACCACGTTGACCACGCGCACGGCCAGGTCGGGCAGGTGCCGGCGCAGCAACTGGGCCGCGGCGAGCACCTCCTGGGTCGGCACGTCACCCGCGCAGGCGAGCACCACGTCCGGTTCACGCGTGCCGTCCTCGCTGCCGGCCCACTCCCAGATGCCGGCGCCCCGGGCGCAGTGGACCTTCGCCTCCTCCATCGACAGCCAGTCGAAGCAGGGCTGTTTGCCCGCCACGATCACGTTGACGTAGTCGCGGCTGCGCAGGGCGTGGTCGGCCACGGACAGCAGCGTGTTGGCGTCCGGCGGGAAGTAGACCCGTACCGCCTCGGGACTCTTGTTCATGATGTGGTCCACGAAGCCGGGGTCCTGGTGGGAGAAGCCGTTGTGGTCCTGCCGCCACACATGGGAGGTGAGGAGGTAGTTCAGGGAGGCGACGGGAGCGCGCCAGGACAGGCGGCGGGTGGTGCGCAGCCACTTGATGTGCTGGTTGACCATCGAGTCCACGATGTGCACGAAGGCCTCGTAGCAGGAGAACAACCCGTGCCGGCCCGTGAGGAGGTACCCCTCCAGCCAGCCCTGGCAGGTGTGCTCGGAGAGGATCTCCATCACCCGGCCGTGGCGGTCGAGGTGCTCGTCGACGTCGAGGACGGCGGCCTGCCAGGCCTTGCCGCTGGCCGCGTAGACGGCCTGGAGCCGGTTGGAGGCGGTCTCGTCGGGGCCGACGAGCCGGAAGTCGCGGCGGTCGGTGGTCGCCCGCATGACGTCCTCGAGCATGTCGCCGAGCACACGTGTGGGTTCGTGCAGGGTGGCGCCGTGCTTGTCCACCTCGACGGCGTACTTCTCCAGGGGCGGAAGCGGCAGTTCCCGCACGAGGAGGCCGCCGTTGGCGTGCGGAGTGGCACCGAGCCGCCGGGCGCCCTCCGGAATGCACGCCACCACGTGTGCGCGGGGGGTGCCGTGCTCGTCGAACAGTTCCTCGGGACGGTAGGAGCGCAGCCACTGTTCCAGCTGCCGCAGGTGTTCCGGGTTGTCCCGCACGGCGGCCAGCGGCACCTGGTGCGCGCGCCAGGTGCCCTCGACCGGCAGTCCGTCCACCTCGGCGGGACCGGTCCAGCCCTTGGGCGTGCGCAGCACGATCACGGGCCAGCGGGGCCGGTCCGTGGCACCGTCCTCGCGGGCGGCGCGCTGGAAGCCGGCGATGCGGTCGGCCGCGTCGTCCATCGCCGCGGCCATCGCGCGGTGGACGGCCGTCGGGTCGTCACCGGTGACGTGGACGGGGTCGTGGCCGTAGCCGCGCAGGAGTTCGTCCAGTTCCGCTTCCGGCAGCCGGGCCAGCACGGTCGGATTGGCGATCTTGTAGCCGTTCAGGTGCAGGATCGGCAGTACGGCGCCGTCGCGGACGGGGTCGAGGAACTTGTTGGAGTGCCAGGAGGCGGCCAGCGGCCCGGTCTCGGCCTCCCCGTCGCCGATCACGCAGGCGACCAGCAGGTCCGGGTTGTCGAAGGCCGCGCCGTAGGCGTGCGACAGGGAGTAGCCGAGTTCACCGCCCTCGTGGATGGAGCCCGGGGTCTCCGGGGCGACGTGGCTGGGCACCCCGCCCGGGAAGGAGAACTGCTTGAACAGCCGGGCCATGCCGGCCGCGTCCCGGGTGACGTCCGGATAGGTCTCGGTGTACGACCCCTCCAGCCAGGAGTTGGCGAGCACGGCCGGGCCGCCGTGTCCGGGGCCCCAGATGCACAGCGCGTCCAGGCCACGGGCCTTGATCAGGCGGTTGAGGTGGGTGTGCACCAGGTTCAGGCCGGGTGAGGTGCCCCAGTGGCCGAGCAGCCGCGGTTTGACGTGCTCGGGCTGGAGCGGCTCGCTCAGCAGGGGGTTGGCCATGAGGTAGATCTGGCCGACGGCGAGGTAGTTCGCGGCGCGCCAGTGGGCGTCCAGGGAGACGAGCTCCTCGTCCGAGAGTTCGGCGGGCGCCGTGTGCGTGTCGACGGACATCCGGATCCCTTTCATGTCGGGACGGCGTTCGGGGGCTTCGTGCGTCTCGGCCCGTGCAGGACCACCTTCCATCGACGCGCCGGGTTCCCGACAGGGCCGTTCGGGCCACCGGTGGCACCGTGGACGCTCCCGAGGGGCCTGACCTCCCCGGCGGCCACCCGGTCGGACCACCCGTCCGCTCGGCCGGCGGTGCCGCGCGGTGCCCAGGGACGGGAGCGACGGCCACCGGGCGGACGGGGTGCTGGACCGCGGGGTGGCTGACGGGGCCCGCCGCGGCCGGGCCGGGTCCGTCGTCGCCCCTGGCCGGACGAGCGACGGCGCGGGCGCCGGCTGTGCGCCGGCCATGTCGACCTGTACGCCGGGCAGATCCGTCGCACGGGCACGCAACTGAGCACCGTTTCCCTCGCGTTCACCCACCGCGTCGTGATCAGCGCTGCCCGGCGTCCCGGAGTGACGTCTCACCGGCGGCGCCCGCGAAGTGGTCACCGTGCGGGCCGACGGGTTGCCGCCCATGCTGGAGGTGAGGGGGGTGTGACGGCCGAGGAGGTAGTGAAGATGCGGACCGTTGTCGATCTCACGCGCTGCCAGGGATACGCACAGTGCGTGTTCCTCGCGCCGAGCGTGTTCGAGCTGCACGGCGAGGAAGGCCTTCTCTACGCCACGGCCGTACCGGACGGCCAGGAGGAACGCGTGCGCCAGGCCGCTGCGGCCTGCCCGGTCCAGGCCATACTCCTGGGCGAAGAGGTGAGCAGCGGTGCCCGCTGACCTCAAGGGCGGCCGCATCGTCGTCGTCGGTGCGTCGCTGGCCGGCCTGCGGGCCGCGGAAGCCCTGCGTGAGGAAGGCTTCACCGGTTCACTGACCGTGGTCGGGGACGAACCCCACGCACCCTACGACCGTCCGCCGCTGTCCAAGCAGGTGCTGCTCGGGCAGGCCACGGCGGAGAGCACCGAGCTGCCGATGCGCCGGGACCCGGAGGCCGAGTGGCGGCTGGGCGTCCGCGCGACGGGCCTGGACCTGCTGGGGAAGCGGGTACTGCTGGAGGACGGGGAGTCACTGCCGTACGACCGGGTGCTGATCGCCACGGGAACCCGCGCGCGGCCCTGGCCCCACAAGGAGGAGGCCGCGCTGGACGGGGTGTTCACCCTGCGTTCCCGTGAGGACGGCGCGGGGCTGGCCGAGCGGCTCGCCCAGCGGCCGGAGCGCGTGCTGGTCATCGGCGGCGGCTTCACGGGCTCGGAGATCGCCTCGGCCTGCCGGGAACTGGGAGTGCAGGTGACGGTCACCGAGCGCGGCCCCGCTCCGCTGGTCGGCGCACTCGGCGGCACTTTGTCGAAGCTCGCGGCCGTCATGCAGCGCAACAACGGCGTGGACCTGCGCACCGGCGTGACGGTCACCGCCCTGAACGGCAACGGGGCCTTCACCGGTGCGGAGCTGTCCGACGGCAGCCGGGTCGACGCGGACGTGTGCGTCGCGGCGCTGGGAGCGATCCGCAACGTCGAATGGCTGGCGGACTCGGGGCTGGCGGCCGGCCCGCGCGGGATCGCGTGCGACGCCGGATGCCGCGCCTTCAACATGTACGGGATCGTCACCGACGACGTCTTCGTGGCGGGCGACGTCTCCCGCTTCCCGCACCCGCTCTTCGGCTACCAGCTGCTGTCCCTGGAGCACTGGGGCAACGCGGTCGAGCAGGCCGAGGTGGCGGCCCACAACATGGTCAACCCCGGTCCCCTGCAACGCCCGCACCTGGCCGTCCCGGTGTTCTGGTCGACCCAGTTCGGACTCAACATCAAGTCCGTGGGCGTGCCCACCTACTCCGACCACGTGGTCATCGCGCAAGGCTCGCTGGAGGCGCGCCGGCTCGCCATGGTCTACGGGTACAAGGGCCGGGTCACCGCGGCCGTCACCGTGGACATGGCCAAGTCGCTCGACTACTACCGGCACCTGATCGAGACGGCCGCCGCCTTCCCGCCCCCGCCGGGCGCCGCGGACCGGGCGATCGCGGCCGACGTCACGATCCCTTCCGACGTGCCCGACCCGTCGGTGCTGTCCCACGGCCCGACCGTCGCGCTCACCGGTCACCTTCCCGACCGCCGGCTGACCGTGGTGTAGCCCACGTCCCGCTCGACCACGAGGAGCCGCCATGGCCTCCGAGACCCTCCTGGCACGCATCACCGACTACTCCAGCCGCCCCGACCCGTACCCGCTGTACGCGGAGCTCCGCGAGGCCGGTCCCGTGGTCCGGCAGGCCGACGGCAGCTACCTGGTCGGCACCTACCACGAGATCGCCGCCCTCCTCCACGACCCGCGGATGAGTGTCGATCCCCGCACCCGCGGCGCGGAGGTGCAGCAACTGCCGTTCCTGCGCCTCGACGACCCCGAACACCACAGACTGCGCACCCTGGCCATGCGGCCCTTCGGTCCACCGCACACCCCCCACCGCGTCGACGGCATGCGCGAGGAGATCGACCGGATCACCCACGAACTGCTGGCCTCCTTCCGGCCGGGCGGGCAGATCGACCTCGTCGACGACTTCGCCTACCCGCTGCCCGTCACGGTCATCTGCCGCCTGCTCGGCGTGCCGCATGAGGACGAGCCGCTGTTCAGGGCCTGGTCCGACGTCCTGGTCGCCGCCGCCGACGTCAGGCCCGGCTCGGACACCACCGAGACCGACAAGGCCCGTGAACAGGCGCAGATGGAGATGGGCGGCTACTTGGTCAACCTCGCCGAACAGCGCCGCGGCAAACCCAGCGACGACATGCTCTCCGCCTTCGTCAACGAACCCGACCCGGCGCTGCGGCTCAGTCGGGAGGAACTCGCGGAAACGGCGATCCTGCTGCTCATCGCCGGGCACGAGACCACGGTCAACCTCATCACCAACGGTGCGCTCACCCTGCTGCGCCGGCCCGACCAGCTCGACCTGCTGCGCCGCGAACCGGAACTGCTGCCCCGCGCGGTGGAGGAACTGCTGCGCTTCGAGCCACCGGTCCACATGCGCGAGCGCATCCCGCGTGCCGACGTCGACGTCGCCGGCACCACCCTCCCGGAAGGCGCGTCCGTCGTCCTGGTGCTGGCCTCCGGCAGCCGCGACCCCAAGCGGTTCCACGAGCCCGACCGGTTCGACCCGACCCGTCCGGACAACCAGCACTTCGGTTTCGGCAGCGGCATCCACCTCTGCTACGGCGGTCCCCTGGCCCGCATCGAGGCCTATTCCGCGCTGGGCGCCCTGCTCCCCCGCCTCGGCACCGCGCAGCTGGTCCAGGACCCGCCTCCCTACCGTCAGAACGCCATGCTCCGCGGCCCCCGCCACCTGCCCCTCCAGCTGTGAGGCGACCGGCCCGACGCCCGCGGCACACGTGGCCGGCACGCGTGCCGCTCGGCGTAACCTCTTCCTGTGCCGCCCTCCCGCCTCCGTCGCGTCGCCGTCCTCGTGCTCGGGGGCGCGAAGCCGCTCGATGTCGGCATTCCCGCGCAGGTCTTCACCACCCGCGCGAGCATGCCGTACGAGGTGCGGGTGTGCGGGGCGGCACCCGGTCTCGTGACCGGCGGCGACGGCCTCGCGTACCACGTCGCCCACGGCCTCGACGCGCTCGCGTGGGCCGACATCGTCTTCGTCCCCGGCTACCGGTTCCCGGACCGCGAGGACCCCCCGCGAGCCGTGATCGACGCACTGATCGCGGCCCACGACCGGGGGGCGCGGCTCGCCGCCATCTCGACCGGCGCCTTCGCCCTCGCCGCCACGGGTCTGCTCGCGGGCAAGCGTGCCACGACGCACTGGCACTACGCGCGCGCACTCGCGGCCAGGCACCCGCTCGTCCAGGTCGACGAGAACGTGCTGTTCGTCGACGAGGGCAGCGTCCTCACCTCGGCCGGCGCCGCCTCCGGCATCGACCTGTGCCTGCACATCCTGCGCGGCGACCTCGGAGTGGCCGCTTCCAACCACGCGGCCCGGCGTCTGGTCGCGGCCCCCTACCGCAGCGGCGGCCAGGCCCAGTACGTGCCGCGCAGCGTCCCCGAGCCGCTCGGCGAGCGGTTCACCGCCACCCGCGAGTGGGCGCTGCACCGGCTCGGTGAACCCCTCACCCTCATCGACCTGGCCCGCGAACTGCTCGAACGCTCGCAGCGCAGCGTCGAGCAGATCGCCGCCGACGTCGGGCTCGGCACCGGCGCGAACCTGCGACTGCACTTCCAGCGCATCCTCGGCACGACTCCGAGCGAGTACCGGCGCACCTTCACCCAGGGCGAGTGACCCACCGGGCACCACGCGCGTCGGCGAGTCCTGGCGAGATCCTTGTGAACCATGGCGATCCCGCCACTGTCGGCGGCACGGCCCGCGGACGAGTCTGGTGGCGAAAGGAAGGGACACCACACATGACTCGCATCGCCATCAACGGATTCGGCCGCATCGGACGCAATGTGCTGCGCGCACTGCTGGAGCGCGACAGTGCCCTGGAGATCGTCGCCGTCAACGATCTGACCGAGCCCGCCGCGCTCGCCCGGCTGCTCGCCTTCGACAGCACGGCCGGCCGGCTCGGCCGCCCGGTGACCGTCGACGGCGACACCCTCGTCGTCGACGGCCGGCGCATCACGGTGCTGGCCGAACGGGAACCGGCGCGGCTGCCCTGGGCCGAACTGGGTGTCGACATCGTCCTGGAAGCCACCGGCCGCTTCACCTCGGCCAAGGCCGCCGGCGCCCACCTCGACGCCGGTGCGAAGAAGGTCCTGATCGGCGCGCCGTCGGACGGCGCCGATGTCACGCTCGCGTTCGGAGTCAACACCGACGCCTACGACCCGGCCGTGCACACGATCGTCTCGAACGCCTCCTGCACCACCAACGCGCTCGCCCCGCTGGCCGCGGTCCTCGACGAACTCGCCGGTATCGAGCACGGGTTCATGACGACGGTGCACGCCTACACGCAGGAGCAGAACCTGCAGGACGGCCCGCACCGTGACGCCCGTCGCGCCCGGGCCGCCGGCATCAACATCGTGCCGACCACGACCGGCGCCGCCAAGGCGATCGGCCTGGTGCTGCCCAACCTCGAGGGCAAGCTGTCGGGCGACTCGATCCGCGTGCCGGTCCCGGTGGGCTCGATCGTGGAGCTCAACACGACCGTCGCCCGCGACGTGACGCGCGACGAGGTGCTGGCCGCCTACCGCGCCGCGGCGGAGGGGCCGCTCGCCGGCATCCTCGAGTACTCGGACGACCCGCTCGTGTCGTCCGACATCACGGGCAACCCCGCGTCGTCCATCTTCGACTCGGCCCTCACCCGCGTCGACGGCCGCCACGTCAAGGTGGTCGCGTGGTACGACAACGAGTGGGGTTTCTCGAACCGGGTGATCGACACCCTGGAGTTCCTCGCCACCCGCTGACGCAGGGCGGGCGGGACGGCGGCCCACGGTGCCCCGGCAGATCGGCGACGGACCGGTGCCGTTCCGGTGCCGGGGCCGTCGGCTCTCTGCCGGCGGCGTCTGCGACCGAGGTGCAGCGCGGCGAGCTGCACCGGAACCTGCTCGACTCGCTCCCAGGCCCACCGCGAGAGGGGCGACAGGGTTCAGGGCGTGAGCATGCGGTCCTGCTCCGCCAGGGGTGTACCGCCGTACCAGTCCAGGGCTTCGCCGAAGCGGACGAGTTCGCCGTAGAGGGCGGGATCGACGTGGTCGGCGAGGACCAGGTCGAGCAGAGCCTCGGCGGCCTCGGCCGGTGACCGGGCCTGGCTGTAGTCGCTGAACCAGGGGCGGGAGGTGGCGGTGTCGACCATGCCGGGGCACACGGCGGCGACGAGTGTGCCGTCGGCGAGATCGCTCTCGCGGCGTTCGGCGGCGACGGCGCGGACGGCGGCGACCTGAGCCACCTTCGAGGGGACGTTCAGCCAGACGGGCCAGCCGGCCTCCCGCGCGGTCCGGTGGTGGATGGCGCTGCGCCATGACTCGACGGCGTGTTCGACCTGGTCGAGGCTCGCGCCGTCGAAGAGGTGGTGCAGCCGGGGGTCGAGGTGGCCGAGGGTGCCGAGACTGCTGGCGACGACGAGCAGCCGGCCGCCCGGACGCAGGACGGGACCGAAGGAACGCAGGATCGCGTGCGTGGCGGTGTTGGAGACGGCGATGAACTCGTCGGCCCGGCCGGCCTGTGACTCCTCGGGCCGCACGCGGGCCACCGCGTTGGAGACGACGACGTCGACGCCTCCGCACCGGACTCGGAGCTCCTCGGCGAGGCGGGCGATGGCGCCGGTGTCGGTGACGTCCAGGACCCGGCCCTCGACCCGGGCCCGGGTGCCGGGCAGCCGGCCGGCCTCGCGTGCGGCGTCCGTCACGCGCCGGTGGCTGCGGCCGGTGAGCAGGACCAGGTCGTCCGCGTTCATGCGGGCCGCCAGTCCTTCGACGAGGGCGCGGCCGAGCCCTTGGTTGGCGCCCGTGACCAGGGCGATTCGGGGTGCGTTCATGCCTGCCACGCTAGGAAGCGCACGACGATGCGTCCAACGAGAGTTCGGCACGCCCGGTATGCGCGAACGTCATGGGCAGGGGCTTCGCCGTCCGCCCATGCCCCGCATCCGATGGCGCCGTCGTACCGGAAGGAGTGGTGAGGGTTCGGGACGATGCGCCCGGACGAGCGCTCGTGACCTGAGGGAAGAGGGGAAGCGTGCGCTCCTGAGCCCCTGCACCAGGGTCTAGGGGGCTCAGCCCTCCCCTCGCGGTCCGGGTGCGCGAGGGCGGACGACGTACCGGACTCCCCGGCGGCGACCCGTTTCGTACCCTTGCGGCATGCGTATGCGCCCCACTCTGAGTTGGACCCCTGTCGAGGACATGCCGCCCGGCACCACGGATCCGGAGCCGGTCGCCGATGCGCTGCGCGCCGGCGGTGTGCTGGTGCTCAGTGGAGCGGGCATCTCCACGGAGTCGGGCATCCCCGACTACCGGGGCGAGGGCGGGAGCCTGAGCCGGCACACCCCGATGACCTACCAGGAGTTCACCGCGAGCGCCCAGGCCCGGCGCCGGTACTGGGCGCGCAGCCACCTCGGATGGCGCACCTTCGGCCGTGCCCGCCCCAATGCCGGGCACCTGGCCGTGGCCGCGTTCGGGCGGCACGGCCTGCTCGCCGGCGTGATCACCCAGAACGTCGACGGGCTGCACCAGGCCGCCGGCAGCGAGGGCGTCGTCGAACTGCACGGGAGCCTGGACCGGGTCGTCTGCCTCGGGTGCGGTGCCTTCGGTCCGCGCCGCGAACTCGCCCAGCGGCTGGAGGCGGCCAATCCGGACTTCGAGCCGGTGGCCGCGGGAATCAACCCGGACGGTGACGCCGACCTCACCGACGAGCAGGTCAAGGACTTCCGCGTCCTGCCTTGCGTGAGATGCGGCGGCATCCTCAAACCGGACGTCGTGTTCTTCGGCGAGGCGGTTCCACCGCAGCGGGTCGAGCACTGCCGCGAGCTGGTCCGGGAGGCGGCCTCGCTGCTGGTCCTCGGTTCCTCCCTGACGGTGATGTCCGGACTGCGGTTCGTCCGCCAGGCGGCCGAGGCCGGGAAGCCGGTGCTCATCGTCAACCGCGACCAGACCCGGGGCGACCGGCACGCCCTGACCAGGGTCGCGCTCCCGCTGGGCGAGGCCCTCACCACCGTGGCCGGGCGGCTGGACATCCCCGTCGTCGCACAGACCACGCCCCTGACCTGAACCTGCGCCCCGTCGGCGGTGCGGCGTGGGCCGAGCCTCGACGGCCCGGTCGACGTTCACCGTTATGGGGACGGGGCGGCGGGTGACGCGTACCGGTGGTCTCCGCCTCGGTGACCTGCGCAAGCGATCAAGACGGAGGGCACCTGCGCCTGACCGGGTGACACGTTCGGCGACTCGTCGGGTTGCGGAACTGACGGTCTGTCGGTTGCCTCGTGAGCGGAACACACGAGATGTGCCGCGCAGCAGGCCGGTCACCGTTCCGTTGGAGGATGCGCATGCGCTACAGACACGTGGGTGCGGGTATCGGCCTGGCTCTCGGTGCCCTCGGGCTGCAGATCCCGGCCGCTGCCGCCGCCGACGACCCGGACCTCCGTATCGAACCGTGGAACGCCCCACCGGGTTCCACGGTCACGGTCAGTACGAGTGCCTGTGACGCCGACGCGGACTACGGCAAGGGCCGCTCGGAGCTGGGCGGGGACTTCCATCTGTTCGCGGGCGAGGAGGAGGGGGAGCTCACGGGCGAGTTCCAGATCCCGGAGGGAGCCCGGCCGGGCGAGGACACGGTCACCGTGAAATGTCCGCCCCTGACCAAGGTCACGGAGACCTACCGGGTCATCGGACGCACTCCGAGCGGCTCGGTCAGCGCCGGCTTCGGACCGGCCGACGACACAGATGTGGGGCTCCCCCTGGGGGGCGGACTGCTCGTCACGGCCGCCGCCGGGGGTGCGGTCTGGCTGTGCCGCCGCCCGAACGACGACCGCAGCTGACCGCCGGACCCGATCGTCCCGTTCCGCCGGCCGGCCCCGTGCGGACCCTCCCACCCGCTGCGACGCATCCGCCGTGAAGCAAAGACACAACGCGATGACACTCAGACACCACACCGGCCCTCCCCGAGTTCCGTTCGTCCTCGCGGTGCTCCTTCTGGTCTGCACGATGACGGCCGGTGTGGTGCTGCTGGTCAGCGCCGTGCACGACAGGGACTCACCACCGCAGCCGTCGGCGGCGCAGCCCTTCTCCACCTCCGCACGTCCCACCGTCCGCCCGCTGCCCCCCGCCGATCCGGTCCGGCTCCGGATCGCCGAGATCGGGGTGGACGCCCCGATGACACGGGTGGGCCTCGATGCGGCAGGGGCACCACGGACTCCCCCGGCCGACGAACCCGCCCTCGCCGGCTGGTACGGCGACGGCACTCCGCCGGGCTCGGCGGGCACCGCCGTCGCGACGGGGCACGTGGACACACCCAGCGGCGACCCCGGAGTCTTCTACGACCTCGGCGCCCTGACCGAGGGAGCCACCATCGAGGTCCGCCGTGCCGACCGGCGGACAGCGGTGTTCACCGTCGACGCCGTCGAGCTGTACGACAAGGAGGAGTTCCCCAGCAAGAAGGTCTACGGCGATTCGGGCCGCCCCGAGCTCCGGTTGATCACCTGCGGTGGCGGTTACACCAAGCGCACGGGCTACCTGGGCAACGTCGTGGTCTACGCGACGCTGACCGCGGTGACGTAGCCGCCCGGACGGTCACCCCGTGACGTGGAACTCGTTCCCGCCGGTGTCGAGGAACTCGCCGGGTTCCCCGCCCCGTTGGGTGACCTCCGGACGGAGCCTGTTCCGCGTCTCCTTCGGCGCCGCGGGCGGCCCCATCACCAGCGAGACCGTACTCGTGGGCGTCCGGCGCAGCCGGACACCCCAGTCGTGGGACTCGACCGCGTGCCAGCCGGCCCGGGACTGCCAGAACGCCCGCTGCGCGCAACGATCCTCCTCCGCCACGTCGAGGCAGATCGCGACGAGGCCGCAGTCGGCGAGCACACCGGGGTGACCGGGACGCAGCACACAGAACTCGTTGCCCTCCGGATCGGCCAGCACGTCCCACGGGACGTCGCCCTGGCCGATGTCGGCCCGCGTCGCCCCGAGGGTGAGCAGGCGCGCCACCTCGGCCTCCCAGTCCGGTCCCCCGGCCAAGTCGAGGTGGAGCCGGTTCTTGAGCGCCGTCTTCGGTGTCGTGGCCGGCACGAACCGCAGGTGCAGGCCACCCGTCCGGCCCCGCGTCGCGTCGGACCAGAAGCGCTCCATGCGCGCGACGTCCAGCGCGTCGATCACGATCCCGGTCAGCATCCCGTTCCCCCGAGCCCTCGCATCCGGCGCCACGCGGCCGCCGGGCCACAGTAATCTCGGGTCATGCCCGAGACGTCAGTGGCGCACTTCTACGACGAACTGGCCGACGACTACCACCTGATCTACCCGGACTGGGACGCGAGCATCCGTCGGCAGGGAGCGGCCCTGGACGCCCTGATCGGCCAGGACCGCGCGGCGGTGCTCGACTGTTCCTGCGGCATTGGCACGCAGGCCATCGGCCTCGCGCTGCACGGGCACAGCGTCACCGGGACCGACGTCAGCGCCCGCTCAGCCGCCCGCGCGGCCCGTGAGGCCGCCCGCCGGGGCCTGAGCGTGCGCACGGCCGCCGCCGACATGCGTCGTCTCCCGTTTCCCGACGCCCGGTTCGACACCGTCGTCTGCGCCGACAACGCGCTGCCTCACCTGTTGACCGAGCAGGAGGTGCGCGCCGCCTTGGCCGAGATGCACCGCGTGCTGCGTCCGGGCGGTCTGCTGCTGGTCAGCACGCGCCCCTACGAAGACGTGCTGCGCGACCGGCCCTCTTCGACGCCTCCCCAGGTGCACCGGAGCGCCGACGACAAGGAACGGACCGTCACCTTCCAGCTCTGGCGCTGGCACGACGACGGTGAGCACTACGACATGGAGCACTTCCAGCTCCTCCCCGAAGGCGGGGAATGGCGCGTCAAGGTTCGCCGGACCGTCTACTGGGCGCTCGGCCGGAGCCGGCTGGCCGGCCTGGCGGCCGAAGCCGGGTTCGTCGAGCCCGGGTGGCGGATGCCTGAGGAGACGGGCTTCTTCCAGCCGCTGCTGGTGGCCCGTGCCGGCAAGCAGGGTGCGGGCGAGGCGGCAGGAGACGGTGGACGGTCTCGATGACCGTCCCGTTCAGGACCGCATACCGAACCACTGCTCGGCGCCGTACTCCTCGAACCACCCGGCCTCGGTGAACCCCAGCGGCTCACCGGGGAACGCGTCGGCGAACCAGTCGAGTGCCGCCGCGCACGCCTCTGCGGCGTACCCGCGTCCCCACGCCTCCGGCAGGAACATGTAGCCGAGCACGGCCTTCCCGGCACCGGGCCGGGCGTGACCCGGACGAGCTGCGTCGAGTCTGTCGAGCGTGGCCATCCCAGTCTTCGCCCCGTCGAGACCGACCACGAAGGAGCCGGGTCGCCGCCCGGTTTCGGTCATGCCGGGTAACGTATCGGCAGCCCTTGGTCGTTGTCGTTCCGTCCCGGACCGGCGCTGCTGAGCCGGGGCGGGGGCTTCGAGCATGTCGGCGCCCCGCACGCGGCCCGACCGACGCCCCTCACCTCGGCGTGGACGTGCCCGGCCGGCTGGGAGCGCGCGCCGTGGGGGCGCTGGCCCGCGACCGGGCCGCGCGGACCAGCGCGAGCAGCGACACGGAGCCGACGAACGCGACGTAGAGGAAGCCGGTGGTCCTCAGGCCCCACACCGGTGCCAGGAGGCCCGCGCCGAGGGCGGGAAGACTCAGCGCCGCATAGCTGACGACGTACACGGCGGAGAACACCTCCGATCGTGCCCGCGCGGTCGTGACCTCGCCGATGGCGCGGAGGTTGCCGTTGTACGTCAGGCCGACGCCCGACCCCGCCACGACGGCCCCGCACGCGTAGACGACCGGGGACGGCAGGGCGATGGCCACGGCCAGTCCCGCCGATCCCAGGGTCAGCGCGGCGGCGCCCAGCAGCGTGGCCCATCGCACCGTGTGCCGTGCGGACCACATGCCGCCCAGCCCGCCGGCCAGGAACAGCGCGGCGATGTCGAGCCCGCCCGCGGCCCCCCAGGTGACGTGGAGGACACCGGTGACCACGGAGGGGGTCAGGGCGAGGAACAGCCCGGTGACGGACCAGCCCGCCACGAGGGCCGGTACGGCGGCCAGGAACCGGTGCCGGGAGCCGGGCGGAACGGACACCCTCGGGCGGAGCCGGGTCCGCCCGCCCGCCGGCGGTCCGACCGTCTCGGGGATGTGCCACACCGCCACCGCGAGGAGCAGGAAGACACAGGTGAGGACGGAGAACACGTAGGTGTCCGGGTGGGCGGCCGACTGGACGAGCAGTCCCACGCCGGCGGCGCCGGCCGCCAGGCCCACGCTCGTCCCCACCGCCGTCACCGTGGTCCCCGCGTGCGGGCGCCGCGCCGGGGAGAAGTCGACGAGCCCGGCGGCCAGCCCTCCGACGGCGGTCCCGGTGGCGACGCCCTGCACCGTCCGTGCGATCACCAGGGACGGGACACCGCCGGCCGTCCAGAAGATCGCCGTACTGGCCGCCGCCAGCAGGAGCGCGGCGAGCAGCACGGGACGGCGTCCCAGGCGGTCGCTCACCGGGCCCAGCGTCAGCAGGGCGCCGAGGAGCCCGACGACGTACACGGCGAAGACGACCGTCACCATGGTGACCGAGAAGTCCCAGCGCTCCCGGTACAGGGGATAGATCGGCGAGGGCGCGCTCGCGGCCGCCATCAGTACGACCGTGGTGACCGTCAGCACGCCGAAGGCGGCGCGTCGGCTCAGACGGCGGGGGGTGCGGCGAGGACGCGGCGGTCGCGGCGGCTGGTGCCCGGTCGCCGAGGGGTCATCGCGGCCAGGGAGCATTGTTGACGCGCTCGACCATGGACGTGCGGCGGAATCCGGGGACGAAGTGTTCCAGGACGTCCGAGTTGACGGTGCCGTAGGTGGTGTCCGGACGGTCTTTGAGGCCGTCGACGAATGCCTGCAGGAATTCCTTCTTGAAATCCCCGCGCGGATGGGCGGCGACGATCTCGTCCAGCTGGTCGCCTTCCAGTCTGTCCATGCCCCAGCCGATCGCGTCGGTGAGCACGCCGTAGTTGGTGGCGGCGATCTCGGGGCCCAGCCGGCCGGGAATCTCCGGCGTCGTGTGCAGGGCGATCGCCATCCAGACCACCTCGGCGGCGCTCTCGGAGAACCCGCGGTCGAGCAGGAACTTCCGCGCGTGGTCGGCGCCGTCCACCTCGAAACGCTGTTGTGTGTCGGAGAACGGGATCAGCAGGCCCGTGTCATGGAACATCGCGGAGATGTAGAGCAACTCGGGATCGGGCCGGAGGTCCAGCTTCCGCGCGTGGAGGGAACCGAGGAGAAACACCCGCCGCGAGTGGTGGAAGATCAGCGGGTTGGTCCGCTCCCGGAGGAATTCCGTGGCCTCCGCGACAGCCGATGTCTCCGGTATTTCCACGCCTGCGATGATGTCGGTCATGATGTCCGTGCTTTCCGGTGCGATGTGCTACGAGTGGACCGTGCGTCCGTTCTCCACGGTGCCGACCACGCGGCCCGCGGCGCCGCCTCGGTCCGGCCATGAACCACTCGAATCCAGTCACCTCAGGATGGCTCTGTGAGCTCCGACACGCATCGCGTAGCGATCCTCGTCTACGACGGGGTCAAACTGCTGGACGTCGTCGGCCCCGCCGAGGTCTTCGGGGAGGCGAACCTCCTCGGTGCCGACTACAGCGTCGACCTGGTGTCGGCGACGGGTGCCGATGTCGCCTCCTCGATGGGCATGCGGATAGCCGTCGACGGCGGTGCCGCGGCCGAGGCGGACCCGGGCACCTTCCTGGTGCCGGGCGGAGACATCTACCCGAGGACCCCGGTGACGCGCGAGCTGGTCGAGGCCGCCAGGGATCTGGCGGGCCGATCCGGCCGGGTCGCCTCCGTGTGCTCCGGTGCCTTCGTCCTGGGCGCGACGGGCCTCCTGGACGGCAAGCGGGCGACCACCCACTGGAAGATCGCGGGTGAACTCGCCGCCCGGCACCCCAGGACCCGCGTCGAACCCGACGCCATCTACGTCCGCGACGGCACGACGTACACCTCGGCGGGGGTCACCGCCGGCATCGACCTGGCGCTGGCCCTCGTCGAGGAGGACCACGGTCCCGACGTCAGCCGGGAGGTGGCCCGTTCCCTGGTGGTCTACCTGCAACGGGCGGGCGGCCAGTCCCAGTTCTCCGCCCCCCTGCAAGGACCGCCGCCCCGGTCACCCGCCCTGCGCAGGGTCGTCGACCTGGTCACGGCGGACCCCACCGGCAACCACTCCCTCGCCGAACTCGCCGGGCACCTCAACCTCAGTACGCGTCACCTCACCAGACTGTTCCGGGAGGAACTGGGCACCACGCCGGCCCGCTACGTGGAGTCCATCCGGTTCGACATCGCCAAGTCGCTGCTCGACCAGGGCTACACCGCGACGCAGGCGGCGTCCCTGGCCGGCTTCCCGAGTTACGAGAGTCTCCGCCGCGTCTTCGCCCGGGAGTTGGCCATCTCCCCCGCCGCCTACCAGCGCCGGTTCGCCACCGCCCACCGCGCCGGGGCCGAATAGCGACCGCCGGACGGCGCGGGCGGGACCGCTCGGTGCCGCCGGAGCGCCCTCCGGTTCCGGGACCGGGGATGCTGGTGGTTGACGATTGAACGAACTCGTTTAATATTCACCTATCGCGTCGGACGAGGCGCCGCACGCCGCCCGCACCCCGGGTGAGCTGCGTCCGCCCCGGCGCACCGCACGCATCCTCAGGATCGGAGACGACTTCATGACCACCCCTGTCCGCCTCGCCGTCATCTACTACTCCGCCACCGGCTTCTCCGCCGAGATCGCCAAGGAGATCGCGGAGGCGGCCGAGAAGGCGGGCGCCGAGGTGCGCCTGCTGAAGGCGGCCGAGCTGGCTCCCGAGGCCGCCATCGCCTCCAACCAGGCGTGGGCCGCCCACGCCGCCGAGAGCGCGGGCGTGCCCGAGGCCACGACCGCCGACGTCGAGTGGGCGGACGCGGTCGTCTTCGGCTCCCCGACCCGCTTCGGCAACATCTCGTCCCAGCTGAAGCAGTTCATCGACACCCTCGGCGGCCTGTGGGCGCAGGGCAAGCTGGCCAACAAGGTCTACAGCGGCTTCGTGACCACCGCCACCGCGCACGGTGGCCAGGAGTCCACGCTGCTCGCGCTGTACAACTCCATCCACCACTTCGGCGGGATCATCGTGTCCCCCGGCTACACCGACCCCGTCAAGTTCGTCGACGGCAACCCCTACGGCACGTCGCACGTCGACGCCCAGGGCAACAACCCGGTCGGCGAGCAGACCCGCAACGCGGCCCGTCACCAGGCCGAGCGCGTGGTCCAGGTGGCCGCCGCCCTCAAGGCCGGCCTCGCCTGACACACCCGACGCGTCGGCTTGCCGCGCGCGGGTGCGACGTGCGGGGCGTTCCTTCCGCAAGATGGGGCGGAAGGAACGCCCCGCACGTCGTCGTCTCCGCCCCCGGCGCCCCCGGCCCGTCCGGGGGGCTTCCCGCTCTCGCGTAAGGTGCTGGCGCATAGGGTGCCGGTGCGGCGGGGAGCGGATACGCGCCCGGCTCCGACTGACCCTGTGTGCCGGGAAGGGATGAGATGGCGAAGGCCAGGACGACGCGTTCCGACGGGCGAGCCGGCGAGCGCGGGGGGCGCTCGGACGCGCGGCGGGCGGCGCCCGCCAGTGGCCGGCCCCGGGATCCCGCGATCGAGGAGGCGATCATCCGGGCCACGCGCGAGCGGCTGGCCACGGACGGCTACGCGTCCATGACGATCGGGGACATCGTCGCCGACGCCGGTGTCACCCGGCCGACCCTGTACCGGCGTTGGGCGAACAAGTACGACCTCGTCGTCGACGCCCTGCGGTACGGACTGCGCAAGCAGCGCGAGGCGTACCCTCCGCTGGACCTGGACCGGCTCGCTCCGCGGGAGGCGTTCGTCGAGGCGGTGCGCCGTCTGGACCCGCGCTGTCACAACGAGCGGGCCATGGCCCTGCACGGCAACTTCATGGCCGAGGCCGAGCGGGCGCCGGGGCTGCTGGAGCAGCTGCGCGAACACGGCGTACGGCCTCGCTGCGAGGAGCTGCTGGAGACGCTCGTCTCGCTGCGGCGCCGGGGCGCGGTGCGTGAGGACGTCGACCTGGACATGATCGTGACCCTCTGTTTCGGCAGCTACTTCGCCGACTACCTGCGGACCGGCCGGGACGTGCCGGCCGACTTCGCCGAGCGGATCGTCGCGGCGGTGTGGCCCGTGCTCGCCGTGGACGGGGAGGGCTCCTCGGCCTGAGGCGGATCTTCGGGTTCCGCTCGCCCGGCAGCCCTGGTTTCGTTACAGCTACTGACTGTAATGGAACGCGGAGGGATGGTGTTCGGGTCAGTCGGACCCCGTGGCGACCCGAGAGGACCCGCGCATGAGCGAGGACAGCCGCAAGGCGTTGATCGAGCGCAGCATCCCGTTCCTGGCCGAGGTGAGGAACCGTACGGCCGGCAAGGACCTGGAGAGCTGGCTGAACGCCACCTACGGCCCCGAGAGCGAGCTCTACCAGGACCTGGCGCGCCTGATCAAGATCGGTGTGCTGGAAGCGGGCTGGGCGGCGAACACCGAGGTGGACGGCCCGCGTTACCGCCGCAGCCTCATCGCCGGACCGGCCGAGGAGACCCACTACTTCAGCATCACCGCCGTCTACATGAACAGCGTCGAGCGCTACCGGGGCCAGTACCACGCGCACCCCTACGGCGAGTTGAACCTGGTCGTCCCCGTCGACCCCGGCGCCGAACTGGCCGGACCGAGCGGCTGGCAGGGTGCGGGCTGGACCGCGCCCGCTCCGGGCAGCCACCACTACCCCGAGGTGCGCGGAGGCGCGCTGATCGCCCTCTTCTACCTCCCCGCCGGACGCATCTCGTACGACATCCGCCCCTCCCGGTCGGCCGGTGCGGCCGCGTAGGAGGTGTCCGGGTGAGGACGCACCGCCGGCCGGGTCCGGCGAAACCCGGTAGCTCTTCGGGGCCGGTTCTGCGTACGTTCGGCCGCATGGCTGACGAATGCTTCGCGCATCCACGACTCGCCGCGATCTACGATCCCCTCGACCCCGACCGCAGCGATCTCGATGCCTACCTCGGCATCGTGGAGGAGTCCGGGGCGCGACAGGTCCTGGACATCGGCTGCGGCACCGGGGTGTTCGCCCTGCTCCTGGCCGAGCGCGGGATCGAGGTCGTAGGCGTCGATCCCGCCCAGGCGTCGATCGACGTCGCCCGGGGCAAACCGGGCAGTGACCGGGTGCGCTGGATCCGCGGTGACGCGACGAGCCTGCCGCCGCTCCAGGCCGATCTCGCGACGATGACGGCGAACGTCGCCCAGGCGATCGTCGATCCGCACACCTGGCACGAGACGCTGCGCGGCATCCACGGAGCGCTGCGGCCCGGCGGCCTCCTGGTCTTCGAGACCCGTGATCCGGCCAGACGCGGCTGGGAGGAGTGGACCCGCGAGAACTCCTACCGCGTGACGGAGATCCCCGGTGTCGGTGCCGTCGAGAACTGGGTCGAGCTGATCGAGGTGAGCGAGCCGCTCGTGACCTTCCGCTGGACGTACGCCTTCGCGGCGGACGGACAGGTGCTGACATCGGATTCGACCCTGCGCTTCCGGAACCGGGAAGAGGTCGAGTCGGACCTGGTCGCACACGGCTACGAGGTGCAGGACGTCCGCGACGCACCGGACCGGCCGGGCAGGGAGTTCGTCTTCCTCGCACGACGCCCGCCTCACGACCGGGCAGAGGGGACGGATGCCTGAGTCGTCCCGGCCCGCGGGTCTCGTCGACACGGTCGTTCGCGCCGGGGACACGGCACGCCGTCCGGCCGCTGCCCGCACGAGGTTCGTCGGCGATCCGCCGAGCTCGCCCGAAGCCCACCCTGGTGGCCGGAATGTCCACCCCGGGGGAGCACAAGAATTCCCCGCCTGCGCCGCCGCCCGCCGGCCCGAGTGGTCAAGCCACCGCCGCCGTCCGAGACTGGAGGAGGAGCCTCCGTGCTCCTCCAGCGGCGGGTCACAGCGCGCAGGAGACGACGTTGACTTCCTTCTCACCCGGCTTCCGAGGACGGCCCCACTCGTTGGCGGAACGGCTGCCGCCCGGACAGTATCCGACCGAGTCGTTCCCGGTCCTGTCGGCCGGTCCCACTCCGCGGGTGGCGGCCGAGGCGTGGTCGTTCACCGTCACCACCGAGCTCGGCGAGACGCGGAGCTGGACCTGGGACCAGATGATGGCCCTGCCCCAGCAGGACACGGTGACGGACATCCACTGCGTCACCCGCTGGTCCAAGTTCGACACGCGCTGGCGCGGAGTGTCACTCGACGTCTTCCTCGACGGGCTGGAGACGACCGCCGGGTACGCGGTGGCCGACAGCTACGGCGGTTACACCACCAGCCTTCCGCTCGCCGACCTCCTCGGCGGCAGGGCGTGGATCGCGCACACCTACGACGGTTACGCGCTCTCGCCCGAGCACGGCGGGCCGGCCCGGCTGCTGGTGCCGCACCTCTACTTCTGGAAGTCGGCGAAGTGGGTGCGCGGACTGCGGCTCACACACGAAGACGACCCGGGTTTCTGGGAGTCCGCCGGCTACCACTCCTACGGCGACCCGTGGCGCGAGCAGCGTCACCGGGGTGACTGACCGTGGCCCTCGCCTGGCTGCCGGCACGGCTGGTCGGACGGCGGGCGCAGAGCGCGACCGCCCGTACCCTGGAGTTCACCGTGCCCGGCTGGCCCGGTCACCTGCCCGGCCAGCACGTCGACGTCCGCCTCACCGCGGACGACGGCTACCAGGCCGTCCGCAGCTACTCCCTGGCGGCGCCCGCCGACGACGACCGGCTGGAACTGGGTGTGCAGGCCGTGTCCGACGGTGAGGTCTCGCCCTACCTAGCCGACCGGCTGCCGCCGGGCGAGCAGGTCGAGATACGCGGACCGCTCGGCAACTGGTTCGTGTGGCGCCCGGAGCAGACCGAACCGGTGCTCTCGGTGGCGGGCGGCTCCGGTGTCGTACCGCTCATGGCCATGATCCGCGCCCACCGCTCGGCCGGCTCGCGCAGCCTCTTCCAACTGGTGTACTCGGTGCGCGATCCCGAGGACGTCTGGTACCGGGAGGAGCTCGAGGACGGCGGCCCGTTCCTCGACATACGGCTCCTCCACACCCGCCGGAGCCCGCACGGCGCCGCCCGCGCGCCCGGCCGGATCACGGCGGCGGACCTGCGGGAGCCGGCGGCCCGCCTGGACCCGGTGAGTCCCGTCTACGTCTGCGGTTCCACCGGCTTCGTGGAGACCGTCGGCGACCTGCTGGTCGAGCTGTTCGCGGGCCGGGGGAAGGAACCCGCGACCATCCGCACCGAACGCTTCGGCTGACCCTTCTGCTCCGGACAGGGGAGATTCTCATGGGAGACCCCGGCACCTTCCTCGACGGCAACGCTCTTGCCGGTCCGTTGTCGGAGATCCTCTCCGTGGAGCCCACCACGGCCTGGTGGCGATGCCCGCACTGCAAGCAGGCGGGGTCGTTGGCGCAACTGCACCTGTACGGGCCCGAACCCGGGATCACCGCTCGCTGCCCGGGGTGCTCCTATGTCGCCCTGCGTCTGGTCAGGGAGGAAGACCACATCTGGCTGACGCTGGGCAGCGGGACCGGCGCCTTCCGGTTCCGCACCGCCTGAAGGGGGGCGCGGCGGCACGACCCGCGCGCACCGGCGGAACGCTCCCGCGTGTCGCCGTTGGGACATGTCGCAGCTGTGACAGCTCGCGCCCGTGACAGGTCCGGCCTTCTCGCCAAATGATTTCGGACAGTTGTGATCTACGGCTGTTCGAAAGGTGTTTCCCTGATGGCAAAGTTCCGCCTCACGGCGGCGATATCAACAGGATTGGTACTGCTTGCCGGCGCCGTACCCAGCACCGCCGTGGCGCGGACGGCGACCAGCGGTACCGTCACTCGTCCCACGGCGGAACCGGGCGCACGCTCCACGACCGTACGGCTGGTCACCGGGGACCGGGTGACCGTGACCTCGCTGCCCGGCGGACGGCGCACCGCGTCGGTACGGCCCGGCCCCGGTCGCGAGCACATCCCCTTCGAGACGTTCGAGCAGGACGACAAGTCGCTGACCGTGCTGCCGTGGGACGCCGAGGCCCTGGTGTCCGCGGGCGCACTGGACCGCCGGCTGTTCGACGTGACCGCCCTGATCGCACAGGGCTACGACGAGGCACACACCTCCGCGCTCCCGCTGATCGTCTCCTCGGAGCCGTCCCGGGCGGGGGCCAGGGTCACCGCCGAGGCGGCACGCGCCGCCGCGGCCACCGCCGACCGACTCCTGGCGCTCAGCACACCGGGGACCGGCTCCCGGAAGCTGCCGAGCATCCACGCCCGGTCGCTGCGGGTCGCCGACCGGCGACTGGGCGACTTCTGGAAGACGCTGAACCCCGGCGGCAAGGCCGGCGTCGCCCGTGCCGCGGTGACGCCGCGCGTCTCGCTGGACGCCAGGGTGAAGGCCGTGCTGGACCGCAGCACCGCGCAGATCAACGCCCCCACCGCCTGGAAGGCGGGTGACGAGGGCCAGGGCGTCAAGGTGGCCGTGCTCGACACGGGTGTCGACGCGAGCCATCCCGACCTGGCGGGTCGTATCGCCGAAGCCGAGGACTTCTCCGGGAGTTCCAACACGGACGACCACTTCGGCCACGGCACGCACGTCGCCTCGATCGTCGGCGGCAGCGGGGCCGCGTCGGGCGGGACCCGGCGGGGTGTGGCGCCGCGGGCCGACCTCCTCATCGGCAAGGTCCTGGGCGACGACGGCTACGGGACCGAGTCGGCCGTCATCGACGGCATGCAGTGGGCGACACGCGAACACGCCAAGGTCGTCAACATGAGCCTGGGGTCGGGGTCCCCGACCGACGGCACCGATCCGCTCAGCCAGGCGGTCGACTCCCTCACCGCGTCCAGCGGCACCCTCTTCGTCGTCGCGGCGGGCAACGAGGGGGAGGCAGGCCCGTCCAGCGTCAGCTCGCCGGGTGCGGCCGACGCCGCGCTGACCGTGGGGGCCGTCGACCGTGACGACTCCCTCGCCCCGTTCTCCAGCCGCGGCCCGCGCCTGGGCGACGGCGCGGTCAAGCCCGACGTGACCGCCCCCGGGGTCGGCATCGTCGCCGCCCGCGCCTCCGGCACCACCCTGGGCGACCCGGTCGACGCCCACTACGTCGCCCTGTCGGGGACCTCCATGGCCACCCCGCACGTCGCCGGTGCCGCCGCGCTCCTGGCCCAGCGGCACCCGGACTGGGACGCCCAGCAGCTCAAGGACGCGCTGATCAGCACCGCGCACACCGTGCCCCGCACGCGGGTGACCGAACAGGGCGGCGGCCGTATCGACGTGGCGACGGCCCTGGGCCCGGTGCGGGCCAGCGGATCCGTCACCCTCGCCCCGCTGCGGACCGGCGGCCCGGCAGGGCGGCAGCAGTCGGCCACGGTCCGCTACACCAACTCCGGTGACCGTCCCGTCACGCTCTCCCTGGCCCTCGGCCTGGCCACGGAATCCGGGCGCGCGCTCCCGGACGGGGTGGTCGGCCTCGGCGCCGACACGGTGCGGCTCGCCCCCGGCGCCACGGCCGAGGTGCCGCTGACCACCGACGCCCGGCACGCGGTCCGCGGCACCTACTACGGGTACCTCACCGCGAAGTCCGCGGACGGCACCGTACTCACCCACACCACCGTCTCCCTCGCGGTGCACGCCCCGCAGCACAAGCTGACCGTGTTCTACCGCGACCGCGACGGCAAGGTGATGCCGGACTGGCTGCCCACGATCTGGGGCCCCGACGGATTCGTGGACTACACGGACAGGCAGGCCCACGTCGCCCTCGTGGAAGAGGGCACGTACTACGTCAGTTCGGCCTTCTACGACATGACCGACCACGGCGGCGAGGCGGGCACCGTCGTCGTCCCCGAGGTCAAGGTCACCGGGGACCGGACGGTGACGCTGAACGCCGCCCAGGCCACCCCGGTGCGCATCCGCACACCTCGCCCGGCCGAACAGCACGGCATCCTCAGCACGACCGTGTACCGCCGGATCGACGGTCACGGACTGATCCAGGGAGTCATGTACTTCGACGACGTCACACACCTCTACGTCAGCCCGACCTCCCGGGTCACCGACGGCGACTTCGAGTTCTCCTCGCGCTGGCAGCTGGTGGCTCCGCAACTGCGGGCGAAGGTCTCCGGCGGATCCGGGGAGTTCATCCCGTTCTACGAGGCCGACTCCCCCGTCTTCCCGGACCGCGGCGCACGGCTGACCGCCGTGGACGCGGGCACGTCGTCGGCGCCGGACTTCCGCCGCGCACGCGGGAAACTCGCCGTCGTACGGTACGACTTCTCCGTCTCCGTACCCGAACTGGCCCGGTCCGCCGCGAAGGCCGGGGCCAAGGCGCTGCTGATGGTGTGGCCCGAGGACCAGGGCAGCGTCTGGACCCGGTGGCAGCCGACGGGTGAGCGGACGGCGCTGCCCGGCATGCGGGCCTCCTGGAAGGACGGCACCGCCCTGTTGCGGCGCGTGGCGAAGGGCACCACGACGGTGACGTTCTCCGGCACGGTGCGCAGCCCGTACCTGTACGACGTGGTGCAGGTGTCGAAGGGCTTCGTCCCCAAGCAGGTCGTGCACACCGTCTCGGAGCGGGAGAGCGCCGTGGTGCGCAGCACGTACACCCGCACCGGTGCCTCGGCGTGGGCCAGCGAGCAGCGCTTCGCGTGGCGGCCGTACCAGGAGACCGCGTGGAACCAGTACAGCAGGTACGTCCCGGTGGGCCGCGAGCGCGTCGAGTACGTGACCGGCGGGGACACCCTGTGGAACCACGTCGTGCACCACGACGTCGTGGACGTTCCCGACCTGCCGCTGGCGGCCGGCATGCGGAACGCGCCGCGCACCTACCGTCCCGGCCAGCGCGCCACGGAGCGGTGGTTCGGAGCGCCGGTCCGTCCGTCCGTTCCCCGCGGCTGGACGATGCCCTCGGTCCGCAACGGTGACACCCTGAACGTGTACGTCCCGGAGTTCACCGATTCCGACGCCGGTCACTGGTCGTTCGCGGAGTCGAGCGGCTTCGGCACCGGCCGGGCGGCCGCCGCCGACGACGTCGCCTCGGCGGTGCTGTACCGCGACGGAAAGCAGACCGCGACCTCCGACAACGGCGCGTGGGGCAGCTTCGAAGTGGCCCCGGGCGACGCCCGGTTCCGGCTCGACCTGACGACCGCCCGTGCCTCGGACGACTGGCGGCTGGGCGTGCGCACGCACACCTCGTGGACGTTCCGCTCGGACACCACGGCCGGCGCCGTCCGGCTGCCGCTGCTCCAGCTCGACTACGCCGTACCGGCCGACGCGCAGGGCGCCGTGAGCAGGGCGCGGGCACATCGCCTCGGCTTCACCGTCCGCATGCAGGACGGCATGGCCGCCCCGCGCGGCGTACGCCTGAAGGCCGAGGCGTCGTACGACGGCGGGAAGACCTGGACCACGGCGCGCACCGAGCGGCACGGCGACGGCCGGCAGTTCACGGCCACCGTGGAGCGGCCGTCGAAGGTGCGCGGTGACGCCTACGTGACGCTCCGCGTGACCGCCACGGACTCGGCCGGCGACAGCGTGCGCCAGACCGTGGAGCGGGCGTACCTGCACCGCGGTACGGCGTGACGCGCGGACGACGCTGACGCGCTCGCGCGGACACTCGCTGCGGCGGGTGCCGGGCCCATGACGGGCCCGGCACCCGCCGCGCCTGTCGGAGGACGGGGCGAACCGTGACAGCGGCCGGCACGCGCCCGCGGACCGCGTGCCCTTGGTGCGGGTGGCGCCGGGCGGCCCCGGTCACAGCCAGCCGCGTCGCGACGCCTGCCAGGCGAGCTGCATACGGGTCACCGCGCCGGCGCGCTCCATCATCCCCTGGATGCGGCGCTGGACCGTCCGGCGGCTCAGCCCCATCTGCGAGGCGATCGCCTTGTCGGCGACCCCCGCCACGAGCAGCGACAACAGCTTGCGGTCGGTGGCCGAGAGCGAGTCGGCCGGACCGGCACCGTCGGCCCCGGCGAGCGTGCCGGTGCCGTCGATATCCAAGGGGACGGCGTCCTCCCAGTAGCAGTCGAAGAGGGCGAGGAGGGCCGCGAGCAGGTTGCTGTCCCTGACCAGCGCGGTGGTCGGTTCCTCCGGGCTGCCGTGCGGTCCGCCGGCCACGAGGGGGAAGACGGCGACGGAGCGGTCGGCGATGGCCAGACGCAGCGGCAGGTGCGGTACGGCACGGGCCACCTCACCGGCCCGCACACCCGCCACCACGTTCTCCAGGGCCCCCTCGTCGTCGAAGAACGCCTTCTCGTACACCACGCGGTAGCGCACGCCCCGGGCCAGCGCCTCGAACTCCTCGGTGTTGGTGCCCGACGGCATGGCCACGTACTGGGCCTTGCAGAACCACAGCATCTCGTGGCGGGCGCTCGACTGGATCTGCCGGAGCTGCTGACGCAGGGCCTCCGCGCCGGTGACCACCTCCAGCAACTGGCCCGCGTCATGCCTGCGCATCGTCTCCCGGTAGGACTCGATGAGACGTGCGGCCTCGAACCGGGCCAGGTCCAGCGCGTCGGCGCTGCGCTTCAGCCGGGGCAGCAGCGCCACCTCGGGCGGAGCGGGGCGGAACACCCGCGGGGTGCCGTCCGTGTGGGTGGCGAGGCCCTTGCCGACCAGGGACTCCAGGATCCGCCCGGTCTCCGCGCCGGTCAGGCGGGCCCGCTGGGCGATGTCCTCCCGGGTGGCCCGGCCGGACGTCACGAGCATCTGGTAGAGGGCTTCCTCCTCGGGCGAGACGCCAGCCGCCTCCAGCGCCACGGACGCCTCCCGGAATCTTGGAATCCACCGTTTGAATATCGTACTACGTTGGGTCCTGCGGCCCCGCTGCCTCGTTGTGCTCGCCGGGGCGTCGGGCCACCGGGGCCCTCTCCTCCCGGGTGGGCGGTACGGCCGGGGATGAAAGCGAGGCGGTGCGGGAGTTGGGTGTGACGACAGGGCGGTCGGTGATCGTCGTGTCGGGCCGGACCGCCGTCGAAAGGCAACCTCATGTCCTCGCTGCGCCTCGGTGTCTCCCTCCAACCTCGCTGGCCGCTCGATGACGGAGCCGGTGTGCTCCGCGCCGCACGCCATGCCGAGGATCTGGGCTTCGACCACGTCGCGGTCGGCAACCGCCTCCTGGAGAGCGGTTTCGGCCTCGACACGGACCCGCTCGTTCTGCTGTCGGCCGTCGCCGGGGCGACGACGCGCCTGCGGCTGCTGACATCCGTACTGGTCGCGCCGTACTATCCGGCACTGGTGCTCGCCAACCAGGCGGCCACCCTGGACGTCGTGTCCGGCGGCCGCCTGATCCTGGGCGTCGGCACCGGCTGGAATCCCGACGAGTTCCGCGCCGTCGGGGTGCCCGCCCGTGAACGCGGTGCACGCACCGACGACCACCTGGCCGCCGCCAAGGCCCTGTGGGCCCGGCGGCCCGCGGACTTCGACGGGCCGTTCACGACACTGCGCGCCGCGCACCTGGGGGTGCCTCCGGTCACCGCCGGCGGTCCGCCCGTGTGGGTCGGCGGCCACAGCGACGCCGCCCTGCGCCGTACGCTGCGTCTCGGCGACGGCTGGTACGGCACGGGCGCCGACGCGGCCGAGGTCACCGACGTCCAGCGCCGCCTTCGCGACCTCGCCGGCGCGGAGAACTCCGACCGGGTGACGCTCGCTTCGGCCGCCTTCCTCACTCCGCCCGGCCTCCCCGCGGTGGTCCCGCCACCGGGACGGCCGCTCGGGGGTGCCGTGCCCACTGCGGCGAGTGTCGCCGACGACCTCGCGCGGCTCGCCGAGGCCGGTCTCACCGCGTGCACCCTGTGGCTGCCCGTCGCGGCCGAGCATGTCGAGAGGGCCATGGAGTGGGTCGCGGCCGAGGTGGCGCCGCGACTGACCTGACGCCGCGGCAGGGGAGGCCGCCGGACTGATCGGGCCGACGCTTCCAGGGGGCGTCCGCCTGGTGCCACGCGACCGGACAGCACCGCCTCGGGCCCGCCCCGACGACGTGCCGCCGGACCGGCGTCCCAGCGCTCACGCCCCTCCTTGGGCCGATGTGTCCCGTCGCCACACCGCCGTCCGGTACCGATCACATCTGCAACCACCTTGCGCCTCACGGCGGCCTCCCGCCCCGCCTCGCCACGGTCGGCCGGGTGACGCCCCGCGCCACGAAGGGCCGCGCGGGCGGAGTCCGACGCCTGGGAATCCGCTCAAATCCCCCATGCCTCGCGCTGGCTACCGCAGCATCAAACCCCCGCCCACCCGCGGGCGCACGGACCAACGACCGCGCCCTTCCCTCATTCGCTATAGCCATGGTCCGCCGGAACCCGTCACAAGACGGCGGAACCGGTCAGACATCGATCCACGCATCAGGGGTTGACACGAGCCGCCGCGCCACCCAGCCTTTGGCAACGTTGTCATTCCTCCTGCGTCAGACCCGGAGAGGTCCGGACCGCACCGCTTTTTGATGGGACGTCACGCTCATGACAGATCAGTCGGATCCGTCGCGCCATCCGTCGCGACGGGCCATCGTCACCACGGGTACCACCCTGCTGGCCGGATTCGGCCTCGGTTTGCTTCCTGCGCCGGGTGCGGTCGCCGCGCCCGGCGGCGCGCCGGTGGACTCCGCCGCCTCCCCCGGTGAGCTGGCGCTCTACCGGCCGGTCACGGTCTCGTCGACGGCCTACGCCGCCACCCCCGGTTCCTTCGTGGTCGACCGCCTCTCCTCCCCCGGCGTCAAGGGCAGCGGCTGGCGTGCCGAGGGCGGTGACCCGCAGTGGATAGCCGTCGACCTCCAGGCGGCCTGCGAGGTCACGCGGGTCCGCCTCACCTTCGAGGCCGACGCCTCCGACCCGGTGTACACGCCGCCCACCACCGGCAATGTGCACAGCGGCACCACCGGTGACGAGATCCAGTCGAGCTTCTCGCTGGTCTTCGTGGTCGAGACGTCCGTGGACCAGGAGTCCTGGACGACGGTGTACAGCACCACGGCCGGCACCGGCGGCGTCGTGGACGTCCAGCTTCCCCACCCGGTGTCGGCGCGCTGGGTGCGCATGACGTCGCGCAAGCGCTCCAGCCCGCTGCCCCTCGGCCTCAACGGCTTCGAGGTGTACGGCACCGCCCGGGGCCACCGCCCCTCGGCCACCGGTTGGACCGACTGGGGCACCCGGCACGACGAGGCACCGGCGCTCACGGTCGCCGACGACGGGACCGTGCCCGTGGAGTCGGGCTGGCGGCTCACCATGGACGACTGGGCCGGTGCGGACGGCGCCGGTCTGTCGAAGACGTCCGTCGACACCAGCGGCTGGCTGCCCGCGACCGTTCCCGGCACGGTGCTGGGCTCGCTCGTGGAGCAGGGCAAGCTGCCCGACCCGGTGGCGGGCCTGAACAACCTGCGGGTACCGGAGGCGCTGTCACGCCACTCCTGGTGGTACAAGCGGGACTTCGCGCTGCCGCGCGGGCTGCGCACCGGGGCCGGCCGGCACGTCTGGCTGGAGTTCGACGGCGTCAACCACAAGGCCGACGTGTGGCTCAACGGCAAGCGGGCCGGCGACCTGACCTACCCGTTCGCCCGTGCCGCCTTCGACGTCACCCGGCAGCTCGCCGAGAGCGGCGAGAACGCGCTCGCGGTGAGGATCACGCCGATGCCGGTGCCGGGCAGCCCGGGTGACAAGGGGCCGCTGGGCGAGTCCTGGGTGGACGCCGGCGCGCAGCAGATGAACCTCAACTCCCCGACGTACCTGGCCTCCTCGGGCTGGGACTGGATGCCGGCCGTACGCGACCGCGCGGCGGGCATCTGGAACCACGTCCGGCTGAGATCGACCGGTCACGTCGTCATCGGCGACCCGCGCGTGGACACCGTGCTGCCCGCGCTGCCGGACGTGTCGGTGGCCGAGCTGACCATCGTCGTGCCGGTGCGCAACGCGGACACCGCCGACCACCAGACGACGGTCACGGCCGCCTTCGACGGGGTGCGGGTGTCGAGGACGGTCACCGTGAAGGCGGGCGCGAACCTGGACGTCGTCTTCACGCCGGACGCCTTCGGCCAGTTGAGGCTGCACGAGCCCGAGCTGTGGTGGCCGAACGGTCTGGGCGAGGCGCACCTGCACGAGCTCACGCTCACCGCCACGGCCGGCGGCCAGGAGAGCGACCGGCGCACCACCCGCTTCGGCATCCGCCAGTTCGGCTACGAGTACGACGTACCGCTCGTGTTCACCGCGTCCGGCGACGCCTACACGCAGACCGTGACCTTCGACCAGCAGCAGGCCCGGCACGTCCGCGTCCGCTGCCTGACGCGGGCCACCTCCTGGGGCAGCTCCCTGTGGACCCTGTCCGTCCGGGACGGCACCCGGCCGGACACCGACCTCGCGCTGCACGCCCACGCCGAGGCGTCCAGCACCGACCAGGACGGCAACGGCGCGGCCAACGCCACCGACGGCGACCCCGGCACCCGCTGGTCCTCCGCCTACGAGGACGACCAGTGGATCAGGGTGGACCTCGGCTCCGTCCAGTCCTTCGACCGGGTCGACCTCACCTGGGAGCAGGCGTACGCGAAGACCTTCGTGGTCCAGGTCTCCGCGGACGGCTCGGACTGGACCGATGTGAAGTCGGTGGACAACGGGGCGGTGCCGCTGCCGTTCAACAACGGCAACGCCAGTCTCCAGGTGGAGGACTTCGACCGGCGGACCGCGCGCTACGTCCGCCTGAGCTGCGGTCTGCGCAACACCAGTTGGGGCAACTCGTTGTGGTCGCTGTCCGTCGTCGACCGGAGTGAACCCGGCACCGATCTCGCCCTGCGCCAGAAGGCCACCGCTTCCACGGAGGAGTCCGACCACCCGGCGTCGAACGCCACCGACGGGAACCCGAACAGCCGCTGGTCGTCCGCCTACGAGGACCACCAGTGGATCCAGGTGGACCTCGGCTCCTCGCGGGCGTTCGACCGCGTCGCCGTCCTCTGGGAGACCGCGTACCCGAAGTCGTACACGATCCAGGTCTCCGACGACGGCGACACCTGGACCGACGTGAAGACCGTGTCGAACACCCCGGACCCGCTGAAGATCAGCGTCAACGGCGTGCGCGTGCTGGCCCGTGGCGGCAACTGGGGCTGGGACGAACTGCTGCGCCGGATGCCGGCGGAGCGCATGGACGCGGCGGTGCGGATGCACCGGGACATGAACTTCACGATGATCCGCAACTGGGTCGGCAGCAGTGACCGGGAGGAGTTCTTCGCCGCCTGCGACCGGCACGGCATCCTGGTGTGGAACGACTTCCCCAACGCGTGGGGCATGGACCCGCCGGACCACGACGCCTTCAACGCGATCGCGCGGGACACCGTGCTGCGGTACCGCATCCACCCGTCCGTGGTGGTCTGGTGCGGCGCGAACGAGGGCAACCCCCCGGCCGCCATCGACAAGGGGATGCGGGAGGCGGTGGAGCAGCAGGTGCCCGGCGTGCTCTACCAGAACAACTCGGCGGGCGGCATCATCACGGGCGGCGGCCCGTACGGCTGGGTGGAACCGGAGAAGTACTTCGACCCGATGACCTACGGCAGCCGTGACTTCGGTTTCCACACCGAGATCGGCATGCCCGTCGTCTCGACCGCTGCGAGCACCCGCAGCATGACGGGCGACGAGCCGGACTGGCCGATCCGGGGCGCGTGGTACTACCACGACTGGAGCGAGCGCGGGAACCAGGCGCCGCAGAACTACAAGGCCGCCATCGAGGCCCGGCTGGGCGAGTCCGGTGACCTGGACGACTTCGCCCGCAAGGCGCAGTTCGTCAACTACGAGAACACGCGGGCCATGTTCGAGGCCTGGAACGCCAACCTGTGGGACAACGCCTCCGGTCTGATGCTCTGGATGTCCCACCCGGCCTGGCACAGCACGGTCTGGCAGACGTACGACTACGACTTCGACGTCAACGGCACCTACTACGGCGCCCGTTCGGCCTGCGAGCCACTGCACGTGCAGGCCGATCCGGTGAAGTGGCGGGTCATCGCGGTGAACCACACGTCGGCGGACCTGCGGGGCGCCACCGTCACCGCGCGGCTGTACGACCTGTCCGGCCGGCAGCTCGGCGGGAGCAGGACGGCCCGGGTGGACGTGGAACGGGCGTCCACCGCCGAGGCGTTCACCGCCGCGTGGACGGACGGCCTCCCGGACCTGCACCTGCTGCGGCTGACGCTGGAGGACTCCCGGGGCAGGGAGCTGTCGCGGAACACCTACTGGCGCTACCGCGAGGCCGCCGCGCTGCGGGGGCTGAACAAGGCGAAGCAGGTGAAGCTCACGGGCGCGATCACCCGGCGGTCGCGGTCCGGCGACCGCGAGGAGCTGACGGCGGTGGTCCGCAACCAGGGCTCGGCGGTGGCCGCCATGGTCCGGCTGTCGCTGCTGGAGGACGCGCACGGCCGGCGGGTGCTGCCGACGCTGTACAGCGACAACTACCTGTGGCTGCTGCCCGGCGAGTCCCGGACCGTCCGGCTGTCCTGGCCGAAGGGGGCCGGCGCGGCACGGCACCCGGTGCTGACGGCACAGGCGTACAACGGCCCGGCCGCGACCCTGCACGGCTGAGCCACGCCCGTGTGTCCGGCGCCTGTGATGCCCTCCGGGTATCACAGGCGCCGGAAGAGGTCTTGGACGCGGCCCCGTCTCCGAGCGCAGGCTGATCAGCGAAGTCGGCGACATCACCGAGCTACGGAAGACAGGAGCCGTGACCATGAAGATCTTCCTCACCGGCGGATCCGGATACATCGGCAAGGCCACGATCAGTGCGCTGGTCCGCCACGGGCACACCGTGGAGGCGCTGGCCCGCAACGACCGCGCCGCCGGGACCGTCGCCTCCCTCGGGGCGACACCGGTGCGCGGCGGACTGGGCGACCTCGGTGCGCTGAACGCGGCGGCGGCCCGCGCGGAGGCGGTCATCCACCTCGCGCAGGCCGGGACCGGGGACGAGGACCTCGCGGCGGCCACCGCCATGCAGGACGGCGTGGGCACCGGCACCTACGTGCACACCGGCGGCACCTGGGTCCACGGCGACACGGACGGGGTCGTGGACGAGACCGCCCCCTGGAACCCGCCGTCCCTGGTCGCCTGGCGCGAGCCGGTGGAGGACGCCGTGCTGCGGCGCGCGCGGCAGGGCGGCCGTCCCGTCCTGGTGCGGCCCGGTCTGCTGTACGGCGGCGAGAACCGCCTGATCGACATGTTCTACGCCGTCCCGGGCAGGGAGGCGGGCGCCGTTCCGTACATCGGCGACGGTGCGAACCACTGGGCGCTGGTGCACGTCGACGACGTCGCGGAGCTGTACGTCGCCGCCCTGAAGGCGGCGCCCGGCTCGGTGTACGTCGGCGTGGGCGGGGTGAACCCCACCGCCAAGGAGTGCTCGCTGGCCGTGGCCCGCTCCGTCGGCCTCGACGGCAAGGTCGCCTCCCTCACCCTGGAGCAGGCCCGTGAGCGGATGGGCCCGGTCGCGGACGCCTTCGCCCTGGACCAGCAGTTCACCCCGGCGCGCGCCGAGGCCGAGCTGGGGTGGACGCCCGCGCACACCGACCCGCTGGCCGTCCTCGCCGGCGAGGAGTGACCCCGGCATGGACGCGCCGGGCACCGTCCGCGACGCTCGCCGCGGCCCGGACGGCCGCAGCCGTGGCCGGGACGGGTAGATTCGTCACGACTGCCTCGATCGTCCCACAGGGTCTCGGAGAGAGTGAGCGGTGAGTCCGGGTGGATGTCGACCTGCGCAAGCTCCGGTATTTCGTGGCCGTGGCCGAGGAGCTGCATTTCGGGCGCGCGGCCGAGCGGCTGCACGTCGCGCAGCCGGTGCTGTCCCGGCAGATCCGGAGCCTGGAGGACGACCTGGGCGTCGAGGTCTTCGCACGGGACCGGCGCGGCACGCTGCTCACCGCGGCCGGGCAGCAGTTGCTGGAGGACGCCGTCCCGTTGCTCGCGTCGGCCGAGGCGCTGCTGCGGCGGGTGCGGACGGCGGGGCGGGGCACCCCCACGCTGACCGTCGGGTTCATGCCCGGCATCACGCTCACCCCGGCCACGGCCCTCTTCACCGCCCGCCGCCCCGGCGTCGACGTGCGTCTGCTGCGCACCAGCTGGGACGACCAGGTGGAGGTGCTGCACGACGGCCGGGCGGACATCGGCGTCGTGCGGCTGCCCGTCGACCGGCGGGGCCTCCAGGTGCGGCCGCTGTTCCGGGAGCCGCGGGTCGTCATGGTGCCGGCCGGGCACCGGCTGGCGGACAGGGCGTCGGTGACCGTCGGCGACCTCGCCCCCGAGCACCTGCTCCAGGACCCGGACGCCGTACCCGAATGGCGTGACGTGGCACTGGAGCTGCGTGAGCGGCGGCGGCCCGGGGTGCCCGTGATCCGCCAGGTGGAGGAGAAGCTGGAACTGGTGGCCTCCGGTGCGGGCATCTGCGTGCTCCCGCTGTCCACCGCCGGCTTCTACACCCGCCCGGACGTGATCGCGCTGCCGGTGGAGGACATCGGCCCCAACGAGGTGGCCCTGGCGTGGGTGGCGTCCCGGCGCTCGCCCCTCGTCCACGACTTCGCGGAGGCCGCGGCACAGACCCTCGGCCGGACCCGGCCCGGGACACCGCCGCCGGGCGGCTGAGGATCATGCTCAGCCGATCGTCACGACCCGTGCCCAGGGTGGTGGGGTGTCCGGGACGTAGCCGGGGTCGTTCTCGTCCACGGCGTGGGCGGGACGCGGGAAGAGACCGACGACGGTGCGGCACGGCGGCTGGGTGGAGGGCCACGGGGTCTGTCCGTCCGTGAGGGCCACGATCACGTCCGGGCGGGGACGGGAGCGCAGCGCCCGGGTGAAACCGGACCGCAGATCGGTTCCGCCGCCGCCGACCAGCGCGAGGTTCTCGGCGCGGCAGAGGGGGACGGCGATCCCGGCCGCCGCGTCGCAGGAGATCACCGAGACCAGGTCGCGCCGTCCGCCCACCGCCCGCGAGATCGCCGCGACCTCCAGCAGCGCGCTGCCCAGTTCGGCGTCGCTCACCGAACCGGACGTGTCGATCACGACGCAGACCCGGGGCGGCGTACGGCGCAGGCTCGGCAGCAGTACTCCGGGGACACCGGCCGAGCGCCGGGACGGACGCCGGTAGCCGTGGTCCTCGCCCGCCCCCGGCGCGCCCGTCGCCGAGCGGACCGCCGCTCCGAGCAACTGCCGCCAGGGCTGGGGCGGGTGGAACACCTCCTCGGCCCATCGACGCCATCCCTCCGGCGCGTGGCCGGGGCGGCCCCTGATGCCCTCGGCCACCCGGAAGCGGACCGCGTCCCGCTGCTGCCTGCTCAGCCCGTGCGCCCCGTCGGGTCCCAGCTCCCACGGCCGGGCCTGCCCGTCGGCACCGCTGCCGCAGTCCAGCCAGGCCAGGTCCGCGGTGAGCCCGGACAGCGACGCCGTGCGCAGGTACTCCTCCATGAGGAGACCTTCGGGCAGCCGCAGCACGGACGGGTGCACCGCTCCGGCGGGCCGGGGCAGGCCGTCGCCGTAGATGTCGTCGTTGATCTCGAAGTCGGCGGCGATGTTCCGCCGGAGCCGCTCGCGGCTCTCGGCCCGGCGGGCCCCCGTCCCGCCGCGCTCGCCCGGCCCGTGGTCCTCGTGCTCCCGTGCGTACCGCTCGCCGCGCGCGTGGTGGTCGCGGAGCAGGTGGGAGACCTCGTGCACCCAGACGCCCGCCAGCTCCTCCACCGGGGTGCGCGCCACGAAGCCGGGTGAGACGTAGCAGCGCCAGTGCGCGTCCACCGCCATCGTCGGCACCGAGCGGTCCTCCACCACGTGCAGCGCGAAGAGGGCGGCGGCCAGGTAGGGGCGGACCCGCACCGCGTGCAGCCGGGCGGCGAGCAGCTTCTCCAGGTCCAGCGGCAGCCCGGGACGGTCGTACGGCCCGCCGGAGGCGGTCGGCTCGGGCGGCACCGTGGCCCGTACCGGGCGGGGCGGCGCGGGCCGGGGCAGAGGACGCGGCAGCGGCCCCGGGCGCTTCGCGGCCCCGGTCATCGGCGCGTCCCCGTCGCACGCCCGGCGCCGGCCGCCGTGGCCCGTCCCACGGACTGTTCCGCCCGCCGGACGAGGCCGACCACCCCGGCCAGCCGCTCCACCGCCTCCGGCACCTCCCAGTCGTCGCGCCGCAGCGCCGCCAGCGTCGTCGCCGGGGCCACCAACAGGTCCGGGGCGCCGGTCTCCAGGGCCCGGACCAGTACCGCCCAGCCCGCCTCCCACCGGTGCCGCTCCGGCCGCGCCCCGACGGCGGCCACCACCGCCTCCAGCGTCGCCTGGCGCAGATCGCCCCGCTCGGGCAGCTCGGCGCGGGCGGGGTCGGCCAGCAGCGACTCCGGGTCCGGCAGGTCCATCCGGTCCAGGTGGGCGAGGAGTTCGAGCCCGGGGCCGTCCCCCACCGCGCCCCGTACCAGCAGCGCCAGCACCTCGCGGGAGACGGAGGCCGCCGTGCCGAAGGCCAGCAGGGTCAGCGCGGCGTCCCAGCTGCGGGGCGAGGGCCAGGCGGCGCCGCGCCGTGTCTCCGTGCCCGGCAGCCGGTGGATCAGCGTCGGCCGGGCCCGCAGGAAGCCGCAGACCGCGCGCCGGGCGTGGGCCACCGCTTCCGGCAGCCGCCCGGGCGCCAGCCGGGGCAGCTCCGCCCGGGGCCAGATCCCGCCGAGTCCGCGCACCACCACCTCCGGTTCGTGCACCCAGTGCAGGTGCACGAACCGGTTGGCGAGCGGCGGGCTCAGCTCCCACCCGTCCGCCGCGGAGGCGCGCGGATTGGCGGCGGCCACGATCCGTACGCCCTGGGGCAGTTGCAGGGCGCCCACCTTCCGCTCCAGGACGACGCGGAGCAGTGCGGCCTGGACGGCGGGGGTGGCGGTGGAGAGTTCGTCGAGGAACAGCAGCCCCCGTCCGGCCCGCACCAGCTCCACCGCCCACTGCGGCGGCGCCATCGGCACGCCCTGCACCGCCGGGTCCTCGCCCACGATGGGCAGCCCGGAGAAGTCGGACGGCTCGTGGACGCTGGCGATCACGGTCGTCAGCGGCAGGCCGAGGGAGTGGGCGAGCTGTGTCAGGGCCGCGGTCTTGCCGATGCCCGGTTCACCCCAGAGCAGTACGGGCAGGTCGGCCGCGACGGCCAGGGTGAGTGCCGCGAGCTGGTCGTCGGGGCGGGGCTCGGTGGTGGTGGTCCGCAGGAGGGTCAGGAGGTCGTCCGCGACGGCGAGTCGGGCGCGGGTGCCGGACGGGCCGGCGGGCTGGGGTGCGGGCGCGCCGACGGCCGGGACCGCGGTCCGCGGGAGGGTGCTGGAGGTCATGGGCATCACCTGGGTGGGATGGGGGGACGGGAGGGCCCGTCCGGAGGTCGTGAGGGCAGGGGGCGCCGAGGTCACGGCACCGCCGGGTGGGATGGGTGAGCCGGGTGGGCCGAGCGGACGATGCCCGCTCAGCGCATGAGGCCGGTGCGCGGCCGGGCCCGGCTGCCCCGCTTGCGGAGCATGGCGTGCGGGGAACGGCGGTCGAGCCGGGGGCGGTGACCCGGGTCGGCGTGACCCGCGTCCGAGACGTTTCCGCCTCCGGCGGTACGGGCGGCGGGGTGCACGGTGACCAGCCCCGAGCGGAAGAGACCGTGGTCGACGCGCCGGGTCGCGGCCGACTCCAGTACCCGCCGGAGCGGCCCGTCGGGCAGCAGGGCGCCGGGGCCGAGGAGTTTCTCGACCACGGTCAGCGCTCCGGTGACGTCACCGTGGAGGAGCCGCTCCCGGACCGCGGGCAGTGCCTCCGGGCTGCGGTGCACGGCGTCGATGGCCCGCAGGCAGGGCAGCGCCGGCCCGCCGAGCGCCACCAGCAGTTCCTCCCGCCGTAGTGCGCCCGGATCGTGGTCGACCGCCGTCAGCACCCCGTCCCGCAGCGCGATCCGGTGGACCTCGCCCCGGCACCGCACCCGGTGCGGGTCGTCGGGGCCGGGCGCCGGTCCGGTCGCCGTGGCCGGGCTCTGCGCCGCCAGTGCCGAGGCGACGAGCGGGTGCAGGCGATCGGCCGTGACGAGCCCGGCGCGCAGCAGCTCCAGATCGGGCAGGGCGCGAGCCGCCGCTTCCGGCAGCACGGGAAGCGCGGCGACCTGCTGGGACGGCAGTGGCTCCCGCAGCGGCCGGAACACCGGGGCGTGGCTGTCGTCGGGGGCGACGAGTTCGAGTACGGCGCGGCCGCGGGCGCCGAGCCGCACGGTGAAGGCGCCGCGAGGGTGGCGGCCCTCGGCCCGCAGCAGCAGTTCCGCCTCGGCGGCCCAGCGGGAGACCGCCCACGACGCGTCGCCGCCGGGCCGGTCCGGACGACCCGGATCACCCGGCCGGTCCCGGAGGTCCGGCGGGGCCGGGCGACGCGTTCCCCCGGAGCGGCCGGGCGGCGGCGCCGGCGGTCCGTCCGCGCCGCATCGCCGCGCGAGTTCGCCGCTTCGACTCGAGTCCCAGAGGTGCCGGTGCAGGTCGAGGCGGTGGCGCCGGTCGGGGTAGGGGTGCGGGTGGTGCCCCGGGACACTGCCTCCGGGCCCCTCCCACAGGGTCAGTGACATGCGCTGTCCGGCGTCCGCCCAGGCCGGTGGTGTCCGCACCACCAGGTGCAGCGGTGTGCCGCCCGGGCTGCCGTAACGGGCGAGGGAGAGGGTGAGGCCCGGCCGGAGCCGTCCGTCGGGAGCGATCCGGGGCATGTGCCAGCGCAGCAGATCCGGCGCCAGCCGGCGCAGATCCGCACGGAGCCGAGCGGCGACGTCGGTGCCGTGGCGGTTGCGCACGGCGCGCAGATCGAGATCGACGTCGACGCGGGCGGCGGCGCAGGCCCCCGACCAGTCGCCGACCGCACGACGCGCGGTCGCGGTCTCGGTCATGGACGGTGGCACGGCGTACTCGCGCACGCGCTGCCACATCAACAGGCGGGACGGGATGTCGTTCGCGAAGTGATGTGCCATCAGCACTCACCTTGCGCGGACGATTCCCCCAATCCGTACGAGGAGAAGGTCTTCATCCCCCGCATCGTAACCACACCGCTGACGATCCGTCCCCGAATTCCGCGCGCCCCAGGCGTCGAGATCGCCACCCTGATGCGGCCCGATCCGAACGAAAGACCTCAGAAGCCGAGGGAGAGGGCGGCTCCGACGCCGCCCAGGCCGAGGGCGACGGCAGCCTCCGCCCAGCCGCCCCTGCCCCAGCGGAAGAAGCGGTCGGCGGCCAGCCGGCCGGGGCCGATGGCGGCGACGGCCAGGGCGGCGACAGCGATCGCCACGTTGTACTCCACACCCCCGTCCGTGTCCCACACGCCGTGGGCGGCGGTCACCGTGACCATCGCGTTGATCATGACGCCGATCAGGGCGGCAGCCGCGAGCGGGGTCAGCAGCCCCAGGGCCAGGCCGAGACCGCCGAGCAGCTCGGACAGACCCCCGATCACGGCGAAGAGCTTGCCCGGGCGGAACCCCAGGGACTCGAAGGCCCTGCCGGTCGCGGTCAGGCCGCCACCTCCGAAGAGACCGAAGACCTTCTGGGCGCCGTGCGCGGCCATGAACAGGCCGAAGGTCAGCCGCAGGAGCAGCAGGCCACAGTCGGCCGCGGTCACCGCCGGCCGTTCGGCGGCCGCCGTGGCGGTGGGGTGCGCCGCCGGGTGAGGTGACTGCGGAGAACGGTTCAGGATGTGTTTGAGCAACATGGCAATGATCCCGTCGGAGCGCCGAAACGGGCGAATTCCCCCAGCTCGCGCGGATGCCGAGCAACCGATGACGTGTGGGTGCGCGCCGCACACCAGTACCGGGCACACACGCCTCACAAGCGATCCTTGCGGTGCGGGGCCCGTTGTGCATCTGGGGGCCCGTCGCCACGGCGGGCACGGCCGGACGTTCGGGCTCACACGCCGAGGACCGGCGGCGGCCACGGCACGCCGATGGTGGACGCCGAGTGACCGGGGGTTCACGGACGCGCTCCTGATCGTCGTCAAGGCCACCGGCCCCGGGCAGCTGCCGTCCGCCGCACCGGTGTGCGGCGGTCGTGCGCGCCGGTGGAACCGGCCGGCGGCGGTCGACCGCACCCGTACGCCGGCCGAGACCGTCACCCGGTGGCCGCGGCACCCCGGCGAAACCCACGACACGATCCGCGAGTCGCCTCGATGGAGCCCGCCACCGGTGACCTGACCCACGGCCGGTGTGCCCGGGCCCTCCCGGGCACACCCGTCCGCCGGCGCCGCTTCCGCCGGCCGGCCTCACCGCGGGGAACCGGCGCGGCGCTCGGCCTCCGTGCGGCCGCCCCACACGCCGTACCGCTGTGCGGAGGCCGCGGCGAAGCCGGCGCAGGCAGCGCGCACCGGACAGTGCCGGCAGATCTCCTGCGCCCTCCGCTCGCGCCGGCGCCGCGCGGAGCCGCGCTCGCCGGGCGGTGAGAAGAACACCGAGCTGTCCATGCCCCGGCAGGCGGCCTCGGCCTGCCACTCCCACGTCCGCAGAAGCGGTTTGAGCTGCGTCGTCATCGGGTGGTCCCTTCTTTCGTCCCTGCTCTCGTGCGGGGGGGGGGTGGCTCGTGGGCGGATGCGTGCGGGGTCAGCTCACCGCGTGGACGGCGTCGCGGATGAGCCGGGCCACGGCCGTGGGCTGCGAGAGGGTGACGGCGTGCGAGGCGCCGTCGATCTCGACCACGGTCGCCCCGGCCCGCGCGGCACCGAAGCGCTCCACGTCCGGAGCGATCACCCGGTCCGCGCCGGCCACCAGGGCCCATGACGGTTTCGTCCGCCACGCGGCGGCGGTGGCCCTCTCCTCGCAAGCGGCCAGGGCGAGTGGAGGCTGACAGGAGGCGAGCACCTCGGCGACCGGGCCGGAGACGTCGGCGGCGAACACCGTCGCGAACGCCTCCGCGCTGAGCGTGACCTCGACGCCCTCACCGCCGCCGGGGACCGGGTAGCTCCACCGCCGGAGCTCGCCCACCGGTCCGGTGGCCGGAAAGCGGCCCTGGAGTTCGCACAGGCTCTCCCCCTCCTGCAGCACAAGGGCGGCGACGTAGACCAGGGCGACGACGTTGTCGGCGGTGCCCGCCTCGGTGATCACCGCGCCGCCGTAGGCGTGCCCGGCCAGGACGACAGGGCCGTCGATCTGCGCGGCCACCGACGCGATGTGCGCGGCGTCGGCCGCGAGGCCGCGCAGCGGGTTCGGCGGGGCGACGACCGGGATGCCGTGGCTGTGCAGTTCGGCGACGACGCCGAACCAGATCGCCGTGTCGGCGAACGCCCCGTGGACCAGGACGACGGTGGGGGTGGGGGGCATGGCGGGGTTCCTTCCCGGTTCACGGGTGTGTCGGCGAGGGGTGGCCGGGCAGGAGGCGGACGGCGGCGTGCCGGGTGGCCTCGACGGCGTGGCACGGGTGGCCTCGTGGGCAGTGGCGGCATGCGCCGCTTCGGCGGCGGGAGGTGAAGGTGAGCGGGCCGGCGGGTGCGTCCGGCGCGGGGAGGTGAGCGGCTCAGGCGTCGGAGGACATGGTGGCCTGCCACTGTCTGGGGGTGATGCCGTAGGTCTGCCGGAACAGGCGGCTGAAGTGGGAGGGGCTGGTGAAGCCCCAGCTGTGGGCCACGGCGGCCACGGTACGGCGCCTGCCGCGCAGTTCGGCGCGGCAGGCGTCGAGTCTGCTCTGCCGTATCCAGGCGCTCACGGTGGTGCCGCCGGACTGGAAGAGCTTGTGCAGGTAGCGCACCGAGATGTGGTGTGCCCGGGCGATCGACTCGGGCGCGAGGTCCGGGTCCATGAGGTTGTCCTGGATGTGCTGCTGGATGCGCGTCAGCATCTCGTGGCCGCCGGGGGCGGGGCGCCGTCCGCGTGTCTGGAGGACGTCCCGGACGAGGAGGGCCACGAGGTCGGCCGTGTTCAGGGCGAGGCGGCGGCCGCCGGTCACCCGCTGGTGGCGTGGTGTTCTGGCGAGTGCGGTCAGGAACTGCGACACCAGGGACGTCAGGCCGCTCCGGCCGTCGAGGTGGGTGTGCGCGACCTCGCGCAGGTCGGCGGCCGACGCGTCCAGCAGGCACAGGGGGATGCGGAAGAGGGCCAGACTCTCGCTGCGGGAAAGCGTGTCGGGGGGGAAGGCGGCGCCGAGCAGGATGTCGCCGGGCTCCAGCCTCGGTGGGGAATCGTGCGGGAAAAGCACCGGCTCGTCGCAGACGTTGACGGCCAGACAAAGGTGCTCGTCGTCGTCGCCGACGGCCGGCCAGGGCAGGTTGATGAAAGGGCCTGAATCATTTCCCGGGGACGGAGCGGACGGTTCTTGTCCGGGGGTTCGGGGCATGGCAGGGCTGAGCGACCGGGTCACATCGGGCTCCCGTCGTTTTCTTTTCGTGTTCGGTTCTTCAGGAGGGCAGCCGCATTCAGGCGTTCACGTCGCTGTGATCCGCTGGACGCGGCTGCTCGGAGAGGAATGCGCCGACGACGTCGTTGAAGGCGGGCGGGTTCTCCAGGAAGGGAAAGTGCGAGTTGGCCACCGTGGCCGGAAAGACGTGGAGCCGCGCGTCCGGGATGCGCTGGGCGACGAACCGCTGCGACCGCGGGTGGACATGACTGCCGTCGCATCCGATGACCAGCGTGGGCACGTCGATGCGGGGCAGCACGTCCCGCCAGTCCTGGGCGCAGTGGTCGAAGAGGAGCGGCACGCCCGCGTGTGCGGGGGTGGCGCTGATCTGCTCGGCCACGAAGGAGAGGAGGCCGGGGTCGGGCTCGCCGGAGAACATGCCGCGGACGAACTCGTATCGTGCCTGTTCACCGCCCGGGCCGGCGAGCTGCGCGCCGAGCGCGACCAGACCGGCGACGTCGAAGACGGCACCCGACTGCCGCTGCTCCTGCGGCGACATCCACGGCACCGCGGCGACGGCCGCGGGCTGGTCCACGGCGACGAAGCGCCGCAGACGGCCGGTGCCGTACTGGTCGACGAAGCTCCACCACACCGAGGCCCCCATCGACCAGCCCAGGGCGTCGAACCGGTCCAGACCCAGGTGGTCGACGAGGTCCAGCACATCGGCCGCGAAACGAGCGACGCGATAACCGTGGTACGGCTTGTCCGACACCCCGTGTCCCCGGAAATCCAGGGTGATGACGCGGTGCGCCGGGGAAAGTCCCCGCACCTGATGGCGGAACATCTCCTGCGTCTGCCCCCAGCCGTGCAGCATGACCAGGGGGAATCCCTCTCCCCCGCTGTCCCGGTACACCAGCCGCACTCCGTCGCCGGTCGTCAGCTGTTCCACGGCCCCCACGTCGACTCCTCCTCGTACTCCGCCGCAACGGCACATTCCACGGCGGCGGGTTACTGCTTTGATTCACGGAGCCGGCCTCGGCACGGCTCCCGTGTACGGAATTCTGTGCCACCCGGCACCTCGCGCACCACCGCGCTCCGTAGTGATCCGCCGGCGCGCATTTCGTCATTCCGTGGGGCGGGCCCGGTTCCGCCCCCCCATGTGACCCGTTCAGACGGCGGTCTGGACGTCGCTCTCGGCCTGGAGCAGTTCGAGGGTGCGCAGGCCCAGGTGCAGGACCAGACGGTCGCCGCCGCTGTCGAGGTCGAGGCCGGTGATCTCCTGGATCTGGCGCAGCCGGTAGTACAGCGAGGTGCGGTGGATCTGCAGGGCTTCGGCCGTGCGCGGGATGGATCCGGCGTGTTCGAGGAAGCACCGCAGCGTTTCCTCGAGGCGCCGGCCGCCGGGGCTGTCCAGCAGCAGGCGGAGCGGTGTGGGCACCAGTGACGGGGTCAGGGCGTGGTCGGGTACCTGGAGGAGTACGGCGAGGTCGCCCAGCGACTCCCACGCGCCGACGCCCTTCAGGTGGGGCAGGCGGCGCGCGGCGCGGGCCGCGACGAGGGCCTGCGCGTGCGAGGTCCAGGCGTCGGCGAGGCCGTCGTGGGTGCCGCCGATGCCGAGGACGGGGGCGGCCGAGGCGTCCAGGTAGGCGGCGAGGGCCTCGCGGACGGCTCGGGCCTGGTCCCCCAGTTCCTGTGCCGTCAACGGCCGGGCCGAGACCTGGAGGAGGACGGCGCCGTCCGGTGTGGCGGCCATGACGCCGTCCGCCGAGCGGGTGCGCGCGTACCCCTCCAGGGAGGCGCGCAGCGCGATCTCCACCTGTCCGGGCGGCTCCGCCGAGCGGGAGACCTGGACGACGCTCACCACTGCGTGCGGGGCGTCGGGCAGGAGGCCGCCCTCGAGGATCTGCCGGCGTGCCGCGGCGCGGGCCGCCGCACCGGTGCCGAGGAGGGACTGCAGTGTCTCGTGGAGGTCCACCTCGCCCTCGGAGGCGGCGAGCTGGTCCGCGCGGAGCTGGGCGCTGATGGCCGGCAGCGCCTGCGCGATGCTGTCGGTCTCCTCGCGGGTGAGTGTCCCGTCCGGTGCGACCACCATCAGCAGGCCGAGCAGTTCGCCGCGCTCGCGCAGCGGGACGCAGTAGCGGGTGAGCAGCCCCAGGTCGTCGCGGCCCGGGATGAGACCCGGCTTCGTCCAGCGGGCCACGCCCTGGTCGAGGACGTACCGGATGGCGACGTCGTCGGCGCGGCCCCGCAGCAGGCTGCGTATGCGGACCGGGTCCTCGTCGCCGAAGTGCTGGCTGGAACAGATCAGCCGCACCAGGGGGTCGTCGACGACCACCGACCGCCGCAGCCGCTCGGCGAGTTGCTCGATCAGTCCCTGCAGCGCGTCGCTGCCCACCCGGACGCGCAGTCGCCGTTCGGCCATGGCGTCTCCCTCCCGCTCACCCGGCCTTTCTACAAGCCGTGAAAGGGGCGGTTCAAATCTTCGACAAGGTGCGGAACACCTTGCCGGAGGCCGCGGGAACCGCCTGGTGGGGGCGGTGCGGAGGGGCAGGGGCGCTTCGGCGGGCCCGACGGGGCGGCGGAACGCCGGGTGTTTGCCTCACAGCGCACGACCTCTGGTCCCCGAGCGCACGGAAGAGCCGCCGCCCTTGCGGGTGCCGGCCGGCCGGCACCCGCGCGGGAGTGCACTCACAGGACACTTCCGGTGCGCTCGCAGAACACGTGGCCGGGGTGCCGCGCGAGGTTCAGCAGGTGCGGCCCGTGTAGTGGGCGCCCTGGATTTTGGTGGCGGAGCCCAGCCAGGTCCGGCCCGGGGCGACGCACCGTTCGTAGTCGGGTGCCAAGGCCACCTCGACCTTGATCACCACGTGGGAGCCGTCGGAGGTGCAGTGGTTGTAGTAGGCGTCGGAGCCGGTCTCGTAGAAGCCGCACGGATCGGCGGCCGCCGGGGTCGCGGTGACGGTGCCGGCGCCCAGGAAGGTGAAGGCGAGGGCGAAGGCACCGAGGGTGCTGGTCAGCTGACGACGGACACGCACGACGAACTCCTCGTGGGGTGCGGAAGGGAAGAAGCCGGGCCGCCCGGGCGGCGGGGGCGCCCGCGCCCGGCACACGTGTCCATGCTCACGGACCGCGGCGGCCCGGTACGCCTCCCGCCCGCCTCTTTCACCCGGCGAATCATTTCCTCGCTACGCCATCCGGGTCACACCTACGGACGCGGGCCCGGGACCGGCGCAGGCGGAAGGGAAAAGTGGCGCCTCTTTTCCTGCCCCGTTGGTTACACGTACTCAACGCACCTGTCCCGCGAGGGCTTTCTCGTCGTCAGCTCTTGACGGGTGTGGTCCAGACCTTTAGGTTCACCGGCCAGCAGCATCTACGCATACGACCAGCACTCACGTTCATGAACGCCTTCGCTCATGCCTGGCCCCCGTCCCGGGCCGGACCGAGAAGGGAGCATCGGATGCAAAAGGTGAGATCCGGCGCGGCACACATCCCCATGTGGCTGGCCTTTCTCCTCGCGGCGCTGGTCAGCCTGACGGCGCAGCCACCCGCCCAGGCCGCGGCAGCCGCGGAGCCGTTCCGCGTGCTGGCGCTGTACAACGGCACCTGGGACGCCGCGCACATCAGTTTCGTCCGCGAAGCCAACCAGTGGTTCCCCCAGCAGGCGGCGGCGAACGGCTTCACCTACACCGCCAGCAACAACTGGGACCTCCTCGCGAACGGCGGTGTCAACAGCTACCAGGTGGTCCTCTTCCTCGACGACCTGCCCCAGTCGGCCGCCCAACGGGCGGGCTTCGAGCAGTACATGCGGAACGGCGGCGCCTGGATGGGCTTCCACGTCTCGGCGTTCACGACCGACGCGCAGAGCTGGCCGTGGTACCACAACCAGTTCCTGGGCAGTGGGAACTTCCGCTCGAACACCTGGGGTCCGACCACGGCGGTCCTGCGGGTGGAGGACCGTACGCACCCCTCGACCCGGAACCTGCCCGCCACCTTCACCTCGTCGGTGAGCGAGTGGTACAGCTGGTCCAACGACCTGCGGCAGAACCCGGACATCAAGATCCTGGCCTCCGTCGACCCCAGCAGCTTCCCGCTCGGCACCGACCCCGCCCAGACCTGGTACAGCGGGTACTACCCGATCCTGTGGACGAACACCAAGTACAAGATGCTGTACGCGAACTTCGGCCACAACGCGATGAACTACGACACCAACACGGCCCTGTCGTCCACCTTCGCCAGCGCCACGCAGAACCAGTTCGTCCTGGACGGGCTGAAGTGGCTGGGCGGGGCGGCCTCGTCCCAGCCGCCCGCGGACGGCATCTCCGAGACCGCCTGGTACACGCTGCGCAACACCGGCAACGGAACGTGTGCCGACGCCCGTGCCGCCGGCACGGCCAACGGGACCGTCGTCCAGCAGTACACCTGCAACTCCACCACGGCACAGCAGTTCCAGTTCCGCTCCACCGACAGCGGCTACACACGCATCGCCGCTCGCGGCAATCCGCAGCAGGTCGTCGACGTCGTCGACCGTTCCACGGCCGACAACGCGCCGCTTCAGCTGTGGTCCTACGGCGGGGGCACCAACCAGCAGTGGCTGCCGGTGAAGGAGGCCACCGGGCGGTACCACTTCACCGCCCGGCACAGCGGGAAGTGCCTGACCGCGTCCGCCACGGCCGCCGACAGCGTCCAGCTCACCCAGCGGACCTGTGACGGCTCCGGCGCCCAGAGCTTCCAACTGGCCGCCCAGCCCTGATCACCTGTCCGCCCCGGTCCCGCCCGCCCCGGCCGGACACCGCCGCCCCGATGCCACGTCCGCCACACAGCCGCGGACACCGCGTCGGGGCGGCACTCGTCACGGCGCCCGGCCGGGGGCGGTGCCCCGTTCGCGTCGGAGGTGAGCGTGCGGGCGAGTGGCCGCACTCCAGCAGGGTCGGGCCATCGGGGGTGAAACGCAGGCCGGTTCGGCCCGGGCGTCCGGCGTGCCGCCACAGACGCTGCGCGGAGACCAGGTCCCAGCCGCGGAGTTCGTCCTTGTCGTGGCGTCGTCGCCGGTCCTCCTCGGCGCCGGCGAGGGCGTTCGAGGCGCGCCGTACCGGCCGTCGGGGCCCGCGGTCCAACTCCCGCTCCCCGCACGGCGCGAGGCACGTGGAGGGCGCGAGTAGGATGATCGAACACATGGCCTGACCCGCTCACCCCGCGCAACGGAGCTGCTATGACGACCGATTCACCGGCGCCCCTGGAGATCGACACCAGCAAGGCGCATCCCGCGCGGGTCTACGACTGGCTGTTGGGCGGCAAGGACAACTACCCGGTCGACGAGGCCGTGGCGGTGCGGCTGCCGGCCGAGGCGCGGGACGCGGCGCGGCAGAACCGCCAGTTCATGCACCGGGCCGCCGCCTGGCTCGCCGGGCAGGGCATAGACCAGTTCCTGGACATCGGTACGGGCATCCCCACCCAGCCCAACCTGCACCAGATCGTCCAGGAGATCGTGCCGACGGCGAAGGTCGTCTACACCGACAACGACCCGATCGTCCTGCGCCACGCCGAGGCGCTGCTGATCAGCAGCGACGAAGGCGTCACCGACTACATCCAGGCCGATGTGCGGGAGGCGGAGTCCATCGTCCGGCACGCCCGGCGGGTCCTGGACTTCGACCGGCCGATCGCGCTGTCGCTGATCGCGCTGATGCACTTCGTCACCGACGAGCAGGACGCCCACGGAATCGTCCGGAACCTGGTCGCCACGCTGCCTCCGGGCAGCCACCTGGTGCTGTCGCACGCCGCGTCCGACCTCTATCCGGAGCTCGCCGCGCAGGTCACCACCGAGTACGCCAAGGGCGGCATCAAGCTCGGCTTCCGGACGCGCCCGGAGGTGGAGCGCTTCTTCGACGGCCTGGAGCTCGTGCCGCCCGGCCTCGTGACCGCCACGGAGTGGGGCGTGTCGGGTACGGACACGGTGCCGGAGGGGAGCGGGATCTACGCGGCGGTGGCCCGCGTTCCGTGACCCGGGTCCCGTCCCGCGGCGATACGCCACCTCGCCGCGCCGATTTGCCTTCGAGTGGACTCCAGCCCCCACACTGATCGCGACGAGAAGACCGGCCTCCGTGCCAGGGCAGAACGGCGACAGCAGATGGCGACGACGAACGGGGCGGGGCATCCCCTGCCGTACGACACCTACCGCGCGGCGATCGAGCGGGAGACCCGCCGGTTCGCCGAGGCGGTGCGGGGCGCCGACCCGGCCGCTGCCGTGCCCTCCTGTCCCGACTGGACGCTGGCCGACCTCGCCCGGCACGTCGGAGCGTTGCAGCGCTGGTTCGGCACCCTGCTGACCCGGCGCGTGCAGGAACCTCCGCGCAGCCGTGACGTGGAGCTGGGGCTGCCGGACGACCCACGGGACTACGCCGACTGGGTGGCGGCCGGGGTGCCCGGGGTGGCGGCCGTCCTGCGCGGCACGGACCCCGGCGCGGCGATGTGGGCGTGGGGCGGGGACCGGCACGCCCGGTTCTGGGCCCGCCGGATGCTCTTCGAGACGCTGGTACACCGGGTGGACGCGGAGCGCGCCGTCGGCCGGGAGCCGGACCTCGATCCCGTCCTGGCGGCGGACGGCGTGGACGAGTTCCTCGTCAACCTGCCCTACGCGGGGGTCTTCGCCCCCGGTGTGACGAAGCTGCGCGGCGACGGGGAGATCGTCGCCTTCCGGTGCACGGGCCCCGGTGGCGCGGCCGGTGAGCAGTGGCGGGTACGGCTGGACGCGGACGGCTTCCGGCTGCTGCCGGCCGGCGGTGACGCCGGGTCCGGCCCGGAGACGGTGACGGTGCGCGGGGAGGCGGCGGACCTCCTGCTGCTGGTCTACGGGCGGCGGTCGTACCAGGAGCCCGTCTTCGACGTCTCGGGGGACGTCACGGTCCTCGATCGCTGGGTCGCGCACACGGCCTTCTGATCCGGTGGCCTCAGCCGGGCGGTGGTGCGGCCGGCAGGGGCGGCTCGCCGGCCGGGAGGCGGACGGCGAGCGCCGCGATGTCGTCCTGCAAGCGGTCGCCGCTGTAGGCCAGCAGGTCCTGGTGGAGCCGTTCCAGCAGTTCCCGGGGCGGCAGGGAGCTCCACGACCGCAGGCGCTGGAGCAGCGGATAGAAGGAGCCGGCCGCGTCGCGGGTCTCCGTGATGCCGTCCGTGTACAGCAGGAGCTGGTCACCGGGCCGGAAGGAGTAGGCGTCGACGTGGTACGGCTCCCCCAGCAGCACCCCGAGGTTCAGCGGCGGCGCCGAACGGCCCCTGTCCAGTTCGCACACCTCGCCGGAGCGGATGCGGACCGGGGGCGGATGGCCGCAGTTGACGACGCGGACCAGCGGCTCCCCGAGGGGGATCTCGGCGAAGACGGCGGTGACGAACCGTTCGCCCACCTCGCTGCCGCCGAGCAGCACGGCCCTGCGGTCCATGCTCGTCTCCACCCGGTCCGCCAGGGCGGGCAGTGCGGGTTCGTCGTGCGCCGCCTCGCGGAACGCGCCGAGCAGCGCCGCGGCGGTCTCCACCGCGAGCAGCCCCTTGCCCCGGACGTCTCCGATGAGCAGCCGGACGCCGTAGCGGGTGGGGACGGCCTCGTACAGGTCGCCGCCGATGCGGGCTTCCGCGGCGGCGGACCGGTAGAGGCTCTCCAGGTGGAGGCTGCCGATCTGGTGCGGAACGGGCCGGAGCAGGACCCGCTGGGCGATGTCGGCGACGAAGCGTACGTCGGCCAGGGTGCGCTCACGGCGGACGCGGTGCGCGGCCAGGATCATGCCGAGGACGCCGACCAGTCCGGTGCAGATGTAGGAGGCCACGTAGTGGCGGTCCCACAGGTAGCCGACCTCACGGCCCGCGCAGCACGGGGTACCGGCCAGCACGCCTTCCAGGACGACGGCGAACACGGTGGCGCCGCCGACGGCGGCCGGGCCGTGGGCGAAGGCGGCCACGAGCGGCAGGGCGATCAGCATGAAGCTGACGGGCCACTCCACGGGCGTCGCCGGTTCCAGCAGCAGAAGTGCCACGACGTACAGGGCCGGTAGCCAGCGCATCCACGCCGGAGGGGCCGACAACCGCGTCCGCGCACCGGCTCCGTCCTCCGGCTCCCGACCGGTATGTCCATCCCTCGGCATACGTGGTCTTCGCACACGGACTCCTGTCACAGGAACTCGACAAGACGTCCAGCCTGGTGCGCGGGGCCGCGACGCGCCGTGATTGCTCCACTCAACGGCATGTTCCGCCACGGGCATTGACTCCCGGGGCGCACGCTGGTTCAGTGGCTCAGCCACTGAGCCACTGAACCACGCACCGCGTAACCACCGAGTCGCTGGAGGCCGGAGTGGGAGCACTGCCCCGCGAGACGATCGTCGACGTACTGGAGAGGAAGCTGCGCGAGGACATCCTCGCCGGGTGCCACCCGGCCGGGAGCTATCTGCCGCCGGAGCGCGAACTCGCCGACGGTTTCGGGGTCACCCGCACCACCCTCAAGCACGCCTTCGGCCGGCTGGCGCAGTCCGGGCTGCTGGAGACGCGCCACGGGGTGGGGACGCGTGTACGGGACTTCCTGCGGCTGGGCGGAGCCGATCTGCTGCCCATGCTCGTGCGCCACAGCCCCGACTGGATCGGAGAGGTCTTCGAGGTCCGCCGCAGCATCGGCGCCCTGATCGCCGAACGCGCCGCGGCCCGCGCCACCGCAGCCGACATCGCCGGACTGCGCCGGCTGCTGGCGGCCGTCGCCGACGCGGACGGCGGCGACCCGGCGCAGCTCGCGGACGCCGAGGTGCACCGGGCGCTGGCCCGGGCCACGGGCAACCGCGTGTACGTGCTGCTGACCAACACCTTGTTCAACGCCTACCTGCCGGTGCGCGCCGCCCTGGCCGGACCCTTCGAGGACGCCCGGGCCGCGCACGACCGCCTGGCGCCGGTCGTGGAGGCCGTGGCCGCCGGCGACCCGGACACGGCACGCACCGCCGCCGGGCACTACCTGTCGGCGACGGAACGCATCATGCTCGAAGGGCTCGCGCGCTCCGGCGCCCGCCGGGGTGATGCCTCGTGACCCCGCGCGGAACGGTGTTCCGGGAGACGATGCTGGGCCGGGTCCGGCTGGCCGGCGACACCGCCGACCGCCCCCTACGGCTGGACCTGCTGGCCCGCGCGGACAGCCTGATGCTGCCCCACCGCACCACCCTGGCACGGCTGACGGGACGCGTGCGGATCGCGGGCCGGGCCGACGACCCCTCGGCCGAGGGCGAGTTGGAGATCTCGCCGGTGGCGCGCCGCCGGATCCGCTACCGGCTCGGCTTCGACCTGGACGGCCGGCGGATGCTGCTGGACGGCTGGAAGTCGGTGTCCTTCAGGCGCCCCCTGTCCTCGATGACCGTCCTGCCGTACACGCTGTACGAGGACGGCGCGCGCGTCGGCGAGGGCACCCTGCGCTTCCCCCTCGCCACCGGCCTGCTGCCGTTCCTCGCCGGGTTCCGGTTCCCGCGGGCGGCCGGGCCCGCCGCCGACCGGTTCCTGGCGCCGCGCTGGGACGGCACGCCGGGGCGGACGGAGGTCTGGTACACGACCCTGACCGATCCGGCGACCGGCAGCGGTGTCTGGCTGCACCACGAACTCGTCGCGCCCCACGACGGCGCACCCGCCTACGCGCACGGCTGGATCGCCGTGTTCCCCAAGGAGGGCCCGGTGGAGCACGCCCGGTTCGGCCCGGTTCCCTGGGCGGGGCGACGGACCCACGGGTGGGCGGGGGGCCGGCCGCACGGCCCGGCCGACAGCCCGACCGGGCGGACCGACAGCCTGACCGGCCACCCGGGCGGCCGGATCGACGGCTTCGTCGCCGGCGGCGTCCGTGTCGGGCCCGGCCGGCTGACCGGTTCGGCGGGGCCGTTCACCTGGGCGCTCGCCGAGGAGGTCCAGGGCCCGCCGCTGCACACGTTCCCCCGCTGGTCCTGGCGGCGCCCCTGGCTGCCGGCCACGCACCTGCTGCCCGCCGCCCGCGCCCGCTACACCGGAACCGTCCGCCACGGGACCCGCGAGCTGCGGCTCACCGACGCGCCCGGAGCGAGCGCGCGCATCTTCGGCCACGGCAACGCCCGCCGCTGGGCCTGGCTCCACGCCGACCTGGGAGGAGGTGACGTCCTGGAGATCGTCGCCGCCGTGTCGATGCGGCGCGGACTCGACCGGCTGCCCCCGCTGGTGTTCCTGCGCCTGTACCGGAACGGCCGCGCCTGGCCCCGGCGGGTGGAGCGGACCGCCGTGGGCTGGGCGGGCATCGGCCGGTTCCGCGCGGACATCGGCCTGCCGCGCTGGCGGGTCGAGGGCCGTGCGGGCCTGCGCCGCATCCGGGTGACGGTGACCCAGCCGCCGGACGGGACGCTCGCCCTCGACTACACCGACCCGGACGGTTCCGCCGCCGTGTGCCGCAACAGCGAGCGGGCGGACGCGGACGTGCGCGTGGAGCGCTGGTGGGGACGGTGGCGGCCGGAGGCGGCATGGCGGCTGTCGGGCACCGCGCACGCGGAGGTCGGGGGCCGATGAACGCGACTCCCCCGGCTCTGACGGGACTTGTGGCCGCGGTTCTCGCCGACGACGGCACGGCCGAGTGGACCAGGGCCGTACCCCGGCGCGTCGCCGCCCTGCTCGGCGTCATGCCGGCCCCGGCCCGCGCGGCGGTGCGCGGCGCCGCCGTGGCGATCGACGCGTACGCCGTCGCCCGTACCGGCAGGCGGCTGTCCGCACTCGGCGCGGAGGAACGCGAGCAGGTCATGACGTCGCTCGCCGCACGCCCGGCCCTGCTGCCGCTGCTGGACGCGCTCAAGGTACCGGTCCTGCTGGCCGCGGGCACCGAACGCATGCTGCACGACGGTCCCACCCCGCCGGTGCCCGCGCCGGGGCGTCCGCCGCTCGCCGGCACGCCTGCGGAGCCGCCCACGCCCGCGCGGTCCGCTCCGTCTCCGTCCGCGCCCTCGGAGACCGCACCTTCAGGGCCCGCCCCCTCGGAGCCCACGCCGCCCGAGCCCGCGCCCGTGGAGACCGCACCCCCGCCATCCGTACCCCCGGGCCCCCCGCCCCCGGGGCCCACGCCTTCGGGGCCCACGCCTTCGGACTCCACACCCTTGAAGTCCGCGCCCTCGGACCCCACACCCTCAGGCGTCACACCCTCGAACTCCACACCCCCGGCCTCCACACCCTCGACCCCCACACCCCCGGTCCCCACGCCCTCGGCCCCCGCACTCCCGGAGCGCACGCCTTCCAGCCCCGTCCCCTCGGAACCCGCCCCTTCGCCCACCAGGCCCTCGGCGTACGCGCCCGACGATCCCCCGCTCGACTGCACGCCCTCCTCCGACTGGCCCGCGCGGTCCACCGCGGACGCGGTCGTCGTGGGTTCGGGGGCGGGCGGCGCGATGGCCGCGCGGACGCTCGCCGCCGCCGGGATGCGCGTGGTCGTCGTCGAAGAGGGTGAGCACCACTCCACCGCGTCGTTCGGCCGACGGGCGCCGCTCGACCGCTTCATGAGCCTGTACCGGGACGGCGGCGCGACCGTCGCCGTGGGGAATCCACCGCTGGTCCTGCCCGTGGGCCGCGCGGTCGGCGGTACCACCGTCGTCAACTCGGGCACCTGTTACCGGACCCCGGACCACGTCGTCGCCCGCTGGCTCGGCCGGCACGGATTCGCCGCCGCCGAGGACTTCGCCACGCGCCTGGACGAGGTCGAACGCGTTCTGCGGGTGGCCCCGCAGCCGCTGGACGTCCTCGGCGCCAACGGGCGGCTCGCCCTGGCCGGCGCCCGGGAACTCGGCTGGACCGCCGCGCCCCTGCGGCGCAACGCCCCGGGCTGCCGGGGTTCCTGCCAGTGTGTCGTCGGCTGCCCCACCGGCGCCAAGCAGAGCGTCCAGCTGTCCGTGCTCCCCCAGGCGTGCGCGGCCGGCGCGCGCATCGTGACGGGCGCTCGGGTACGGCGGATCCTCACCGACCGCGACGGGCCGGCCGGTCCGCGGGCCGCCGGGGTGGTCGCAGGCCGTCCGGACGGCAGCGAACTGGAGATCCTCAGCCCCCTGGTCGTGGTCGCCGCCGGGGCCCTCCACACCCCGCCGCTGCTGCGCCGCTCCGGCCTGGGCGGGCACCGGCGGCTCGGCCGCAACCTCAGCGTGCACCCCGCCATCAGCGTCGCGGGCCGCTTCGACCGGCCGGTCACCGCCTGGCGGGGCGTGCTGCAGAGCGTCGGCGTGGAGCACCTGCGGGCGGACGGCATCCTGATCGAGGCGACCGCGGCGCCGCCGGGCATGAGTTCCTTCGTGCCGCCGGGAATCGGCCGTGAACTGCGGCGGGAACTCGAACAGGCGGACCGGCTGGCGACGCTCGGCGCGATGATCGCCGACCGTCCGTCCGGCCGTGTCCTCGGCCGGGAGCGTCCGCTGCCGCGCTACGACCTCGCGGCGCGTGACGCCGGGCGGCTGCTGCGGGCCCAGCGGGCCATGGGGCGTCTGCTGTTCGCCGCCGGCGCCGAGGAGGTGCTGACGGGCGTGCCCCGCGCGCCGCGCGCCCGCACCCCTGCCCAGCTGGAGGCCCTGCTCGACACGGTGAGCGTGCGCCATCTGCACGTCTCCGCGTTCCACCCCACCGGTACCGCGGCGGCCGGCGCCGACCCCGAGTGGTCGCCGGCCGACCCGGAGGGGCGGTTGCGGGGCGTGCACGGCGTACTGATCGCCGACGGTTCCGTCCTGCCGAGCTGTCCGGAGGTGAACCCTCAGCTGAGCATCATGGCCGCGGCCCTGGCCGTCACCCGGCGTTTCGTGACACGGGCCGCGTGACGGTCCCCGGCCGACGGGCGGCCCGCGGCGGGGTGCCCACGGGTCTGGCTGACGAGGGCGGCACGGCAGGGCACGGAACAGCCCGGCCCCGGTCCCCGCGCCGCCGGTGGCACACCCGGCACGCACGCCCGCACCGGCGGCCACGTCACGGCCCAGGGGGCCGCCCGCCCCGGCCCGCAGCCCGGCACCGGCAACGGCGCCGGCCCCCGCCGCACCGGCACCCGGACCCAGCCGCCCGCCCCGGCACCGCACGCCCCCACCCCATCGGCGGACGCACCGGTCGCCGAGCGTGGCGGCGCAGTGCTAGAAAAGGGAGATGAGCGGACGTTCCCGCTGGCCGTGGGCGGGCGCGGCACCGCGGCCCGGCTCACGGGGGTCATCCGGTCCGGCGCGTGGCCGCGGGCTCTGGCCGCCACGCAGACGCCGTCTTTCGCCGTCGCTGAGCGTCCGCACGCTCGCCGCGCAGGTCTTCGTGCTGCAGGCGCTGATCATGCTGATGCTGGTGGCGGCGGGGGCCACCGCCCTCGCGGTGCAGGGGCGGTACGACGCCCAGCGCACCGCCGAGGACCGTTCCCTGGCCGTGGCGGAGACGTTCGCGCACGCACCCGGAACGGCGCTCGCACTGCGGTCGCCGCACCCGGCCGCCCAGCTGCAGCCCGCGACGGAGCGGGTGCAGAAGGGCTCCGGCGTCGACTTCGTCAGCGTCCTCGACACGCGCGGGATCCGGATCACCGACACCGACCCCACCCTGATCGGCAGGAAGGCGGAGGGCGTCGGCCGGGCCGCCATGGGCGAGATGTACACCGAGACGTTCCACGGCCGGCCCGGCGACGCCGTGCGGGCGGTCGTACCGGTGACGGATCCCAGCAGGCGCGTGGCCGGCATAGTCACCGCCGGGATCAAGTACAGCAACGTCGGCCAGGTGCTGAACCAGCAGCTCCCGATGCTGCTCGGCATGGCCGCGGGGGCGCTGCTGCTGGCCACCGGCGGGGCGGCACTGATCAGCCGCCGGCTGCTGCGGCAGACCCACGGTCTCGGGCCGGCCGAGATGACCCGGATGTACGAGCACCACGACGCCGTGCTGCACGCGGTGCGCGAGGGCGTGCTGATCGTCGGCGGCGACGGGTGCGTCGTGCTGGCCAACGACGAGGCACGCCGGCTGCTGGACCTGCCCGGGGACGCCGACCAGCGGCATGTGCGGGAGCTGCGGCTGGGACCGGGCCTGACGCGGCTGCTGCTGTCGGGCGAGACGGCGTCCGACGAGGTCGTCCGGGCCGGAGACCGGCTGCTGGCGGTGAACACCCGGCCCACCGCCCCGTACGGCGGTGCCCAGGGGCTGGTCGCCACCTTCCGTGACACCACGGAGCTGAGGGCGCTCACCGGGCAGGCCGAGGTGGCGCGGAGCCGGCTGTCGTTCCTGTACGAGGCGGGCGTACGGATCGGCACCACGCTCGACGTACGGCGTACGGCGGAGGAGCTGTCCGAGGTGGCGGTCCCCCGCATGGCCGACGTCGTCACCGTCGAACTCCTCGACTCCGTGCTGCGCGGCGAGGAGCCCACGAGCGCGGTCCGCGAGATGCGCCGTACCGCGCTGCGGGCCACGCGGGGCGGACACCCCTTGCAGGCGGTGGGCGAGGTGATCCGCTTCCTGGCCGCCGACACGCCGATGGCGGCGGCACTGCGGCGCGGCAAGGCCGTCCTGGTGTCGGACCTGCGCTCCGCCGCTGACTGGCGTGCGCAGGACCCCGAGGGAGCGCGACGGACGCTGGACCACGGCATCCACTCGCTGATCACGGTGCCGCTCCGGGCGCGCGGGGTGGTCCTCGGCATGGTCAACTTCTGGCGTGGTGCGGGCTCCCCCCGGTTCGAGGAGGAGGACGTCGCCGTGGCCGAGGAGCTGGTGGCCCGCGCCGCCGTCGCCATCGACAACGCGCGCCGGTACTCCCGTGAGCACGCGCTGGCCGTGACGCTCCAGCGCAATCTGCTGCCGCTGGGCCTGCCGGACCAGGACGCGCTGGAGGTCGCCTCGCGCTATCTGCCGGCGGAGTCCGGCGTGGGCGGCGACTGGTTCGACGTCATCCCGCTGCCCGGTTTCCGGGTGGCGCTGGTCGTCGGGGACATCGTGGGGCACGGGCTCCAGGCCGCGGTCACCATGGGACGGCTGCGCACGGCCGTGCTGAACTTCTCCTCCCTGGACCTGGCGCCGGACGAACTGCTCGGGCATCTCGACGAGATGGTGACGCGACTGGACGCCCAGACCGAGACCGCCGCCGCCGACGACGACCAGGTGCCGCTCACCGGTGCCACCTGCCTCTACGCCGTCTACGACCCGGTCGGCGGGCACTGCACCGTCTCCCGCGCCGGGCACCTCGCACCCGCCGTGGTGGACCCTCTGGGCCGGGTGTCCTTCCCCGACCTCCCGCTGGCGCCGCCCCTGGGGGTGGGGGGTCATCCCTTCGAGGCCGGTGAGCTGGAGCTGGCCGAGGGGAGCCGTCTCGTCCTGTTCACCGACGGGCTGATCGAGAACCGCGGACGGGACGTCGACGAGGGCCTGGCGATGCTTGCCTCGGCCGTCGCCGGCGCGGACCGGACGCCCGAGGAGACCTGCCGCGCCCTGGTGGAGACGATGCTGCCGGGGCATCCCAGCGACGACGTGGCGCTGCTGGTCGCCCGGACCCGGCTGCTCGATCCGGCGTGCGTCGCGACCTGGGACGTCCCCTTCGACGTCGAGGCCGTGCCCCGGGTACGCGGCGAGGTGAGCCGGCGGCTCGCCGAGTGGGGGCTGGAGGAGACGGCGTTCGGCACGGAGCTGATCCTCAGCGAACTCCTGACCAACGCGCTCCGCTACGGCGCCCCGCCGGTCCGGGTGAGGCTGCTGCTGGGCCGCACCCTGGTGTGCGAGGTGGCGGACGGCAGCAACACCTCGCCCCGGCTGCGGCGCGCGGCCAGCACGGACGAGGGGGGCCGTGGTCTGTTCCTGGTCTCCCGGTTCGCGGAGATGTGGGGGACGCGTTACGCGGCGCGGGGCAAGGTCATCTGGGCGGAGCAGCGGCTGGAGGGCGCCCCGGAACCGGACCCTGCGGCCCTCCTGGACGTCCTGGGCATCTGACGTCCCGGTGGACGACGGCGAACATGCCGGCGGTCGGACCGGTGACGACGCCGCGCCGGTCGCCCTTGCGGGACAGGATCGTGCGGCCGGGCTCGTCCAGGGTGAAGACCTCGGGACCGGCGATGTCGAGGGTGCCGCCCAGGGGGGCGCCCGTGGCGACCTCCGCCATCGCGTCGGCCACGTCCCTGGCGGCGATCGGCTGGATCGGCGCGGCGGGCAGCCGCACGGTGTCGCCGTCGGTGGTCCAGTACAGGACGTCGTCCATGAACTCCATGAACTGCGTGGCCCGGACGATCGAGTACGGGACGGGACCGGCCGCGAGGATGTTCTCCTGGAGCACCTTGGCGCGGTAGTGGTCCAGCTTCGGCACCTGGTCGACGCCGGCGATCGAGAGGATCACGATGTGGCCGACGCCGCCCTTGACGGTCGCGGCCAGGAGGGTGTCCGTCGAGGTCTGGAAGAACGCCAGGGAGTCCGCGTCGAAGGTCGGGGAGTTCGTCGTGTTCACCACGACGGCGGCCCCGCCATGGCCGCGTCGAGCCCCTGGCCGCTGACGACGTCGACCCCGGTGGAGTGCGAGTGCGGCACCGCCTCGTGCCCAGCGGCACCGAGGTTCCTGACGACCTGCGACCCGATCAGCCCGGTTCCGCCGATGACCGCGACCTTCATGACACGCCTTTCGTCCCGATCATCCGCAACACGGCTTAGGCGAGGCGGAAGGGCGCGGGGGCGGGAGCGGGCCAAGGGGGTGACCGGTCACGACGCCCGTCCGGCGGCCCGATCGAAACTTTCCGTGGGCCCGCCGCCGCCGGGCCCGTAATATCGGTGATCTCTTGGGGGAGGTGGTCATGGGCAAGCGGCGCCCTGGCTCGCCGACGCTGGAGGAGGTGGCCGCTCACGCCGGAGTGGGCCGGGGCACGGTCTCCCGCGTCGTCAACAACGCGGCCGGCGTGAAGGAGTCGACACGCCGGGCCGTACAGCAGGCCATCGCGGAACTGGGCTACGTCCCCAACCTCGCGGCCCGTTCGCTCGCCGGGCGACGGGCCGACGCCGTCGCGCTCGTCATGACGGAGCCGGACTGGCGGAAGTTCGCGGAGCCGTTCTTCTCCGAGATCGTCCGTTCGCTCGGCGACGCCCTGACCGACACCGGGATGCAGCTGCTGCTGACCCTGGTCCGCTCGGACACCGAACGGGAGCGCTTCCTCGAGTACGCCCGTGGCGGCCGGGTCGACGGGGTGCTGATGATGTCCGTGCACGCCGACGACCCGCTGCCGGACATGCTCGCCGAGGCCCGGCTGCCGACCGTCCTGCTGGGCCGCCGTTCGGCCGACGAGCACGTCAGCTACGTCGACGCGGACAACGTCGGCGGCGCCCGCAGCGCGGTCACCCATCTGCTGGACAAGGGCCGGCGGACGATTGCCACGATCACCGGGCCGCTGGACATGTACGTCACCCGGTGCCGGCTGCGCGGCTACCGTGAGGCCCTGGCCCACGCCGGGCTGGACGCCCCGCCGTCCTTGGTCGCGGAAGGTGACTTCACCGCGGAGAGCGGCCGGCGGGCCATGGCCTCGCTGCTCGGGCGGCACCCGGACATCGACGGTGTGCTCGCCGCCTCGGACACCACCGCCGCCGGCGCCCTGGAGGCGCTGCGCGCGGCGGGACGCCGGGTGCCGCAGGACGTCGCCGTGATCGGTTTCGACGACTTCCCGCTGGCCGAGCGGACCGAGCCGCGGCTGACCACGGTGCGCCAGCCGCTGGAGGAGATCGGGCGGGCCATGGTGCGGCTGCTCCTGGAGGAGTTGGAGGAGTCGCCCGTGGCGTGGCGGCACGTGATCCTCCGTACGGAGCTGGTGGTGCGCGAGTCGGCGTAGCCACCGGACGCGGGGCCCGGCGGCCGGGCCGGTTCTCGGGAGCGCTCCCAGCCCGCGGGGCCCGTGCCGACCGGGCCGCCTCCACCTGCGGTTTCGAGACTTCTTCGACACACACCCCGCGCGGAGTCTTGTCAGGGACATGAACTCTCCCTACAGTCCCTGCCCAACGGAGGGAATGGGAGCGCTCCCATCCAGCTGCCGCACGGGAGCGCTCCCGAACTCCCCTCACCGTCATGGAGAGGACCCGCATGCGACCGTACAAGCACCCTGTCCGTGGAGCGCGCGGCCTGCTGGGCGCACTGCTCACCGCGCTCGCCGCCCTGGCGGCGCTGTTCGCCGTCGCTCCCGCCGCCCAGGCCGACACCACGATCTGCGAACAGTACGGCTCGACGACGATCCAGGACCGCTACGTCGTCCAGAACAACCGCTGGGGCACCGCCGACACCCAGTGCATCGGCGTCACGGACTCCGGATTCCGCATCACCCAGGCCGACGGCTCGGTGCCGACGAACGGTGCCCCGAAGTCCTACCCGTCCGTCTTCAACGGCTGCCACTACACCAACTGCTCGCCCGGCACGAACCTCCCGGCCCGGCTCAGCAGCATCTCCCGCGCGCCGACCAGCATCTCCTACGGCTATGTGAGCAACGCGGTGTACGACGCCGCGTACGACATCTGGCTCGACCCCACGCCCCGCACCGACGGTGTCAACAAGACCGAGATCATGGTGTGGTTCAACAAGGTGGGCCCCATCCAGCCGGTGGGCTCACAGGTGGGCACGGCGACCGTCGCCGGGCGCCAGTGGCAGGTGTGGTCCGGCAACAACGGCGGCAACGACGTGCTGTCCTTCGTCGCGCCGTCGGCGATCACCAGCTGGAGCTTCGACGTCATGGACTTCGTCCAGCAGGCCGTGTCCCGCGGGCTCGCGCAGGACAGCTGGTACCTGACCAGCGTGCAGGCGGGCTTCGAGCCCTGGCAGAACGGCGCCGGCCTGGCCGTGACCTCGTTCTCCTCCACGGTCGACACCGGCAGCGGCGGCCCGGGCGGCCCCGGGAGCCCGGCGGCCTGCAAGGTGGCGTACGGGACCAACGTCTGGCAGGGCGGCTTCACCGCCGAGGTCACCGTCACCAACACCGGCTCCTCCCCCGTCAGCGGCTGGCAGCTCGCCTTCACCCTGCCCGCGGGGCAGCGGATCACCAGCGCCTGGGGTGCCACCGTGACGCCGTCCTCGGGGTCGGTCACGGCGAGCGGTCTCGCCTACAACGCGCAGATCGCGCCCGGCGGTCAGGTGTCCTTCGGGTTCCAGGGCAGCTACGGCGGCACGTTCGCCAAGCCCTCCGGCTTCAGCCTGAACGGGGCCGCCTGCGCCACCGCGTGATCCGCGCACCCGGCGCGCCGGCCGCGTGACACACCCACCAGCACCGGGACCCGCTCGTCCCGCACCGCCGATCGGGCGGGTCCCGGCTCCATCCCGGCTCCGCGCCGCTGACGGGCTGGTCCGTGGACCGGGACCTGGGCCGCTCCCGCGTCACCGGCCTCCGGAACGGCTCCCTGACCACGTCAGACGGCCGGACCACCGTCCGCGACACCGCCTTCGACGGCCCCTTGCGGCCCGGTGCCGCCACGTCGTCCGGCTTCACCACGGAAGGCACCGCCGGCCCACCCGACCCGCACCGCGCCGGGAGCTGAGTGAGCGCCCGCCGACCGCACGTGCCCCGCACCACCCGCACCCCCGCACGAGGAGGACGCATGACACACCCCGCCCGCCGGACACCCCCGCACCGGCCGAGACCGGGGCGCCGACGGCACCGGGCGGCCTCGCTGGGCGCGACGCTCGCCACCCTGGCGCTGGGCCTGACCGGGCAGCTCACCGCGCACCCCGCCGTCGGGCCCGGTACCGGCATGCCCCACACCCACGCCCCGGCCGTCCCCGCGTACTCCGGTACGGCGGCCGCCCGGGGTTTACCGCCCGTCTGACCCGAATCGGAAGGAACCGAACGTGGCTCGACGCAACAGACTGATGTCGGTCGCAGCGGCCCTGTCGACGCTGCTGGCGGCACTCGCCCTCACCCTGCTGGGACAGACCAGCGCCCAGGCGCACGGGGTGGCGATGCTGCCCGGATCCCGCACCTACCTGTGCTACCTGGACGCGCACACGACGACCGGCGGGCTGGACCCGACCAACCCGGCGTGCCGGGACGCGCTGGCCAAGAGCGGTGCGACGGCGTTGTACAACTGGTTCGCCGTGCTCGACTCCAACGCCGGTGGCCGGGGCGCGGGTTACGTCCCGGACGGCACTCTGTGCAGTGCGGGTGACCGGTCGCCGTACGACTTCCGCGGCTACAACGCGGCCCGCTCGGACTGGCCGCGCACCCATCTGACCAGCGGGGCGACGATCCAGGCGCAGTACAGCAACTGGGCGGCGCACCCGGGTGACTTCCGGGTCTACGTCACCAAGCCGGGCTGGTCGCCGGCCTCCACCCTGCGCTGGGCCGACCTCGACCTGATCCAGACGGTCACCAATCCGCCGCAGCAGGGCTCGCCGGGCACCGACGGCGGCCACTACTACTGGGACCTGAAGCTGCCCTCCGGGCGGTCCGGCGACGCCCTGCTGTTCATCCAGTGGGTGCGTTCGGACAGCCAGGAGAACTTCTTCTCCTGCTCGGACATCGTCTTCGACGGAGGCCACGGCGAGGTGACGGGCATCCGCACCTCCGGCGGTACGCCGACACCCACGCCCACGCCGACTCCCACGGATCCGCACACCGGTTCCTGCATGGCCACGTACTCCGTGGTGAACTCCTGGAACGGCGGCTTCCAGGCCTCCGTCGAGGTCATGAACCACGGCACCACACCGCTCGACGGGTGGGCCGTGGCCTGGCAGCCGGGGGCGGGCACCAGGATCAGCAGCCTGTGGAACGGCACGCTGTCCACGGGTACGGACGGCACGGTCACGGTCCGCAACGCGGACCACAACCGGGTCGTGCCCGCCGACGGCAGTGTCACCTTCGGCTTCACCGCCACGTCGACGGGCAACAACGTGCCCGCCGGTTCCATCGGCTGCGTCACGGCACAAGGCACCACCTGACGCGAACGGCCCCGCCGCCTTCCGGCCGGCTCCCGGGAGGCGGCGAGGGCCCCGGGGCCCGGCTCAGGAGGTGTCCGCCGTCGTCCTCGCCGAGGGGTGCCACGGGGCGGCGTACGTGATGCGGGTCAGGTCGGTCATGAGCGAGTCCAGCCATGCCACGGTCGCGTAGTACCTGCGGGGAGCGCCGGGCGGCTCGGCGGTGAGGCCGGGGAGGGCCGGATCGATCAGCGGTGTCACGGCGACGGGGGTGTCGTCGCCCGGGTCCAGCGCCGCCGAGACGAGCAGCATCCGGCCCGCCACCCGCTCCCCCAGCATGCCGGCCGACAGGGCCGCCGCCGGGCTCAGCGGGGTGAGCGGCGGCTCCAGCAGCCGTGCCGAGCCCCACAGGGTGTGGTGCCCGGCGATCAGCGTCGCCTGCCAGTCCACGGCGGGCGTCCGCGCCCGGTTCCCGCCGCCTCCGAAGGGCGGCGTCGGCTCGCTCTGCACCTGCGCGTACGCGGACTCCGCGAGGACGATGGCACGTTGCAGACAGCGGTGACCGGGCCCCCTGGACAGCGGGGGCGACACCGTGCCGCACGCCACCGAGGCACTGGTGGCCACGACGATCTCCGCGGCCCTGCGCAGCAGGTCCGCCGCCGTGCGGCGCAGCTCCTCATGGCCGCCCCGGGGCCAGGCCAGCACACCGAAGACCGCGCCGATCGCACTGCCGATGAGCACGTTCAGCACCCGGACCTCGGCCAGCCGCCAGGTCGGCGGCGCGAGCTGCGCGAAGACCAGGGCCACGAGCACGGTGAACAGTCCCTGCGCCCATCCCACGCCCCTGACCGGCCCCACCGTGAAGCCGAGCAGCATCCACAGCGGCAGCAGGACGGCGTAGACGGTGGTGTCGGAGCCCGCGAGGATCAGGAGCCCGGCGCTCAGCAGGGCCCCGGCCAGCGTGCCGACGAGCGCCAGGCGGATGGTGCTCCAGGTCCCGCCCAGGGTGGTGCGGGTCAGGGTGAGGGTCGCCAGCATCGCCCAGAAGCCGTGCGGCAGCGTGTCCACCCCGGCCACGAGCCGGGCCGCCGTCAGGGCCAGGGCGATGCGGACCGCGTTCTGGAAGAACACCGAGCGGCGCCCGGCATGGCCGCGCAGCCGGTGCCACCACAGCACGGGGGCCCGGGTGGTGGCGTACCAGAACCGGCCGGGCTGCGGTTCCACCGAGGGGTGCCGGCCCCGCACGGCCAGGTCGGCCGCCGCGCCCATGGTCAGCGCCGCGTCGGCGATCTCCAGCACGGCGGCGTGGCAGCGCAGGACGGCGGGCGGGAGGCAGGCGTCGGCCGGGGTGGCAGGGGGGCCGGCGGACACGGCGGACAGGTCTGCCCGTGCCCGGGTCAGGTCCTTGCGCTGTGTCTCGGGGGACGTTCCGGTCCGCAGACAGTCCGTGGTCGCCGTGGCCATGAGCGCCACCGCCCGCAGTACGGCGGTCACCTCGGGCGCCGGGCCCCGGTGCGGCAGCCGCGGCAGCTCGGCCAGCCTGCCGAGCAGGGTGCGGGTGGCCAGGCCGGTGTGGGCGAGGGCGCGAGCGCGCACCCCGGGCCCCGCCGGACGCTCCGCCTCGGGGACGCTGAGCGACCGCAGCGACTGGCTCGCCTCCTGGGCCGCCAGGACGTCGGTGCCGGACAGGGCGTCGCGGTGTGCCGCGAGCTTCGCCGCGCACCGCTCGGCGACCCCCGCCGCCCGGGCGACCCGTTCCCGGTACGGCAGCGGAGCGGGCTCCCGGAAGAGCAGCGCCTCGGCCGCGACGAGGAGGGCCAGCCCCGTCGTCGTACCGATCAGCCGGTCGCCGAGCGAGCCGGGGTCGTAGGGCGGAAAGGAGGGGAGGATGTAGAGGAGTTGGAGGCCCGGCGCCGCGCCGGCCGGGCGGGGTCCGCCGACGGCGGCGAAGGCCAGCGTGAAGCCGACCACCAGCATGCCGGCGACCGCGCTCCAGGTCCGCACCGACAGATAGGTGCCCGCGGCCACCAGCACCCAGCACACCGGCAGCAGGCGCGTCATCACGGCCGCGCGCTGCCGCCCGGTGCCCGGAATCCTGGCCAGTCCGCCCAGCGCGACCACGGTGAACAGCGCATAGGTCGCGGCCACGGGACGGTCGAAGATGTAGCGGAAGGCGTAGAAGCCGGCTGCGGCCACGAGTGTCACGCGCAGGGCACGGCGCCCGGAGGCGGCGTAGGCCGCCCGGAGCCGCGCACCTCGCTCACCCCGCATTCCTACAGAATCACCCACCGCGGGGCATCCGGCACCTTGCTGGGCGAGGAGTGTCACGGAGAAAGAAGAAGGCAAGGAGTCAGCCACTCCTCGCCACTCTCAACTTATAGCGCACCGGGGGGCTTGCGGCAAGGCCCCCGTCGTGCCGCAGAATTGCCGGCCGAGGCCAGGAAGCTGCGGAAACGGGTGATCAACGAAGTGCGTGTACTTCTGTCGGTGTATGGGTCCGGCGCGGAGGCGCGGGTGTGCGCGCCACCGGACGGGGACCCCGCGGGGCGGACCCGGCCGGCCGCGTCCGCGACGGCGGGGCGTCGGTGGCCGCGGGGCTGCCGCCCGGCGCCGCGCGGCCGAGCCCGTCGGCCTGAACCGGGAGCGGCCACCCGGCGCGCGGGCCACCGCGCGTAGATGCCGCGTGCCCGTCCCTTCCCACCCCCGTCCCACCGCCCTGCCGTCCGCCACGGCCACGACCGGCCTCACAAGGGAGCCCCTGACGTGAAACTTCCCCTGCCCACCCGTGTCTTCGACCTCACCGGCCGCCTCGCCGCCAAGGCCGACCCGGCGCTGATCGCCGAGGACGAGCGGCACTTCACGGCCATCGCGGAGTGTCTCGAGCAGTCGATCGCCGACCTCTCCGGCCGTCTCGACGCCGAGCGCAGGGCGCCGGGCGGCAAGGGCCGGCAGGCGATGGACCGGGACGCCGAGATCCACCGGCTGACCGCTCGCCTGCGCACCCTGCGCCGCTACGGACTGGACCTGTGCCTCGGGCGCATGGTCGGCGCGGACAGCCGGGAGCCCGTCTACGTCGGCCGGCTCGGGCTCACCGACAGCACGGGCCGCCGGCTGCTGGTCGACTGGCGCTCCCCGGCGGCCGAGCCGTTCTTCGGGGCCACGCACGCCCGGCCTATGGGCCTGGCGAGCCGCCGCAGGTACCGCTGGACCGACGGCCGGATCACCGACTACTGGGACGAGGTGTTCACCCTGGACGGGCTGGCCGGGCACGCCGCGCTGGACGACCAGTCCGCGTTCATCGCCAGTCTGGGCGGCAGCCGGTCGCCGCGGATGCGGGACGTGCTCGGCACCATCCAGGCCGACCAGGACGCCGTCATCCGTGCGGGCTCGCGCGGCGCCCTCGTCGTGGACGGCGGCCCGGGCACCGGCAAGACCGTCGTCGCCCTGCACCGCTCCGCCTACCTCCTGCACTCCGACCCGCGGCTCGGTCACCGGCGGGGCGGTGTCCTGTTCGTCGGTCCGCACCGGCCGTACCTGGCCTACGTCGCCGACGTCCTGCCCAGCCTCGGCGAGGAGGGCGTGCAGACGTGCACCCTGCGGGACCTGGTCGCCGAGGGCGCCGGGGCCGTGCCCGAGGCCGATCCGGAGGTGGCCCGGCTGAAGTCGTCCGCGGACATGGTGCGGGCGATCGAGAAGGCCGTGAGGTTCTACGAGGAGCCGCCCGCCGAGGGGATGACGGTCACCACGCACTGGTCCGACATCCGGCTGAGCGCCGACGACTGGGCCGTGGCGTTCGACGCGGCCGAACCCGGTACTCCGCACAACGAGGCGCGCGAGCAGGTGTGGGAGGAACTGCTCACGATCCTGGTGGACAAGCACGACGGTGACGCCCCGCCCGAACTGCTGCGCAGGTCGCTGCTGCGGAACAGGGACCTGCTGACCGCCTTCGGCCGCGCCTGGCCGCTGCTGGAGGCGGCCGATCTCGTCGGGGACCTGTGGTCGGTACCGGCCTATCTGCGGATGTGCGCCCCGTGGCTGAGCCGCGAGGAGGTACGGCTGTTGCAACGCCCGGAGCCCCAGGCCTGGACGGTGTCCGACCTGCCGCTCCTGGACGCGGCCCGGCAGCGGCTCGGCGACCCGGAGACGGCCCGGCGAAAGCGCCGCCACGCCGCCGCCCTCGCCGCCGAACGCGAGCGCATGGACAGGGTAGTCGACAACCTGCTGGAGGCCCACACCCACGACGACGGCGAAGGCGTGCTGGTCATGCTGCACGGTCAGGACATGCGCAACTCCCTGGTCGACGACAGCGTCCTGCCCGCCGCCGACCCCGACCTGCTCGCCGGGCCGTTCGCGCACGTCGTCGTGGACGAGGCGCAGGAACTGACCGACGCGGAGTGGCAGATGCTGCTCCTGCGGAGCCCCTCCCGGAGCTTCACCATCGTCGGGGACCGCGCCCAGGCCCGGCACGGGTTCACGGAGTCGTGGCAGGAGCGGCTGGCCCGGGTGGGGCTTGACCGGATCCGGCTGGCGTCCCTGACCGTCAACTACCGGACACCGGAGGAGATCATGGCGGAGGCCGAGCCGGTCATCCGGGCCGTGCTGCCGGACGCGAACGTGCCGACGTCCATCCGCCGCAGCGGTGTCCCCGTCGTCCACGGCTCGGTCTCCGAGCTGCACGCGGTCCTCGACACCTGGCTCGCCGCGCACGCCGACGGGATCGCCTGTGTCATCGGCGATCCCGCGTTCCGGCCGACCGCCCGGGTCCGTTCCCTGACGCCGGAGCTGTCGAAGGGACTCGAGTTCGACCTGGTCGTGCTCGTCGATCCGGAGAGGTTCGGCGAGGGCGTCGAAGGGGCGGTCGACCACTACGTCGCGATGACCCGGGCGACGCGGCAACTGGTCGTCCTCACGAGTCCCTGACCCGAGGACCCGCCGGGGCGGGTCAGTCGGTGCAGGTCGGTACGCCGTCCAGCCAGGCCGGGCCCTGGATGTAGATGTTGGTCACCCAGGCGCGGTAGTCGGGGAGGTAGGACCAGGCGTCGTTGGTGTAGCCCTCGGCGGTGACGGGTTCGGCGTGCTTCTGGCAGGCGACGCGGACGGTCGTCGGGCCGGGGAAGGCGTAGACGCGGGCGGACCGGACGGAGGGCTGGGCCTTGGTCCAGACGCCGGTGCCCCAGGTGCGCACGACGGGCCCGTCGACGGTGCCGGTGTTGACGCGGACCGCGCCGAAGTAGTCGCCGCCCAGGCGGACGTCACTGACCATCAGCCTGGTGCCGGACTGCCGGGCCTCCACCATCTTCCCCGCGCCGAGGTAGAGGGCGATGTGGTGCAGGTCGGCGGAGGTGCCGTAGGCGAGCAGGTCCCCGGGGCGCAGCGGGGCGAGGCCGTCGGCGGCGGTGAAGCGGGCGGCGGTGCGGTGGGTGTAGTACTGGGCGCTCGCGTCGCCGTTGAGGATGTCGGCGCCGGTGGCCTGCGCGTAGGCGTAGCGGACCAGTCCGGAGCAGTCGAAACCGAGGCGTTCGGGGTCGTGTTCGCTGGCCGGGTCGGTCGGGTCCTTCCTGCCGTAGGTGGGGCCCGGCTGGGCGCCGTGGCCGCCGCCCCAGGTGTACCAGACACCGGCCGCGACCTGCGCGCAGGCGGTGTCGACGGCCCGTTCGGCCGCGGCGGTGGCGCCCGGGGCGCGGACGCCGCAGCCGGCGTCCGCCGCCCCGGCCGGACGGGCGGGCGGGTCGGCGGCGTTCGCCGACGCGGTGAGGAGGAGAGCTGTCAGCAGGGCGATGAGTGTGCCGATGGCACCGGTCCGCCGGAGCATACCGGGACCCCCGTTTCCTGGTCTGGTCGTGAGAGGTGGCGCGGTGCACAGCGTTCCCCGGCGGCGGTGGGGGCGTCGAGGACGCCGCGCGGACCTCCTGGGACGGGCAACGGGAAACACCCGGGAAACCCCCGGCGAGGCGGGGCCGTTCAGTGTTCCGGGCAGGCGGGGGCGGCGGGAGCGGGTTCGCCGGGGAGGAGGGCGCGGCGGGCCGCCGGGTCCGTCGCCCGGTCCATGCGGCAGATCCGGTCCAGCCGGGCCCCGGTGTCCAGGTCCCACAGACGGACCGTGCCGTCGGTACCGCTGCTCGCCACCGTCCGCCCGCCGGGTGCGAAGGCCACGCCCCACACGGCTTCGGTGTGCCCGGTGAGCGTGGCCCACGGCCGTCGTCCGGGCACGTCCCACAGGCGGACCGTGCGATCGGTGCCGCCGCTGGCGAGCAGCCGTCCGTCCGGTGAGAACGCCAGGCCGCGCACCGAGCCGGTGTGGCCCGTCAGGGAGCCGAGGAGCCGGTGCCGGGCCACGTCCCACAGCCGTACGGTGCCGTCGTTGCCGCAGCTGGCCAGGGTGCGCCCGTCGGGGCTGAAGGCGACGCCGCGGACGGCGCCGGTGTGTCCGGTCAGGGTGGTCAGCGGACGGTGGGTGCGCGCGTCCCACAGACGGACCGTCAGGTCGTCGCCGGCGCTGGCCAGGGTGTGTCCGTCGGGGCTGAAGGCGACGTCGTTGACGTAGTCGGTGTGACCCGTGAGGACGGCGGGCCGGTGGTGGCCGGAGACGTCCTGGAGGCGCACGGTGCGGTCGGCGCCCGCTGAGGCGAGGGTGTGGCCGTCGGGCGCGAACGCCACCGCGAACACGGCTCCGCGGTGACCGTCGGGCAGGGTGCGCGGGCGGCGGGCGGCCAGGTCCCACAGCGTCACCGTGCCGTCGGAGCCGGCCGAGGCGAGGGCGGTGCCGTCCGGGGCGAACGCCACGGTGGTGACGCTGCCCTGATGTGCCGTCAGGGTGGTGGGTGTGCTCCGGCGCAGGGCCGGGTCCCACAGCCGTACGGTGCGGTCGGCGTCCGCGGTGGCCAGCAGCCGTCCGTCGGGGCGGTAGGCGACGGCGGAGACCTCCGTGAACGGGCGTGCGGCCAGGATGCGGCGGCGCAGGTCCCACAGGACCACGGACTGGTCGAATCCGCCGGTGGCGAGCAGGGTGCCGGTGGTGTCGACGGCCACGGACATCACGTAGTCGGTGTGGCCGGTGAGGGTGCTGACCAGCCGGCCGGCCCGGACGTCCCAGAGCCTGGTCGTGCCGTCCCCGCTCGCGCTGATCACGGTGGTGCCGTCGGGGGTGTAGGCGACGGCGTTGACGTCGTCGCCGTGCCCGGTGAGCGTCGCCGTGGCGCTGCGGCGGCCGATGTCCCACAGCCGTACCGTGCGGTCCACTCCCCCGCTGGCCAGGCCGTGGCCGTCGGGGGCGAACGCGAGGCCGAGCACGCCGCCGGTGTGACCGCGCAGGACGGCGACCTGCCGGGCCCGGCCGGGGTCCCACAGCCGTACGGCCCCGTCCGCGCCGGCCGAGGCGAGCGTCCTGCCGTCCGGGGCGAACGCGAGCGCGTCGACCTGCCCGGAGTGTCCGGTGAGGCGGGCCGTGCGCCGGGGGCTTCGGGCCGTGTCCCAGAGCTGGACGGCCCCGTCGGCGGCGGCCACGGCGAGGGTGTGGCCGTGCGGTGTGAAGGCGACCGCGCGGGCCGCGCCGGTGCCCGGCAGCGGGGTGGTGCGGGCCGGGCGGGCCGGGGACCACAGCCGTACCGGCCCGCCGGTCGCCGTGACGGCGAGGGTACGGCCGTCCGGGCTGAACGCCAGGGCGCGGACCCGGCCGGGGACGGTGAGCGTCGCGGTCGTGCGGCGGTCGGCCAGGCGCCGCAGCCGGACCGTGCCGTCGGAGCTGCCGGTGGCCAGCAGCCGGCCACCGGGTGCGAAGGCGACCGTGTTGACCGGTCCGCGGTGGCCGCCGAGCCGTGCCGCGAACGGCTCGGCCTGGGTGCTCAGCAGGGCGCCGCGGGTCGTGGCGGTGGGTTCCGTGCGGTAGGCCTCGGCGGCGAGCAGCATGGAGGCCTCGGGGCGTCCGCCGGCCAGCAGGGTGGAGCGGACGGCGAGGGCCTGGGAGCGGGCGAGGCGTTCCTGGGCGAGCGCGTCGGCGCGTTGCCGGTGGGCGATGCCGCCGGCGGCCAGGGCGCAGCCGAGCAGGACGACCAGGGTGGCCACCAGCGCCTGCCGCAGCCGGGTCTGACGTCGTGCCTGACGCCGCCGGTCCTCCTCCGCCGCCCCGCTGGCGCGCAGGAACGCCTCCTCGACGGGGTCCGGCGGGCCGAGGCGGTCCGTCTCCTCGGTCCAGGAGCGTACGGTGTCCAGCCGTGCGCCACGGTAGAGCGCCGACGGGTCGCGGCCCTCGCGTTCCCACGCGGCGGCGGCCAGGGCGAGTTGCTGGCGGACGAGGAGTCCCTCCCGGTCGGCGCTGATCCACTCCCGCAGCCGGGGCCAGCTGTGCAGCAGGGCCTCGTGCGTGATCTCAACGGTGTCGCTGTCGACGGTGATGAGCCGGGCGCGGACGAAGACGTCGAGCGCGGTGTCGGCGCCCTCGGCGTCGGCCAGTTGCGTCACGAGGGCGCTGCGGCCGACCCGGCGGCGGGTGGCGCCGGTGCCGTCGGAGACCTGCACCAAGCGAGACAGCACGCGCCGGATGGTCCGCTGCTCCGCCGGGTACAGCTGGGCGAAGGCGTCCTCGGCGGTTCGGGCCACGGCTCCCCGGATGCCGCCCGTGGCCTCGTACCCGGCGACGGTCAGGGTGTCCGCCTCGCGGTGCCGCCACGTGGCCAGCAGGGCGTGGGAGACGAGGGGGAGGACGCCGGAGGGGACGGCTTGCGCACCGGGTGCGCCGGTCAGTCCGGCGTCCCGCAGCAGCAGCGGGACCAGCCCTGGTTCCAGGCGGACACCGGCGAGTTCGGCGGGGCGGGTGATGGACTCGGTCAGCTCCGCCGTGGTCATCGGCGGCAGGACGTGCAGGCCGTCGGTGAAGACCGGGGCGAGTTCCGGCAGGTCGAGGCAGCGGCCGGAGAAGTCGGCGCGCAGGCCGAGGACGACCAGCGCGGGATCGTGGCCGGGTGACGGCGCGGGCGCCGCGAGCGCGCACAGCACACGGGCGAACGTACGGCGCTCGGTCTCGTCGGCGCAGAGGGTGAACAGTTCCTCCACCTGGTCGACGAGGAGTACCAGCCGGGGCGGCGGAGGTGGCCGGCGTCCGCCGGGGGCCGTGCCCGCGCGGCTCCGGACGGCGGCGAGCAGGGCCTCGGGGCGCTCGCCCAGCCGGCCGGCGGTGAGGTCCAGGTCGCCGCCGAGGACCTTGGCGGTGCGCTCCAGCAGTTCGTCCAGCGGGCGGGCGGTCGGTGTGAAGGTGACGACGGGCCAGCGGTCGGCACCCGCCATCGGGAAGCCTCCGGGCCGTCGGAGAGCGGGCACGAGACCGGCGTTGAGCAAGGAGGACTTGCCCGCGCCCGAGGGGGCGACGAGCAGCAGCGGCCCCTGGCCGACCCTGCCGAAGACCCGCTCCACCAGCGCCGCCGTGGCCCGCTCCCGGCCGAAGAAGCGGCCCGCGTCCTGCGCCGTGAAGGCCGACAGGCCCGGGTAGGGGCAGGCGGGGCCGGTGCCGTCGGCGGCGCGGCGGGCCGCCTCCGTGGCGGCGCCGGGCTCCGCCGGGCGCGGTGGTGCGACCAGGCGCAGCAACGCGCCGTCGGCGCCCAGGATCTGGTCGCAGCGGCGGGCGACGTCGACGGTGGCGCGCTTGGCGCCTGTCTCGATCTTGCTCAGGTACCCCTTGCTGTAGTGGGTCTGTCTGGCCAGGTCGGCGAGCGACAGACCGCGCTGCTGCCTCAGCCGGCGCAGCTGTGCGGGGAAGGACGGTGTGGTCGGTACCGTCCGCTCCCCGTCGTTCGAGTTCCGGTTGCCGGTGTCGGCTCCCTCGTGCGGCTCCCCCAAGGCGTCCCCCATGGCAAGCGTGCCCAGGCCGTGAGACGGCGGGAGCCCAGGCTACTGCCGGGGTGTGACAGGTGGCCCAGCCATGTGTGCGGACTGGCCGAAAACGAGCTTCCGGAACCGCGGGAGCGGTTCCGGAAGCTTCCCCCGTGTGTTCCTCGGTCAGCCGTGCGCGGGTCCCCGGCGGGCCGGGGTCCGCGGACGGGTGCGCCGGTCGTCGCGGGACGGCCGGCTGCGGGTCACGGCCGGTAGAGGGTGATGGAGTTGATCGGCGTGAGGTCGGCGTACACGCCCGTTCCCGCGGGGATGCGTTCGCCGCAGCCGGTGCCGTTGTAGCCCGTGCACAGGCTCGCGGTCGCGCCGCCGTACTGGTTGTTGAGGACCCAGTGCCGGCCGACCTGGTTGCGGAGGTTGTGCGGTCCGTAGCTGTAGAGGGCCAGGCTCGGCGACTGGGCCGGGTCCTGGTTCTGCGGGTAGACGCACACCGCCCCGTCCGGGCAGCCGGCCCACGGGTCGGCGGCCGGCCCGGCGTGGGCCGCGCCGCTCATCGCCAGTACCGCCGCCGCGGCGGTCGCGAACGCGGCGGCTCCGCGCATCGTCTTGCGCATCGGTTCCCCCTTGTGATTCTCCTGCGTCGTCGCAGGTCGTGTCTGGTGTGGACGCCACCACGTTCCCGCCCCGGCGCGACGCGGTCGACGGGTTTCCCGTCGCCCATCGCCTCCCTGCCGGGGAAACCGCGCGTGACCAGCGCAAGCGGGAGGCCGCGGGCAACCGGGGCGCATCTCGGGCACGGGACAGGAGGGACACCTGCACACCCACTTCGTATACCGTCCCTGCCTAAAGGGCTCAGCGGGTTCCCCGCGCAATGGTCCTTGCCCGAACGGGCAGCGGAAGCGCTTTCCCGTGACCGATGTCACGATTGACCGCGTCCGGCCCCTTTCTTTAACCGACCAGTAAATCAACAGACTGTAAAAGGACGCCTCGGCGGACCACCCGCACAGTAGGCCGGAGAGCCATCCCGGGTGACAGTTGACAACGTTGGCCTGGACAGATAGCGTTTCTGCCTGCTATGGGCACCTAATCTTTATTCGGTACTTCACCAGCAAAGCTGCGAACATCCGAACCAAAGTCAGCCATAAATTGGCCGAAATCATTCGGGTCATCGATGCGATACTCTTCGCCGCCGGTCAGGGGCCATTCCGACCGAATCCAGGCCAGCCCGGCGCGCCGCCTTTGCGACAGTGCCGTCGCCTTACAAACTCTCCACGCCGCGTCGTACGACGCCGCCTCGTCCGGGGGGAAACGGGGCACCATCTCGCTCGAAAATATGAATCTAGGGGGATCCTCGATGCACCTTTTCGGCCGTACGCGAGAACTGCAGGCCTTGGGTGAGGCGTTCGCTGACAGCGCGCGAGGACACGGCCGTCTCGTGATCATCACAGGTGGTCCAGGATCGGGCAAGACCCAGCTGGTGCACGAATTCCTGACCACGCTGAACAGCACCGGCGCCCGCATACTGACCGCTACCGCCGGCTCGGCCGAACGAGATCGGCCGATGAGTCTGGCCGGGCAATTGCTCCGCAACGCCGAAGCGGAGTGCGCGATGTCACACCACGCCCGGCCGGCGGCGCACTCCGCGGCAGACGTCCGCCGGCCCGTGGACACCGGGCACCGGCCCGTCGGCGCGTCCGACGGACACGAGAACGCGACCGAAACGCTTCTGCGTCTCGCCAGGGGCGACCGGCCCCTGGTCGTCGCCGTGGACGACGCCCACGCCATGGACCCGGCCTCGTTACAGACGCTCGTCCACCTGCTGCACCGCGGCCGCTCCCGGCGGGTCCTCGTGGTGTGCGCCACGTCGGGGCACTTCGGCGAGACCCGCTCGCCCGCGCACACGGAGCTGCTCCGCCAGCCCCACCGGCGCGTGCGCCTGACTCCGCTGTCCGCGGCGAGCGTCGGCGAACTGCTCGCCGCACAGGCCGGCCGTACCCTGCCCGGACACGTCCGCGACGCCTACCACCGGGCCACCGCCGGCAGCCCGCTCCTCGTCCACGCCCTGCTCGACGACAGCGCCCACTTCGCCCCGGAGATCGGCCCGCCCATCGCCGGCGCCGCCTACCGCCAGGCGGTGCTGTCCCTGCTGCACCGCGGCGAGCCGGGACACGTCCGGGTGGCCCGGGCACTGGCCGCGCTCGGCACCCTGGCGGGAACCGTCCCCGTGGGAGACCTGGCCGGCACCACACCGGCCGGCACCCAGGAGGCCGTGGACGTCCTCAACTCCTCCGGCCTGCTGGACGGCCACGCCTTCCGGCACCCCACCGCCGCCGCCGCGGTGCTGGAGGACATGGAAGCCGCCGCCCGCACCCGGCTGCACGACCGGATCGCCCAGATGCTGTACCGATCCGGCGCGCCCGCCGTCGAGGTCGCGCACCATCTCCGGCTCGCGGACCTCGTCCCGGCGGGCTGGGGCGCGGGCGTCCTGCGCACCGCCGCGGAACAGGCCCTGGCCGCGGACGACGTGGAGCGCTGCACCGACTACCTCGGCCTGGTCCTGCGCGACTGCACCGACGAACAGGAACGCCACGCGCTGTCGGTGGCCCTCGCGCGCGCGGAGTGGCGCACCAACCCGGCGGCGGCCGCACCCCATCTCGAACCGCTGCGCGAGGCCGCGCTCGCCGGCGACCTGAGCATGCGCGACGCCGCCACCGTCCTGCGCTACCTGCTGTGGCAGGGCGACACCGAACTGGCCGCCCAGGCCGTCGCCACCCTCGTCCACGCGCACTCGGCCGCCGACGCCCAGATCGTCGCCGAGGTCGAGTTCGTGCGGCAGTGGTTCTACGGCGTGGCGCTCCCCGGCAAGGGCGCCCCCGTGGCCGGCCTCGACCCGCGCCGCGGGCAGGCGCACGCCGGTGCCGGCGGACTAGCCGCCCGGGTGGCCGCGCTCGTCGGCGGCGAGGCGACCGACGACTCCGCCGCGGCCGTCGCCCAGGCTCTCCAGGGCCACCAACTGGACCACCTCAACCTGGAGCTGGTCGCCATGTCGCTGCTCGCGGTCGCCCACGCGGACCGGCCCGCGATCGCCGCCGAGGCCTGCGACGCACTGCTGGAGCGGGCCGAGGAACGCCGGGCGACCACCTGGCAGGCCCTGCTCGGCAGCATCCGGGCGGAGATCGCCCTGCTCCAGGGGGACGTGACCACCGCCTCGCGGGGCGCGCTCACCGCACTCGGCACCCTGCGCGCCGAGAGCTGGGGGGTGCTCATCGGCCTCCCGCTGTCGACGGCGATCTCCGCGTACACCGCCATGGGCTCCTACGACGAGGCCGAGGAACTGCTCAAGCACGACGTGCCCGAACCGATGTTCCGCACCGTGTTCGGCATCCAGTACCTGCGTTCCCGCGGTCACCACTTCCTCGCCACCGACCGGCCCTTCGCGGCGCTGGGCGACTTCGAGACCTGCGGGCGGCTGCTCCGGGAGGGCAACCCCAGCCTGCAGAAGGGCATCCCCTGGCGGTCCGACCTGGCCCTGGCCAACCTGCGGATCGGAAAGGCCCGCACCGCCCGGGAGTGGGCCGAGGAACAGCTGAGGCTGCCCGGAGGACACAGTTCCAGGGCCCGGGCGATGGCGCTGCGCCTGCTGGCCGCCACCTGCAAGCCGCACCGCCGGGCCTCGCTGCTGCGCGAGTCAATCGACCTGCTCAAGGCGTGCGGCGACCGGTACGCACTGGCCCAGGCGTACGCCGACCTGTCCGCGGCGCACTACGAACTCGGCGAGTACGCCCGGGCACGACTGGTGGCGCGGCAGGCCGCGCGCGAGGCCGAGGCGTGCCGCATCGAGTCGCCGGTCGACGCGCACCTGCTGGAGGACCCGGTACGGACCGACGGCGCCGAGTCCGACGCCGGCCCCGCCATCCTGAGCGACGCGGAGTGCCGGGTCGCCGGGCTGGCCGCGCTCGGGTACACGAACCGGGAGATCAGCGCCCGCCTGCACGTCACGATCAGCACGGTCGAGCAGCACCTCACCCGGGTCTACCGCAAGCTCAACGTGGCCAACCGTTCGGAGCTGCCGTCGAAGATGCTGGACCACCGCATACCGAAGCTGTCGGACCGCTGGGCCAGCACCCACTCGTCCGCGGGCTAGGAGCGTGCGGCTCGCCATACGCCGACCGCGATCATAGGACGGAGCGCGGCCCCACCGCAGGTGTCCTGCGGTGGGGCCGCGCTCCGTCGGGCGCGTGCCTCAGCTGAAGCTGCCCAGTTCGTCGTCCAGGATGCCGAACAGCTCGTCGGCCGTGGCCGTCTCCAGTGCCGTGTCCCCGGTGGACCCGGTGGACCCGGTGCCGCTCTCCCGCCACTCGCCGGTGCCGTCCCAGCGTGCGCTCAGGGTGCGCAGCCTTGCGGCCACCCGGGCCCGCTGCTCCTCGTCCAGCGCGGCGGAGTCCAGCGCCGTGCCCAACAGCGCCTCCAGACGCACCACTTCGGCCTCGATGTCGACCGGGTCGCCGGAGGCGTCCCCGCCCAGTTCCTCGTAGAGGTGCCGGGCGAGGGCCTCGGAGGTCGGATAGTCGAAGGTGAGCGTGGTGGACAGCCTCAGGCCGGTGTCGGCGCTGAGCCGGTTGCGCAGGTCCAGCGCGGCGAGCGAGTCCACGCCCAGGTCGCCCAGGGAGCGCTGGGGGTCGACGGCGCTGCCGGAGCCGTGTCCGAGGACGTCGGCGACATGCCCGCACACCGTCTCCACGAGCAGCCCCAGGGCGTCGGCGGCGCTCAGCCGGGCCAGCCGCCGCGGGAGCGGCTCGGCGGCCGCCGGCGCCTCGGTGGACGCCGCCCGGGCGGTGCGGCGTACGGCCGCCGGGGCGAGGCCCCGCACCAGGGCGGGGGCGTCGGCGGTGACCTGGACGTGGACCGGGAGCAGCAGGGCGCGGTCGGCGGCGGCGGCGCCGGCCTCGGTCAGCGCGCGGTCGAACAGGTCCAGCGCGCGGTCGGCGGGCAGCGGCAGGATGCCGTCGCGGGCCAGCCGGCGCAGCTCGGTCTCACCGAGACCGGCCGCCATGCCCTCCCCCGTGTCCCACAGTCCCCAGCCCAGCGAGAGGGCCGGCAGTCCCTCGGCGCGGCGCCGGGCGGCGAGGGCGTCCAGGAAGGCGTTCCCGGCGGCGTAGTTGGCCTGCCCCGCCGCGCCCAGGGTGCCGGCGGCGGAGGAGAACAGGACGAACGCGGCGAGGCCGAGGTCGCGGGTCAGCTCGTGCAGATGCCAGGCGGCGTCGGCCTTGGGCCGCATGACCGCCTCCAGCCGCTCGGGCGTGAGGTCGCTGAGCAGCCCGTCGTCGAGGACGCCGGCGGCGTGCACGACGGCGGTCAGCGGGTGCCCGGCCGGCACGGACGCCAGCAGGGCGGCGAGCGCGTCCCGGTCGGTGGCGTCGCAGGCGGCCACGGTCACCTTCGCGCCGAGGGCGGCCAGGTCGTCCAGCGCGCCGGGTTCGGGCAGCCGCCCGCCCCGGCCGGTCAGCAGCAGGTGGCGTACGCCGTGCCGGGTGACCAGGTGCCGGGCCAGCAGCCGACCGAGGCTGCCGGTGCCGCCGGTGACGAGCACGGTGCCGTCCGGGTCGAGCACGGGCGCCGGGCCGGGCTCGGCGTCCGTGGCCTTGGCCAGTTCCGGCACGTACACCGCGCCCGCCCGCAGGGCGAGTTCGGCCGCGCCGGTGGCGACGGCGGCCGGGAGGACGGCGGCCGAGGCGGGGTCGTCATCGGTGTCGACGAGCACGAACCGGCCGGGGTGCTCGACCGCCGCCGCGCGCACCATGCCCCAGAGCACGGCCTGCGCCGGGTCGGGCACGGCATCGGCGTGGACGGCGACGGCGGACCGGGTCACCACCACCAGCGGCGCGCCGTCCGGCGCGTCGGCGAGGTCCCGCCGCAGCGCGGCCAGTGCCCGCACGGCGGTCCGCCGGGCCAGCGCGGGCAGGTCGTCACCGGGCTCACCTTCCGCCGTCACGGTGAGGGTGCGGGGCTCGGGTGCCGAGTCGGCGGTGAGCGGGAGTCCGGTCCAGCGGACCCGGAACAGGTCGCCGGGGGCGGGTGTGGCCGCGTTCAGTTGTTCGGCTGTGACCTGGCGGACGCGCAGCGCGGTCACCTCGGCGACGGGGGCGCCCGTGCCGTCGTACAGGCGCAGGGTCATGTGGTCGGTGCCGTGCGGGGTGAGACGCAGCCGCACGGCCGTCGCACCGGTGGCGTACAGGGTGACGCCCTCCCAGGAGAACGGCAGGGTCATCACGGTGGGGTCCTGGCCTTCGAGCAGGTCGATGGCGTGCAGCGTGGAGTCGAGCAGCGCGGGGTGCAGTGCGAAACCGTCGGCCGCCCCGGCGTCCGGCAGGGCGAGTTCGGCCCAGACCTCCTCGCCGAGCCGCCAGGCGCCGCGCAGGCAGCGGAAGGACGGGCCGTAGTGGTAGCCCTGGTCGGCGAGGTGGCCGTAGGTGCCGGTGACGTCCACGGGTTCGGCTCCGGCGGGCGGCCAGTCGGTGACCGGGGCCGGTTCGGGGGCGGTGTGCGGGGCGAGGACGCCGGTGGCGTGCCGGGTCCACTCGCCGTCCGCGCCCTCCGGGCGGGCGTGCACGGTCAACTGCCGGCGCCCCTCGGCGTCGGGGGCCGCGACGGCCACCTGGAGGTGGACGGCGCCCCGCTCGGGCAGGACCAGGGGCCGTTCCAGGGTGAGTTCGTCCACGCGCGGGCAGTGCGTGCGGTCGCCGGCCTGGACGGCCAGTTCGACGAAGGCGCTGCCCGGGACGAGGACGACCCCGGCGACGGCGTGGTCCGCGAGCCACGGGTGGGTGGCGAGGGACAGCCGGCCGGTGAGGGCCACCCGGTCGTCGCCGGCGAGTTCGAGGGCGGCGCCCAGCAGGGGGTGCCCGGCCGGTGCCTGGCCCAGCCCGCCGGCGTCGGTGACCGCGCCGGGCTCGTCGTCCAGCCACAGCCGCCGCCGCTGGAAGGCGTAGGTCGGCAGATCGGTGCGGCGTGCGCCGGTGCCGGCGAAGACCCGCTGCCAGTCGACGGTCACGCCGCGCACGTGGGCCGTGCCGAGCAGCGTCGCGAAGGTCCGCTCCTCGTCGCGGTCGCGGCGCAGCGCGGGCGCGAACGCCGACCGTTCGGCGTCGGCGACGGCCTGCGCGCCCATGGCCGACAGGACGGCGTCGGGGCCGAGTTCGAGGAAGGTGCGCACGCCGTCGGCCTCCAGCGTCCGGACGCCGTCGCCGAAGCGGACCGCCTCGCGGACGTGCCGGACCCAGTACTCGGGCGCGCACAGCTCGTCCTCGCTCGCGCGTGCGCCGGTCACGTTGGAGACGACGGGGATCGCGGGCGGCGCGTACCGCAGCTCGCGGGCCGTCTTCTCGAACTCCGCCAGCATCGGGTCCATCAGCGGGGAGTGGAAGGCGTGGCTGACCCGCAGCCGCTTGGTGCGGCGGCCGGAGAACGCCTCGGCGACGGCGGCGACGGCGGCCTCGGTGCCGGAGACGACCACGGCGCGGGGTCCGTTGACGGCGGCGACGGACACCTCGGGGCCGAGGTGCTCCAGCACCTCCTCCTCGGTGGCGTCGACGGCGAGCATCGCGCCGCCGGCGGGCAGGGCCTGCATCAGCCGGCCGCGCGCGGCGACCAGCCGGGCGGCGTCCGCCAGGTCCCAGACTCCGGCGACGTGGGCGGCCGTCAGTTCGCCGATGGAGTGCCCGGCGAGCCAGTCGGGCCGTACGCCGCAGGATTCCAGCAGCCGGTACAGGGCGGTCTCGACGGCGAACAGGGCGCACTGCGTGTAGAGGGTGTGGTCCAGCAGGCCGGCCTCCTCGGTGCCGGGCTCCGCCCACATCACGTCCCGCAGCGGGCGTTCGAGGTGGGTGTCGAGTGCCTGGCAGACCTCGTCGAGGGCCTGGCGGAAGGCCGGGTGGGCGGCGTGGAGGGCGCGGCCCATGCCGGGGCGCTGGGCGCCCTGGCCGGTGAACAGGACGGCGGCCTTGCCGTCGGCGGGCCGGCCGCGGACCACGGTGTCGGAGGCGGTGCCGTCGGTCAGCGCGGCGAGTCCGGCGAGGAGTTCGTCCCGGTCGCGGGCGACGACGGCGGCCCGGTGGGTGAGCGCGGCGCGTCCGGTGGCCAGGGAGCGGGCGAGGTCGGGCAGGGGCCGGTCGGCGACCGCGCGCAGCCGTGCGGCCTGCGCGGCCAGTGCCTCGGGGGTGGCGCCGGAGATCACGAGGGGCAGCAGCGGGGCCGGTGCCGCGTCCGTGTCCGGTGCGGGTTCCTCCGCCGGGGGCTCCTCGATGATGGTGTGGACGTTGGTGCCGCTGATGCCGAAGGAGGACACACCGGCCCGGCGCGGACGGCCGGTGCGGGGCCAGGGCTGTTCCTCCGTCAGCAGCCGCACCCGTCCGGCGTCCCAGTCGACCTTCGTCGACGGCTGGTCCACGTGCAGCGTCCTGGGCAGCACCCCGTTGCGCATCGCCAGGACCATCTTGATGACACCCGCCACTCCCGCGGCGGCCTGCGTGTGCCCGATGTTGGACTTCACCGAACCCAGCCACAGCGGTTCGGTGCGCTCCTGCCCGTAGGTGGCCAGCAGCGCCTGCGCCTCGATCGGGTCGCCCAGCGTCGTGCCCGTGCCGTGCGCCTCGACCACGTCCACGTCCGCCGCCGACAACCGGGCGGACGCCAGCGCCTGCCGGATCACCCGCTGCTGCGACGGACCGTTCGGCGCGGTCAGACCGTTGGACGCCCCGTCCTGGTTCACGGCGGAACCCCGGACGACGGCCAGCACCGGATGCCCGTTGCGCCGCGCGTCCGACAGCCGTTCCAGGACGAGCACGCCGGCGCCCTCGGACAGGGCCGTGCCGTCGGCGGCGTCGGCGAAGGACTTGGCGTGGCCGTCGGCGGCGAGGTTGCGCTGCCTGCTGAAGTCCACGAACGTGTCGACGGTCGACATCACCGAGACACCGCCGGCCAGGGCCAGGGTGCACTCGCCCTGCCGCAGCGCCTGCGCGGCCAGGTGCAGGGCCACCAGGGACGACGAGCAGGCCGTGTCGACGGTGAGCGTCGGGCCCTCCAGACCGAGGGCGTAGGCGACCCGGCCGGAGGCCACGCTGCCGAGGCTGCCGTTGCCGAGGTAGTCCCGGACCGACTCGGGGACGTGCCGCAGCCGGCTGCCGTAGTCGTGGTACATGACGCCCGCGAAGACACCGGTGCGGGAGCCGCGCACGGAGTGCGGGTCGATGCCGGCCCGCTCCAGCGCCTCCCAGGACGTCTCCAGCAGCAGCCGCTGCTGCGGGTCCATGGCGAGGGCCTCGCGCGGGCCGATGCCGAAGAAGTCGGGGTCGAAGTCGGCGGCGTCGTACAGGAATCCGCCCGCCCGGGTGGAGGAGTGGCCGGCCTTGCCCGGCTCCGGGTCGTACAGGCCCTCCAGGTCCCAGCCGCGGTCGGTGGGGAAGGCGCCGATGCCGTCACCGCCGTCGGCGAGCAGCCGCCACAGGTCCTCGGGGGTGCCGACGCCGCCGGGGTAGCGGCAGGCCATGGCGACGATGGCGACCGGCTCGTCGGCTTCCCGCGCGGTGGCCTCGACGGCGGCCTCGGCCTGGTCCCCGAGGAGTTCGCCGCGCAGGAAGCCCACGAGGGCGCCCGCGTCGGGGTAGTCGAAGACGAGGGTGGCGGGCAGGCGCAGGCCGGCCGCGTTGCCGAGGCGGTTGCGCAGTTCCACGGCGGTGAGCGAGTCGAAGCCCAGCTCGCGGAAGGAGCGGCGCGGATCGAGCGCCATGTCGCCGCCGTGGCCGAGGACGGCGGCGACGTGGGTGCGGACCAGTTCCGTGAGGGCCGCGTCGCGTTCGGCGGGGCCCAGGGCGGCCAGCCGGTCGGCGAGCGACCCGGTCTGCGCGCGGGAGGCCGCGGTTCGGCGGGCGCGCACGGGCACCAGGCCGCGCAGCACGGCCGGGACGTCACCGGCGCGGCGCAGGACGGCCAGGTCCAGGCCGACCGGGAGCAGCAGCGGCTCGGCGGCGCCCAGGGCGGCGTCGAGCAGCCGCAGGCCCTCCTCGGTGGAGAGGGGCCGGACGCCCGCGCGGGCCATGCGGGCCACGTCGGCGTCGGTGAGGTGGGCGGTCAGTCCGGTGCGCTGCTCCCAGAAGCCCCAGGCCAGCGAGTGCGCGGGCAGGCCCTGGTGCCTGCGGTGGGCGGCGAGCGCGTCGAGGAAGGCGTTGGCGGCGGCGTAGCCGGACTGTCCGGCGCCGTCGACCGTGCCGGCGGCGGAGGAGAACAGCACGAACGCGGCGAGGCCGAGGTCGCGGGTCAGTTCGTGCAGGTGCCAGGCGGCGTCGGCCTTGGGGCGCAGTACGGCGTCCAGGCGCTCGGGCGTCTGGTCGGTCACCAGTCCGTCGTCGAGGACTCCGGCGAGGTGGACGACGGCGGTCAGCGGGTGCTCGGCCGGTACGCCGGCGAGGAGCCGGGCCAGTTGGCCGCGGTCGGCGGCGTCGCAGCGGGCCACGACGATGTCCGCGTCCAGGCCGGCGAAGTCGTCGGCGGCGGTGCCGCTGCGCCCGGCCAGCACCAGGCGGCGCACGCCGTGCGCGGCGACCAGGTGACGGGCGACCAGGGCGCCGAGCACGCCGGTGCCGCCGGTGATCAGCACGGTGCCGTCCGGGTCGAGGGCGGGCGCCCGTCCCGCCGGCGTGGCGCGGGCGAGCCGGGGCACGTGCACGGCGCCGTCGCGCAGGGCGAGCTGTGGTTCTCCGGTGGCCGCCGCGGCGGCCACGGCGGCGCCGGCGTCGGCGCCGTCCACGAGCACGAACCGCTCCGGGTGCTCGCCCTGCGCGGCCCGGACCAGGCCCCACACGGCGGCCCCCGCAAGATCGGAGACGTCCTCCTCCCCGACCGCGACGGCGCCCCGCGTGAGGACCAGCAGCCGTGCCGAGGCGGTGCGTTCGTCGGCCAGCCAGTGCTGTACGGCGGCCAGCACCCGCTCGGTCGCCCGGCGCGCGCCGGTGACCGGGTCGGGGTCGCCGGCCGGCAGCACCACCCAGGCGGGCACGGTGTCCAGCGCGGCCGGGCCGTGCTCGTCCAGGACGGCGAAGCCGGGCGCGGACGCCTCGGGCACGGGCAGGGCCGGCCAGCCCAGACGGTACAGGTCGTCCGGGCGGGCGGCCGGGGCGAGGGCGGCCGGGTCGACGGGCCGGGAGACGAGGGCCGCCACCTCGGCGACCGGGGCGCCCGTGGGGTCGGCCAGCTGGAGGGAGAGCGTCTCCCCGCCGTGCAGCCGGACCCGCAGAGCGGTGGCCCCGGCCGCGTACAGCGAGACCCCGGTCCAGGCGAAGGGCAGCCGGGCGGTGAGCCGGCCGTCGGCGGGGGAACCGTCCGTCGCGAGGCCGTCGGCGTGCAGGGCGGCGTCGAACAGGGCCGGGTGCAGGGCGAAGCCCTCGCGTTCGACCGGCAGTTCGACCTCGGCGAAGGTCTCCTCGCCGCGCCGCCAGACCGCGCGCAGCCCCTGGAAGGCGGGCCCGTAGTCGTAGCCGAGGCCGGTGAGGCGGTCGTAGGCGTCCTCGACCGGTACGGGGTGCGCGCCCCGGGGCGGCCAGGCCGTCAGGTCGAAGGACGGCGGGGCGGCCGTAGGGGCGAGCAGGCCGGTGGCGTGCAGGGTCCAGGCCGTGTCGTCGGCGCCCTCGGGGCGGGAGTGGACGGTCAGCGCGCGGTGTCCGTCGGCGTCGGCGGCGGCCACGTGCAGCTGGAGCTGGACCGCGCCCCGCCCGGGCACCGGCAGCGGTGCCTGGAGGGTCAGTTCGGCGAGGTGTCCGCAGCCGAGGTGGTGGCCCGCGCCCAGCGCCAGCTCGACCAGGGCGGTGCCGGGCAGCAGGGTGGTGCCGGACACGGCGTGGTCGGCCAGCCAGGGGGCGGTGGCGGTGGAGAGACGGCCGGTGAACAGGGTGCCGCCCTCGGCGACCGGGACGGCGGCGCCCAGCAGCGGGTGGCCGGTGGTGTCCAGGCCGGCGGCGGTGACGTCACCGGTGGCGGCGGACCGGCCGAGCCAGTACCGCTCGCGCTGGAAGGCGTAGGTGGGCAGGTCGGCGGTGCGGACCTGCATGCCGTCGAACACGGCCGACCAGTCGACCGGGACGCCCGCGACGAAGGCCTCGCCCAGGGCGGTCAGGACGCGTTCGGGGCCGCCGTCGTCGCGGCGCAGCGAGCCCAGGCCGGTGACGTCGGTGCCCGCGGCGTCGGCGGTCTCCTCGATGCTGTGCAGCAGCACGGGGTGCGGGCTGCACTCCACGAAGACCCCGTACCCGGCGTCGAGCAGGGTGCGGGTGGTGGGCTCGAACAGCACGCTCTGGCGCAGGTTGGTGTACCAGTAACCGGCGTCGAGGCGGGTGGTGTCGAGCCGGGCGCCGGTGACGGTGGAGTAGAACGGCACCTCGGCGGGCCGGGCCTGGATGCCCGCCAGGTCGGCGAGCAGCCGCTCCCGGATCGACTCGACGTGCGCGGAGTGCGAGGCGTAGTCCACGGGGAGCCGCTTGGCGCGGTCGCCGCCGGCCACGATCGTCTCCCGGAGTTCGTCGAGGGCGTCGGCGTCGCCGGACAGCACCACGGAGGAGGCGCCGTTGACGGCTGCCACCGAGACCCGGCCGTCGTAGCGGGCGATGAGGTCGCGCACCCTGGCCTCGGGCAGCGCCACCGACATCATGCCGCCGCGGCCGGAGAGTTCGCGGGCGATGGCCTGGCTGCGCAGGGCGACGACGCGGGCGCCGTCGGCGAGGGAGAGCGCGCCGGCCACGCAGGCGGCGGCGATCTCGCCCTGGGAGTGGCCGATGACGGCGGCGGGCCGGACGCCGTGGGCGCGCCACACCTCGGCGAGCGACACCATGATCGCCCACAGCACGGGCTGGACGACGTCCACCCGCTCCAGCGGCTGCCGTGCCCGCACGGTCTCGATGAGGTCCCAGTCGGTGACGGGTGCGAGGGCGGCGGCGCAGTCGGTCATGCGCGCGGCGAACTCGGCTGAGGTGTCGAGCAGGTCGGCGGCCATCCCGGCCCACTGGGAGCCCTGTCCGGGGAAGACGAAGGCGATCCGGGACTCGGCCGCGGGCCTGCCGCGCACCACGTTGGGCGCCGTGCCGCCTTCGGCGAGGGCGGTCAGGCCCGCGGTGAGGGCGGGCAGGCCGGCGCCGGTGACGACGGCCCGTTCGGTGAGTGCGGCGCGTCCGGTGGCGAGGGTGTGGGCGACGTCGGGAACGGGGTCGGTGCCGGTGGTGAGGTGGTCCAGGAGGGCGCGGGCCTGGGCGGCGAGGCCCTGTTCGCCGTGGCCGGACAGCACCAGCGGCAGCGGTCCGGTCCAGGAGGGCTCCTCGGCGCGGGGCTCTGGCTCCGGGGCGGCCTCGATGATGACGTGGGCGTTGGTGCCGCTGATGCCGAAGGAGGAGACGGCGGCGCGGCGGGGCTCGCCGTCGGCGGGCCAGTCGCGGGCGTCCGTCAGCAGTTCGACGGCGCCCTCCGCCCAGTCGACCTGGGAGGTCGGCTGTTCGGCGTGCAGGGTCCTGGGCAGCCGGCCGTGCCGCATGGCCATCACCATCTTGATGACGCCGGCGACACCGGCGGCGGCCTGGGTGTGCCCGATGTTGGACTTGACCGAGCCGAGCCACAGCGGTTCGGCGCGGTCCTGGCCGTAGGTGGCGAGCAGGGCCTGGGCCTCGATCGGGTCGCCGAGCGGGGTGCCGGTGCCGTGCGCCTCGACGGCGTGCACCTGGCGGGGTTCCAGGCGGGCGTCGGCGAGGGCGGCGCGGATGACCCGCTGCTGGGAGGGGCCGTTGGGGGCGGTCAGGCCGTTGGAGGCGCCGTCCTGGTTGACGGCCGAGCCGCGCACCACGGCCAGGACGTGGTGGCCGTGGCGCCGGGCGTCGCCGAGCCGTTCCAGCAGGAGCAGGCCGGCGCCCTCGCCCCAGCCGGTGCCGTCCGCGCCCTCCGCGAAGGACTTGCAGCGGCCGTCCAGCGCGAGCCCGCGCTGGCGGGAGAAGTCGATGAAGGTGTCCGGGGTGGACATGACCGTGACGCCGCCCGCGAGGGCGAGGTCGCACTCGCCGGTGCGCAGTGCCTGCACGGCGAGGTGCAGGGCGACGAGCGAGGAGGAGCAGGCCGTGTCGACGGTGACGGCGGGGCCTTCCAGGCCGAGGGTGTAGGAGACGCGGCCGGAGGCGACGCTGCCCAGGTTGCCGTTGCCGAGGTAGCCCTCGACGCCCTCCGGGACCTCGGTGAGCCAGCTGCCGTAGTCGTGGTACATCACGCCGGCGTAGATGCCGGTGCGGCTGCCCTTGAGGGTGTGCGGGTCGATGCCGGCGCGTTCGAAGGCCTCCCAGGACGTTTCCAGCAGCAGCCGCTGCTGCGGGTCCATGGCGATGGCCTCGCGGGGGCTGATGCCGAAGAATCCGGGGTCGAACCGCGGCGCGTCGTACAGGAACCCGCCCTCGCGGACGTGGGTCCTGCCCGGGGCGTCGGGGTCGGGGTCGTAGATGCCCTCGACGTCCCAGCCGCGGTCCGCGGGGAAGTCGCCGACGGCGTCCGTGGCCGTGTCGACCAGTTCCCACAGCTGTTCGGGGGTGGTGACGCCGCCGGGGTAGCGGCAGCTCATGGCGACGATCGCGACGGGCTCCTGCGCCGCCTCGGTGAGCTGGGCGTTCTGCTGGCGCAGCCGCTCGTTCTCGAGCAATGACTCGCGCAGCGCCTCGACGATCTGCTCGACGGATGTGTCCACGGTCGGTGTCGCTCCCTGCTGGTTCGGCGGCGCTGGTGACGCGGTGGAGGTGCGCCGGTACGGGTGGCCCGGTGCCGGACGCGGCGCGTCGTCCGGCACCGGGGCGGGGTCACTGGGTGGCGCTGCGGTCGAGCGCGGCGCGCACCAGGTCGGCGACGGCCATGGACTTGATGTCCAGGGCCCGGTCGGCGGGGGCGGGGTCCGGGGCCCGCTCGGACAGTTTCAGCAGGCTGTCGAGCAGCCCGGCTTCCCGGAGGCGGGCGACGGGGATGCGGGAGATCAGGGCGCGCAGTTCGTCGTCGCCGTGCGCCGCGGCCGGGGGCTCGGGCTCCGCGGTGTCCGGGCGGAGCCGTTCGAGGAGGTGGCCGGCGAGGGCCGCCGGGGTGGCGTAGTCGAAGATCAGCGTGGACGGCAGGCGCAGTCCGCAGACCGCGTTCAGCCGGTTGCGCAGTTCGACGGCGGCGAGCGAGTCGAAGCCGAGCTCGGTGAAGGCGCGGCGCGGTTCGACGGCGGACGGTCCGGCGTGGCCGAGGACGGCGGCGACCTCGGTGCGGACCGCCTCCAGGACGGTGTGCTCGTGGTCGGCGGCGGGGAGTCCGGCCAGCCGCTCGCCCAGGGTGCGGTCCCGGTCGTCGCCGTCCGTGCGGGCGGTGACGCCGGCCAGGGTGCGCAGCACGGCCGGGACGTCGTCGCCGCGCCGGCGCAGGGCCGCGGTGTCCAGCCGTACCGGTACCAGGGCGGGGCTGCCGGTGGCCACGGCGGCGTCGAACAGTTCCAGTGCCTCGTCCGGGTCGAGCGCGCCGATGCCGGAGCGTTCGATGCGCTGGACCCCGCTCTCGTCCAGGGTGGCGCCCATGCCGCCGCCGGACCACAGTCCCCAGGCGAGGGAGGTGGCGGGCCGGCCGAGGGCGGCGCGGTGGGCGGCCAGCGCGTCGAGGAAGACGTTGGCGGCGGCGTAGTTGCCCTGGCCGGAGGCGTCGAGGGTGCCGGCGGCCGAGGAGAACAGCACGAAGCGGGACAGTTCCCGGTCCCGGGTGAGGTCGTGCAGGTGCCAGGCGGCGTCCGCCTTGGGCCGCAGCACGGTGTCCAGCCGCTCCGGGGTCAGCGAGGCCACCAGGCCGTCGTCCAGGACGCCGGCGGTGTGCACGACGCTGTCCACGGGGTGTGCGGTGAGCAGGGCGGCGAGCGCGGCGCGGTCGGACACGTCGCAGGCGACGATCTCCGCCTCGGCGCCCAGTTCCGCCAGGTCCGCGCGCAGGCCGGCGGCGCCCGGCGCGCCGGGTCCGCGGCGGCTGGTGAGCACCAGGCGGGTGACGCCGTGCCGGGCGGCCAGGTGGCGGGCGACGAGGGCGCCGAGTCCGCCGGTGCCGCCGGTGACGAGGACGGTGCCCCACGGGCGGTCCGGTGCCGGGGAGTCGTCGGCGCGCACCAGGCGCGGGGCGTGCGCGCGGCCCTCGCGCCAGCGGACCTCCGGCTCCCCGGAGTCGAGGAGGGCGGCGAGCGCGGCCCGGTCCGGTACGGGGCCCTCGGGGCCGGTCCGTGCGACGAGCAGGATGCGGCCGGGGTCCTCGGCCTGCGCGGCCCGCACCAGGCCGTGCACGGCGGCGTCGGCGAGGCCGCCGCCGGTGAGGACCACCAGCACGGACCCGGTGTACCGGTCGTCGGCCGTCCAGGCCCGCAGGACCGGGAGGGTGCGGCCGAGGACGGCCCGCACGGCGCCCGGCAGTCGCTCGCCGTCGGCGGGCGGCGCGCTGACCGGCAGGATCACCACGTCGGGCACGGGAGTGCCGAGCGCGTCCAGGCCGGTGTGCACGGGGACGCCGAGGCCGAGGTCGTCGTCGCCGAGGACCGCCCAGGTGCGGCGGTCGGGGCGTCCGGCGGCCTCGGGCAGCGGTTCGTCGGTGACGGCGTAGAGGTGGCGCTGCCGCTGGGTGAGCCGGTCGGCGGTGACCGGCCGGGTGACGTAGGACTCGACGGTGGCGAGGGGCCGGCCCTCGCCGTCCGCGAGGTCGATGCGGGTGCCGTCGGGTCCGGGGGTGACGCGGACGCGGGCGGTGAGCCCGCCCTGGGCGTGCGCGGCGACGCCGGTCCAGGCGAAGGGCAGGGCGATGCCGTCGGCCGTCTCGCCCGGTTCGCCGTCGGCGAGGGAGGTGACGTGCAGGGCGGAGTCCAGCAGGGCCGGGTGCAGGGCGTGCCGGGCGGCGTCCTGCCGTGCGGAGTCGGGCAGTTCGAGTTCGGCGAGGAGCGAGTCGCCGTGCCGCCAGGCGGCCTTGACGCCGCGGAAGACGGGGCCGTAGTCGTATCCCTCGGCGTGCAGGCGGGGGTAGAGGCCGGTGACGTCGAGCGGGGTGGCGCCGGGCGGCGGCCAGGCGCCGGGCGGCGGCCAGGCGCCGGGCGTAGGCCGGGGCGCGGTGGCGGAGCCGGTGAGGGTGCCGGTGGCGTGCCGGGTCCAGCCCTCGTCCGCGGGGGCGTTCTCGGGGCGTGAGTGGATCTCGACGGTGCCGTCGGGTCCGGTGGCGACCTGGAGGTGGACGGCGGTGTCCGCGGCCAGCACCAGCGGGGCCTGGAGGGTCAGCTCCTCCACGACGGGGCGTCCGGTGAGGCGTCCGGCGTGCAGGGCGAGGTCGACCAGCGCGGCGCCGGGCACGAGGACCGTGCCCAGTACGGCGTGTTCGGCGAGGACGGGGTGGGTGGCGGTGGAGATCCGGCCGGTGAGCAGGACCCCGGCGTCCCCGGGCAGGTCCAGGCGGGCGCTGACCAGCGGGTGGCCGGCCGCGGCGAGCCCGTGTCCGGCGGCGTCGCCGACCGCGACGGCGGGCGTGGGCAGCCAGTACCGGCGGTGCTCGAAGGCGTAGGTGGGCAGTTCGGCCGGGCGGCCCTCGTAGGACGTGTAGAGCGCCGCCCAGTCGACGTCGAAGCCGCGGGTGTGCACGGTGGCCAGGGCGGTCAGCAGGCCGCGCAGCGGGTCGGTGTCCTTGCGGCCGGCCGGGACGAACGCGGTGTCCGCGGCGTCCGGCAGGCAGTCGGGGCCGAGGGCGGTGAGCACGGGAGCGGCGCCGAGTTCGAGGAAGGTGCCCGCGCCCTTCGCGGCCAGCGTGGTGACGGCGTCGGCGAAACGCACGGTCTGCCGCACGTGCCGTACCCAGTAGTCGGCGGAGCCCAGTTCGGCGGCGGTGGCCGGGTCGCCGGTGAGGGTGGAGACGATCGGCACGTCCGGTTCGGCGGCCTCGATGCCGGTCATGACCTCCCGGAACGCGGCCAGCATGGGTTCCATGCGGGGCGAGTGGAAGGCGTGCGAGACGCGCAGCCGGCGGGCCGTCGGGAAGTGCGCGGCGACCTGGGCGACGGCGTCCTCGTCGCCGGAGACGACCACGGCGCGGGGGCCGTTGACGGCGGCGATCCCGCACCGCGCGTCCAGCAGCGCCGCCACCTCCTCCTCGGTGGCCTGTACGGCGGTCATCGCGCCGCCCTCGGGCAGCGCCTGCATGAGCCGGCCGCGGGCGGCGACCGCGGTGACGGCGTCCGGCAGCGACCACACGCCCGCGACGTGCGCGGCGGCGAACTCGCCGACGGAGTGGCCGGCCAGCCAGTCGGGGCGCAGCCCGAAGGACTCCAGCAGCCGGTAGAGCGCGACCTGGGTGGTGAACAGCGCGGCCTGGGTGTAGGCGGTCTGCTCCAGGGTCTTCGGGTCGTCGCCGAACACGACCTCGGCCAGGGGCCGTTCGAGGTGCTTGTCGAAGAGGGCGGCGGCGCGGTCGAAGTGCTCGGCGTAGACGGGGAAGGCGTCGTACCAGTCGCGGCCCATGCCGGGGCGCTGGGCGCCCTGACCGGAGAACAGGTAGGCCAGGGTGCCGTCGGTGGCGGAGCCGGTGACGAGCAGCCCGGGTGCCTCGGTGCCGTGGGCGAGGGCGTCCAGCGCGGCGGTGGCCTCGTCGTCGCCGCCGGCGAGGAGCACGGCGCGGTGCGGATGGGTGCCGCGGGTGGTGGCCAGGGCCAGGCCGAGGTCGGCCGCGGTGGTGCCGGTCAGCTCGCGCAGACGCCGGGCCTGGCCGCGCAGGGCCTCGGGCGAGCGGGCGGAGACGGGCAGGGCGAGCAGCGGCGGGGCGGTGGCGGGTCCGGGCTCGGCGGGCTCGGGCTCGGCGAACTCCTCCAGGATCACGTGGGCGTTGGTGCCGCTGATCCCGAAGGAGGACACACCGGCGCGGCGCGGCCGGTCGGGGGCGGGCCACGGGCGCCGCTCGGTGAGCAGCCGCACCGCGCCGGCGTCCCAGTCGACCTGGGGGGACGGCGCGTCGACGTGCAGGGTCCGCGGCAGGACCCCGTTGCGCATCGCCATCACCATCTTGATGACACCGGCGACACCGGCGGCGGCCTGCGTGTGCCCCATGTTGGACTTGACCGAGCCGAGCCACAGCGGTTCGGCGCGGTCCTGGCCGTAGGTGGCGAGCAGGGCCTGCGCCTCGATCGGGTCGCCGAGGGTGGTGCCGGTGCCGTGCGCCTCGACCGCGTCGACGTCGGCGGGGCCGAGCCCGGCGGCGGCCAGCGCGGCGCGGATGACGCGCTGCTGGGAGGGGCCGTTGGGCGCGGTCAGACCGTTGGAGGCGCCGTCGGAGTTGACGGCGGAGCCGCGGACCAGCGCGAGCACGCGGTGGCCGTTGCGGCGCGCGTCGGAGAGGCGTTCCACGACGAGGACGCCGACGCCCTCGCCCCAGCCGGTGCCGTCGGCCGCGGCGGCGAAGGACTTGCAGCGGCCGTCGGCGGCCAGCCCGCGCTGCCGGGCGAAGTCGACGAAGGTGTCCGGTGTCGACATGACGGTCACGCCGCCGACCAGGGCGAGGTCGCACTCGCCCTGCCGCAGGGCCTGCGCCGCCAGGTGCAGGGTGACCAGGGAGGAGGAGCAGGCGGTGTCGACGGTGACGGCCGGTCCTTCCAGGCCGAGGGTGTAGGCGACCCGGCCGGAGACGACGCTGCCGAGGCTGCCGTTGCCGAGGTAGGCGGCGAGGTCCTCGGGCACCTCGGCGAGCCAGGTGCCGTAGTCGTGGTACATGACGCCCGCGAACACACCGGTGCGCGAGCCGCGCAGCCGGTCCGGGTCGATGGCGGAGCGCTCCAGCGCCTCCCAGGACACCTCCAGGAGCAGCCGCTGCTGCGGGTCCATGGCGGTGGCCTCGCGGGGGCTGATGCCGAAGAAGCCGGAGTCGAACTCGGCCGCGTCGTAGAGGAAGGCGCCCTCGCGGGTGTAGGTGCGGCCTGGGGTGCCCGGCTCGGGGTCGTACAGCGCCTCGGTGTCCCAGCCGCGGTCGGCCGGGAAGCCGCCGACCGCGTCGACACCGTCGGCGACGAGCCGCCACAGGTCCTCCGGGGAGCGCACCCCGCCGGGGTAGCGGCAGCTCATGCCGACGATGGCGATCGGGTCGTCGTCCGGTGCGGTGCGGGTGGCGACGGCGGGGGTGTGCTGCGGGCCGGTGCCGAAGAGGGTGTCGCGGATGTGCTCGGCCAGGGCGCGGGAGGTGGGGTGGTCGAAGACGAGGGTGGCGGGCAGCCGCAGCCCGGTGGCGGTGCCCAGCCGGTTGCGCAGCTCCACGGCCGCCAGGGAGTCGAAGCCGAGGTCGGTGAAGGCCCGGCCGGGGTCGATGGCGGACGGCCCGTCGTGCCGGAGGACGGCCGCGACCTCGGTGCGCACCAGGTCGAGCAGGGCGCGGTCACGGTCGGCGGCGGGCAGCGCCGCGAGCTGTCCGTCCGTGGCCGTGGCGGGCGTGGCGCCGGCGGCGGCGCGGCGGGTGACCGGGCGGACGAGGCCGGTCAGCAGCGGCGGTACGCCGTCGGGGCGGCGGCGTACGGCGGCGGCGTCGATCTCGACGGGGACGAGGTGGGGCGCGCGGGAGCGGACGGCGGCGTCGAACAGCTCCAGGGAGCGGGCGGCGGACAGGCCGGGGACGCCGTAGGCGGCGATGCGCTCGCGGGCGGCGTCGTCCAGTGCGGCGCCCATGCCGCTGTCGGTGTCCCACAGGCCCCAGGCGAGCGCGGTGGCGGGCAGGCCGAGGGATGCGCGGTGTGCGGCGAGGGCGTCGAGGTAGGCGTTGGCGGCGGCGTAGTTGCCCTGGCCGGGGCCGTCGAGGACGGCGGCGAGGGAGGAGAACAGCACGAAGTGGGCGAGGTCGCGGTCCCGGGTCAGCTCGTGCAGGTGCCAGGCGCCCAGCGCCTTGGCGTGGAAGACCTCGTCCACCATCGCGTCGGTGAGGCTGTCCACGACGCCGTCGCGCACGGTGCCCGCCGCGTGGACGACGGAGTCGACGGGGTGCTCGGCGAGCAGCCGGCGCAGCGCCTCGCGGTCGCCCACGTCGCAGGCGGCGACGGTCACCTCGGCGCCGAGCGCGGTGAGTTCGGCGTGCAGGCCGGGGGCCGTGCCGCGGCGGCCGGCGAGCACCAGGCGGCGCACGCCGTGGGCGCGGACCAGGTGCAGGGCGAGCAGCGCGCCCAGGCCGCCGGTGCCGCCGGTGACGAGGACGGTGCCCCAGTCGGCGGCGGCTTCGTCGCCGGAGGGCTGGGCGGTCAGCCGGGGCACGGTGAACCCGCCGTCGGCGAGGGAGAGTTCGGGTTCGCCGGTGGCGAGGGCCTGGCGCAGGCCCGCCTCGCCGGGCAGCTGTTCGTGCTCGATGAGGACGTAGCGGCCGGGGTTCTCCGCCTGGGCGGACCGGACCAGGCCGCGGACGGCGGCGTGGGCGGGGCTGCCGGGCGGGGTGACGACGACGAGCCGGGTGCCGGCCAGGCGCTCGTCCTCCTGCCAGGTGCGCAGCAGCCGCAGGACGTGGTGGACGTGGGCGCGCGCCGTGGTGGCGTCGGCGTCCGCCGGGCCGGGCACGCGGTGCACGACGGCGTCCGGGGCGGGGCCGTCGAGCAGGGCGTCCACGGAGCCGGTGAGGACGGCGGTGCGCAGGGGTGGTGCGCTGGTCGCCGGTCGGGGGTACGGCGACCAGCGCACCGCGTACAGGACGTCGCCCGCCGGTACGGGACGGGAGGCCAGGGCCTCGATGTCGGCGACCGGGGCGCCGGTGGCGTCGGCGAGGCGCAGGGTGATGGTGTCGCCGCCCGCGCGGGTGATCTTCACGCGGAGGGCGGGGGCGCCGGTGGCGTGCAGGGTGACGCCGCTCCAGGCGAACGGCACCAGGACCTCGGGGCGCGGCGGGGCGTCGAGGTCGGCGGCGTGCAGGGCGGCGTCGAGCAGGGCCGGGTGCAGGCCGAACCGCGCGGCGTCGGCGGCGGCCTCCTCGGGCAGGGCGACCTCGGCGTAGACGTCGTCGCCGTGCCGCCAGGCGGCGCGCAGGCCCTGGAAGGCGGGGCCGTACCCGTAGCCCTGGTCGGCGAGGTCCGCGTAGACGCGGGCGGTGTCGAGCGGCCGGGCGCCTGGCGGGGGCCACTCGGTCAGGCCGGCCGTGGCGGCGGGGGCGGCGGCGGTGAGGACGCCGGCGGCGTGCTGGGTCCAGGGGGCGGTGTCGTCGGCGCGGGTGTGCACCGTGACGGGACGGCGGCCGGCCTCGTCGGGTTCACCCACGGCGACCTGGACGGCCACGTCCTCGTCGGCGCGCAGCACGAGCGGGGCGCCGAGGGTCAGTTCCTCCAGGGTGTGCGCGCCGACGTGCTCGCCGGCGCGCAGGGCGAGTTCGACGAAGGCGGTGCCCGGGAACAGCACCCGCCCGGCGATGACGTGGTCGGCGAGCCAGGGCTGGGTCCGGGTGGACAGCCGCCCGGTCAGTACGACGCCCTCGGCGCCGACGGCCACCACGGCGGCCAGCAGCGGGTGGCCGGCGGGGAGCTGGCCGAGGCCCGCCGCGTCGGTGGCGGCGCGCTGCTCCAGCCAGAAGCGGCGGCGCTGGAACGGGTAGGGCGGCAGGTCGGTCCGGCGCCCGCCGAGGCCGGTGAAGTGCCGCCGCCAGTCGACGGGGACGCCCCGGGCGTGGGCGGCGACGAGCGCGCCGACGGCCTCGCGGGCCTCGGGCCGCTCGCGCCGCAGCACCGGCAGGAAGGCGGCGTCGGGCACGTCGGTGCAGTCGGGGCCCATCGCGGTCAGCACGGCGTCGGGGCCGACCTCCAGGAAGGTGCGGACCCCGGCGTCGGCGAGGGCGCGGACGGCGTCGTGGAAGCGGACCCGGGCGCGTACGTGCTCCACCCAGTACTCGGAGTCGCACAGCTCGGTGGTGACGGGCCCGCCGGTGACGGTGGAGACCACCGGCAGTCGCGGCTCGGCGAAGTCGAGAACGTTCACCACGCGCCGGAACGCGTCCAGCATCGGTTCCATCAGCGGCGAGTGGAAGGCGTGGCTGACCCTCAGCCGCTTGGTGTCGTGACCGCGCGCGGCGAGTTCTGCGGCGATGCGCTCGACGTCGTCCGCGTCGCCGGAGACCACGACGGAGGCGGGCCCGTTGACGGCGGCGATGCCGGTGCGCGGGGTGAGCAGCGGCGCGACCTCGTCCTCGGCGGCGCGTACGGCGACCATGGCGCCGCCCTCGGGCAGCGCCTGCATGAGCCGGCCACGGGCGGCGACCAGGATCGTCGCGTCCTGGAGGGTGAGTACGCCGGCCACGTGCGCGGCGGCGATCTCGCCGACGGAGTGCCCGGCGAGCTGGTCCGGGACGAGGCCCCAGCTCTCCAGGAGCCGGTGGAGGGCGACCTCCACGGCGAACAGGGCGGGCTGCGCGTACTCGGTACGGTGCAGCAGCCCGGCCTCCGGGGTGCCGGCCTCGGCGAACAGGACGTCCGCCAGCGGCCGGTCGAGCTGGAGGTCGAAATGGGCGCAGACCTCGTCCAGGGCGTCGGCGAACACCGGGTGGGCGGCGGCCAGTTCGCGGCCCATGCCGATCCGCTGGCTGCCCTGCCCGGTGAAGAGGAAGGCCAGCTCGCCGTCGACGCGCGCGGTGAGCGGGGTGGCGCCCGAGGCCAGGTCCTCCAGTGCGGCGCGCAGTTCGTCGCGGTCGGCGGCGACGAGGACGGCCCGGTCGTCGAGGGCGGCCCGGGTGGTGGCCAGCGAGTGGGCGAGGTCGAGGGGGTCGGTCTCGTCCACGAGGGGCAGCAGCTCGGCGGCACGGGCCCGCAGGGCGGCTTCGCCGCGGGCGGACAGGGCGAAGGGCAGGGGGGTGCCGGCGGGCAGGGCCGGGCGGGTGCCGGTGCCGGCGTTCTCGGCCCCGGACTGCGGCCGCCGCGGCGAACCGGCGTCCGCGGGGTCCGGCTCCTCCAGGATGACGTGGGCGTTGGTGCCGCTGACGCCGAACGAGGACACGCCCGCTCGCCGGGCCCGGCCCGTCTGCGGCCAGGCGCGTTCCTCGGTGACGAGTTCGACGGCGCCGGACGCCCAGTTGACGTTCGGGGTGGGCGCGTCGACGTGCAGGGTCGCCGGTACCCGGCCGTGCCGCATGGCGAGGATCGTCTTGATCATGCCGGCGACGCCGGCGGCGGCCTGGGTGTGGCCGAGGTTGGACTTGACCGAGCCGAGCAGCAGCGGGGCGTCGGCGGGCCGGCCCCGGCCGTAGGTGGCCAGGAGCGCGGTCGCCTCGATGGGGTCGCCGAGCCGGGTGCCGGTGCCGTGCGCCTCGACCACGTCGACGTCGGCGGCGGTGAGGCCGGCGTCGGCGAGCGCCCGGCGGATCAGCCGCTGCTGGGAGGTGCCGTTGGGTGCGGTGAGACCGTTGGAGGCGCCGTCCTGGTTGACGGCCGACCCGCGCACGAGGGCCAGGACGCGGTGCCCGTTGCGGCGCGCGTCGCTCAGCCGTTCCAGGACGAGCACACCGACGCCCTCGGCGAACCCGGTGCCGTCCGCGGCGGCGGCGAACGCCTTGCAGCGGCCGTCGGGCGCGAGGCCCCGCTGCCGGCTGAAGGCGGTGAACACACCGGGACCGCCCATGACGGCGACACCGCCCGCGAGGGCCAGCGAGGACTCGCCCTGCCGCAGCGAGCGGCACGCCAGGTGGACGGCGACCAGGGAGGCGGAGCACGCGGTGTCGACGGTGACGGCCGGTCCCTCGGCGCCCAGCACGTAGGCGACACGGCCGGAGATGACACTGCCCGCGTTACCGGCGAGCAGGTAGGCGTCGAGCCCGTCGGGGGCGTCGTGCAGGCGCGGCCCGTACTCCTGCACCTCGGCACCGAAGAACATGCCGGCCGGGGTGCCGCGCAGCCCCGTGGGGTCGATACCGGCGTCCTCCAGGGCCTGCCAGGACGTCTCCAGGACGAGCCGCTGCTGGGGGTCCATGCCGAGCGCCTCGCGCGGGCTGATGCCGAAGAAGTCGGCGTCGAACTCGGTGGCGGTGTCGAGGAATCCGCCGTTGCGGACGTAGGCGCTGCCGGGCACCTCGGGGTCCTCGTCGAAGAGGGCGTCCAGGTCCCAGCCGCGGTCCTGCGGGAAGCCGGACAGCACCTCGCCGCCCTCGGTGAGCAGCCGCCACAGGTCGGCGGGCGAGGAGACGCCGCCGGGGAAGCGGCAGCCGATGCCGACGACCGCGATCGGTTCGTCGGCGCCGCCGTCGACGGCGGGCTCGTCGGCGACGTCCGTCGTGCCGTGGACCTCGGCGAGCAGCCGGGCCGCGAGGTCGTGCACGGTCGGGCAGTCGTAGGCGACACCGACCGGCAGGTCGAGCCCGGTCCGCTCGGTCAGCCGCCGGTGCAGGTCGACGGCGGCGAGGGAGTCGAGTCCCTGCGCGGCGAACGGGGCGGCCGGGTCGAGGCCGTCCACCGTGCCCGGCCGGGCCGCTTCGATCGCCTCGGTCACGGCGGTGCGCACCAGTTCGGTCACCAGCCTGCGGTGCTGGGACGGTACGGCCGTGGCGAGCCGCCGTGCCAGAGCTGAGTCGGTTCCGGGCCCGTTCATCCACGCATCTCCGCTTTCGGCCGACACCGGTTTTCCTCTCCTTTTTCCACACCGTAGTGACGGCCCCAGAAAGGCCACACCCTTAAGCACCCCTAGGGGCCGGCAGCTCGACCGGCCATCTGTCCCCGGGGTGGTGCCGGTCGAACGAACGGCGCACATAGGACAGCGAGTCGAGCAGGTCCGTGGAGGTGATGGCCCGGGCCGGGCGTACGTCGGCGACGCCGTTCAGCGGCATCCTGCCGATGTCGGCCCAGCACAGCCGGCCGTCCGCGGCGATGTAACTCCGGCTGAATCCGGCGTTGTCCGGATGCAGACAGTAGGGAACGTCGAGATATCCCCTGGCGAACGCCGTGAGCAGCGCGGCGCCGAGGTCGTCGTCCAGCTCCAGCACGGCGTTCACCAGGGCCGACGCCTCGGCGTAGGTCTGGGTGGCGGTGCCGTCGAGCGGGGTGCGGGGCGTGCGCGCCGCGACGGCCGCGGCGTATTCGAGGGCGGCGACGTTCTCCGCGATCGACGGAATGCGGCGGGATTCCGCGACGGTTTTCACGATGAGCCGTTCGGAGCCGCTGGCGACGGCGAGTTCGGCCGCTTTTCCGAGCAGCCGGTAGGCGCCTTGCTCGGTTTCCGGGAACAGCCCCATGTAGGCGTAGACGACGACGTGCCATTCGGTGTCCGGAAGCAGTCGCGCGCATAGGCTGCGCAACGCGGCCACGGCCTCGGCGTCCTGGCCCGGGTCGGTCTGCTGGGCGTAACTCACGGAAATGCTGCGGATGCCGTGCCGGCGGAAGAACAGTGCCTCCAGCACGCTGACCGCGACGAGCAGGGCGGGCGGGCAGAGCTGGCCGAGGACGCAGCCGCCGAAGGTCTCCAGGTGTGGTTCGCCGCCCGACTCCCGCTGTGCGGCGAGCAGTTCGCAGGAGACGGCCCAGTGGGCGACGGACTCGCGCAGCGGGACCCGGCCGTAGGGCAGGCAGTAGGAGACCGGTCCGCCCTCGGAGGCGTCGAGTCCGACGGCCGTCAGCGCCCGGAAGATGTCCTGCGGCGCGGCCGAGCCGTGCCGGACCTGGACCGGGAAGTCGGGTCCGTGGATCCCTTCGAGGACGCTCAGGGTCGTGGTCGTCTCGTGGCTCACGATCGGGTAGCCGTTGAGGGCGACACCCTCCAGGACGGCCAGTTCGGCCGACTCCAGGTCGCCGACCCGGGTGTAGCTGTCCAGGGTGATCGTGCCGACGGTGGTCGCCGCGGCGCTCCGGGTGGCGAGCAGCCCGGCCCGCATCCGTGCCGGGCTGCTCATCCCCATCCGGGGCTGGACCACCAGGTGGCCGGCGTCGTGAGCCCGGCGCACGAACGCGCCGAACCCGACGCCGGTCACACCAGGGCCCGCTGCGGCAGCGTGTCGAGCATCCGCCGGAAGGCGGCGACGCCCTCGGCGCTGTCGTCGAACACCGCGTCGTAGCCGGCGGCGCGCAGCGCGGCCACCTCGTCGTCGCCGCAGGGGCCGGCGATGCCGAGCTTGCCGCCGATGACGGCGGGCACACCGGCGAGCTCCGGGCGTTCGCGCAGCCGGGTGACGGTGCGCATGCCGTCGTGGTAGCCGTGGCCGTTGACGCTGCTGATCACGATGAGGGCCGGGCGGTGCGCGAGGGCCTCGGTGATGAGCAGGTCCTCCGGGACGCAGGGGCCGAGGTTGACCACGCGGTGCCCGTGCTCCTCCAGGAGGAGCTGGAGGTAGACGAGGTTCCAGGTGTGGGAGTCGGAGATGCCGCCGGCCACGAGCACGGGCTGGTCGCCGGGGGCGGGGGCGGTCGGGAAGGGGCTCATCACAGGGCCTGTCCGTGGTCGTAGGTGCGGGTGTGCTGGATGCGGGAGACGGAGACGAGGGCGTCACCGCGGACGACGATCTCGGCGGGAGCGGGCCGGCCGAGGAACATCAGCAGGCTGGCCGTGGGGCCGTAGGCGCCGGCGTTGGGCACGGTGAGCAGGTCGCCCGGTGCGAGCTCGGGCAGCGGGACGTTCCGGCCGAGCAGGTCGCCCGGGGTGCACAGGGGTCCGGCGAGGCTCGCCGGGGTGCCGTCCGCGCCGACGGACTCGTACGGCTCGACGGACACGGGCAGGATGCGGCCGAGTCCGGACATGCCGCCGAAGGTGTTGATGCCGGCGTCGAGGACGAGGTAGCGGGTGTCGCGGCTGTCCTTGACGTTGACGACGGAGGTCAGCAGCGTGCCGCTGTCGGCGACCAGGTAGCGGCCGGACTCGCAGGCGATCTGCGGTGCGCCGTCCCGCCAGCCGGGGAAGTGCTCGTCCAGTGCCTCGGCCAGGGCGTCGCGGAGCCCGCCGTAGACGGGCCGCTCGCCCTGCACCGCGTAGGGCGCGGCGAACCCGCCGCCGATGTCGAGGAGGCGGAAGCTGACGCCGAGGGCGTCCTGGAGGGCGGCGGCGGTGGCGACGGTGTGGCGGAACTCGGCGACGAGGCTGGCCTCGTCCTTGGCGTTGCTCAGCGGGAAGAAGTGGAGCCCGGCGATGCTGGTGCCGGGTACCTCGCGCAGTGCGGCGGCGAGGCCGGGCAGGGTCTCGCTGTCGAAGCCGAACTGCGAGGGGACGCCGGTCATGCGGATGCTGGTGGCGGCGGCGCCGGTGGCGTTGTTGACCCGGATCAGGCAGTCGGCGGTGACGCCGAGTCCGAGCGCGCTCTCGCCGACGCGGCACAGGTCGCCGTAGGACTCGGTGGAGAACAGGCGGACACCGCGCGTCAGCGCCTCGGTCAGTTCCCCGGTGGTCTTGCCGGGGCCGGTGTAGAGGATCCGGTCGCCGGGGAAGCCGGCCCGCAGGGCCGCGTCGAGTTCGCCGACGGAGCTGATCTCGACGCGGCAGCCGCGGGTGCCGCCGGAGCGCAGCTCGCGCAGCAGTTCGGGGTGCGGGTTGGCCTTGGCGGCGTAGAACACCTCGACCTCGTCGGGCAGCGCGGCGAACAGGTCGTCGCGGGCCGCCGCCACCCGGTCCAGGTCGTACACGTAGGACGGGGTGCCGAAGCGTTCGGCCAGCTCGGTGAGGCCGGTCACGGGGTGGTTCCTTCCAGGAGACGGGCGAGCTGCTTGCGGTCGTGCTTGCCGTGCGGGGTCAGCGGCAGCTCGGCCACGACGCGGCTCACGCCGGGCACCTTGGCGGGCTCAAGCCGCAGGGACAGCTCCTTCAGCAGGGTGTGCGGGTCGATGTCGCCCTCGGCGAACACCGCGAGGTCGCGGCCGGGGGCGGGCGGCAGGACGGCGGCGGCGCGGACGCCGGGGACGTCGGTGGCGGCGCTCTCGATCTCGGTGGTGCTCATGCGCACGCCCTTGTGCTTGAACATGTCGTCGCGGCGGCCCTCGTAGTACAGGAAGCCGTCCTCGTCCACATGGCCGAAGTCGCCGGTGTGCAGCCGCAGTCCGCCGCCGGGCGCGGGCCGGAAGGCGCGTGCGGTCTGTTCGGGCGCGCGCCAGTAGCCGGGCATGACGTGCGGCCCCTCGACCACGATCTCGCCGGTCTGCCAGGGCGGCAGCGCGTTGCCCTCGTCGTCCACGACGAAGGCGCGGGTGCCGGGCAGCGGACGGCCGACCGAGTCCGGTCTGGCGTCCTGGTGGGCGGGCGGCAGCACGGAGACGCGCTTGCACTCGGTCTGCCCGAACTGGATGATCACCTCGGCACCCGGGAACGCGGTGCGCAGCCCGTCGGCGGCGGACTTCGGCAGCGCGGCACCGGTGTTGGTGAACATGCGCACCCGGGACTCCCGGCCGGTTTCGCGTTCGGCGAGGGCGCAGATCATGGTGGCCAGGGACGGCACGATGGGCACGATGGTGGCGCCGCTCTCGCGGATGCGGCGCAGCAGCACCAGGTCGGACTCGCCGTCGGCGAGCACGATCTCGCAGCGGCCGGCCGCGGTGAGCAGCACCTTGTACAGGCCGTAGTCCCAGGAGATGGGGAAACGGCAGAACACCACGTCGTCGGGGCGGTAGCCGAGTTCCAGGTTGATGGCCTCGGTGGCGAAGACCATCCGGCCGTGCGGGCAGATGACGGCCTTCGGCGCGGCGGTGGAGCCGGAGGTGTAGACGAGGACGGCGATGTCCTCGGGGTCGACGTCCGCTCCGCCGGAGCGGGCGCCCCGCACCCGCAGCGCGGTGATCTCCCGCCACGCCTCGCCGAGGCCGAGGACCGGGACGCCGCCGGCGAGGGCGGTGATCCGGTCGACGGCCGGGTCGCTGACGACGACCAGCGCGGGGTCGGCGTTCTCGGCGACCGACCGCAGGTGGTAGTCCTTCATGCCGGTGTTGACGGGGACCAGGACGGCGCCCCGGCGCGCGGTGCCGTACAGCAGCGCGACCAGTTCGCGGGTGCTGGGCAGCTGGACGAGGACCCGGTCGCCGTGGCCGATGCCGCGCTCCTCCAGCCAGGCGTCGACGGCGTGGCTGTGGGCGGCGAGTTCCCGGTAGGTCCAGCGGCCCGTGCCGTCGGTGACCGCCGGGGCGTCGGGGCGCTCGGCGGTGGCCTCGTCGAGCAGGTCGTGGACCCGGGCGTCGGTACGGGCCTGGGCTGTGGGTTGACCGTTCACTGCGACTCCTGCCGCCTTTCGTGTGTGCGTCCCGCCCCGGTGGTCTGCCGCATGGCCGTGGCCTGGGAGGCGAGCTTCCTGCGGTCGGTCTTGCGGTTGGAGTTGAGCGGGAGCGCGTCCAGGTGGTGGAAGGCGCGCGGGACGACCCCGGCGGGCAGCAGCTCCCGCAGGTGCCGGGCGAGCCGGGCCGGGGGCACGGGCTCGCCGGTGTGGAAGACGGCCAGCTCCACCGTGCCGTCCACGGGCACCGCCACGGTCACGGCGTCCTCGACGCCCGGGCAGGTGCGCACGGCGGCGTCCACCTCGGCGAGTTCCACCCGCACCCCGTGCACCTGGACCTGGGCGTCCTGGCGGCCCAGGTAGATCCAGCCGCCGTCACCGGCCCGCCGGACGCGGTCGCCGGTGCGGTAGAAGCGGTGGCCGTCGTGTTCCAGGAACCGTCCGGTGTCGTCGGCCGGGTCGAGGTAACCGGGGGTCAGCTGGGGTCCGGCGACGCACAGTTCGCCCTCGTCCCGGGCGGTGGGCGCGCCGGAGGGGTCCAGCAGCAGCGTCGCGTGGCCGGGGTGGACGGCGCCGATGGGCACCATGTCGTTCGGGTAGCGGCCCGGCGTCCAGCGGTGCGCGGTGACGGTGATGGTGAGCTCGGTGGGGCCGTACAGGTTCTCCAGGGTGGCGCCCGGTGCGGCGGCGGCCCAGTCCTCGGCGTCCTTGCAGCTGAGCGCCTCCCCCGCGAAGAAGCTCCACCGCAGCGACGGCAGCGCGCCCGGCCCGAGTCCGCCGGTGCGGCGCGCCAGGGTGATCGCGCTGGGCGTGGAGAACCACACGGTCATCCGCTGCTCGGCCACGAACTCCGGCAGGCGCGCGTACGCCCGCGCCGGGACCGGTACGACGGCGGCGCCGGCGCCCCAGGCGCAGAACAGGTCGAACATCGCGCAGTCGAAATTGAGGTCGAAGGTCTGCGAGAAGACGTCGTGCGGCCCGAAGTCGTAGCGCTCGTCGAGCAGGCGGAAGTAGTGCGCGGTGTTGGCGTGGGTGACCGGAACGCCCTTGGGCCGGCCGGTGGAGCCGGAGGTGAACAGCACGTAGGCGATGTCGGAGGGCCGGGCCGGCAGGGGCGCCTTCAGGGCGCTGTCCGGGTCGACGGCGAGTGCCGGCATGGGGTGCCCGCCGGGCGCGAACAGGGTCGGCAGGGTGACCCCGGCCTCGTGCAGCGCGGTCAGGGCGGGCAGGGCGTCGTCGTCGGCGAGCAGCGCGCCGACCCCGGCGGCCTCGATCATCTGCCGGGTGCGGGCGGCGGGGAAGGCCGGCTGGAGGGGTACGACGGTGACGCCGCTGTACAGGCCGGCCAGCAGGGCCGCGTACGCCGTGGGTCCCTTGCCGGCGAGGACCCCCACGGCTCGCTGCCGCCCGGGGAGCCCGGCCAGCAGCGAGCCGGCCAGCAGCAGGGCGCGCTCGTGCAGTTCGCGGTAGGTGAGCTCGACGCCGTCGGCGCGCAGCGCGGGCCGGTCCGGGGCGAGGGCGAGGCCGCGCGCGAACCGGCCGGACAGCGTGCCGTCCATGGTGGGGTGCACGGTGGCCGTCCCGTCAGCTCGCGGTGCTCTGGAGCATGCCGCGCACGGTGTCCCACAGCACGCCGGCGGTGCGGAAGGTGTCCATGGTCAGCGCGCTGTCGCGGAAGCGGACCTGGTAGTCCTCCTCCAGCGTGCCGAGGAGCTGGACGGTGCCGAGGGAGTCCAGGCCGAGGTCCTTCAGGTCGGATTCCGGCGTCAGCTCCTCCTGCGGCGGAAGGAACGGCAGGAAGGGGCGGAGTATCTGTTCGAACCGGTCGTCCCACATGGGTGCCTCCAACGTGTCGGGGGGTCAGGCGGCGCGCGAGCGGCGCCGGGGGGTCATCGCCAGCCGCGGCTGCGCGGCGACGACGTCGAACTGGCGGGTCGTGCTGGGGACCCGGCCGAAGAGGCTGTCGGGCCCGGCGACGCACACGCGGCGGACGCCCGCGTCCTTGAGGGCCGTGGTGACGCTCGGCCAGTTCATCGCGTGGTCGAAGCCGTCGAGCAGCATGGTGCGCAGTTCCTCGCCGGTGCGCAGCAGCCTGCCGTCCTGGTCGGCGACGACGGGCAGCTCGGGGTCGGCGAAGGTGTAGCGGGACACCACCTCGCGCGCGGCCTTGTCGCGCAGGGGGCGGAAGGCCGACGCGTGCATGGGGGGCCGCATGGTGTACAGCGGGAGGCTGCCGATGGCGCGCAGCCGCTCCTGCATCCACTCCACGCGGTGCTCGGACAGGGAGACCATGTAGAAGCCGTCGTCGACGTGGCAGGAGATCTCGTGCCACTCCCCCGCCGCGTCGAGGTCGGCGAGGATCGCGTCGAGTCCGTCGCGGGGGGCGCGGACGAAGGACAGGGTGACCTTGTCCTGGTGCTCCTCGGCGAAGTACTCCTCCAGGCAGCGGGCGATCTCGGCGGTCAGCCGGATCGCGTCGGGCAGCTCCAGGGCGCCGGACCAGGCGAGGGCGGCCTTCTCGCCGAAGCTGGGCCCGGCGACGATGCCGGGTTCCACGCCGAGGTGGTCCCGGGCCCAGTGGGCGCAGGCCAGGCAGTTGACGAGGAAGGCGACCTGGGCGGCCTCGGAGTAGTCGCCCGGGGAGGTCCGGAAGGCGTCCACGAGCGAGTAGCCGAGCGCCTCGTCGGCGACGTCGACCAGGTCCCGGGCGAAGGGGTTGGCCACCATGAACCTGCCGACCTCGGCGAACGGGACGGGGCCCATGCCGGGGAAGACGAGCGCGGTGTCGTGTGCCATGGCGGGTTCTCCGCCCCCTTTCACGGACGCGTGGATGTCAGAGGCTCTTGAGGAAGTCGGTCATCACTTCGAAGAACCGTTCCGGTTCCTCCAGGTGGGGGAGGTGGCTGGACTCCTCGAAGATCTCCCAGCGCGCTCCGGGGATGCCGTCGTGGTACGGCTGGACGACGGCCGGCGTGGCCTCGTCGTGGCGACCGCTGATCAGCAGGGTCGGCGTGCGGACGCGGTGCAGGTCTTCGACGATCGACCAGTCCTTGAGCGAACCGATGACATGGAACTCGTTGGGTCCGTTCATGGCGTAGTAGACGGTCGGGTCGTTGTAGATCTCCATGAAGGAGGACAGGAAGTCCCGGGGCCAGGGCGTCACGCGGCACACGTGGCGGTCGTAGAAGACCCGCATCGCGGCCAGGTACTCCTCGCTGTCGTAGGTGCCGGCGGCCTCGTGCCGCAGCAGCGCCTCCTGCACGTCCGGCGGCAGCTCGGCGCGCAGGCGGGCCATCTCCTGGAGCCAGACGGGGTACGAGGCGGGCGCGTTGGCGATGACCAGTCCGCGCAGTCCGGCCGGGGCGGTCATGGCGTGCCGGGCGCACAGGGGGCCGCCCCAGGACTGGCCGAACAGCACGTAGTCGTCGCCGATTCCCAACTGCTCGATCAGGTTGGCGAGTTCCCTCTCGAACAGCTCGACGGTCCAGAACTCGGCGCCCTTGTCGGGCAGATGGGTGGATCCGCCGTTGCCGAGCTGGTCGTAGTGGACGACGGGCCAGCCGTCCTCGGCGAGCCTGGCCAGCGGCAGCAGGTAGTCGTGGGTGCTGCCGGGGCCGCCGTGCACGGCGACGACCGCCGGGCGTCCCGCGCCGAGTTCACCGGTCACCCGGTACCAGGTCCGGTACTCCCCGAAGGGGACGGTGCCCTTCGCGCTGGGATCCGGGGACACGCTGATCACCTCTGCTCGGCTGCGGGACTTCGGCGGCGGCCGGGGACGGGACGCCGGCCGGGACCGGGAGAGCCGGGGCGGCGGGGTCCGTGCCCCCGTCCGGTGCGCCGTGTCTCTGCCCGTGTTCCGCAGCCGACGCTAACCGCCGCCGTGCCGCCGCCGGACCCCTAGCCGCCCCTAGGCGGGGGCCGTCCGGGAGGCGGCGTCTAGGGGTCGGCGGGCGGTGGGGCCACGGCCCGGCCGCGAGCCGCGGCGTGCTTGCGGCTCCGCGCGGCCGGACGAGCGGCGAGGTGAGCGCGGGGACGTGCGCCCCGGCCGGGACGCCGCCCGCCGGGGGGCCCACCCTGCCCACGGCCGGTACCCCACCGGCGGCAGGCTCACGCCCACGGGCCGCATGTGCCCCGCCACGGCGGCGACCTCGCCCACCCGGAAGGCGTCCGCCTCCACCACGGCGGCAACCTCGCCCACCCGGAAGGCGTCCACTCGCCCACCCGGAGCGCACCCGCCTCCCCCACGCCGACAACCTCGCCACACGGAAGGGCCCGCCTAGCTCACGGCGGCAAGCTCGCCCACACGGAAGGCGTCCACCCCACCCACCCGCAGCGCACCCCCCTCCCCCACGCCGACAACCTCGCCACACGGAAGGGCCCGCCTAGCTCACGGCGGCAAGCTCGCCCACACGGAAGGCATCCACCCCGCACCCGCAGCGCACCCGCCTCCCCACGCCGACAACCTCGCCACACGGAAGGGCCCGCCTAGCTCACGGCGGCAAGCTCGCCCACACGAAGCGCACCCGCCTCCCCCACGCCGACAACCTCACCCACACGCAGCGCGTCCGCCTTCGCCTACGACCGGCACCACCACCGGCGGCGAGCTCGCCCACACCGGCCGCGCCCACCACCCACTCGAATGGCTCACCGGCCAGCGGCATGGGCGCCCTCGGCGGCTCCCGTCACCAGGAGCCGCGGCCGTCCCCGGCCCTGGGTGTCGTCGCGCGCACCCGCATGTCACGGGCAGCGGTGCCTAGGGGCGCCTAGGGGTTGGGGCCCCGGTCGTGGCTGCTTAGCGTGCGAGGGGCGGCTGACAGCGCCGCACCGGCGCCGGGCCCGGACCCGCTCCGATACCGGCGTGTCCCGCTCCCTCCGTGCGATGAGGACATGATGACTGCACCTGCCGAACCGGCCGACGGGGCCGCGCTGCCGGAGTTCCCGATGCGGCGGGCCTGCCCCTTCAGCCCGCCGGCCGCCTACTCCGGGCTGCGCGAGACCGAGCCGGTCTCCCGGGCCCGGCTGAAGGTGAACGGCAAGCCCGCCTGGCTGGTCACCCGCCACGACCTGTACAAGAAGATCCTGGGCGACTCCCGGGTCAGCGCCAATCTGAAGCTGCCCGGATATCCCCTCCAGGTGCCGGTCCCGGAGGAGACGCTCCAGTCGGTGCCGCTGACCTTCCTCTCCATGGACCCGCCGGACCACACCGTGCAACGCCGCATGCTGGCACCGGAGTTCAGCGTCCGCAGGATGCGCGAGCTGCGCGGCCGGGTGCAGCAGATCGTGGACCAGCAGATCGACCAGATGCTCGCCAAGGGCGCGGACGGTCCGGTCGACCTGGTCACCGCGCTGGCCCTGCCGGTGCCGTCCCTCGTCATCTGCGAACTGCTCGGCGTGCCCTACGAGGACCACGGCCGGTTCGAGGAGTGGGCGTGGGCCATCATGAACCACGACATCAGCGACGAGGACCGAGGCCTCGCGCACTACGAGCTCGACCGGTACGTGGACGGGCTGGTCACCGCCAAGGAGAACGAGCCCGGCGACGACATGATCAGCCGGCTGATCGAGTTCAACCGGCAGACACCGGCGGTGGAGCACTCCGACATCGTCAGCATGTCCAAGCTGATGCTGGTCACCGGGCACGAGACCACCGCCAACATGATCGCCCTGGGTGTGCTGGCCCTGCTGGAGCACCCCGACCAGCTCGCGGCCCTGCGCGAGGAGCCCGAGCTGATGCCGAAGGCGGTGGAGGAGCTGCTGCGCTTCTTCTCCATCTCCGACGCGGGCACCGCCCGGGTCGCCCTGGAGGACATCGAGCTGGGCGAGGTGACCATCCGGGCCGGCGAGGGCATCCTGCCGCTGAACAACGCGGCCAACCACGACGAGCGCGTGTTCCCCGACCCCGACCGGCTCGACGTGCGGCGCGAGGCCCGCAGCCACCTCGCGTTCGGCTACGGCGTCCACCAGTGCATCGGGCAGAACCTGGCGCGCATGGAACTGGACGTCGTGTACTCGACGCTCCTGCGGCGCGTGCCCACGCTGCGCCTGGCCGCCCCGGTCGAGGAGCTGAGGTTCAAGGACGACGCGATCGTCTACGGCCTGTACGAGCTGCCCGTCACCTGGTGACACCGCGACCCCGCCCCCGTACCCCGCTTCCGTCACCGACACGTTCCGAAAGGCAGCCATGACCCAGTCCGCCGACGCCCTGCCCGAGACGGACGAGCCGCTCCCGCGGTTCCCGATGCGGCGCACCTGCCCGTTCAGCGAGCCGCGCGAGTACGCCCGGATGCGCGCGGACGACCCCGTCTCGCGTGCCGCGCTGAAGGTGAACGGCAAGCCGGCCTGGCTGGTCACCCGGCACGAGGACGTCCGGCAGGTGCTGGGCGACAGCCGGGTGAGCTCCAACCTGAAACTGCCGGGCTACCCGCACCAGTTCCACATCCCCGAGGAGATGCTGGCGCAGGTCCGGCTCATGATGCTCAACATGGACCCGCCGGAGCACACCGCCCAACGGCGCATGCTCATACCGGAGTTCACCGCGCGGCGGGTGAAGGAGCTGCGCCCGCGCATCCAGCAGATCGTGGACGAGCACGTGGACGCGATGCTGGCGAAGGGGGGCCCGGTGGACCTGGTCACCGCGCTCGCGCTGCCGGTGCCGTCCCTCGTCATCTGCGAACTGCTCGGCGTGCCCTACGAGGACCACGCGCAGTTCGAGGAGTGGTCGGCGGCGATGATGAACCACGATCTGAGCCCGGCGGAGTACGGGGCGGCGGTGCAGGCCCTGGACACGTACCTCGACAAGCTCGTCACCCTCAAGGAGAACGAGCCGGGCGACGACCTCATCAGCCGGTTCCTGGAGAAGAACCGCACGGAGCAGGTCGCCGACCACGCCGACGTGGTGACGATGGCCCGGCTGATGCTGGTCGGCGGCCATGAGACGACGGCGAACATGATCGCCCTGGGGGTGCTGGCCCTGCTCCAGCACCCCGAGCAGATGGCGGCGCTGCGGGACGACCCCGCGCTCCTGCCCAACGCCATCGAGGAACTGCTGCGGGTGTTCTCCATCTCGGACTCCGGCACGGCACGGGTGGCGGTGGCGGACATCGAGGTCGGCGGCGTCACCATCCGCGCCGGTGAGGGCATCCTCGCCCTGAACAACGCCGCCAACCACGACGAGTCCGTCTTCCCCGACCCGGGCACCCTCGACATCCGCCGCAAGGAGGCCCGCAGCCACCTGGCCTTCGGCTACGGCATCCACCAGTGCATCGGCGCCAACCTGGCCCGGGTGGAGCTGGAGACGGTCTACGGCACGCTGCTGCGCCGCGTCCCGGGACTGCGGCTGGCGGCCGAGCCGGAGGAACTGCGCTTCAAGGACGACGCCATGGTCTACGGCGTCTACGAACTCCCCGTCACCTGGTGACGGCCGACCCGAACGGAGTCCCCCTCATGCGTGTCACCGCCGACCGGGACCGGTGCGTGGGCTCGGGCCAGTGCGCGATGCTCAGCCCCGAGGTGTTCGACCAGGACGACGACGGCCTCGTCCTGGTGCTGCGGGAGGAGCCGGCCGCGGATCACCACGAGGCGGTCCACCAGGCCGCCGACCTGTGCCCGGCGCAGTCGATCCGCGTGCACGGCTGAGCGTCCGCCGGTACGGCGCGGGCCTCGGAGGTGGCTGCCACCTCCGAGGCCCGCGTCGTACCGGCGGCCGCTCGTTCACGGGGCGGGCCGGGGCCCCGCCAGGGACTCGGCCCGGCCGAGGAAGCGGGGCAGCCACTCCTCGTAGGAGACGCCCGCCAGGAAGCCCAGGGCCGCCTCCGCGTCCTTGCCGACCACCGTGTGCAGCGCGGTGCCGGGGTCGTCGGCGGCGGCGACGACGGCCTCGGCCGCCTCCGCGCAGTCGGCGGCGCCTTCCGCGACGCGGGTGAGGAACCGGGCCAGCCAGGCGTGGTCCGCGCGGTACGGATCGTCCTCGCACCGCTCCGCGCCGGTGGCGCCGGCGACGGACCTGCCCTGGATGCGGGAGGCGAAGCTGCCGGGTTCCAGGCACACCACCCGGACGCCGAAGGGCTGGACCTCCGCGTACAGGGCCTCGCTGAGCGCTCCCAGGGCGGCCTTGCTCGCCGCGTAGAACCCGCCGTGCGGCACGGCGAACGTCCGTCCGGCGAGGGACGAGACGTTCACGATGACCCCGCTGCCCCGGGCCCGCATGCCGGGCAGCACGGCACGGGACACGCGCAGCGGGCCCCAGAGATTGGTCTCCATCAGCTCCCGCGCCCGGTCGAGCGGCATCGTCTCGACGGGGCCGGTCCGGTCGATGCCCGCGTTGTTGACCAGCACCTCGACGGGTCCGTGCCGGTCCTGCACGGCGGTGACGGCGGCGGTGACGGACGCGTCGTCGGTGACGTCCAGCCGGGGGACGTCGAGGGTCAGGTCCTCGGCGCGGGCGCGCCGCAGCAGCTCCTGCGCGCCGGCGGGGTCCCGGACGCAGGCGTGGACGCGGTCACCGCGCCGTGCGAACGCCAGCGCCGTCTCCAGGCCGATGCCGCTGCTGCACCCGGTGATCAGCACCGACGTCACGAGCGCACCGTCCACTTCGCCAGCAGCCCCAGGACGTCCTGGGCGTGCGCCGTCAGGTAGAAGTGCCCGCCCGGGAACACGTGGAACTCGGACGCCGTGTCCGTGTGGCGGGACCAGGCGCGGGCCTCGTCCACGGTGACCTTGGGGTCGTCGTCGCCGACCAGGCTGACGATGGGGCAGGCCAGGTTCGGGCCCGGCTCGTAGACGTAGGTCTCTGCCGCGCGGTAGTCGGCGCGGATCGCGGGCAGGGCCATGCGGATCAGTTCCTCGTCGTCGAGGATCGACGCGTCCGTGCCGCTCAGCCGGCGCATCTCCTCGACGAGTCCGTCGTCGTCGCTCAGGTGGACCGTCTCGTGGCGCGGGCAGGAAGGGGCACGCCGGGCGGAGGCGAACAGTGCGCGCGGGACGATGCCGTGGTCGCGTTCCAGCCGGCGGGCGACCTCGAAGCCGAGGGTGGCGCCCATGCTGTGCCCGAAGAGGACCAGGGGGCGGTTCGCCCAGGGCAGCAGCACGGCGGTGACCTGGTCGGCGAGTTCGCCGATGGTCGTGGCGCACGGCTCGCCACGGCGGTCCTGGCGCCCCGGGTACTGCACGGCGAGCACGTCCACGGAGGCCGGCATCTTCGCCGACACCGGGTGGTAGAAGGTCGCCGAGCCGCCCGCGTGGGGCAGGCACACCAGCCTGGCCGCCGCGTCCGGGCGGGGATGGTAGCGGCGGATCCAGAGGCTGTCCTGCTCGGTGAGCGTGGTCATGGGGGCGGGCGTTCCCTTCCTGGGCTGGGGCGCTCGGCGCGGGGCGGTGCCCCAGCAGTCTCACGCCCGGGGCGGGGGCGGACCACCCCTACCCGCCCCAACCGGCCCGCTCAGGCGTTGAGGTAGGCCAGCACGGCGAGCACCCGGCGGTTGCTGTCGCTCGACGGCGGCAGCATCAGCTTGGTGAAGATGTTGGAGATGTGCTTCGCCGCCGCGCCCTCGGTGATGGTCAGCCGCTGGGCGATCGCCGTGTTCGAGCAGCCCTCCGCCATCAGCTCCAGCACCTCGCGCTCGCGGGCGGTGAGCGCGGCGAGCGGCTCGTCCCGGGAGTGACTGGTCATCAGCTGGGCGACGACGGCGGTGTCCATGGCGGTACCGCCGGCCGCGACGCGGCGCACGGCGTCGATGAACTGCTCGTCGTCCAGCACGCTGTCCTTGAGCAGGTAGCCGATGCCGCCGGTGCCGTCGGCCAGCAGTTCCCGGGCGTACATCTGCTCCACGTGCTGGGAGAGGACGAGGATCGGCAGGCCGGGCCGCTCCCGGCGGGCACGCAGGGCGGCCTGGAGGCCCTCGGTGGTGAAGGTGGGCGGGAGCCGTACGTCGACGATGGCGATGTCGGGCCGGTGCTCGGTGATCGCGGCGGCGAGGTCCGTGCCGTTGTCGACGGCGGCGGCCACCTCGAAGTCGTACGCCTCCAGCAGCTGGATGATCCCCTGCCTCAGGAGGAAGAGGTCTTCGGCGAGGACAACGCGCACGGCAACTCCATCTTCATCACGGTCGGACCGCCCGGTGGACTGTCGATCTCCAGGACCCCGTCAAAGGATGCCAGCCTGCGCCGGATGCCCGCGAGGCCGCTCCCGGCCGACGCGTCGGCGCCGCCGCGGCCGTCGTCGGTGACCCGGGCGTGCAGCATGTCCTCCTCGCGCCAGGCGACGACCTCCACGCGCCGGGCGTCGGCGTGCTTGAGGGCGTTGGCGAGCAGCTCGGACACCGCGAAGTACACGGCGGACTCGACCGGGTCGGGCAGTCTGCCGGGCAGGTCCACCACCACGGTGACGTGCAGCGGGCTGGCCAGGCCCAGGGCGCGCAGGGCGTCGGGCAGGCCCCGTTCGGCGAGGACCGGCGGGTGGATGCCGTGGACCAGGTCGCGCAGTTCGCGCAGCGCCTGCACCGACGAGGTGCGGGCCTGCCGCAGCAGCCGCCGGGCCTCCTCCGGGTCCTGGTTCATCTTCCGGTCCACGGCGCCGAGTTGGAGGCCGAGGCTGACGAGCCGGGCCTGGGCTCCGTCGTGCAGGTCGCGTTCGATGCGGCGCAGTTCGGCGGCCTGGATGTCCAGGGCGCCGGAGCGGGTCTCGGACAGGTGCTGGACACGGGAGGCCAGTCGGGACTGGCGGGTGGGGCCGAGCAGCAGGCGGACGAAGTAGGCGTAGCCCTTCAGGACGAGCGGGCCGAGGAACACCCAGCCGGTGAGCACGACGAACGCGAGCAGGGCCGCGGCGAGCGCCGCCGGCCAGCTGTCGACGGTGACGAAGGAGTACCAGCGGCCGTGCCCGTCCCGCGCCAGGGGCCGCCACAGGCCGCAGGCGAGGAACAGCCCCTCCCCCGCGTAGTAGAGCAGCGCGGCCGGGACGAACCCGACGAGGCCGACGACGCAGTTGAGGAGCAGCCACAGCAGGTCCCGCCAGGTCGCGGGGTCGGCGAGGATCCACTTGCAGCGCCGCGTCCAGCCGACGATGTCCTTCTCGATCTCCTCCGGCTCGGGCCGGTAGGGCCGCTCCACCGGGACGCCGGAACGCGCGGCGGCCCGCCGGTTGAGGTCGCACAGCCATCGCACGGCCCGGGTGAGGTAGGGCAGCGCCAGGAAGCCGATGCCGATGAGGCACAGGACGATGAAGTAGGTGGTGGTGACGAACAGGACGACCGACAGCAGCGCTCCGCAGGCGATGGCCACGCCGACCAGGGTGTCCACGGTGGCGCGGCCGAGTCGGCCGCGCCACGTGACCGGCACAGTCTTCATGTCCTCATGCTCCCATTCCCGGCCGCCCGCCAAGGAGGGGCCGCCCCCGCCCGGGGGAAGCGGGGACGGCCCGGCCAGGGGGTGGCTCACGCCGCCTTCACCGTCTCCACGGCGGGGCTGCGCATGCCGCGCCAGGACGGCAGCAGCGTGGCGCCGAACACCAGCAGCAGCGATCCGCCGACGATGGCGAGGTAGATGCCGATGGATCCGGAGGGCAGGTAGGAGTCGCTCTTGACGAGGCTGTAGGGGACGATGGTCGTCGCGGAGGCGACGGTGCCGAGGACGGTGGCGACGACGCCGGTCAGCAGGCCCTCCACGGTCAGCATGCCGAGCACCTGGGCGCGGGTGGCGCCGGTGAGCCGCTGGAGGCCGAACTCCGCGCGCCGTTTCCGGGTGACGGACACCAGGGTGTTGACGACGGTGATCGCGGCGTATCCGACGATCATGGCGACGATGGTGTAGTTGGCGGAGACCAGGATCTGCTGGATCTGGTTGTTGCGGCCGGCCAGCGAGGAGCTGTCGTCCAGTTCGGTGCCGGGCACCCCGGCGGCCAGCGCGGTGAGGCGTTCGTGGACGCCGGCTCCGGCGCCGCGCGCGGTGCGGACGAGGATCTGGTGCGGCAGCCCGTCACCGGTGTGCGGCGCGAGGGTGGCCGCGGGCAGCGTCAGGTACTCCTGCTTGGGGTTGTCCCGGTAGAGGGCCACGACGGTGGGGCGTACGGCGGTGCCGTCCCCGAGGTGCATCGGCAGTCGCTCGCCGACCTTCACCCCGTACTCCCGGGCCTTCTTGTCGGACAGGGCCACGGTGTCGCCGCGCAGGCCGGTGAGGGAGCCGGCGACGACGGGCAGGTCCAGGCTCTGCCGCACGCCGTCGGCGGAGACGCCGCGCAGGTCGACCTGGTCCGGGCCGCCGGCGCGGTCCACGAAGCCGCGGCTGGTGACGAACTCGGAGGCCGCGGCCACCCCGGGCGTGGCGCGCACCCGGTCGACGACACCGGGTGCGAATCCGCCGGTCGTGGAGTCGAGGACGTAGTCGGCGAGGATGTTGCGGTCGTAGGAGGTCCGGGAGACGTGGTCCTCGGTCGACTGCATGTACAGGGTGCCGGTGGCGATGCCGATGAGCAGGACGATCGGCGCGACCGCGCCCGCCATGCGGACGTTGGCGGTGGCGGCGTTGCGCAGCGCCAGCTGACCGGAGAGTCCGGAGAACGCCCGCACCGGCAGGCGGAGCAGCGCGACCATGACCTTGGTGATGCCGGGGGCGAGCAGGGCGAGGCCGATGCAGAACAGCACGGAGGCGGGCCCGGCGGTGCTGGCGAGGGTGGGGCCGTCGTCCATGACGGTGGCGGTGGCGACGGCCAGGCCGATGCCGTTGGCGAGGAAGAACAGCGCGAGCAGCAGCCGCGGCACGCTGAACCACCGGGTGCCGGCGGTGGATTCGGCCAGCGCGGCGACCGGTTCGGTGCGGGCGGCGCGCCGTCCGGCGAACCGGGTGGCGCCGGCCGCGGCGAGCACGGTGACGACGGCTCCGACGGCCATCGGCATCCATCCGGCGTGGTACACGATCGCCGACGACACCACGCCGCTGGACGTCAGCACCCCGAACAGCAGCCGTCCGATGGCGTAGCCGGGCAGCAGGGCGAGCAGCACGGAGCCCACCGACAGCACGGCCGTCTCGGCGAGGATCATGCGGCGCAGCTGGTGCGGGGTGGAGCCGACGGCGCGCAGCAGGGCCATCTCGCGGGCGCGCTGCTGGAGGGAGAGGCCGAGGGTGGACGCGACGCCGAACATGACGATCAGGACGACGGAGGAGCCGAAGACGGCCGCGAGGATGACGACGGTGCGCTGGCTGGCGAGGGTGCCGGGCAGTTCGGCCAGTCCCCGGCGTTCGCCGGTCAGGACCTCGGCGCGGTCGCCGATCTCGGCGCGCACCGCGTCCGCGACCGCGGCGGCCCGCGTGCCGGGGTCGGGCAGCACGCCGATGGAGTCGATCCGGCCACCGGCGAGGGCGCGGGCCTCGTCGTCCGTGAAGAAGACGGCGGCGTCGGGGTTGCGGTCGCCGCGCTGCTCGGCGATGCCGCTGACCAGGAACCGCCGGGCCGTGCCCTGGACGACGATGTCGACGGCGGACCCCGGGCGCACGCCGGCGCGCCGGGCGAGGTCCGCGTCGAGGACGACCTCGCCGCCGGCGACGGGGGTTTTACCGGCGGCGAGGGTATAGGGGGTGAGCCGGGCGGAGGCCCAGCCGTGGCCGTACGAGGCGGACTTGCCGGTCACCGGCTTGCCGTCCTTGAGGACGGTGGCCGGGACGGACACGTCGCCGACGGCCGTGCGGACGCCCTGGACCCGGGCGACCTCGCCGACGAGGCGGGGGTCGATGCGGTGACGTTCGGTCAGGGCGGTGGCGTCGTAGGTCTGGTCACCGGTGACGACGACCGGTGCGCCGTTCAGGCGCTGGGGGTCGGCCGCCATGCGGACGCCCGTCTCCATCAGGCCGCCGCAGCCGATGACGATGGCGGCGCCGAGGAACATGGCGAGGAAGGTCGCGATGAAGCTCGTCCGGCGGAACTTCAGGGTGCGCAGTGCCAGGCGCCACATCAGTACCGCCCTCCCGAGGGCTGCGCGGCGCTCTGCCGGTGGGTGTCGTCCTCCCAGGCGCCGAGCCGGGTCATCCGGGCGGCGACGGCGTCGGCCGTCGGCCGGAGCAGTTCGCCGGCGAAGGCGCCGTCGGCGAGGAAGACCACGCGGTCGGCGTAGGAGGCGGCCACCGGGTCGTGGGTGACCATGACCAGCGTCTGGCGGGCGGTGTCGACGGACTCGCGCAGCAGGCCGAGCACGGATGCGGCGGTGCGGGTGTCGAGGGCGCCGGTGGGCTCGTCGGCGAAGACCACGGCGGGGCGGGTCACCAGGGCGCGGGCGATGGCGACGCGCTGCTGCTGCCCGCCGGAGAGCTGGGAGGGCAGGTGACCGAGCCGCTCGGCCAGGCCCACGCGCTGCACGACGGTGCGGATCAGGCTCCTGTCGGGCCGCTGTCCGGCCAGTTGCAGCGGCAGGGTGATGTTCTGCATGACGGTGAGCGCGGGCAGCAGGTTGAAGGACTGGAAGATGAAGCCGATCCGGTCGCGGCGCAGCTTGGTCAGCCGGGTGTCGTCCAGGCCGGCGAGGTCGGTGCCGCCGACGGTGACCGTGCCGGAGGTGGGCTGGACCAGTCCCGCGGCGCAGTGCAGGAAGGTGCTCTTGCCCGATCCGGACGGTCCCATGACGGCGGTGAAGGTGCCGTCGGCGAAGCTCATGGTGAGCCCGCGGAGCGCGGCCACCTGGCTGTCTCCTCGGCCATAGGTCTTCGACACGGCGTCCAGCCGTACCGCCTCCGTCCGGCGGAGGTCGTGTGAAGTGTGCACGGGGGCTCCCCTACGAGATTTCGCTTCTCACGCGGTGTCTGGGACCAGATTAGGAACGCCGGCCCCGCGGCACATTGGCATTGTCCGGCCAGTTCGAGGTAGAGGTTTCTCTACCTCGAAGCGGCAGGTTCCGACGGGTGTCCACCATCTTTGTGCAGCGATGCCATCACCCTTGTCCGCATATTTGACTCCCCTTCGAAAGGGCCGGTTGCCACCCGTGTCCCGGGGCTTGCGCGCGGGTAACGTCGAAACCGTCCGCAGAAATCCACGGAAGATGGGAAGTCCCATGGCCACGAGGCCTGACCACGAACTGACCGCACGGGTCCGGCCCGACGGATATCTGGAGCTCTTCTCCCGGCGCACCGGCAAGCGCCACCGATGCGGCCCGCGCGGCACGACGATGTGGCTGGCGCTCCAGCGCAGCGGCTGGCAGCCGGAATCGGCCGCCGATGAAATCGCCGTGCAATTAGGTATCGATCCGGCCAGTGTCCGATGCGATATCCACGCCTGGTTGGCGCATTTCCGCGAGGCCGGCGAGTGAAGGAAAATCGGGGCGCGGGCGGCCTTTCGGCCACCCACGCCCCTTTCCCTTTCGACGGCCCGCGATTTCAGGACGTGGCGGCGGAGCGCGCCGCCGTGAGCCATGTCTCGACCGCCTCGGCGGTGGACTGCGCGTGGTCCTCCAGCATCGTGAAGTGCGTGCCGGGCACATCGGCCGGCTCGTGTTCCGCCGGCCAGCTCGCCCGCCAGTCGTCGGTGCCGGCGGCGAAGGACTCCGTCGGCCGCACGAACAGCACGGGTGCCGCGAGGGCGCCGGGCAGACAGTGCTGGATCAGGTCGCTGTAGCGGCTCATGGCGGCGAGACGGGCGGTCCCGAAGCCGCCGAGCGAGGACTCCCGGTCCAGCATGCCGTCGAACATCTGCCGCCACAGGTCGTCCTTGCCGTCGTCCCCGGGCAGATAGGTGTCCAGCAGCACCACACCGGCGGCCGGCTGTCCGGCCTTCTCCATGATCTCGGCCGCCGCGTGGGCGAACTGGCCGCCGGAGGAGTAGCCGACGAGCACGTACGGCCGCTCGTCCGCGCAGGCCCGGCGGATGCCCTCGACGACCACGTCCACCACCGCGTCCACGGAACGCGGCAGCGCCTCCCCGGGCCCGAAGCCGGGCACCGCGGGCACCACGACGTCACGGCGGCCGTCGAAGTGCCGGGCGAAGCGGGCGTACTGGTGGGCGCCGCCGAGCGCCATCGGTGACGGCAGGCAGACGAGCCGGGGGGCGGCGTCACCGGTGGCCAGCCGCACCGGGTCCGTGACGGCGCCGAGTTCGTCCAGAGCGGAGAAGCCGGGGAGGATGTCGGCCACGGTGCGCAGCAGGTCGATGGCCCGGTCCATCCGCCCGTCGGCCGCCGCGCGCCGTACCAGCCCGCTGACCGATTCGAGGTCGCCGGCGCCCGCCGGGCCGGGGGCGCCGCCCGCCAGGTGCCCGCGCAGGGCGGTGGCGAGGGCGGCCGGGGTGCGGTGGTCGAAGACGGCACCGGCCGGCAGGGTGCTGCCCAGGGCGGCGCCGAGGGCAGCGCGGAGTTCGGCCGCGGAGACGGAGTCCATGCCGATCTCCAGAAAAACGGCGTCGGGTTCGACGGCGTCCGGTCCGGAGTGCCCGAGGATGGCGGCGGTCTGGGCCCGGATCACCTCGGTCAGCAGCGCCTCCTGTTCGGCCGGCGGGGCGCCGGCGAGCCGCTGCCCGAGCGGCTCGGCGGCCACGGGTCCGGCGGCGGGCGCCGGCGCGGCCGCCGGGAGGGTGATGAGGGCGGCGTCCGCGTTCAGCCAGTACCGCTCGTGCCGGAACGCGTAGGTGGGCAGGTCGGCGCGGGCCGTGCCGGGGAAGAGCGCCGCCCAGTCGGGGGCGAGGCCGTCGGTGTACAGACGGGCCAGACCCGCGAGGAGGGCCGCGGGCTCGCTGCCGTGGCGCCGGCCGAGGGCGACGAGGACGGCGCCGTCGGTGTCCGGGCACTCGCGGACGAGGCCGGTCAGCACGGCGTCCGGGCCGACTTCCACGAAGCGGCCGACGCCCGAGGCGGTGAGGGCCGCGACGGCGTCGGCGAACCGGACCGTCTCCCGCACGTGCCGCACCCAGTGGCCGGGGTCGCACAGCTGCTCCCCGTCGGCGGGACGCCCGGTGAGCGTGGACACCAGCGGGACGCGCGGCTGGTGGAACGTCAGCTTTTCGGCCACCGCACGGAACTCGTCGAGCATGCCGTCCATGAGCGGCGAGTGGAAGGCGTGCGAGACGGCGAGCCGCTTGGTCTTCGCGAAGCCCTCGGCGGCGGCGAGCACCGCCGCCTCCTCCCCCGAAAGCACCACGGAGGCCGGCCCGTTGACCGCGGCGAGCCCGACGCGGTCGTCCAGCAGCGGCCGTACCCGCTCCTCGCCGGCCTGTACGGCGACCATCGCGCCGCCCTCCGGCAGCGCCTGCATGAGCCGGCCCCGGGCGCTGACCAGGGCACAGGCGTCGTCCAGGTCGAGGACGCCGGCGGCATGGGCGGCGGCGATCTCGCCGACCGAGTGCCCGGCCAGCACGTCGGGCCGCACACCGAAGGACTCCAGCAGCCGGAAGAGGGCCACCTCGTAGGCGAACAGCGCCGTCTGCGCGTACCACGTGCGGTGAACGGCGTCGGCGTCGTCGCCGGCCAGCACCCCGGCGAGGTCCAGGCCGGTCCGGGCGTCGATCGCGTCGAAGGCTTCGGCGAACACCGGGTAGCGGGCGCGCAGTTCGAGGCCCATGCCGAGGCGCTGGGCCCCCTGGCCGGTGAACAGGAACGCCGTACGGGTGCCGGTCCGCGCCCTGCCGGTGACGGCCGTGGGGGCGGGGGCACCCTCGGCGAGGGCGCGCAGTCCGGCCAGCAGCTGGTCCCGGTCGGTGCCGGTGACTGCCGCGCGGTGGCCGAAAGCGGTGCGCCGGGTGCCGAGGGCCCTGGCGACGGCCGCCGGGTGCAGCTCGGGCCGGTCCGCCAGGAAGGCGTGCAGGCGCTCGGCCTGCGCGGGCAGGGCGGGTGCCGAGCGGGCGGACAGGGGCCATATGACCGCCGGGGCGTCCGGTTCGGCGTCCGCCGGTTCCTCCTCGGGGGCCTCCTCGATGATGGCGTGGGCGTTGGTGCCGCTGATGCCGAAGGAGGACACACCGGCCCGGCGCGGACGGCCGGTGCGGGGCCAGGGCTGTTCCTCCGTCAGCAGCCGCACCCGTCCGGCGTCCCAGTCGACCTTCGTCGACGGCTGGTCGACATGCAGGGTCCTGGGCAGCACCCCGTTGCGCATCGCCAGGACCATCTTGATGACACCCGCCACTCCCGCGGCGGCCTGCGTGTGCCCGATGTTGGACTTCACCGAACCCAGCCACAGCGGTTCGGTGCGCTCCTGGCCGTAGGTGGCCAGCAGCGCCTGCGCCTCGATCGGATCACCCAGCGTCGTACCCGTGCCGTGCGCCTCCACCACGTCCACGTCCGCCGCCGACAACCGGGCGGACGCCAGCGCCTGCCGGATCACCCGCTGCTGCGACGGACCGTTCGGCGCGGTCAGACCGTTGGACGCCCCGTCCTGGTTCACGGCGGAACCCCGGACGACGGCCAGCACCGGATGCCCGTTGCGCCGCGCGTCCGACAGCCGTTCCAGCACCAGGACGCCCAGTCCCTCGGAGAAGCCGGTACCGGCGGCGTCGTCGGCGAAGGAGCGGCAGCGCCCGTCCGGGGAGAGGGCGCCCTGCCTGCTGAACTCCACGTACGTGCCCGGCGAGGCCATCACCGTCACTCCCCCGGCCAGCGCCAGGGTGCACTCGCCCTGGCGCAGCGCCTGCGCGGCCAGGTGCAGCGTGACGAGCGACGAGGAGCAGGCGGTGTCCACGCTGAGCGTCGGGCCCTCCAGGCCGAGGGTGTAGGCGACGCGGCCGGAGACGATGCTGCCCGAGCCGAAGCTGCCGAAGTAGTCGTGGTACATCACGCCCGCGAACACGCCGGTGCGGCTGCCGCGCAGCGCGGCGGGGTCGATGCCGGCGTTCTCCAGGGCCTCCCAGGAGCCTTCGAGCAGCAGCCGCTGCTGCGGGTCCATGACGAGGGCCTCGTGGGGACCGATGCCGAAGAACGCGGCGTCGAAGTCCCCCGCGTCGTGCAGGAAGCCGCCCTCCCGGGTGGAGGAGCGGCCCGGCACGCCCGGCGTCGGGTCGTACAGGTCCGGGTCCCAGCCGCGGTCGCCGGGGAACGCGGTGATGCCCTCCGCGCCGTCCGCGACCAGCCGCCACAGGTCCTCCGGGGACCGCACTCCGCCCGGGTAGCGGCAGGCCATGCCGACGATCGCGATCGGTTCCCGGGCCGCCGCGGTCAGCGCGCGGTTGCGTTCCCGCAGCCGCTCGATCTCCTTCAGCGAGGCGCGCAGCGCCTCGACCATCCTGGTGTCCGGCTTCTCGGACTCGGCCATGGTCCTCTTCCTTGTCACGGGCGTCGTCACAGCACGCCGTCTCGGCGCGGTCTCACCGTTCGTCGTCACAGCGCGTCGTCGTCGCCGACCAGGTCGTCGAGCGCCATGCTGATCAGGCTCTCGGCGTCCATCGCGTCGATCGGCGCGCGGCCGGTTCCGCCGTCCTGCGCCTGCTCCGGCGCGGGCCGCACCCCGGCGAGTTCGAGCAGGCTGTCCAGCAGGCCGGCCTCGCGCAGCCGCCCCACCGGGATGGCGGCGAGCGCGGCCCGCACGGTGTCCTCCTCGGCGCGCGGGCCGTCGCCGGTGCGCGGGGCCAGTTCGCCGGCCAGGTGGTCGGTGAGCGCGGCCGGCGTGGGGTGGTCGAAGACGAGCGTGGCGGTCAGCCTGAGGCCGGTGGCCTCGTTGAGCCGGTTGCGGAACTCGACGGCGGTCAGCGAGTCGAATCCGAGGTCCTTGAAGGGCAGGCCGGCCTCGAACTCCTCGACGCCGAGCACCGCCCGGGCCTCGTCCCGCACCAGCCGCAGCAGCCGTTCGGTGCGCTCCTCGGGCGCGAGCGCGGCCAGTTCGCGGCGCAGCGCCGCCCCGGCGGCGGACGCCCCGGGCCCGGTCCGGCGCGGCGCCCGCACCAGGGAGCGCAGCAGCGGGGCGACCCGGGCGGCCTCGCGCGGGGCGAGGTCCAGGCGGGCCGGCAGCAGCACCGGTTCGGCACGGCCCACGCCCGTGTCGAACAGGGCGAGCCCGCTCTCCGCGTCGAGGGCGAGCACACCGCCGGAGGCCATGCGACGGGCGTCGGTGTCGTCGAGCCGGTCGGCCATGCCGCCGCTGCCCGCCCAGGCGCCCCAGGCCAGCGAGACCGCGGGCAGGCCGAGCGACCGGCGGTGGGCGGCGAGGGCGTCGAGGAAGGTGTTGCCGGCGGCGTAACCGGCCTGGCCGGGGCTGCCGAGCAGGCCCGCAGCGGAGGAGAACAGCACGAACGCGGTCAGGGGCCGCTCGCGGGTCAGTTCGTGCAGGTGCCAGGCGGCGTCCAGCTTCGGCCGCAGCACCGCGTCCAGCCGCTCGGGGGTGAGCGAGGTGAGGACGGCGTCGGCGAGGACGCCCGCGGTGTGCACGACGGCGGAGACCGGGTGCTCGTCCAGGACGCGGGCGAGGGCGTCCCGGTCGGCGGCGTCGCAGGCGACCACGGTCACCCGGGCGCCGAGCGCGGTGAGTTCGTCGCGCAGGCCGGCCGCGCCGGGGGCGTCGGGTCCGCCGCGGCTGAGCAGCACCAGCCGCTCCGCGCCGTGCGCGGTGACCAGGTGCCGGGCGACCAGCCGGCCCAGGGCGCCGGTCCCGCCGGTGACGAGGACACCGCCGGAGAAGCCGGCCGCGGCGGGCTCGGCCAGGCGGGGCGCGCGCACCAGCCGGGGGACGCTCATCGCCCCTTCCCGCAGGACCAGCTGGGGTTCGCCGGAGGCTACGGCCGAGGGCAGCAGGCCACGGGAGGCGTCCGTGTCGTCCAGGTCGGCGAGGACCATCCGGTCGGGGTGCTCGGTCTGGGCGGAACGGATCAGGCCCCACGCGGTGGCGGCGCCGGGATCGGTGACGTCCCCCGGCCCGGTCGCGCCGCGCGTCGCCACCACCAGGGAGGTGTCGGCGAACCGTGCGTCGGCCAGCCAGTCCTGCACCAGGGCGAGCAGCCGCCGGACGCCGGCCCGGACCGTGTCCGGCCCGTCGCCGCCGGTGTGGACGACGACCAGGGTGTCGGGGGCCTGTCCGGCGGCCTCGGCCAGGTCGTCGGCGACGGCGACCTCGGCGACCTCGCCTGCCAGGGCGCCGGCCAGCTCCCGGCGGCCGGGGCCGAGGACGGTCCACCGCCCGGCCTGCGGGGCCGCCGGCACGGAGACGGGCACCCAGTCGAGGGCGAACAGGTCGTCGTGTCCCCCGCTCGCCGCCGCGGCGATCCGCTCCGGATCGACCTCCCGCAGTGCCAGGGAGGCCACGCGTACCACCGGGCGGCCGGTGTCGTCGGCGGCCTCGATGCGCACCGCGCCGGTGCCGGCCGGGGCGATCCGCACCCGCAGGGCGGTCGCGCCCGGCGCGTACAGCTCCACGCCGGTCCAGGCGAAGGGCAGCGTCATGCGCTCCTCGGCCCCGGCGCGCAGCCCGATGGTGTGCAGGGCGGCGTCGAACAGCGCCGGGTGCAGGCCGAACGCGGCGCCGTCGGTGGGGACGGCGACCTCGGCGTACGCCTCGTCGCCGTGCCGCCAGGCCGCGCGCAGGCCCTGGAAGCGGGGCCCGTACTCGGCGCCCAGTGCGGCCAGCCGGTCGTAGACGCCGTCCAGGTCGACCGGTTCGGCGCCGGGCGGCGGCCAGGCGGCCGGGTCGTGGCCGGGTCCGTCCCCGGCGGGGCGGAGCGTGCCGGTGGCGTGGGTGGTCCACGGGTCGCCGTCGGCCGCGGCGGCGTACACGCGGAAGGCACGGGCGCCCGTCGCGTCGGGTTCGCCGACCGTGCACTGGAGGCGGACGGCGCCGTCCTCGGGCAGCGGCAGCGGCTCGGTGACGGTCAGCTCCTCCACCGTGCCGCAGCCGACGCGGGCACCGGCGGCGAGGGCCATCTCGACGAAGGCGGTGCCCGGCAGCAGCGGCACCCCGCCGACGCTGTGGTCGGCGAGCCAGGGGTGCTCGGCGAGGGAGAGCCGGCCGGTGTGGAGGGTGCCGTCGGCGCCGGCGAGTTCGACGGCGGTGCCGAGCAGCGGGTGGTCGGCCGCCGGGCGGGGCAGGCCGGTGTCGCCGGTCATCCAGTAGCGGCCGCGCTGGAAGGCGTAGGTGGGCAGGTCCGAGCCGTCCCGGTGGGGCAGCAGCGGCGCCCAGTCGACGGCGCTGCCGTGCACGTGCAGGGCGGCGAGCCCGGTGAGCAGGGCTTCGGTCTCCTCGCGGTCCTTGCGCAGCAGCGGTACGACGGCCGTCCCGTCGGGCAGGCACTCGCCGGCCGCGGCGGTCAGGGCGCTGCCCGGGCCGACCTCCGCGAAGTGCCGTGCGCCGGCCGCGTGCAGGGCGGTGACGGCGTCGGCGAACCGGACGGCCTCACGGGCGTGCCGTACCCAGTACTCGGGTGTGGACAGCTCCTCCGGTGCGGCCGGGGCGCCGGTGAGGGTGGACACCAGCGGGATGCGCGGCGTGCCGTACGACAGGGACGCCGCGACCTCGCGGAACTCGGCGAGCATCGGCTCCATCAGCCCGGAGTGGAAGGCGTGGCTGACGGCCAGTTCCCGGGTGCGCTCGAAGCGTGCGGCCAGGGCGCGGGCGGGGCCGGCGGGTCCGGAGACGACGACGGAGGTGGGCCCGTTGACGGCCGCGATGCCCACGCCGTCGCCGAGCAGCGGTGTGATCTCGTCCTCGGTGGCGCGTACGGCGATCATCGCGCCGCCCTCGGGCAGGGCCTGCATGAGGCGTCCCCGGGCGGCGACGAGGGTGCAGGCGTCCTCCAGGGTGAGCACGCCGGCGACGTGGGCGGCGGCGAACTCGCCGACGGAGTGTCCGGCGAGCAGGTCGGGCCGGACGCCGAAGGACTCCAGCAGCCGGTACAGGGCGACTTCCACGGCGAACAGCGCGGGCTGGGTGTACTCGGTGCGCGCCAGCAGTTCGGCGGAGCCGAGGATGTCGGCGAGCGGCCGGTTCAGCAGCGGTTCGAGTCGCTCCCCGACCTCCTCGAAGGCGGCGGCGAAGGCGGGGAAGGCCGCCGCGAGGCGGGTGCCCATGCCCGGCAGCTGGGAGCCCTGACCGGAGAAGAGGAAGGCGAGCCGGCCGTCGGTGGCGGTGCCGAGGACGCCGCCCTGCGGGGTGCGGCCCTCGGCCAGGGCCCGGACGCCCGCGGTCAGTTCGTCGCGGGTGCGGCCGAGGACGGCGGCCCGGTGGCCGAGCCGGGTGCGGGCGTGGGCGAGCGCGCCGGCGAGGCGGTGCGGGTCGGCGTCCGGGGTGGCGGCCAGGTGCTCCAGCAGCCGGGCGGCCTGGGCGCGCAGGGCCTCGGGGGTGTGGCCGGACAGCAGCCACGGCACGGTCCCGGCCGGCGGCGCCGGGGCCTCCTCGGCCGGTTCCCCGGCGGGCGGCGCGGCCTCGATGATCACGTGGGCGTTGGTGCCGGAGATGCCGAAGGAGGAGACGCCGGCGCGGCGCGGGCGGCCCGGGTCGGGCCAGGGGCGGTTCTCGGTCAGCAGGCGGACGTTGCCGCCTTCCCACTCCACGTGCCGGGAGGGCCGGTCGACGCCGAGGCTGGCCGGCAGGGTCTCGGCGCGCAGGGCCTCGACCATCTTGATGACACCGGCGACACCGGCGGCGGCCTGGGTGTGCCCCAGGTTGGACTTGACCGAGCCGAGCCACAGCGGGCTGTCCTCGGTGTGCTCGGCGCCGTAGGTGGCGATCAGTGCCTGGGCCTCGATGGGGTCGCCGAGGGTGGTGCCGGTGCCGTGCGCCTCGACCACGTCGACCTCGGCCGCCGGGATCCCGGCCGCCTGGAGGGCGCGGCGGATGACGCGCTGCTGGGCGGGGCCGTTGGGGGCGCTGATGCCGTTGGAGGCGCCGTCCTGGTTGACGGCGGTGCCGCGCAGCACGGCGAGGATCTTCCGGCCGTTGCGGCGGGCGTCGGAGAGCCGTTCCAGCAGCAGGACGCCGGCGCCCTCGCCGAAGCCGGTGCCGTCGGCGGCGTCCGCGAAGGGCTTGCAGCGGCCGTCCCGGGACAGGCCCCGGTGCCGGCTGAACTCCACGAAGGTGCCCGGGGTGGCCATCACGGTCACGCCCCCGGCCAGCGCCAGGGAGCAGTCGCCCTGCCGCAGTGCCTGCGCGGCCAGGTGCAGTGCCACCAGCGAGGAGGAGCAGGCGGTGTCCACGGACAGGGTCGGGCCCTCCAGGCCGAGGGTGTAGGCGACGCGGCCGGAGACCACGCTGCCGGAGCCGAAGCTGCCGAAGTAGTCGTGGTACATGACGCCCGCGAACACGCCGGTGTCGGAGCCGCGCAGGGTGGCGGGGTCGATGGAGGCCCGCTCCAGCGCCTCCCAGGAGGTCTCCAGCAGCAGCCGCTGCTGGGGGTCGGTGACCAGGGCCTCCTCGTCGTCCATGGCGAAGAACGCCGGGTCGAAGTCGGCGGCGTCGTACAGGAAGGCGCCGTGCCGGGTGTAGCTGGTGCCGGGCCGGTCCAGGGTCGGGTCGTAGAGGTTCTCGACGTCCCAGCCGCGGTCGGCCGGGAACTCGCCGACGGCGTCGCGGCCTTCGGCCACCAGCCGCCACAGGTCCTCCGGGGAGGCGATGCCGCCGGGGAAGCGGCAGGCCATGCCGACGACGGCGATCGGTTCGTCGGCTGCGACGTCCCGGGCGGCGGTGGCGGCGGTGGTCGCGGCGAGGGTGCCGGTGAGTTCGCCGAGCAGGTGGCGGGCGAGTTCGGCGGGGGTGGGGTGGTCGAACACCAGGGTGGCGGGCAGCCTCAGGCCGGTGGCCGCGGAGAGCCGGTTGCGCAGTTCGACGGCGGCCAGCGAGTCGAAGCCGAGTTCGCGGAAGGCCAGGGTGCGGCCGACGTCCTGGGCGGAGCGGTAGCCGAGGATGGTCGCGACATGGCTCTGCACGAGTTCGGTGAGGAACGGTTCGCGCTCCGCCTCCAGCAGCCCGGCGAGCCGCTCCCGCAGGCCGTCGGCGGCGCCCGGCCCGGTGGCCGCGCCGGCCCGCCGTACGGGCACCAGGGCGCGGAACAGCGGGGCCAGGCCCTCTCCTTGGGCGCGCAGAGAGGCCATGTCCAGCTTCACCGGCAGCACGGCGGGGTCGGCGCCGCGCAGCGCGGCGTCGAACAGGGCGACGCCCTCCTCGGTCTCCAGCGGGGCGACACCGCCCCGGGCGATGCGGGTGAGGTCCGTCTCGTCGAGGGTGCCGGTCATGCCGCCGGCCTGCGCCCACAGGCCCCAGGCCAGGGAGTGCGCGGGCAGTCCGAGGGTACGGCGGTGTACGGCGAGGGCGTCGAGGTAGGCGTTGGCGGCGGCGTAGTTCGCCTGGCCGGGCGAGCCCAGCGTGGCGGCGGACGAGGAGAACAGCACGAACGCCGCGAGGTCCAGGCCGGCGGTGAGTTCGTGCAGGTTCCAGGCGGCGTCGGCCTTGGGCCGGAACACCGTGTCGATCCGCTCCGGCGTGAGGGAGGTGAGCACGCCGTCGGCGAGGACGCCGGCCGCGTGGATCACGGCGGTCAGCGGCCGGCCGGCCGGTTGGGCGTCCAGCACGGCGGCGAGCGCGGCCCGGTCGGCGACGTCGCACGCGGCACTCGTCACCTCGGCGCCCAGCGCGGTGAGTTCGGCGACGAGGTCGTCGGGGGCACCGCCCCGGCTCACCAGCAGCAGGTGCCGCACGCCCCGTTCGGCGACCAGGTGCCGGGCGAGGATCCGCCCGAGGGCTCCGGTGGCCCCGGTGAGCAGAACGGTGCCGCCGCCGAGGCCGGGGATCTGCCCGCCGCCGGCGTCAGTGGCGGTGGCGGTAGCGGTGTCGGTGCCTTCGGTGACGCGGGTCAGCCGGGGGACCTGCCAGGTGCCGTCGCGGTAGGCCAGGTGCGGTTCGCCGGTGGCGACGGCCTCGGCGAGGCGTCCGGCGTCCGGCTCCTCCCCCGCCTCCGCCTCGACGAGCACGATCCGGCCGGGGTTCTCCGACTGGGCGGAGCGGACCAGGCCGCCGGCCGCGGCTCCCGCCGGGTCGGTGCCGGTGACCACGACGAGGGTGGTGTCGGCGGCGGCGAGCGCGGTGCGCAGCCGGTCGAGGACCGTGTCGACGGCCGCCCGCGCCTCGGCGGCGCTGGTGCCGGCCGGGGCGCGCACCACTTCCGGTGCCGTGCCGGCGGGCGCGGCCGGCTGGGCCGGCACCCAGGTGACCCGGTACAGCGCGCCCGCGCGGGCGGATCGCGCCGCGGTGGCCAGGGCCTCGGTCCGCAGGGGCCGCAGGGTGAGCGCGTCGACGGTGGCGACGGGAGCGCCGGCGGGGTCGGCGAGCGTGAGGGAGACGGTGCCCTCGCCGGCGGGCCGGACGTGGACGCGCAGCGCGGACGCGCCGGTGGCGTACAGCCGTACCCCGGACCAGGCGAACGGCAGCAGCGCCTCGTCGCCGGCGGCGTCGGTGAGGCCGACGGTGTGCAGAGCGGCGTCCGACAGGGCGGGGTGCAGGGCGAAGCCGTCGGGGGCCGCGTCGGTCGCGACCTCGGCGTACAGGCCGTCCGCGGTCCGCCAGGCGGCGCACAGCCCCTGGAAGAGGGGGCCGTAGCCGAGGCCGAGGGCGGCGAGTTCGTCGTACAGGCCGTCAAGCGGAACCGGTTCGGCGCCCCGCGGGGGCCAGGCGGCGAGCGGGGCGGGGGCGGCGGGCAGGGTGCCGGTGGGGGCGAGCAGGCCGTCGGCGTGCCGGGTCCAGGGCAGGTCCTCGTCGGGGTTCTCCGGCCGCGACCAGATGGTGACCGGGCGGGTCTCCCCCTCGGGCGCACCGACGGTGACCTGGAGCTGGACGGCGCCGTGGTCGGGCAGGACCAGCGGTGCGTGCAGGGTGAGTTCGGCGATGTCGCCGCAGCCGACCTGGTCGCCGGCGCGCAGGGCGAGTTCCAGGTGCCCGGTGCCGGGGAAGAGCAGCCGGCCGCCGACCCGGTGGTCCTCCAGCCAGGGCTGGGTGCCCGGGGAGAGCCGCCCGGTGAGGACGACGCCCTCGCTGTCGGCCCGTACCATCGCGGCGCCCAGCAGGGCGTGGTCGGTGGGGGCGAGACCGGCGGAGGTGACGTCGGCGCCGCTCGCGGTGGAGTCCAGCCAGTACCACTCGCGCTGGAAGGCGTAGCCGGGCAGCGGGACGCGGCGCGGCCGGCGGCCCTCGGCTACGGCGGTCCAGTCGACGCCGGCGCCGTGCGTGAACGCCTCGCCCAGGGCGGTCAGCAGCCGGGCCCGGCCGCCTTCGTCGCGGCGCAGGGAGCCCACGGCGGCCACGGCGTCGTCGGTCTCCTGGATGCCGACGGTGAGCACCGGGTGCGGGCTGGACTCGATGAACAGGTGGTGCCCGTCGGCGACGGCGGCGCGCACGGCCTGTTCGAACAGCACGGTGCCGCGCAGGTTGGTGTACCAGTACCCGGCGCCGAGTTCGGTGGTGTCGAGCGGGCCGCCGGTGACCGTCGAGTAGAACGGCACCTGGGTGGCGCGCGGCTCGATGCCGTCGAGGACCTCGGCGAGGCGCTCGCGCAGCGTCTCGACGTGGGCGCTGTGGGAGGCGTAGTCCACGGGAAGGCGCTTGGCGCGGACCTTCTCCTTCCTGAGCCGCGCGAGCAGTTCGTCGAGGGCGTCGGCGTCGCCGGACACCACGGTGGAGGCGGTGCCGTTGACGGCGGCGACGGACAGCCGGCCGTCCCAGGCGGCGAGCCGGGCGCGGACGGCGTCGGCGCCCTCGCCGACGGACATCATGCCGCCCGAGCCGGACAGCAGTTCGGCGATGGCCCGGGACCGCAGGGCGACGACGCGGGCACCGTCCTCCAGGGACAGCGCGCCGACCGCACAGGCGGCGGCGATCTCGCCCTGGGAGTGGCCGATGACGGCGGCGGGTGTGACGCCGTAGGCGCTCCAGGTGTGGGCGAGGGACACCATCACGGCCCACAGCAACGGCTGGACGACGTCCACGCGGTCCAGGCCGCCGCGCAGCTCGGTGGCGAAGTCCCAGTCGGTGTACGGCGCGAGCGCGGCGGCGCACTCGGCCATGCGGGCGGCGAACACCGGCGACTGTTCGAGGAGTTCGGTGGCCATGCCGGACCACTGGGAACCCTGGCCGGGGAAGACGAACACGGGCCGGGCGCGGCCGGGCGCCGTGCCCTCGGCGAGGGTGCGGGCGGTGCCGCCGTCGGCCAGCGCGGCGAGGGCGCCGCGCAGTTCCGCCGTGTCGGTCCCGGTGATCGAGGCCCGGTACGGGAAGCGGGCGCGGGTGGTGGCGAGGGTCCAGCCGACGTCGGACGGGTCGAGCCCGGGACGGGTGTCAAGGTGGCCGAGGAGCGCGGCGGCCTGGCCGGCGAGCGCGGCGGGCGTCTTGGCGGTGAGCAGCCACGGCACGGCGAGGTCCTGCGGTCCGGTGCGGTCCGGTGCGGCGGGGGCGGGCGGGGCCTGTTCGAGGATGACGTGGGCGTTGGTGCCGCTGATGCCGAAGGACGACACACCGGCCCGGCGCGGACGGCCGTGCCGCGGCCAGTCCCGCCGCTCGGTCAGCAGCCGCACCTGTCCGGCGTCCCAGTCGACCTTCGTGGACGGCTGGTCCACGTGCAGGGTCCTGGGCAGCACCCCGTTGCGCATCGCCATGACCATCTTGATGACTCCGGCGACACCGGCGGCGGCCTGGGTGTGCCCGATGTTGGACTTCACCGAACCCAGCCACAGCGGGCTGTCGGCGGGCCGGTCCTGGCCGTAGGTGGCCAGCAGCGCCTGCGCCTCGATCGGGTCGCCCAGCGTCGTGCCCGTGCCGTGCGCCTCCACCACGTCGACGTCGGCGGTGGTGAGGCGGGCGTTCTCCAGGGCTTCGAGGATGACGCGTTCCTGGGAGGGCCCGTTGGGGGCGGTGAGTCCGTTGGAGGCGCCGTCCTGGTTGACGGCGGTGCTGCGGACGACGGCCAGCACCTCGTGGCCGTTGCGGCGGGCGTCGGAGAGGCGTTCCACGACGAGGACGCCGACGCCCTCGCCCCACACGGTCCCGGCCGCCGCGTCGGCGAAGGCGCGGGTGCGGGCGTCGGGGGCGAGCGCGCCCTGCCGGCTGAACTCGATGAACGTCTCGGGGGTGGCCATGACGGCGACGCCGCCGACCAGGGCGAGGCCGGACTCGCCCTGCCGGAGCGACTGGGCGGCCAGGTGCAGTGCCACCAGCGAGGAGGAGCAGGCGGTGTCGACGGACAGCGACGGGCCCTCGAGGCCGAGGGTGTAGGCGACGCGGCCGGAGATGATGCTGCCGGAGCCGAAGCTGCCGAAGTAGTCGTGGTACTGGACACCGGCGAACACGCCGGTGCGGCTGCCCTTGAGGCTGTGCGGGTCGATGCCCGCGTTCTCCAGCGCCTCCCAGGACGCCTCCAGCAGCAGCCGCTGCTGCGGGTCCATGACGAGGGCTTCCTTGGGGCTGATGCCGAAGAACGCGGCGTCGAACGCGCCCGCGTCGTGCAGGAAGCCGCCCTCGCCGACGTAGGAGGTGTCGGGGCGCCGCCGGGTGGGGTCGACGACGCGGTCCACGTCCCAGCCCCGGTTGCCGGGGAACGCGCTGATGGCGTCGGTGCCGTCGGCGACCAGCCGCCACAGGTCCTCCGGGGTGCGGACGTCGCCCGGGTAGCGGCACGCCATCCCCACGATCGCCAGCGGCTCGTCCGCGCGGGCCGTGACGGTACGGCGGCCACGGCGGGTCCCGGTCCGGGTGCCGCCGTCGACCAGGGTGCCGAGGTGGGCGGCGAGCGCTTCGGGCGACGGGTGGTCGAAGACGAGGGTGGCGGCGAGCCGCAGGCCCAGCTCGGCGGAGAGCGAGTTGCGCAGTTCGATCGCGGCGAGCGAGTCGAAGCCGAGGTCCTTGAAGGCCCGGTCGGTCTCCACGCTCTGCGGGTTCGCGTGCCCGAGCACGGCGGCGACATGGGCGCGGACCGTGTGCAGCAGCGCCTCGGCGCGCTCCTCCTCCCCGAGGCCGGCCAGGCGCTCGGCGAAGCCGGCGTCGGCGCCTTCGGCGACGGCCTCCCGGCGCACCGGGCGGCCCGCCAGCGCGCGCAGGACGGGGGCGAGGCCACTGCCCTGGGCGCGCAGCGCGGGCAGGCCGATCCGCACCGGCGCCAGGGCGGCACGGCCGGCCCGCAGCGACCGGTCGAACAGGGCGGTGCCCTCCTCGGCCGACAGGGCGGTCATGCCGCCGCGCGCCATCCGGGCGCGGTCCGCCTCGTCCAGGGAGCTGGTCATGCCGCCCGACGGGGCCCACGGCCCCCACGCCAGGGACAGCGCGGGCAGGCCCCGGGCATGGCGGTGCGCGGCGAGGGCGTCCAGGAGGGCGTTGGCGGCGGCGTAGTTGCCCTGGCCGGGGGCGCCGACGGTGCCGGCGACGGAGGAGAACAGCACGAACGCGGCGAGGCCGCCGGTGAGTTCGTGGAGGTGGAGGGCACCGAGCGCCTTCGGCGCGAGGACGGTGTCGATCCGCTCGGGGGTGAGCGAGGAGACGACACCGTCGTCCAGGACGCCGGCGGCGTGGACGACCGCGGTGAGCGGGTGCTCGGCCGGGATGCCGGCGAGGACGGCGGCGAGGGCGTCGCGGTCGGCGACGTCGCAGGCGTGGGCGGTCGCGGTGGCGCCGAGGGCGGCGAGTTCGGCGATCAGGTCGTCGGCGCGGCCCGACCGGCTGAGCAGGGCGAGGTGCCGGACGCCGTGGGCGGTGACCAGGTGGCGGGCGATCACCGGGCCGAGGCCGCCGGTGGCGCCGGTGATCAGGACGGTGCCGTCGGGGCCGAGGTCCGGCCCGGCCGCTTCCGGGGACGCCGCGGCGCGTACCAGCCGGGCGGCGTGGGCGGTGCCGGCCCGCACGGCGATCTGTGGTTCGCCGGAGGCGAGGACGGCGGGCAGGACGGCGTCGGCGTCCGCGCCGGGTTCGAGGTCGAGTAGGACGAAGCGGTCCGGGTTCTCCGACTGCGCGGACCGCACCAGGCCCCAGACGGCCGCGCCGGCCAGGTCGGGCACGTCCTCCTCCGCGACGCCGACCGCGCCCCGGGTGACGACGGCCAGCGGACGGGGGTCGTCGTCCTGGAGGGCGGCGAGCGCGGTGCGCAGCGCCTCGCGTACGGCGGCGGCGTCGGTGCCAGGGGTGCTGTGCAGCACCCGGTGGGCGGCGTCGGGGGCGTCGGTGTCCAGCGGGAGCGGCTGCCAGTCGAGGGCGAACAGGGCGTCGGCGGTCGTGTCGCGGTCGGCGCGCAGGTTCGTGAGCGGGCGCGAGGCGAGCGAGGTGACCGTGGCGACGGGGGCGCCGGTGGCGTCGGCCAGGTCGACGGCGAAGGCGTGGTTCCCCGTGGGCACCAGCCGGGCCCGCAGCACGGAGGCGCCGACGGCGTGCAGGGTGACGCCGGCGAACATGAACGGCAGCCGGGCGGTGTCGTCGGCCGATCCGTCGCCGAGGAGGGCCAGGGCGTGCAGGGCGGCGTCGAAGGCGGCCGGGTGCAGGCCGAAGCGGGGCGCGTCGGCGGCGGGCCGCTCGGGCAGCCGTACCTCGGCGTACAGTTCCTCGCCGCGCCGCCAGGCGGCGGTCAGGGCCTGGAAGGCGGGTCCGTACGCCAGTCCGGCGGCGGCGTGCCGCTCGTACAGTCCGTCGGTGTCGAGGGGTTCGGCGTCCTCGGGGGGCCACACGTCCAGGCGGCTGCCGGGGGTGCCGGTGTCGGCGGTGAGGAGGCCGGAGGCGTGCAGGGTCCACGGCGCGTCGGCGGGCAGGCTCTCGGCGCGGGCGTACACCTGGACCGTACGGGCGCCGGACGGGTCGGGCGCCCCGACGGCGACCTGGACGCGCACGCCGTCGTCCGGGGGCAGCGCCAGCGGTACTTCGAGGGTGAGTTCGTCCAGGCGTCCGCAGCCGACCTGGTCGCCTGCGCGGACGGCGAGTTCGACCATGGCGGTGCCGGGGACGACGACGGTGCCGCCGACGACGTGGTCGGCGAGCCAGGCGTGGGTGCGCACCGACAGCCGGCCGGTGAGCACGGCGCCGTCGGAGTCGGCGAGCACGGTGGCCGCGCCGAGCAGCGGGTGGTCGGCGGGGTCCAGGCCCGCGGAGCCGACGTCGCCGACCGGTGCGGTGGTCTCGGGCCAGAACCGCTCGCGCTGGAAGGCGGTGGTGGGCAGGTCGACGGTGCGGGCGCCGGTGAACAGCGCGGTCCAGTCCACGGCGGCGCCGCCGGTGTACAGCTGGGCCACGGCGGTGAGCAGGGTCTCGGTCTCGTCGCGTTCGCGGCGGGTGGCGGCGGCGAGCACGGCGTCGGTGCCGGTGCCGTCGGTGGCCAGGCACTCGCGGGCCATGGCCGTCAGCACGGCGTCCGGGCCGAGTTCGAGGAAGCGGGTGACGCCCTCGGCGGCGAGGGCGCGTATCCCGTCGTGGAAGCGGACCGCCTCGCGCACGTGCCGCACCCAGTAGTCGGGGCCGGCGATGTCCTGGGTGGCGAGGGCGCCGGTGACGTTGGAGACGACGGGGACGGTGGCGCGGTGGTAGGTCAGGGACTCGGCGACCGCCCGGAACCCGTCCAGCATCGGTTCCATGAGCGGCGAGTGGAAGGCGTGCGAGACCGTCAGGCGGCGGCTCTTGGCGAAGCGGGCGGCCACCGCCTCGGCCTCGGCGGCGTCCCCGGAGATCACCACGGACTCGGGGCCGTTGACGGCGGCGATGCCGACCCGCTCGGTGAGCAGCGGGCGGACCTCCTCCTCGGTGGCGCGTACGGCGATCATCGCGCCGCCCTCGGGCAGCGCCTGCATGAGCCGGCCGCGCGCGGCCACCAGTGTGGTCGCGTCCTTCAGGTCCAGCACGCCGGCGACGTGGGCGGCGGCGATCTCGCCGATGGAGTGCCCGGCCAGATAGTCGGGCGTGAGCCCCCAGGACTCCACCAGCCGGTACAGCGCGACCTCGAAGGCGAACAGCGCCGTCTGGGTGCGGGCGGTGCGGTGCAGCGGCTCGGGGTCGTCACCGAGGACGAGGTCGCGCAGGTCGTCGTCGCCGAAGAGCGCGCAGATCTCGTCGAAGGCGCGGGCGAAGACGGGGAAGTGCGCGTGCAGTTGCCGGCCCATGCCGGCGCGCTGGGCGCCCTGCCCGGTGAACAGGAAGGCGGTCTGTCCCTTGCGGACCCGGCCCGAGGCGGCGCCCGGACCGCCGTCGGCGACCCGGGCCAGACCGGCCAGGAGCGCGTCCCGGTCGGCGCCGAGGACGACGGTCCGGTAGGGGTGGGCGGTGCGGGTGGCGGCCAGGGAGTGCGCCACGTCCACCGGGTCCGGCTCACCGGCGGCGGCCACCAGGCGGGCGGCCTGTTCGCGCAGGGCGCGTTCGGTGCGGCCGGAGAGCACCCACGGCACCAGCGGTGGTGCCGTGCGCGGCTCGGTCCCGGCCGGTTCCCCGGCGGGGGCCTCTTCCAGGATGGTGTGCGCGTTGGTGCCGCTGGCGCCGAAGGAGGAGACGGCGGCGCGGCGCGGGCGGCCGGGGTCGGGCCAGGGCCGGTTCTCCGTCAGCAGCCGTACCCGGCCCTGGCCCCAGTCGACCTTGGTGGACGGCTCGTCGGCGTGCAGCGTCTTCGGCAGGACGCGGTGCCGCATCGCCATGACGGCCTTGATGATGCCGGCGACACCGGCCGCGGCCTGGGTGTGCCCGATGTTGGACTTCACCGACCCGAGCCACAGCGGGCTGTCGGCGGGCCGGTCCTGGCCGTAGGTGGCCAGCAGCGCCTGCGCCTCGATCGGGTCGCCGAGGGTGGTGCCGGTGCCGTGCGCCTCCACCAGGTCCACGTCGGCGGTGGTGAGCTGTGCCCCGGCGAGCGCGGCGCGGATGACGCGCTGCTGGGAGGGCCCGTTGGGGGCGGTCAGGCCGTTGGAGGCGCCGTCCTGGTTGACGGCGGAGCCGCGGACGACGGCCAGCACCTCGTGGCCGTTGCGGCGGGCGTCGGAGAGGCGTTCCAGCACCAGCATGCCCGCGCCCTCGCTCCAGCCGGTGCCGTCCGCCGCGTCCGCGAAGGACTTGCAGCGGCCGTCGGCGGCGAGGCCGCGCTGCCGGCTGAAGGCGATGAAGTTGCCCGGTGTGGCCATCACGGTGGCGCCGCCCGCGAGGGCGAGGGTGCACTCCTTGTTGCGCAGCGCCTGCACGGCCAGGTGCACGGCGACGAGCGCCGAGGAGCAGGCGGTGTCGATGGTGACGGCCGGGCCCTCCAGGCCCAGGGTGTAGGAGATGCGGCCGGAGATCACGGCGGCCAGCACGCCGGTGCCGAGCGCGGCCTCGCTGTCCTCCGGCATCCTCGCCAGCAGGTCCTTGTAGTCCTGGCCGTTGGTGCCGGCGAACACCCCGATCCGGGCGCCGTGCGCCGAGTCGGGGGCGATGCGGGCGCGTTCCAGGGCCTCCCACGACACCTCCAGCAGCAGCCGCTGCTGGGGGTCCATCGCGACCGCCTCACGGGGGCTGATGCCGAAGAAGTCCGGCTCGAACCCGGCCGCGTCGGACAGGAACCCGCCGCGCGTGACGTAGCTCTTGCCGGTGGCGTCCGGGTCGGGGTCGTACAGCCCGTCGATGTCCCAGCCCCGGTCGTCGGGGAAGTCACCGATGGCGTCGGTGCCGTCGTGGACGAGCCGCCAGAACTCCTCCGGGGTGGTCACGCCGCCGGGGAAGCGGCAGCTCATCCCGACGATGGCGATGGGTTCCCGGTCCTGGGTCTCCACCTCGCGCAGCCGCTGCCGGGTCTGGGCCAGGTCGGCGGAGACCCGCTTGAGGTAGGAGAGCAGCTTTTCGTCGTTGGTCATCGGGTGTCGCCACTCCTGTGCGAAGAGGTGGACTGCGGTGGGGCCGGGGTGTCGTGGGAGGGTGGGGTCACGCCGAGCCGAGTTCGTTGTCGATGAAGGCGAAGACGTCGTCGGCGGAGGCCTCCTCCAGCCGTCCGGCGAGGTCGGCGGCGTCCTGGCCGAGGGTCTTGTTCAGGTCGCCCAGCAGCGCCTGGAGGCGGGTGGTGATCCGTCCCTGCTCGATGTCCTCGGCGGTGAGGTCGCCGAGCCGGGCCGCGACCCGTTCGAGGTCGGCGAGGACGGAGTCGACGGAGGTGTCGGCGCCCGCGAGTTCGGTGCCCAGGTACTTGGCGAGGGCGGCGGGGGTGGCGTAGTCGAAGATCAGCGTGGCCGGCAGCGGCACCCCGGCGGCGCCGCTGATCCGGTTGCGCAGGTCGACGGAGGTGAGCGAGTCGAAACCGAGGTCGCGGAAGGCGGTGGTGGGCTCGACCGCGTCGGCGCCGCCGTAGCCGAGGACCGCGGCGGCCTGGCCGCACACCAGCTCCTGGAGCGCGCGTTCGCGTTCGCCGCCGGTGAGTCCGGCCAGCTTCTCGGCGAAGCCGTCGGCCGCGCCCGGCTCGGCGGGCCCGGCCGTGCCGCGCCGCGCCTCGGGCAGCGCGGACAGCAGGGCGCTGGGCCGGGTCGCGGTGAACGCGGGCGCGAACGCGGACCAGTCGACGTCGGCGACGGTGACGGTGGTGTCGCCGCCGTCCAGGGCGCGGCGCAGCGCGGTCAGCGCGCGACCGGGGTCGAGGAGGGACATGCCCATCGCGCGGGCGGCCGAGCGGACGGTGCCGTGGGCTGCCATGCCGTCGCCGCCCCACGGTCCCCAGGCGATCGAGGTGGCGGGCAGTCCGGCGGCGCGCCGGTGCTCGGCGAGGGCGTCGAGGAAGGCGTTGGCGGCGGCGTAGTTGGCCTGTCCGGCGCCGCCGACGGTGGCGGTCAGCGAGGAGAACAGCACGAACGCCGACAGGTCCCGGTCCGCGGTGAGTTCGTGCAGGTGGCGGGCGGCGTCGGCCTTGGGGGCGAGCACACCGGCGAACCGGTCCGGGGTGAGCGCGTCCAGGACGCCGTCGTCGAGGACGCCGGCCAGGTGCACGACGGCGGTGAGGGGGTGCTGTTCCGGTACGGAGTCCAGCAGCGCGGCCAGTGCCGTCCGGTCGGCGACGTCGCAGGCGGTGAGGGTCACCCGGGTGCCGGCGTCGGTGAGTTCGCGGACGAGGTCGGCGGCGCCGGGTGCGTCGGGGCCGCGGCGGGAGGTCAGCAGCAGGTGGTCGGCGCCCTCGGCGGCGAGCCAGCGGGCGACGGCCGCGCCGACGGCGCCGGTGGCCCCGGTGACCAGCACCGTGCCGGACGGCTTCCAGGGGGCGCCCGCGCGGGCCGGGGCGTGCTCCAGGCGGCGGCCGTAGGCGCCGGACTCGCGGACGACGACCTGGTCCTCGCCGCCGGCGTCGGCGAGCAGCGCGGCCAGCCGGGCCGCGGTCCGCGGGCCGGTCTCGGCGGGCAGGTCGACCAGTCCGCCCCAGCGGTCGGGGTGTTCCAGGGCGGCGACCCGGCCGAGGCCCCACACCGGGGCCTGGGCGAAGCCGCTGACGGTGGCGGCCGTGCCGTGGGCGACGGCGTCGCGGGTGGCGCACCACAGCGGGGCGGTGATCCCGGCGTCGCCGAGGGCCTGCACGAGGGCGGCCGTCGTGGTGAGCGGGCCGGCCGGTGCCAGCAGGGACAGCACGCCGTCCACGCCGCCCCGGCCGGCGAGCAGCGCGGCCAGCTCCGCCCGGCCGGCCGTCTCGGGTGCGGTGAGGGTGTCGATGCGCAGCCCCTGGTCGGCGAGCCCGGTCAGGACGGCCGTGGTCCACGGGTCGTCGGCCTCCGGGACGACGGCCAGCCAGTGGCCGCCGAGCGCGGGCGTGGCGGCGGGGGCCAGGGGTTCCCAGGTGACGCGGTAACGCCAGCCGTCGGCGGCGGCGTTGGCCTGCCGCTGCTCGTGCCAGGCGGCCAGGGCGGGTACGACGGCGGCGACGGAGGGCTCGTCGGCGACGCCGAGCGTGGCGGCGACGGCGCTGACGTCCTGGTCCCGGACCAGCTCCCAGAACGGGTCGGCGGCGTCCGTGGCCGCGCGGGCCGCGGCGGCGCGCTCGGCCTGGAGGATGGGGGCGTCCTCCCAGTGCCGGTCGCGGCGGAACGGGTAGGTGGGCAGGCCGACCTTGCGGCCCCCGGCGAACACGGCCCTCCAGTCGGGGCCGGTGCCGGTCAGGTGCAGCCGGCACAGGGCGTCGACGAGGGCGGCGTCCTCGGCGCGGTCGCGGCGCTGGGTGGCGATGACGTGCGGCACGACGTCCTGCGCCATGGTGGAGAGCACCGCGTCGGGGCCGACCTCCAGGAAGCGGGTGGCGCCCTCGGCGGCCAGCGCGGTGACGCCGTCGTGGAAGCGGACGGCCGCGCGGACGTGCCGCACCCAGTAGTCGGGCGAGGTCAGTTCGTCGGCCAGGCGGCCGGTGACGTTGGAGACGACCGGCAGGCGGGGCTCGTGGAAGGTGAGGCCCGCCAGCACCTCGCGGAACGCGTCGAGCATCGGGTCCATGCGGTGGGAGTGGAAGGCGTGCGACACCGTCAGCCGCTTGGTCTTGTCGAAGCGGGCGGCCACGGCGGCCACGGCCTCCTCGTCACCCGAGACGACCACCGCGCGCGGGCCGTTGACGGCCGCGATGTCGACGCCGTCGGTGAGCAGCGGGGTGACCTCGTCCTCGGCGGCCAGCAGGGACACCATCGCGCCGCCGGCCGGGAGTTCCTGCATCAGCCGGCCACGGGCGGCGACGAGGGCGACCGCGTCGGGCAGGTCCAGGACGCCGGCGACGTGCGCGGCGACGACCTCGCCGACGGAGTGCCCGGCGAGCAGGTCCGGGCGGACGCCCCAGTGCTCCAGCAGCCGGTACAAGGCGGTCTCGAAGGTGAACAGCGCGGCCTGTGTGTAGACGGTCCGGTGCAGCGGGGCGGGGTCGGTGTCCTCGTCGGACATCACCTCGCGCAGGGGGCGGTCCAGGTGGGCGTCGAAGGCGGCGCAGATCTCGTCGAAGGCGGCGGCGAACACCGGGAACGCGGCGTGCAGGGTGCGGCCCATGCCGGGCCGCTGGGAGCCCTGCCCGGAGAACAGCACGCCGAGCCGGCCGGGTTCGGGGGCCACGACGGCGGCCTGGCTGCCGTCGGCGACGGCGCGCAGAGCGGCCAGCAGCTCGTCCCGGTCGCGGCCGGTGACGGCGGCCCGGTGGGTGAACACGGTGCGCGTGGTGGCGAGCGAGTACCCGACGTCGTACGGTTCGAGGTCACCGGCGACGGCGAGCAGCCGCTCCGCCTGGCGCTGGACGGCGTCGGCGCCCTTGCCGGACAGCACCCACGGCACGACGGGCAGCGCGGCCCGCTCCGCCGGCGTCCCGTCGGCCCCGGCGGGCGGCGCCTCCTCCAGGATGGTGTGGGCGTTGGTGCCGGAGATGCCGAAGGAGGAGACACCGGCGCGGCGCGGGCGGCCGTCGGGGGTCTGCCAGGGGCGGGGCTCGGTGAGCAGGCGGACGTCGCCCGCGTTCCAGTCGACGGCGGTGGACGGTTTCTCCACGTGCAGGGTGCGGGGCAGGGTGCCGTGGCGCATCGCCATGACCATCTTGATGACGGCGCCGACGCCGGCGGCGGCCTGCGGGTGGCCCATGTTCGACTTGATGGAGCCGAGCCAGAGGGGCCGGCCCTCCGGCCGGTCCTGCCCGTAGGCGGCGATGACGGCCTGCGCCTCGATGGGGTCGCCGAGCGTGGTGCCGGTGCCGTGCGCCTCGACCGCGTCGATGTGGTGCGGGGCGAGCTGGGCGTCGGCGAGGGCCTGCCGGATGACGCGGATCTGGGCCGGGCCGCTGGGCGCGGTCAGGCCGTTGGAGGCGCCGTCCTGGTTGACGGCGGAGCCGCGGACGACGGCCAGCACCTCGTGGCCGTTGCGCAGGGCGTCCGAGAGGCGCTCCACGAGCAGCATGCCGGCGCCCTCGGCCCAGGCGGCGCCGGCGGCATCGTCGGAGAAGGAGTGGCAGCGGCCGTCGGGGGACAGCGCGCGGCGCTCGCTGAACTCGATGAACATCTCGGGGCTGGCCATGACGGCGGCACCGCCGGCCAGCGCCAGCGTGCACTCGCCCTTGCGCAGCGACTGGATCGCCGAGTGCAGCGCGACCAGGGAGGAGGAGCAGGCGGTGTCCATGGTGACCGCGGGCCCCTCCAGGCCGAGGGTGTAGGCGATGCGGCCGGAGACGATGCTGCCCGAGATGGTGCCGCCGATGTAGTCGTGGTGCATCAGGCCGACGAAGACGCCGGTCGGGGTGCCCTTCACCGTGGTGGGGTCGATGCCGGCCCGCTCGAAGGCCTCCCAGGTGACCTCCAGCAGCAGCCGCTGCTGCGGGTCGGTGCCGGGCGCGTCCTTGGGGCTGATGCCGAAGAAGGCCGGGTCGCACTCGGCGGCGTCGTGCAGGAAGCCGCCGTGGCGGACGTAGGTCTTGCCGGGGGCGCCGGGTTCGGGGTCGTAGATCGCCTCGACGTCCCAGCCGCGGTCGGCCGGGAACTCGGTGACGACGTCGATGCCCTCGTCGACGACGCGCCACAGGTCCTCGGGGGTGCGCACGCCGCCGGGGTAGCGGCAGCCCATGCCGATGATGGCGACGGGCTCGTGGTCCTGCTCCTCCAGCTCCCGTACGCGGCGGCGGCTGCGCTCCAGCTCGGTCGTGGCCCGCTTGAGGTAGTCGCGGAGCTTGCCGGCCGTGGCCGAGTCTTCCATCACAGGGCTCCCAGTTCGTTGTCGATCCTGGCGAAGAGTTCTTCGTCGCTGGCGTCGCGGACGTCGGGGACGTCGGCCGGCGACCCGGGGTCGGTGGGGCGCGCGTGGCCGTCCTGCCAGCCGCGCAGCAGCGCTTCGAGGCGCGCGGTGACGCGGGCGTGGCTGCCGTCCTGGTCGGGCAGGGCGTGCAGGGCGGCTTCGAGACGGTCCAGCTCGGCCAGCGCGGAGCGGGCCTGGTCGGCCGGTCCCGGCACGAGCGCGGTCTTGAGGTGGGCGGCGAGGGCGTGCGGGGTGGGCTGGTCGAACACCAGCGTCGCCGGGAGGGTGAGGCCGGTGGCGCCGGCGAGGAGGTTGCGCAGTTCGACGGCGGCGAGCGAGTCGAAGCCCATCTCCTGGAAGGCGCGTCCCGGGTCGACCGACTCCGGCGAGGGGTGCCCGAGGACGCCGGCGACGTGCGTGCGGACCAGCTCCAGCAGGACGCGGTCCCGGTCGGCGTCGGGCAGCGGTGCCAGCCGCTCACGCCAGGAGCCGGCGGGGGTGCCCGCGGCGGGTTCGGTGCCGCGCCTCCGGGCCGGCCGGACCAGGCCCCGCAGCAGCGCGGGGACGCCGTCCGGCCGGGCGCGTACGGCGGCGGCGTCCAGGCGTACGGGCACCAGGACCGCGTCCTCGGCGCCGGGGCCGGCGTCGAAGGTGCGCAGTCCCTGGGCCGGGGTGAGCGGCGGCAGGCCGAGCCGGCGCAGCCGCTCCAGGTCGGCGGCGTCGATGCCGGCGCTCATGCCGCCGGAGCCGGACCACAGTCCGTAGGCGAGGGAGACGGCGGGCAGGCCCAGGGAACGGCGGTGGGCGGCGAGGCCGTCGAGGAAGGTGTTGGCGGCGGCGTAGTTGGCCTGGCCGCCGCCGACCAGCAGACCGGCGGTGGACGACAGCAGGACGAAGGCCGACAGGCCGGTGTCGCGGGTCAGTTCGTGCAGGTTCCAGGCGGCGTCCACCTTGGGCCGCAGCACCCGGTCGACCTTGTCCGCGTCCAGGGTGGCCAGCACACCGTTGTCGACGACACCGGCGGCGTGCACCACCGCCCGCACCTCGTACGCGGCGAGCAGCGCGGCCAGGTCGTCCCGGTCGGCGGCGTCGCACCGGGCGAGCGTCACCTCGGCGCCGGACCGCGCGAGCTCGTCCCGGAGTCCGGCGGCGCCGGGGGCGTCCGCGCCGCGCCGGCCGGCCAGCACCAGGTGCCGTACGCCGTGCTCGGTGACCAGGTGGCGGGCGATCAGCGCGCCGAGGCCACCGGTGCCACCGGTGATCAGGACGGTGCCGTCCGGGTCCCAGACGAGCGGTTCGCCGGCCTTGGCGCGGGCCAGCCGGGGCACCCGCACCTCGCCGTCCCGCACCGCGACCTCCGGCTCACCGGCGCCGAGCGCGGTGGCGAGCGCGGGGCCCGGGGCGGCGCTGCCGTCGCTGTCGACCAGCAGGAACCGGCCGGGGTTCTCGGCCTGGGCGGCGCGTACGAGTCCGTACAGCGGGGCGTGGGTCAGGTCGCCGGTCCGCAGCAGCACCGCGAGCCGGCTGCCGGCGCAGCGGTCGTCGGCGAGCCAGGCGCGGAGGGCGTCCAGCAGGGCGTTCACGCGGTCGCGGACGAGGGCGGGGAGGTCCGGCACGGGGCCGGGGGCGGCCGGTACGGGCAGGACGACCAGGCCGGGCACGGGACCGGCGGCGGTGAGGGCGGCCAGGTCGGGGTGGCGGGGGGCGTCGAGGGCTGCGTCGCCCGAGCCGGTGCCGCCGAAGCCGCACACCGCCGGGGCCGGGATCTCGGTGGCCGCCGGGGCCGGTGCCGGGACGAGGTCGACGCGGTACAGCGGGTCGTCGCCGTCCCCGGCGAGCTGTTCGGCGGAGACGGGGCGGGCCACGAGGCTGCGCACGGTGGCGACGGGCGCCCCGGCGGCGTCGGCGAGGCTGAGGGTGACGGCCTCGGGACCGGACGGGGCGAGGTGCAGGCGCAGGGTGTCGGTGCCCGCCGAGTGCAGGGTGACACCGCCCCAGGCGAACGGCAGCACCGCCTGGCCGCCGGGCAGGTCCAGCAGGTTGACGTGCAGGACGGCGTCCAGCAGCGCCGGGTGGACGGCGAACGCGGCGGCGGTGGCGCGGGCGCCCTCGGGCAGTGCCGCCTCGGCGAACAGTTCGTCACCGCGGCGCCACATGGCGCGCAGGCCCTGGAAGACCTCGCCGTAGCCGTAACCGGTGCGCGCCAGCCCCGGGTAGAGGCCGTACAGGTCGACGGGTTCGGCGTCCCGGGGCGGCCAGTCGGGCAGGCCGGCCGGGCTCTCCGCGTCGGCGGGTGCGGTGGAAAGGACGCCGGCGGCGTTGCGGGTCCACGGGGCGTCGGGCCCGTCGGCGCGGCGGGACCACACGGTCAGCTCCCGCCGTCCGTCCCGCTCGGGCCCGACGGCGGCCTGTACGGCGAGCGCGCCCTGCTCGGGCAGGATCAGCGGGGCGTGCAGGGTGAGTTCCTCGACGGTGGCGCAGCCGGTGCGCTCCGCGGCCTGGAGGGCCATCTCCACGAAGCCGGTGCCGGGCAGCAGCACGGTTCCGTGGACGGCGTGGTCGGCCAGCCACGGGTGGGAGGCGAGGGAGAGCCGGCCGGTGAGGACCGCTCCCCCGGTGTCGGGCAGGTCGGTCGCGGCGCTCAGCAGCGGGTGCCCGGTGGCGCTCTGGCCGAGGCCGTCGGCGTCGCCGCTGCCGCTCGGGGCGGCCTCCAGCCAGAGGCGTTCGCGCTGGAAGGCGTAGGTGGGCAGCTCGGTGCGGCGGGCGCCGTGCGGGGCGAAGAACGCCGCCCAGTCGACGGCGGTGCCGGCCGCGTGCAGCCGGGCCACGGCCGTGACCAGGTCGCGTTCCTCGTCGCCGTCGCGGCGCAGCCCGGCGACGGTCACGCTGTCCTCGGGCAGGCAGTCCGCGGCCAGGGCGGTCAGGGCCGCGTCGGGGCCGACTTCGAGGAACGTCCGCACCCCCAGCTCGTGCAGCGCGGTCAGGGCGGGGGCGAAGCGGACGGTGCGGCGGACGTGGTCCACCCAGTGGTCCGGGGTGGTCAGCCGGCCGGGTCCGGCGAGGGCACCGGTGAGCGTGGAGACGACCGGGATGCGCGGCTCCGAGTAGGTGCACGCGGCGGCGGCCCTGGCGAAGTCGGCGAGCATCGGCTCCATCAGCGGCGAGTGGAACGCGTGCGACACCGTCAGCCGCTTGCCCTTCCCGAAGCGGGCGGCGAGGGCGTCGACGGCCTCCTCGGTGCCGGAGACGACCACCGACCGGGTGCCGTTGACGGCGGCGAGGCCGACCCGGTCGTCCAGGTGGGGGGTGACCTCGTCCTCACCGGCGCGCAGCACGGCCATGGCGCCGCCCGGGGGCAGGGCGGCCATCAGGGTGCCGCGCGCGAGCACGAGCCGGACGGCGTCCGGCAGGGACAGCACCCCGGCGACATGGGCGGCGGCGAGTTCGCCGACGGAGTGCCCGGCGACGTAGTCCGGGGTCACGCCCCAGGACTCCAGGAGGCGGTACAGGGCCACTTCGGTGGCGAACAGGGCGGTCTGCGCGTAGTCGGTCCGGGTCAGCGACTCGGCGTCGGTATCGATCACTTCGGCGAGTGGCCGGGGGAGGCCCCGGTCGGCGAGCGCGCACACCGCGTCGAAGGCCTCGGCGTACACCGGGAAGGCCCGGTACAGGGCCCGGCCCATGCCGGGGCGTTGCGCTCCCTGGCCGGTGAACAGGAACGCCGTCTTGCCGCCGACGGGGGTGAGCGGGGCCGCGGCGGCGAGCGCGGTGAGCAGTTCGCCGGTGTCCCGGCCGACCGCGACGGCGCGGTGCTCGAAGTGGGCACGGGTGGTGGCCAGCGACAGCCCGAGGTCGGCCGGGCGCAGGCCGGGGCGCGCGTCGACGTGGTCGCGCAGGCGCGCGAGCTGGGCGGCGAGGGCCTGCCGGGTGCGGCCGGTGACGATCCAGGGCACGCAACCGCCCTCTGCTGCTGTGGAGTTGGCACCGTCCTCGGCAGCGGCCGCGTCGCTGGAAGCCGGGTCGGCGGAAACCACGGCGCCGGAAGGAGCTTCGGCGGGTGCCTCCTCCAGCACCACGTGCGCGTTGGTGCCGCTGATGCCGAAGGAGGAGACGGCGGCGCGGCGGGGCCGTCCGGTGACGGGCCACGGGCGCCGCTCCAGGGCCAGTTCGACGGCGCCCGCCTCCCAGTCGACCTGGTCCGTGGGGGCGTCGACGTGGAGGGTGGGCGGCACCTCGCCGTGCCGCATGGCCAGCACCATCTTGATGACGCCCGCGACACCGGCCGCGGCCTGGGTGTGCCCGAGGTTGGACTTCACCGAGCCCAGCAGCAGCGGCCGGTCGGCGGGGCGTTCGCGGCCGTACGTCGCGAGCAGCGCCTGCGCCTCGATGGGGTCGCCGAGGGAGGTGCCGGTGCCGTGTGCCTCGACCACGTCGACGTCGGCGGCGGTGAGCCCCGCACCGGCCAGCGCCTGCCGGATGACCCGCTGCTGGGACGGGCCGTTGGGCGCGGTCAGCCGGCTGCTGGCGCCGTCGGAGTTGACCGCGCTGCCCCGGATCACGGCGAGCACCGGGTGCCCGTTGCGCTGGGCGTCGGCGAGCCGTTCCAGCAGCAGCATGCCGGCGCCCTCGCCCCAGCCGGTGCCGTCGGCCCCGGCCGCGAACGCCTTGCAGCGGCCGTCCGGCGCGAGTCCGCGCTGCCGGCTGAAGTCGATGAACGTCTCCGGTGTGGACATCACGGTGACACCGCCGGCCAGGGCGAGCGAGCACTCCCCCGACTGCAGCGCCCGCACCGCCCAGTGCAGGGCGACCAGGGAGGAGGAGCAGGCGGTGTCGACGGTGACCACCGGGCCTTCGAGGCCGAAGGTGTAGGCGACGCGCCCGGAGGCGATGCTGGCGGCGCTTCCGTTGGCGAGGTAGCCGTCGAGGTCGTCGGGTACGGAGCTGAGGCGGGTGGCGTAGTCGTTGTACATCACGCCGGCGAACACGCCGGTACGGCTGCCGCGCAGGGAGGCCGGGACGATACCGGCCCGCTCGAAGGCCTCGTAGGAGGTCTCGAGCAGGAGCCGCTGCTGCGGATCCATGGCGAGGGCCTCGCGGGGGCTGATGCCGAAGAAGTCCGGGTCGAAGTCGGCGGCGTCGTACAGGAATCCGCCGGTGCGGGCGTAGGTCCGGCCGGGCCGCGCCGGGTCGGGGTCGTACAGGGCGTCCACGTCCCAGCCGCGGTCGGCGGGGAAGTCCGACACCGCGTCGGTGCCCGTGGCGACCAGCTCCCACAGCTCCTCGGGGGTGGTGACGCCGCCCGGGTAGCGGCAGCCGATGCCGACGACGGCGACGGGGCCGTGTGCGCGTTGCTCGTTCTCGCGCAGCCGTCGCCGCGCCTCCCGCAGATCCGCGGTCGTCCGCCTGAGATAGTCGAGCAGTTGCTCTTCGTTGTTCACCAGCGCGCCATCCGATCGAGATCGAAGTGAGGGCCTCGGCCGTGCGGATCGCCTCCGGACGGTTTCCGGTCCGCTTCCCCTCCGCTGTCGGAGGCTAGGCAGGCGCCGATGACGCGGGACACCCCTACAGCCCCCAGGGCCCCCGCGGCGACTAAGGGGTCCCACGGCACGCGCACCCCGGCGACCGGCGGATCTCCCGGGCCGGTCCTTCGCGGCGGGGCCGTCCGCCACGGTGCTCAGCGCAGGGCGATGAGCGCGATGGCGGCGGCCGCGCACACCAGCCCGGCGGTCTGCCGGCGGGTGAGCCGCTCGTGCAGGAAGGCCAGTGCCAGCAGCACCGGGACGGCCGGGTAGAGCGCGGACAGCACGGTGGCCACGGCCATCAGCTGGTGCCGCGTCGCGGCGAGGTAGAGGAGGATGGCCACGGTCCCGACCGCACCGCCCGCGCCGGCCACCGCCGCGAGCGTGCCGGGCAGCGTCACCGGGGACCGGTACAGGGCGAGCACCACGGCGATCACCACCACGGACGCGACCCGGCTGACGACGACGGGCCACAGGCCGCCGTCCGCCCCCACCTGGGCCATCGCCAGGAACTGCACCCCGAAGCCGGCACTCGCGGCCAGCGCGTCAGGCACGCCGGCGGTCACCGGTCCGGCGCCGTGACGGTCCGTACCCGGCCCCGCGGCCTGGGCGACGAGCCACAGCGCCGGTACGGCGACGGCGATCCCGGCCCAGGCGACGGCGGCCGGCCGTTCACCGAGGAAGGCGACGCCCACCAGGACGGGAAGGGCGACGGCCCCCACGTCGCTGACCGGGACGACGACGCTCATCTGCCCCTGCGCCATCGCCCGGTACAGGAACGCGACCCCGACGCCCGTACCGATGCCCGACAGTGCCCCGAACCAGCAGTCGCCCGCCGTCCCGCCGCCGGAGGAGGACGCGAGCGCCGCCACCACCGCGACCGCGGTCCCGGCGAGCTGTGCGTGGAGGGCCACGGTGATGCCGTCGCTCCTGCGCGCGACCAGGCCGTTCACGAAGTGGGTCACACCGAAGCAGAGCGCGGAGGCCAGCGCGAGCGCCTCACCCACGGGCGCCTCCCGCCGGCGACGGCGGCAGGGCCTCCCGGGGCGGCGGGACAGCGGTGCACAGGGCCATACCGACGGCCGTACCCGGAATCCCGGTGATGATGACAACAGGTCCCGCTCCGGCGGGCGTTCGGGGTCGGGAGGCGCGGTCCGGGCAGCCGGCCGCCGGCGGGACGCTCACCGGCACCGGTGCCCCGTCAGAGGTTCGAGCTCACCCGGAGACGGGCGTACGGGCACGGCTCCCGTAGGTGACATGCGCTGACGCCCGCCCGGCGCGCCAGGGCCTGGCCGGGGCACCGGGGTGTCCGCCGAGCCGCCGCCGGTGGGGTGCCGGCGGCGGCACGGGGATCGTCGGCGGGGTGGTCCAGAGGTCGCCGCGTCGCCGGCTCACGCCGGTTGCGACAGGTCGATCGCCCGGTCGACGGCGTCGGGCCGGAGCACGCGCAGGATGCCTTCGAGGAGGTAGTAGTCCGCGTAGGGCAGGGAGACCTCGATGCCGTCCTCGGCCGGCCGGTTGCGGGTGCAGCGGGCCACGACCGCGTCGGCGCGGGCCGAGTTCCTCGTCAGGCAGGTGTCCGCGAGCGCGGTGAGCAGCCGCAGCGCCACCTCCCGGTAGGTGTGCCTGCCGGTGGCCGCGTGCAGGTCGAGCAGGCCGCACGCCATGATGGCGCCGGCGGAGGCGTCCTTGATGTCGTGCGGCTGCTGCGGCGCGCGGTAGTCCCACACCGGCACGTGGTCCGGGGTCAGCGCTCCGATGGCGAAGTCGGCGAGCCGGCGAGCGGTGTCCCTGAACTCCGTGTGCCCGGTCCGCCGGTACATGGTGGTGAAGCCGTAGATGCCCCAGGCCTGCCCGCGCGACCAGCACGAGGTGGGGCTGTAGCCCTGCACCGTGCCGGGCCCGAGGGGGGCACCGGTGTCGGGGTCGAAGTCGAACACGTGCGGGGTGGATCCGTCGGGCCGGGGGAAGACGCGCTGCGCGGTCCTCGCGTGCTCGACGGCGATGTCCAGGTAGGTGTCGTCGCCGGTCTGCCGGCTCGCGAACGCCAGCAGATCGAGGTTCATCATCGTGTCCATGATGACGCGACCCGCGTTGGCGCGGTCCGTCAGCGCGCCCCAGGCCCGGATGAACTTCCCGCGCGGGTTGTACCGCTGGATCAGGGAGTCGGCGGCCCGGATCGCCCCCGTACGCCACTCGTCGTCGCCGGTCAGGCGCCAGGCGGTGACCCAGGAAGGGGTGAAGAGGAACCCCAGGTCGTGCGTGCTCGTATCCGACTGCCGGGGGGCGAGGTTCCGGGCCGACTCGACCGCCCACGTGCGGAAGGCGTCGTCCTCGCTGTACAGCCAGGCCATCCACAGGGTGCCGGGCCAGAAGCCGCCGACCCAGTCCCCGTTGCGCGAGTACGTCCACTTCTCGAACTTGGTCCCGACCGGGAAACCCGTCACTCCGGGCGCGACGGCACGGACCTTCTCCACGGCGTAGTCCGCCGCGGCGCGCAGGGTCCGCGAGGTCGCTCCTGACGGCTGCCGGTCCGGCGCCGCGACGGCCGGTACCGCGCAGGCCCCCGCAGCCGCCGCGCCGGCCGCCGTCGCCAGCAACGCACGCCGGGAAACGCTCATGCTCGTCCTCCAACTCCACTGTGAACGAGAGAAGTTGACCGAGCCTTGCACACCGGACTTGACGGTGTACACCCATGTGTGCGGAGTTCATCAGCGTGAACGGGGAACGGAGTCAGTGGTGCGGGGCGCCGGAGTCGTGCCGGAGCCAGACGTAGTCGACCGGCTGCGCGGTGTTCCAGCTCGCGGCGAGTTCGGGGGAGACCGGACGGAACCCGGCGCCCAGGTAGCACCGCAGCGCGCGGTCGTTGCCGGGGTGCACCCGCAGGGAGACATCCGTGAACCCGGCCCGGACGGCGCGCGCGAGCAGGCCCTGGACGAGCAGGCGGCCCAGTCCCGCCCCGCGAGCCCCGGGGGCCACGATGATCCGCGCCAGTTCGGCCTCGTCCTCCTCGGCGTCCCGCCACACCTCGCCGTAGCCGAGCACCCTCCGCCCGTCCACGAGTACGTGGGCCTCGACGTCGTCCGCCTGCTGCCATCCGGCGACCGTCTCCGCGGCCACGGGGAACTCCCGGCTCCCGCACCACATCACGGCCTCCGCCGCCGACGTCGGCCAGCCGGCGACGAGTGCCGCGTGCACGGGAGCGCAGGGAAGCAGATCCATGGGTGCCGACCCTATGCGACCGGGCCGGATCCCGGACGCGGGTTCAGGACGGGCCGCCGGGGGCCGTGCCCAGTTGCCGCATCTGCGCGAGGACGTCGACGACACCCCAGATCTCGGCGACGCGGTCGTCCGCGAACCGCAGGATGAAGATCTCGCTGTACCTGACGGCCCTCCCGGTGGCCTCGAGGCCCTGGTACTCCCCCAGGTGCGTACCGGTGACCGTGTTCCGGAAGACGACCTTGTCCCCCTCGGCGATCTCGTCCTCGATCTCGACACGCAGGTCGGGGAACGCGCGCAGCAGCACCTCCCACACCCGTTTGAGTGCCTGCCCGCCCGTCACCCCCGCAGGCACCGGCGCGTGGAACACCAGGTCCGGCGCGACGGCCTCGTCGATCGCCTTCGAAACGGCCTCCAGGTCACCGGTGCGGACGGCGTCGTGCAGGCGGCGGAACGTCGCCTTGTTGCGTGCTTCCTGGGCTGTCGGCATGGGCCGGCTCCTCGGGTCGGCGCGAGTCGTCGGCTTCGTACTCGCTTCCACGCCCCCTACGACGGGACGGCCCTCCGGTATGTGACATGGCCGCCGTGGGCGCCCCCACCACCGGGGCGCACCCCACTGGCGCTGCCGGATCGGGCAGGGTGCGTGCGGCGTACCGGTGCCGGCGCGGACGGCCGGCGGTCCGGCGACCGGCGTCAAGGGCACGCCCGGACGGGCCGGTCGGGAATCCGCTCGAAGGGCGGGCCGCCCGCTGCTAGTTTGCGGCCGTGGATCTCTTCTCGCGCTCGTGGACGGCCCTGCGCGCCGCGGTCGCCGGCCTCGCCGACGAGGACTTCGCGCGGCCGTCCGGCTGCACCGGCTGGCTGGTCCGTGACCTGGCGTGCCATCTGGTCATCGACGCCCAGGACGTGCTGATCACCCTGGCGACGCCCACCACGGCGGAGCCGACGCACGACGCGGTGACGTACTGGAACGTCGGTGACACCCCGCCCGCCGGCGACGACCCGCTGGACGCGCTGACCGTCCGGCTGGCCGCCGCGTACGAGGAGCCGCGGCTGCTGAAGTTCCACCTGGACGACGTCGGTTCGGCGGCCTGACGCGCGGCCGGACTCGCCGACCCGGAGCGACGGGTGCACACGCAGGACATGGTCCTCACCGTGGGCGACTACCTCTCCGCGTACGTCCTGGAGTGGACCCTGCACCACCTGGATCTGATCGCCCACCTCACGGGCGCGGCGGATCCCCCCGCCGAATGTCTCGCCCGGTCCCGCGCCATGCTGGAGGAGATCGCCGGGTCGGCCTTCCCCCCGTCATGGTCCGATCAGGACGTCCTGCGCGTCGGAACGGGGCGCCGGCCCCTGACCGCCGGCGAGCGCATCCGACTGGGTCCACTGGCCGGGGAACTCCCCTTCGTCCTCGGATGAGCGCACGGCACAGGTGTCAGCCGGCCCGCGCCCGTGTCCCGCAGCGCGGGTGGAACGGGCTGAGGCCCGCGTGGGGCAGCGGGGACGGGGGGTGGTAGCCCGTGGCCGGGACGTCCGTCGTGTAGGTGCGGGTGTCGGGCGCGAGGCCCCGGTGCGGGTCGCCCAGGCGGGCCTGGATCTCGTAGGTGCCGTCACCGGAGTACGTGTACGCCGTGAGGTCGGGATACCGGTCGTGGTTGTAGTCGGCCACCGCGATGTCCTTCGTGGCCCGCAGGTCGAGGGGGACGGTCCGCCGGCTGCGGCCGGTGTCGGAGAAGGGTCCGAGCCTCAGTTCGGCCACCCGGGGCTGCACCGGGTCGTCGCCGCCCTGCTCCTGCCCCGCCACGACGACCAGGTCGGTCCACCCGTCCCGGTCGAAGTCCGCCACGGCGGCGCTCACGTACTCCTGCCGGCCGGCGGTACGGTCGGCCAACCCCCGTGCCCCGACCGTCGTTTGGCGGGGTGAGCCGATGCCGAAGGTGATGGCCAGCCGGGCACCCCGGTGGGACGGGTCGGTGATCCGGTCCGGCAGACCGTCGTTGTCCACGTCGGCGATCAGGTCGCCCGACGGCGTCAGGCAGGCGGTGACGGCGGGCGGACCCGTCGGGCGCGGTGGGGGCTCGCCCAGGCGGTCCTCGCCGCCGGCGAGGAGCAACAGGCCACCCGCCAGCAGCGACGCCGTACGGGTGAGCCGTCTCGGCCGGGAGGTACCGGCGGGTTCGCGCACGGGCATGGGCAGGCATGGTAGTCACCGGGCCGGGTGTGCCCCGGGGTCGGGGTCCTGGCGGACCCGCCGCGGTTCACGGCGCCTGCCGACGGGAAGCCGGTCACGCTGCTGCCGGTCGCCCGTGTCCACCACCGGTTCGTCTACTGACTCACGGGTCAACCTTCGCTTCGGCTACCGGAGTCGGCGGCCCAGCACCGCTTCGACGAGACCTCCGGGCCGGGCCGGCGACGACATGTCTCTGAGCCCGCTCAGCGACACCGGCACGCTCCGGCACCGCCGTGCTGTACGCCGACGGCCGGGAAGCGGGCCGGAACACCGCCGTCACCGTCGAACCCCGCGCCGCCGGCAGCCACACCTGCGCGGCCGGACTCGCGCCCGGCCTCGGCGACGGTATGCTGGCGCGCCCGGTAGCGGCCCGGAGCGTGTCGCCGGTCACCCGCTGCCGCCTCACCGACGGAGAAAACGGGTTGACCCACCCGTATCATCCAGGTGTCGCACCGTCAGGAGCGGAGGAACTGATGCCGGAAAGCGCCGGGCCCATCACCGAATTGACCTCTCAGTACGTCAGCCAGGTGACCAACGACCTCGAACACAACCTCAAGGAGCAGGAACGTATCACGGCTGAAATCGCCGTGCTCCAGGAGCAGTTGGCCACTCTGCAGCACGACCACGCCATTCTGCTGAACATGCGGCAGGCACTCGGCCTCGCCGCACCGGCCGCGCGGGCGGTCGTACCCGCCCCGCGCGAGAAGAGCGGCGGCACGCGCCCCGCCGACGACAAGAAGCCGGCGGCCACGAAGACGGCGGCCAGGAAGACGGCACCGAAACAGACGGCACCGAAGAAAGCGGCGACGAAGAAGGCGGCGACGAAGAAGGCGGCCGCCGGGAAGCCCGCGGCCACGAAGCCGGCGCCGTCCGAGCCCGCTCAGCCCACTCTGGTCGAACTCGTCCGCCGGCACCTGTCGGAGCAGACGGAGCCCCGTTCCGCCGCGGAGATCAGCGAGGCCCTGGGCAAGGCGTACCCCGACCGGGGGATCCAGGCGAAGGTCGTGCGCACCACGCTGGAGAACCTCGTGGCGAGGAACGGCGCCCAGCGCACCAAGCAGGGCACGTCCGTCTTCTACGTCGTGCCGGGCGAAGCGGCGCGGGAGACGACGGAGGGCGCCGAGACGGGCGCGTGACCGCCCGCCACGCGCAGTGGCCGGCGGCGGCCGAGGAAGGCCACGCGGAGATCCGCGCCTCGGCCGGCCTCCACGGCCGGGACCGCCGGTTACCAGGCGGAAACCCCGTCGCCGCCCTTCAGCGGGCCCCCGCCGCGCCGGCGCCCGGCCTCGCCGGGGACACCGGTGCGCCACCGGCACGCGGGGCGGCCGTCACCGGTCGGCGGAGCCGAAACTGGCGAAGTAGGCGGCGACCATGTCCTCGTCGGCGTGGCCCTGTCCGGCGGCACGCTCCATGCGCTCGGCGCTCGCGGCGGCCACGTCGAGGCGCACACCGCTCTCCTCACCCGCCTGGACGATGAGCCGGGCGTCCTTGGCCGCGGTCGCCACCGCGAACTGGGCCGGCGTCAGCCGGTCTTCGAGGACGAGCTTCGACTTGGCGCGCAGGTACCCCATGTCCAGCGGGCCGCCCTCGATCGCGTCGAAGAAGTTCTGCGGGTCCACGTCGAGCCCCCGGGCCAGGGCCAGCACCTCACCGGTCGCCGCGGTGATGGCGAGGACCCAGCTGTTGGCGACGAGCTTCAGACGGCTCGCCGTGCCTGCCGCGCCGTCCTCACCGGTCCACACGGTGCGGGAGCCGACCGCGTCGAACACCGGGGCCACCGTCGCGCGGTGCTCGCTCGGCCCCGCGGCGAGGACGAGGAGCTGGCCGGCCTCCGCGGGCTCGCGGGTGCCCAGCACCGGCGCGTCGAAGAAGACGAGGTCGTGTTCGCGGGCGAAGGCGGCCAGGTCGCGGACGGCGGCGACACCGGCGGTGGTGGACTGCACCCACGCGGTGCCGGAGCGAAGCGCGGGGGCCGCCTCGCGCATGACGTCGAGGGTGGCCGGGCCGTCGTAGAGCATGGTGAGGACGACATCGGCGCCCTCGACGGCCTCGGCGGGCGTGCCGGCGACGTGCGCGCCGTCGGCGGCGAGCGGTTCGGCTTTGGCGCGGGTACGGTTCCAGGCGCGGACGGTGTGTCCGGCCCGCGCGAGGTTGCGGGCCATCGCGGCACCCATGATGCCGGTGCCCAGGACACTCACGGTGAGCTTGTCGGTCATGACGTCAACTCCCAGGTGGCTGTGCGGCTTTGGCGGCGCGGACCGGCCCGTCCGGCCACGCCCGGCAACCGTTCGCCATCGGGTCGGCGTCTGCCGGGCCGGTGCGGCGGCAGGCCGGCCGGTCTGTCTGCGTCTCCGGGTGAGGATACGGGCCCGGCCGCCAGGGAGATCTTCCACCAGCCAGGCGTGCGGCACGCCGAGGCGCTCCCCCGGCGTGCCGTCCTGCCGGCCCGTCCAGGACAGCCGGCCCGGCACGTCCCCGGCCGGTGCCCGCGACTGCCGTGCGGTGGGGAACCCGCCCCGTTCGCCCACCGGCTCGCGGGTCCGCCGGACGCGTCCGCCGCCCTGGAGGGCGCCGCCCCGCCGGCCCCGCGGGCCGTGCCGTGCGTCTCGCCGGCCCGGCGCGGTTGCCGTGGGTCTGCACGACCTGGTCGTCGCCCCCGGCGCTCCGGCCCGAGCCCCGGAGCCCTGTGCCGCCGACCGGTCCGCATCTCCTCCGACGACGGCTCGGGCGGTCCCCGCGCGAGCCGCAGCCGGCCCGGGACCGCCGGCTGGCCCTGCTCCGCGAACCGGAAGCGGCCCCGCGGAACACCGTGTTCCTGGTGCGGCGCCCCGGCGCGGAGACCGGCCCCGGTGCGAGCCGGGGGCCGGGAGACCCTCCGCCGTACCCCCGGACCGGGAGCGCGCCGCTGTCCCGCGGTCCGCCGCTCCTGCCGGTTTTCTCCGGACACGTACAGTCGAGGACCGGAGGAGTGAGCGGAGGGGGCGGGATGCCACAGCGGGTGCCGGTGCGGTTCACGGTGCTGGGGCCGGTGCGGGTCTGGCGGGGGGCCGAGGAGCTGGACGCCGGCGGTCCGCAGGCGCGGACGATGCTGGCCCTGTTGCTGCTCCGGGCCGGTCAGCCCGTCCCCGTGTCCGAGATCGTCGACGTGCTGTGGGGACCGGGCCCGCCGCCCACCGCCGTCAACGTGGTGCGCCGGCACGTCGGCTCGCTGCGGCGGCTGCTGGAGCCGGGGCTGCCCGCGCGGACGCCGGGGAACCGGCTGGTGCGCGGCGCGGGCGGCTACCGGCTGCTCACCGACGGGGACGACGTGGACCTCGTACGGTTCCGGGAGCTGCGGCAGGAGGCCCGGCGGGCCGTCGCCGAGGGTGCGCCCGGGCGGGCCGTGGAACTGTTCGAACGGGCCCTGTCGCTGTGGGCCGGTCCCGTCGCCTCCGCGGTCGCCCCGGACGTGCGCGAACGGCTCGGAGCGGACGCACTGGAGCGCGAGCGGCTCGCCGTCCTGCGGGAGGCGGCCGACGCGGCCGCGCACGCGGGCCTGCCCGGCGCGGTCCTGGCCCGGCTGCGGGAGGCCACCACCGCGCACCCGCTGGACGAGCCCCTGCTGGCCCGGCTGGTCCAGGCCCTCGCGGCCACCGGCCGGCGGGCCGAGGCGCTCGCCGCCTCCCGGGACGCCCGCCGCCGTCTCGCCGAGGAGCTGGGCATCGACCCCGGGCCCGAGCTCCAGGAGGCCCACCGGACGGCGCTCGGCACGACGGGGGACGGGGACCCGGCGGAGCCGCCGCCCGCGCACGCCCTCGCCGCGCGTCCCGTCGTACCCGCCCAACTGCCGCACGACCTTCCCGCGTTCACCGGCCGGCACGCCGAACTGGCCGAGCTGCTGGACCCGTTCGCCGCTGGGGAGCCCGTCGGCACGGTGCTGATCTCGGCGCTCGGCGGGATGGCCGGGGTGGGCAAGACCACGCTGGCGGTCCACTGGGCCCACCGCGTCGCCGGCCGTTACCCGGACGGGCAGCTCTACGCCGACCTGCGCGGCTTCGCCCCCTCGGGCACGGTCACCGACCCCGGTGAGGCCGTCCGCGGTTTCCTGCACGCGCTCGGGGTGCCGCCCGAGCACGTCCCGCAGGGCCTGGCCGCGCAGGCCGCGCTGTACCGCAGTGTGCTGGCGGGGCGCCGGGTGCTCGTACTGCTGGACAACGCCCGGGACGCCGAGCAGGTACGGCCCCTGCTGCCCGGCACGCCCGGCTGCCTCGCCATCGTCACCAGCCGGGACGACCTGACCGGGCTGGTGGCCGCGCACGGCGCCCGCTCGCTGACCCTGCGGCCGTTCGACGCCGGCCAGGCGCGGGACCTCCTCGCCGGACGGCTGGGCGCCGGCCGGATCGCCGCCGAGCCGCGGGCGGTGGACGAGATCATCGCCCGGTGTGCCGGGCTGCCCCTCGCCCTGGCCTGCGTGGCCGCCCGCGCCGCCCTGCGCCCGGACTTCCCGCTGACGGCCGTGGCCGCCGAACTGCGCGAGGCCCGCGGCACCCTCGACGGGTTCACCCGGCCCGGCACCCCGGTGGACGTCGCCACCGTCTTCTCCTGGTCCGCCCGGGCCGTGTCGTCCGCCGCCGCCCGGCTGTTCCGGCTGCTCGCGCTGCACCCCGGCCCGGAGGTGTCGGCGCCCACCGCCGCCGCGCTCGCCGGGCTGCCGCGGCACCGGGCACGCTCGCTGCTCGGCGAACTCGCCGCCGTCCACCTCGTCACCGAACCGGCGCCCGGACGCTACGGCTTGCACGACCTGCTCCGCGCCCACGCCGGCGGCCTCCTCGCCGAGCACCACACCGAGGCCGAGCGGGACGAGGCCCGCGACCGGCTGTTCCGGCACTACGCGGAGCGCGCCCACGCCGCCGGCGCGCTGCTCGACCCCAGCGGAGACGCCCCGGCGCCGCCGGACACGGGGGCCCCGCCGTTCGCCGACGACAGCGCGGCCCTGGCCTGGCTCACCGCCGAACACCCGGCGCTGCCGGCCGTCGTCCAGGCGGCGGCCACGACCGGTCACGACCGGTACGCGTGCCTGCTGGCCTGGGCCCTGGAGCCGTACTTCGAGCGGCGCGGTCACTGGCACGACGGGCTGGCCGCCCAGCGCACCGCGCTCGACTCCGCGCTGCGGCTCGGCGATCCCGTCCTGGAGGCGCGCGCGCTGCGCGGGCTCGGCCGGGCGGAGGGCAGGCTGGGCCTGTCCGACGAGAGCCGGGCCCGTCTCCGGCGGGCGCTCACGCTTTTCACCCTCGCCGCGGACACCGTCGGCCTGGCGGGCACCCACCGCAGTCTGGGCTGGGCGTGCGAGCAGGAGGGCGACCTGGCGGGGGCCCTGCGGCACAACCAGCTCGCGCTGGAGCTGTACCGCACCGCCGGGTCCCGGCCGGCGCAGGCCAGCGTCCTCAACTCCGTGGGCTGGTACCACGCGCTGCGCGGTGAGTACCGGCCGGCCCTCGCGCGCTGTTTCGAGGCCCTGGCCCTGCTCCAGGACCTGGGCGACCGGTACGGCCAGGCGGCGGCCTGGGACAGCATCGCCTACGCCTACCACTGCCTCGGCCGCCACCCGCACGCCCTGCTCGGCTACCGCAACGCGCTCACGCTGTACCGGGCGCTCGGGGCGCCGTACCCGGAGGCCGACACGCTGGTCCGCATGGGCGACACACACCTGGCCACCGGTGACCGGGAGGGTGCGCGGGCCGCCTGGGAACAGGCCCTCGCCCTGCTCACCCGGCTCGGTCATCCGGACGCGGAGCGGGTCCGGGAACGGCTCGCCGGGCGGGAGGAGCGGTCCGGTGCGGGATGACGGCGCCCGGGCCCGGCGCGCGGAACCGGCTGGCCGCGCGGCCGGGCGGCTCCGTAAGGTGGCACGGTGACGACTCGGGTGATCCTTCTCAACGGTGGTTCCAGCGCGGGCAAGTCCGGGATCGGGCGGTGCCTGCAAGCCGTACTGCCCGACCCCTGGCTGGTGTTCGGCATCGACTCGCTGGTCGACGCGCTGCCCCCGGGGCTCCAAGGGGACGACGGGGGCATCGAGTTCGCCGAGGACGGCGAGGTGCGGGTCGGTGCGGGTTTCCGGGCGCTGGAGGCGGCCTGGATGGAGGGCATCGCGGCGACGGCCCGCGCCGGCGCCAGGGTCGTCGTGGACGACGTCTTCCTCGGCGGGGCGGCCTCCCAGCAGCGGTGGCGCACGGCCCTCGCCGGACTGGACGTCCTGTGGGTGGGGGTGCGGTGCGACGCCGAGGTCGCCGAGGCCCGGGAGATCGCCCGGGGAGACCGGCCCCGCGGCATGGCGGCGGCCCAGGCCGACGTGGTCCACGACGGGGTGTCGTACGACCTGGAGGTGGACACCACCCACACCGAGTCCCTGATGTGCGCGCGGACCATCGCGGCCCACGTCCACTGACCGGCGACGGGATGGCGTCGCTGCCCGACGGACCCGGTGACGGGACGCGGTCCGGGACGCTGCGGTTCGAGGTGCTCGGCCCGCTGCGGGTGCTGCGCGCGGGAACCGAGCTGGATCTCGGGTATCCGCAGGCCCGGACCCTGCTCGGTGTGCTCGTGGTGTGGCCGGGCCGGACCGTGCGGACCGGCACGATCGTCGACGTGCTCTGGCCGGGCCGGCCACCCGTCAGCGCGCGGAACGCGGTACGGCGCCACGTCGGCACGCTCCGCAGGCTGCTGGAGCCCGGGCTGCCGCCGCGCTCACCCGGGCGGCGCCTGCTCGGCCGAACCGGCGGCTATCTGCTGGAGGCGGCGGCCGACGAGGCCGACCTGCTGCGGTTCCGCGCCTTCAGCCGGCGGGGCATGCGGGCCGCCGCCACCGCGCGCCCCGAGCAGGCGGTACGGCACTTCGTCTCGGCCCTGCGGCTGTGGCGCGGCCCAGTGGTGGCCGACCTGCCGGGGCCGGTGCGCGCGCATCCGCACTTCGCGGCCGTGGACCGGGAGGTCCTCCGCACGGCGCGGATGGCGGCGGACGCCGCGCTGCTGTGCGGGCGCGCGGACCAGGTGCTGCCGAGCCTGCGCCGGGCCGTCGCCCTGAACCCGCTCGACGAGCCGCTGCTGGCCCGCCTGATCCTGTCGCTGGCGGCGTGCGGGCTGCAGGCGGACGCGCTGGCCGCCTACGAGGACGCGCGCCGCGGCCTCGCCGCACAGCTGGGGGCCGCGCCCGGCGCCGAACTGGCCGCGGCGCACGCCCGGGTCCTGCGCCAGCAGATACGCCCCGCCCGTCACCGGCTCCCCACCGTCCCACCGTCCCCCGCCCGGCCCTTCGTCCGCCCGGCCCAACTCCCCCCGGACCTCCCCGTCTTCATCGGCCGTGGCCGAGAACTGGCCGCGCTGGACAGGCTGTTGGGCGGGGCGCCCGTGGGCTCACCGCCGGGGTCCCGAAGTGACGGGGCGTCCGCACGGGCAACGCCGGATGCCCTGGGCGACGCGGACGCGTCGACCGGTGCCCGCCCCGCGTCGGCCGTGCTGATCAGTGGTCCGGCCGGGGTCGGCAAGACCGCGCTGGCGGTCCACTGGGCGCACCGGGTCACCGACCGTTTTCCGGACGGCCGGCTCCACCTGGAGCTGGGCGGATCGGCCCTCGATCAGGCCGCGTTGGAGCCGGCCGAGGCGCTGCGCCGGCTGCTCGCGGCCCTCGGTGCGCCGGCGCGGGACTTGCACGCGGGCGTGACCGCCCTCGCCGCGCGGTACCGCGGTGCGCTGGCGGGGCGCCGCCTGCTGGTCCTGCTGGACGACGCCGCCTGCCTCGGCCAGATCCGTCCGCTGCTGCCGGAGGTGCCGGGCTGCCTGACGGTGGTCACGAGCCGGGGCGGCTCGACCGGACCGGGCGCGGTGACCGCAGGCACCGGGGCCGCTGGGGAGACCGGGGCGGAGGAAGCCACGGGGGCGACCGGACCCACCGGACCGACCACACCCGCCGTCGCCGTCGCGCCCGCCACGGCCACCGTGAGCGACCCCGCCGGGCCGGCAGGGCACCTCGGGCTGCCCCCGCCCCTTGAGCGGGCCGCCGCGGGCCTTCGTACGCTCCGTCTGGGGCTGCCCTCCGCAGAAGACGCCCGTGAGCTGCTCGCCCGGCGGATCGGCGCGGCGCGGCTGGCCGCCGAGCCGGAGGCCGTGACGGAGATCCTTCGCAGGTGCGGCCGGCTGCCGTCCGCCCTGGCCCTCGTCGCGGCGCGTGCGGCGACCCGCAGGGATTTCCCGCTGGCCGCCCTGGCCGCCGACCTCGCCGAAGACACGGGGCCGTGACGGGGGCGGAGCCGCAGCCTCCCCAGGCCGACCGCGCCCTGGCCGGGCCCGCGGCCCGCACCGCCCCCGCCGAGGGCCGTGCGGGGCGAGGCGTACGCCGACAAGCGGCTCCGTGACGCTCAGCGCTCTGCGCGGCAGGCACACTGCCGAGCCCGCCCGGGCGCCCGAGCCGGCCGCGGTCTACGGACGGTCCGTGCCGTCTCCCCCGGTGCCCGGAGAGGCGGGCGGAAAGGCCGTACCGGCCTCCGGCCGACCGGCCGAGGCCGGTGGCGGCGGGGCGGCCCCGTCAGGTGCCGTCGGGGAAACACCCGCCCCCGGTCCGGCCTGACCGGCCCACGGCCCGGCACCGGCCGTACCGGGCCCCGGCTGCCCCGCCCACGGCGCACCCGCCACCCCCGGCCCCGGCTGCCCCGCCCACTGCCGCGGCACCGGAACAGCGGTGCCGTACGGGGGCCACGGCAGGGGAGCCGGTGGCTGTGGGGCCGGGGCCGGAGCCGTGCGGTCCAGTCGGCGGCGGCGCAGCCACCACGCCACGGCCGCCGTGTACAGCGCCATGCTCAGCACGTCGAACACCACGAGCTGCCACCCCGCGTCCGCCGCTGTGTCGTCGCTGGTGAGCCCGTCCACGACGGCGGCCGAGATGCCGAAGGCCACCAGGTTGTTGACGGTGTGCAGGGCGATGGACGCCTCCAGTCCGCCGGTGCGCCAGGTGAGCCAGCCCGCGGCCATGCCGAACACCACGAGGTCGGCGAAACCCCAGGGCGTGCCCCAGCCGTGGGCGGCGGCGAACAGGACCGCCTGGGGCAGCAGAGCGGCCCACGGCGAGCGCAGGAAGGCCCCGGCGGTCTGCGTCAGCCAGCCGCGGAACACGTACTCCTCGGCGGCGGCCTGCACCGGCACCAGCAGCACCAGCATGATCAGGGCCCGTGCGAAGGCCGGCCAGCCCGCCCACTGGCTCTCCGGCCCGCCGTCCGCGGGGAGCAGGAACACGCAGCCCATCGCGAGCCCCTGGACCGGCACGGCGGTCAGCACGCACAGCAGCAGCCAGCGCCATCTCAGCCGGCCCGTCACGGACGACACCGTGCCGGCCGGGCGTCGTCCGATCCAGCGCGCGACCAGCAGCACCACGGGTATGCCGACCGCGATGCAGAGCAGGTCCACGGCGGTGCCGGAGACGGGGCCGAACTCCGGCCAGCCGTCGTCGTCCTGGGGGTAGCCCAGGCCCGAGCCCAGGGCCGCGAGCACGACCATGAGGACGACCACGGTGATCATGTACGCCACGGCCGCGACCAGGGTCCCGAGGAGGGGACGCCACCACCGGTAGCGCGGTGAGAGGCGGGCCAGACGGTGGTACGGGAGCTGCTCGGTGGCCTGCGCCGGGGCAGGGGGCGGCAGCAGTGGCTGTGGCTGTGTCATGCCGTCAGCCTGCCGAAGGACACCTGGACGCGCCATCGGCTTACGGCAGGACCGGCCGGTGTGACCCGCCGGGCCGGCCGCGGGCCGCACGCCGAGGTCGGTGTCCGTTCGCCGCCGGTGCTCCCGGGGGCCGTCGGCTGGGATGGACACATGACTTCGGGAACGGATCTGCGGGGCAGGACGGCACTGGTGACCGGTGGCAGCCGGGGCATCGGCGCGGCGACGGCACGGCGACTGGCGCGGGAGGGCGCGGACGTGGCCGTGACCTATGTGCGGGGCAAGGAGGCGGCCGAGGAGGTCGTGCGGGACATCGAGGCGCTGGGGCGGCGGGCGGTGGCCCTGCGCGCGGACTCGGGGGACGCGGCGGAGGCGGCGGACGCGGTGCGGCGCGCGGCGCAGGAACTGGGCCGGCTGGACGTGCTGGTGGGCAACGCGGCCGTCGGGCTGATGGGACCGCTGGAGAGCCTGTCCGCCGCCGACGTCGACCGGCTCCTCGCGGTGAACGTGCGCGGGCTGTTCCTGGCCGCCCGGTCCGCCGCCGCGGTCATGGGCGAGGGCGGGCGGATCATCACGGTCGGCAGTTGTGTCACCGCGCGGGTGCCGGGGCCGGGGGCCACGCTGTACGCGATGAGCAAGGCGGCGGTGGTGGGGCTGACGAAGGCTCTGGCGCGGGAGCTGGCCGGGCGCGGGATCACGGCGAACGTCGTGCATCCGGGGCCGACGGACACGGACATGAACCCCGCGGACGGCCCGTACGCCTCCGGTCAGGCGGCCGCGACCGCCCTCGGCCGGTTCGGTACGGCCGAGGAGGTCGCGGCCATGGTGGCGTTCCTGGCGGGGCCGGGGGCGGCGTACGTGACGGGCGCGGAGTTCTCGGTGGACGGTGGTTACGCGGCCTGACGGAGCGGGGAGGGCGGGCGCGTCAGGTCTCGTCCAGGCGGCGTACGTCCTCCTCGTCCCACTTCCTGGTGTCCCGGGGCTGGGTGTACGGCTCGGCCCGCGGCGGGTGTCCGCCGGCGATGGCCCGCTGCCGCACGGTCTCCGCGTCGAACTCCAGCCCCAGCAGGACGGCCAGGTTGGTGATCCACAGCCACACCAGGAAGACGATGACGCCGGCCATGGTGCCGTAGGTCTTGTTGTAGGACGCGAAGTTGGCGACGTAGAACGCGAATCCGGCGGAGGCGGCCATCCAGATCAGCAGGGCGAGGACGCTGCCGGGGGTGATCCACCTGAACCCCTTGACCTTGGCGTTCGGGGTCGCCCAGTACAGGATGGCGATCATCACGGTGACGAGCAGGACCAGCACGGGCCACTTGGCGATGGACCACGCGGTCAGCGCCGTGCCGCCGACCCCGAGCGCGTCCCCGGCCCGGCGGGCCAGGCCGCCGGTGAAGACCACGATGAGCGCGCTGGCCACGGCGAGGACCATCAGGACGACGGTGACGCCGACGCGCACGGGCAGGAGCTTCCAGATGGGGCGCCCCTCGGGCATGTCGTAGACGGCGTTGGCGGCGCGGATGAACGCGGCCACGTAGCCGGAGGCCGACCACACGGCCAGCACGAGGCCGAGGATGGCCACGAGGGAGCCGGTCCCGGCGCCGTGCTGGAGCTGTTCCACCGCCCGGGTGATGATGTCGCGGGCGGGGCCGGGGGCGAGGTTGCGCAGATTGGCCAGGACCTTGTCCGTGACCGACCGGCCGGCGACGGCCAGCAGCGAGACCAGTACCAGCAGGGCCGGGAACAGGGACAGGACGGCGTAGTACGTGAGCGCCGCGGCCCGGTCGGTGAGCTCGTCGTCGCGGAACTCGCGCAGGGCGCCCTTGAACACCGCCGGCCATGCGCGCCGGGGCAGCTGCACGGGGGTGTCCGGTGCCCGTCGCTCGACGTCCTCGCCGGGTCCTGCCTCGTCCGGCGCGGGGATGCGCGGCGCCGGGGTCTCGTCTGCGGCCTGCTTGTGGTGCATCCGTGGTACGTGCAGCTTCGCCATGCCCGTCGGGTAACCCCGCGGGGCGTGATCACGCCCCCGGTTCACCCGTCGGTCTCCTCGTCCCGGTCCTCCTCGCCCGGCGCCCTCCGCCCCGGAGGCGGGACGGAGGGCGTGCGGCCGGGCCGCGGTGCCGGGGCTCAGTGCGCGTCGGCGAACCGCTTGAAGGCGGCCTTGGTGCCGGAGCCGGCGATGCCGTCGATGGGGCCGCGGTAGCCGTAGCTGTCCTTCAGGAGCCGCTGGAGCGCCTTGATCGTGCCCTTGCCGACGATCCCGTCGATCGGGCCGGTGTAGCCCCAGTACTTCTTCAGGCAGCGCTGGAAGGCCTTCCAGCTGTTGGTGCCGAGCTTGCCGTCGATGGAGTTCCGGTAGTTCCAGTACGTCTTCAGCCAGCGCTGGACCTTCTTCGCCTGGGTGGCGCTCAGGCCGAGGTTGTTCACCGCCTGCGGGGTGACGGCCTCGGTGGCCGCCGCCGGGTGGGCCGCGGGTGCCGCGAAGCTGGTGCCCGCGGCGGCGAGGCTGCCCGCGGCCAGCGCCACCGTGGTCGCGGTGGCGAGGAGTGTCCTGGTGAAGATGTTCGTCCGCATGTGTTTCCCCCTGGTTGACGAGTGCCTCTCGGCACGGCACCCAAAGCTACGTGCCGGGGGTGCGCACGTCGCCAACCCGGGAGTTGACGCCCGGCTCCAACGGCCGCGGTAGGGCCGGACCGGTGTACAACCTGCGGGGTAGGCACACGGGGCGCGCGCGCCGGGCGCGGGCGCCGTCAGCCCCGCCCTCCGCTGAGGTTCCCCCACCGGGGTCCGATCTGCCTCCACTCCGCGTCCCACTCGGCCAGGCGCCGCCGGATGAGCCGGCCCCGGACCAGCCGGCCCGCGCCCCAGACCAGCGCGCCGGCCGCAGGGGCGACGAGGACGCCGGTGAGCGCCGACTGGAGGTCGGCCGTCGTTCCGGTGAGGGGGGCGGGCACGATCCGGTCCGCCTGGTTCGTCCACACCGTCACCCGGGTACCGGCGGGGGCGCCGGGGAAGACCTTCGCCCGGTCGGTGTGCGCCGAGCCGTCCGGTTCCGTCCAGCGCACGGCGACCCAGACCCGTCCGTCGTCGTAGCCGCTGCCCGCGGCGGGGGTCCGCGCCGCGTCGTCGGTGAGCACCGCGGACACGGGGTGCACGTGGGCCAGCCGTGCCGCGAACGCGGACTCGGAGGCCTGGGCCGCCCACAGGCCCGCGAAGACCCCGACCGCCAGGGCCAGCACCCAGCCGGCGAGGACGATCCAGGCCTCGACGACATCGCTGTGCCGCCGCAGCGGGTTGCGCCGCCAGCGCCACAGCCGTACCGGGGTGACCGTCGCGGGAGGTGTCCGTGTCATCGTCACCGCCTCCTCTCGCCCACCGGCGGCCGGGACCGTGGTGGCCCCCGCGGTCTCCCGGACCCGGTCGCCCGGGCGCGGGTCATGACACCATCCTGCACCTCTCCTGGCCGGTCGTCCGCCGGGAGCCGGGCCTGCGACGCCGAGCGGGCGCGACAGGCCCGACCGGCTCGCGGGACCCCGCGAACGGCGGGTGGCCGCGTTGCGAGCCGGCCGTGGCGGACCACTGCCGCCCGGCGGCCCTCGCCGCGCCGGGCCCCGGCCAGTGCGAGGCAGGGGCCCGGCACTCCCCCAGAGCACGCACCTGACGCAGCGCGGCCCGCGCCCCTGGCGGACGACGGGGGTTCGACGGCCGGCCCTAGGAGGGCGTGAGCGGCAGGTCGTCGGTGTAGGCGTTCACGGGCCGGGCGACAGGGCGCACGCCCCTGACGTCGAGCGCCGCCTCCGCCGTCTTCGTGCCGAGCGTGCCACGCGGGTGCCAGGTGCCGGTCACCTCCACCCAGGCGTCGGCGGGCGGTGCCTCACCGCCGTAGACGCGCACCTTGACCGTCTGGGAGTCCGCCGCGGGGCCGGGCCCGGCACTCCCCGGACACGGCGGTTCGACGGCCGGGCCTAGGAAGGCGTGAGCGGCAGGTCGTCGGTGTAGGCGTTCACGGGCCGGGCGACAGGGCGCACGCCTCTGACGTCGAGCGCCGCCTCCGCCGTCTTCGTGCCGAGCGTGCCACGCGGGTGCCAGGTGCCGGTCACCTCCACCCAGGCGTCGGCGGGCGGTGCCTCACCGCCGTAGACGCGCACCTTGACCGTCTGGGAGTCCGCCGCGCAGCAGGAGAAGACGATCCGGGTCAGGTACCAGCCGGTGCCTTCGCGGGCGGGGGTGACGAAGCCGGTCAGCCGGACGGTGCGGTGCTCGATGGCCCGGCCGCGGTCCTGCTGGACCCGCTTGGTGAAGTCGGTGAGGGTCAGCGGCAGCGGCGAGGTCGCGGGCAGTGGCCCGAACCCCTTCTGCACGGCGACGGGCCTGGTGTCGGCGCGGGCCGCGGTGTACGCGCCGAGCGCCGGCGGGGGCAGCAGGAGCAGGCTGAGCGCGGGCAGGGACAGCAGCCAGGCGACGCGCGGCATGCCGCTGTGGTCGTGGCCGTGCCCGGTTCCGCCGGCCGTGTGCCCGCGGTCCCGGGTGAGCGCTCCGGCCAGACCGAGCAGCAGCAGGACGGCGCCGGAGACGATCAGCGCCGGGCGCAGTCCGGCCTTGACGTAGCGCAGGTAGGTGTCGGTGAGGAGGGCCGTGTGCAGCAGGCCGGTGCCGGTCAGGGCCAGGAGCAGGGCCTGGAGGGGGCGTTTCACAGCAGCGCGCCTCCGATGAGGACGCTCGCGGTGACGGCCACGACGGTGGTCGCCGTGGAGAACCGCCAGGCGAAGGCGCGGCCGAAGGTGCCCGCCTGGAGGGCGATCAGCTTCAGGTCGACCATCGGGCCGACCACCAGGAACGCGAGCCGGGCGGTCGGCGGGAAGCCGGTGAGCGAGGCCGCGACGAACGCGTCGGCCTCCGAGCAGACGGCCAGCAGTACGGCGAGGACGGCCAGGAAGAGCACCGAGAGCCAGGGCGTGCCGGAGAAGGCGTCGAGGACGGAGCCCGGCACGGTGACGTCGAAGGTGGCGGCGGCCATGGCGCCGAGGACGAGGAAGCCGCCGGCGTGCAGGAAGTCATGCTGGAAGCCGAGCCGGAACTCGGTCCAGCGGCTGTGGCCGTGCCGGTGGCCGGTGTGCCGGTGGCGCAGGAGCGGCCGCAGCCACTCCTCCTTGCCGAGCCACAGCCACAGCCAGCCCATGACGGCCGCCGTGGCGAGGGAGGCGAGCAGCCGGGCGGCGACCATCGCGGGGTCGCCCGGGAAGGCGACGGCGGTGGCCGTGAGGACGACGGGGTTGATCGCGGGCGCTGAGAGCAGGAAGGCGAAGGCGGCGGCCGGGGTGACGCCCCGGCGGATCAGGCTGCTCGCGACGGGTACGGAGGCGCACTCGCAGCCCGGCAGGACCGCGCCGGCCACGCCGGCGACCGGGACGGCGAGGGCCGGCCGCTTCGGCAGCACCCGGGTGAACAGGTCGGCCGGCACGAAGGCGTTGATGGCGCCGGACAGGGCGGTGCCGAGGAGCAGGAAGGGGAGTGCCTGGACGGTGATGGCCAGGCAGACGGTGCGCCAGGCCTGGACGGCGGGATGGTCCAGCCAGGGCGTGCCGGCCAGCAGGAGCGCGGCCGCGAGCGCGAGGGCGACACCGCGGGGCCATTGCCGGGGGACGGTGCCGGGCGGCCAGGGCCTGGGGCCGGCGCCCGGTGGCCACGGCCGGACCCGGCGCGCGGACGGGCCGGGGTGGGGCACGACCGCCACACCCTCCGTCACACCAACCAGCTCATCCGATTTATCCATTTTCACTCCGGATGTCGGTGTCTGGCCGACGATAAGCGAGGAGCACGCCCGGGCCGCGCGCACACGCCGCGCCCCGGCGAACCGGCCGGGACAATGCGCCCCATCGGTGGCTCTTCTCACAATCCGGGCCGAACAGGGCCTTGAGGTGACGGGCGCCACGTCGCCGGGCGCCGTAGTTGTCTACGTTCGTGACCCATGTCGTCCCGCCTCTCCCGCACAGCACGCGCCAAGGCCTGCGCCCTCGTGGCCTCGGCGACCGCCCTCCTCGCCACCGGGCTCCTGCACCCCACCCCGGCCGCGGCCGCCTCGGCCCAGGCCACGGCTGCCGTGCTCGACCTGGACGGCACCGGCCGCACGCCCGCGGTCCACGGCGAGGACCGGGCGTACGACACCGCGAGCATCGTCAAGGTCGACATCCTCGCGGCCCTGCTGCTCCAGGCGCAGGACGCCGGACGGCACCTCACCGCGAAAGAACGGGAGCGCGCCGAGCCGATGATCCGGCGCAGCGACAACGCGGCGGCCAACGCCCTGTGGCGGCAGATCGGCCGGGCCCCCGGGCTGGCGGCGGCCAACAAGCGCCTCGGCCTGACCTCGACGACGGGCGGGCCCGGCGCCAAGTGGGGCCTGACCCGGACGACCGTGCGCGACCAGATCCGGCTCCTGCGGGCCGTGTTCGACACCGGCGGAGCGGTCCGCGCGGGCTCCGGCGGACTCGACGCGGACTCCCGCGCCTACATCCGCACCCTGATGAGCCGGGTCGTGCCCGGACAGACCTGGGGTGTCCCGGCGGCCGGCACCGGCGGCTCCCGCAAGGCCCTGAAGAACGGCTGGCTCCAGCGCGACACGACGGGCCTGTGGGACGTCAACAGCGTCGGCCAGATCACCGTGAAGGGTCACCGGTACCTCGTCGCGGTCCTGTCGGACGGCAGCGCCTCCATGAGCGACGGCGTGTCCCTGGTGGAACGGACGGCGCGCGCGGCCGTGGGGTGAGCGACCGCCGCGCGGCCCCCGCCCGCACCGGTGATCAGCCGGGCGTCCGGGGAGGCAAGGTGCCGCCGGGGCTTTTCGGCAGCCGTGGAAGGGGCACGCGGTCGGGGTACGACTTCCGACCGGAGGGGCGAGACCACGATGGCCGAGTACGAACGTTCCCGCACGATGCCCGCACAGCCCGAGCAGGTCTTCGACCAGGCGGCCAATACCGCCCAGCTCGACGCCTGGCTCCCGGGCGAGCTGCACGTGGACGTACAGGAACCGCCCGCCGTGACCGTCCACGAGGACCGGTCCGGCGAGGACACGCCCGCCCTGCTGCGGTCCGAACCGGACCAGATGCGCCTGGAGTGGGGCACCCGCGAGCAGGGCAGTTACGCCGGCTGGCTCCAGGTGGCCGGCATCGGCAGCGGGGCCAGCGAGGTGACCGTGCACCTGTCCTTCTTCGAGGAGGGCCACGATCCGGGCGAGCGGGCGGTCTGCGACGCCCTGGACGGCAGCCTGCGCCGGCTGGAGGAACAGGTGCGGATGCGGGTCGACAACGCGGCCGGCTGACATGGCGCACCCGGTGAGCTGGTACCCGCTGCGCCTCAGCACGCCCGTCAAGCAGCATGTCTTCGGCGGCCGGGCCCTCGCCGACCGGCTGGGCCGGACGGATCTGCCGGACGGCCCGGTCGCCGAGACCTGGGAGGTCAGCGACGTCGACGGGGAGGGCGCCACGGTGACCGAGGGGCCGCTGGCCGGGCGGTCGCTGCGGGAGCTGATGGCGCGGGACCCCGGCGGACTGCTGGGCGACCGCCCCCACGGTCCGCGCTTCCCGCTGCTCACCAAGTTCATCGACGGCACCGGCGCGCTGCCCGTGCACCTGCACGCCGACGACGCCGCCGCCCGCCGCCTGGAGGGCGAGCCGAACGGCAAGACCGAGGCGTGGCACGTGCTGGACGCCGTACCCGGCGCGAGCGCCCTGGTCGGCGTGCGGCCCGGGGTGGACCGGGAGCGGCTGCGCCGGGCGCTGCTCGCGCAGGACTTCGACGCGGTGATGCGCCGCCTGCCGGTGCGCGCCGGGCAGACCGTGTACGTGCCGGGCGGGACCCTGCACAGTTTCGGGCCGGGCACCCTGGTGTACGAGATCGAGCAGACCTCCGACATCCAGCAGCACGCCATGCCCTGGCGGATGGAGGACGGCGCACCGCTCGCCGAGGAGGAGCGGGAGGCGAACATCGAGCGGCTGCTGGACGAGTGGCGTCCGGAGCCCCGGCCGCGGTTCCAGCCGGGTCTCGGCGTGCCGGTGGACGACTCGGTGGAGCGGACGGTGCTGTGCGCGGGGCCGTACTTCGCGCTGGAACGCTGGACGGCCGGCGGCACCGCCCCCCTCGTCCGGACGTTCGCGACCGCGCAGGTCCTCAGCAACGCGGGCGCCCCCGTGACCGTCACCTGCGGCGGCTGGACCGGCCGGCTCGGCCGGGCCAGGACCCTGCTGCTGCCCGCCGCGCTCGGGCGGGTGCGGGTGAGCGGACCCGCCGACGTCCTGTTCGGCTACGTGCCCGACCTGGACGACGACATCCGGGCCCCGCTGACGGCCGCCGGCCACGGACCGGCCGTGATCGCCGCCCTCGGCGAGGGGCTCTAGGGTTCTTCGTCCGGATCACGCCCGATCCGGACGAAGAACCCCGGGCACGCCGGCCTTGCGGCCCGCCGGTCAGTAGCCGGAGCCCAGCCGCTGGGTCGAGTACGCGCACTCCGTGTAGATGTAGCCCGAACGGAGCCTGGCGGTGTCCGAGGCCGGGGTCGCGGTGCTGCCGCCGTGTGGCTTGTGCACGAAGTACGTGGTGCCGACGGGCAGGCTGATGGTGCGCTGCGGGTAGTTCCTGCCGCTGTCGTTGCAGGGTTTGAAGGTGGAGAACGCCGTGTCGACGAGCGAGTACGCCTTGCAGCCGCCGCAGCCCTTGAGGGTGAAGCTGCCGGTGACCGGGCCGGTGTAGAGGACCGTGATGTCGTCCGGGCTGTCGTTCTTGACCGTGACGGAGATGCTGCCGCCGGAGGCCAGGGTGGGCAGCTTCCTGCCGGCCGCCGGGAGGGTCTGGGCGACCTCGGCGGCGATGGCGATCTTCCGGGCGCGGGCGCGGTTCCTGTCGTGCGGGTGGCCGGCGGCGAACTGCTCCATGGTCTTCTGCGCGGCGTCGAAGTCCCCGTCCCGGTACTGGTCGACACCGCAGGCGTACGCGCCGGCGTCGCCGCCGCGGCCGGCCCGGCCCGCGGCCTTCGCCAGCCGGCCGTCCGCGTCACCTGCCGACCGGGACAGGTCGGCGATCCGGGTGTCGAGGTCGCGCAGCCTCTCGACGGCCGTGCAGGGCTCGTCCCCGCCGACGGCCTTCTCCGTCCTCGTCACCGCCGCGTCCACGGCGGGTACCACCTTGGCCGCCGCCCCGGACCGCGGAAAGGTGCCGAGCAGGTCCCCGAAGCGGTCCACCCAGTCCGTGTCGCCGCTTGCCAGGTGCCGCGCACCGCACTCGTACAGGGCGTTCGCGAGCCGGTCGTCGGGCCACCGTGCCAGCGAGCCGAGCTGGTCCTCCGGCATCGTGTCCGGCACGGTGCGGAGGTACTTCAGCGGCTCCACGGCGTCGCAGTACTGCTGGTGGCCGTAGGCCGCGCCGACCGTCGCGTAGTAGGTCCGCAGCCGGTCGGGGACCTGCCGCGCCGCGCGGGAACCGGCGTGGTGCACGGCGATGTCGCGGTAGACCCCGAGGGCCGTCCCGTAGCCGGGCCGGGCGGCGCTGAAGGACTGGCGGCCGCTCTCGGCCACCAGGTCGTCGGCGCGCTCCAGGCGGCCGAGGAGTGCCTGCTCCACGGCCTCGTCGTGGGCGTCCTCGTACCAGAGGGCGCCGCCGGCCGGAACGGCGAGCAGCACCACGCCGAGCAGGAGCGCCGGCGGCGCCCTGTGCGGCCGGGCGAGCCGGGTGCGCAGTCCGGCGATGCCGCCGTGGACGGCCGCCACCAGCAGCACCGCGGCGTAGCAGGCGAGCACGGCTCCGGGCAGGCCGTCGGCGTCGGCGGGCAGCGCGAAGAGCAGGAGCAGGCCGGTCGCGACCCAGCAGGCGGCCGTCGCCACCCAGCGGCGCAGAAGCGCGTAACCGAGGCCGAGTCCGCTCAGGTTGAGCAGGGCGACCGCGACGGCCCGCCAGACGTCCGGCGGCGCGGGCGGCGGGCCCGCCGGTACGGATGGCGGACCCGGCGGCATGGGCGGCAACGGTGGCCCGCCGAAACCCTGACCCGGACCGTACGGACCTCCGGACATGATGGCTCCCCCCGGTCAACTCCGCCCGCATGTCTGTGGATTCGCAGTGTACGGGCGCGGGCGCATACCGGACAGAGGGTCGAACGCCCGCCCTTTCACCGGGCCGCAGCCAGGGCCAGCGACCCGGTCGCCAGGGCCAGGAACACGCCCGGGAAGGCGATGGTGCGCAGCGCCCGGGCCCGTACATGGGCGGCCACCGCGCCGACGTAGAACAGCACCAGGCCGGTGCCGGCGGCGATGCCCAGGGGGCGTACGCCCAGCAGCCCGAGGAGCAGCCCGAAGGCTCCGGCGGCCTTCAGCAGCGCCAGCACCGGGAGCCCGCGCGGCGGCACGCCGACCCGGGCCGCGTTGGCGAGGACGAACGGCGCCTTCGCCAGGTCGGCCGCCGCGATGCCCGCGTTGGCCAGGACGGTCGCACAGGTGACGGTGAGACAGGCGAGGTTCATGCCGTCCACGCTCGCCGGAGGGTCGCCGCGACGTCCAATACCGGCGTCCATAACCTTCTGGAATGGACGTCGACTCGCGTCTGCTGCGCTCCTTCCTGGCCGTCGCCGAGGAGGGCAGCCTCGTCCGCGCCGCCGAGCGGGTGTACGTGTCCCAGCCGGCGCTGACCAAGCAGATCCGGCAGCTGGAGAGCCGGCTCGGGGTACGCCTCTTCGACCGCTCGCGCGCCGGCATGGCGCTGACGGACGCGGGCCGGGAACTCGCGCGCCGCGCCCCGGACGTCCTCGCGGCCTGGGACGACGCCCTGCGCGCCGCGCGGGCCGCCGGCCGGCGCACGGCCCGGGTGCTGCGCGTGGGCTTCGTCGCCAGCGCGGCCAACGAGGCGACGCCGGGGATCGTCGCCGAGTTCGCCCGGCGGCGGCCCGGATGGCGTGCCGAGCTGCGGCAGGCGGCCTGGACGAACCCGAGCGCGGGCCTGGCCGACGGCGAGGTGGACGCGGCGCTGCTGCGGCTGCCGTTCCCGGGACAGGACGCGCTGCGGTGCGAGGTGCTGTTCAGCGAGGAGCGCTGGGTGGCGCTGCCGAGCACGCACCGGCTCGCGGAACGCGCGGAGATCGCCTTCCGGGAGCTGTGGGACGAGCCGTTCGCGGCCGCCCCGCCCGAGACCGGCGCCTGGCGCGACCACTGGCTGGCCGCCGGTGAGCGCGAGGGCCGTCCGGTCCGCATCGGGGCGGTCACCGAGCAGCCCGACGACTGGCTGAGCGCCATCGCCAGCGGGTACGGCGTCGCCCTCGCGCCCGCGTCCGCCGCCCGGTTCTACGCCCGCCCCGGTGTGGTCTACCGCCCGGTCACCGGGGTGAGCCCCACCCGGGTCGCCGTGGCCTGGGCACCGGCCGACGACCGCAACCCGGTCGTCCGGGACTTCGTCGGCTGCTGCCTGGACCTGGCCCGCACCACGTGACGGACGTGTGTCCTCCCCTGTCCGGCGCAATGACGGTGCGCCGGAGGGGCGGGCGCGCGTGACCGGTGTGACCGTGGGGGGTGGAGTGCACGGACGCACCAGTGGCGAGGAGAGGGCATGGCGAACGGAACCGGCGGGGCCTGTGCGCAGCTGAGTGCCGTCGCGGACGCCGTGCTGTACGAGGGGTATCTGCTCTACCCCTACCGCCGGTCCTCGGCGAAGAACCGGGTCCGCTGGCAGTTCGGCGTGCTGCTGCCCCGCGACTGGGTGGAGCGGGAGGGGCCGGTGACGCCCGGTGTCTCCGGCTCCGCCGACTCCTGGTACCAGCACACCGAGTGTCTGCTGCGGGTACGGCGCGCCGGCGCGGCCGTCCGGGTGCGGGTGCGGTACCTGCAGCTCCAGCACAAGCAGGTGGAGGCGGCCGACGGGGACGGGGCGCACCGCCCGGTCGAGTCGTTGCGGACGGCCGACGGGACCGCCCACCTGTCGTTCGAGGAGGCCGTACCCCGCGAGACGGAACTGGTGCTGCCGCTGGAGGAGTCGCCGCCGGGCGGCCGCACCGTCGCCGTGGGGGCGCCGGCCGGGACGGAGTACGAGCCGTTGCCGGCGGGGGCGGGGCGGACGGTGCGCCGGCGCCGGGAGGTGCGCGCCGCGACCACGGTCACGGCCGAGCCGCTCGGGCCCGGGCTGTACCGGCTGCGGGTGCGCACCGAGAACACCGGTGACGCGCCGGACCCGCGGGCGTCCCGGAACGCGGTGCTGGGACAGGCCCTGCTCGCCACCCACACCCTCCTCACCGGCGAGGGCGTGGAGTTCGTGTCGCTGATCGATCCGCCGGCCGCTTACGCGGAGCAGGTCCGCGGCTGCCGCAACGCGTTCACGTTCCCGGTGCTGGGCGGGGCCCCGCCCCGGTCCACGAACGGTGACGGGGCGACCGGCACGCTGCTGCTCTCCGCGCCGATCATCCTCCCCGACCACCCCCAGGTGGCGCCGGAGAGCCCGGGCGACCTGCACGACGCGGCGGAGATCGACGAGATCCTGACGCTGCGCACGATGCTGCTGACCGACGAGGAGAAGGCGGAGGCCCGGGCCACCGACCCGCGGGCCGCGCGCATCCTCGACCGGGTGGACACCATGCCCCGGGAGGTCTTCTCCCGGCTGCACGGCGCCATCCGTTCCCTGACCCCGCGCACCCCCGCCACCGGACCGAGCCCGGCCCCCTCGGCCGGGCGGCCCGCCTGGTGGCAGGAGGGCGGCGACGACGGGCTGTCCCCGTCGACGGACACCGTGCTGGTGGGCGGCGTGCCCGTGGGCGGCGGCAGCCGGGTGCGGCTGTGTCCGCGCGGCCGGGGTGCCGACGCCCAGGACATGTTCCTGGCCGGGCGCACCGCGCGGGTGGCCGCCGTCTTCCACGACGTGGACGGCAGCACGCACCTGGCGGTCACGGTCGACGACGATCCGGCCGCCGAACTCCACGGCTGGTACGGCCGCTTCCACTACTTCCGGCCCGACGAGGTCGAAACGCTCGGCCCCGACGCCCCACCGGGTCCGGGCCGGCCGACCCGGCCGCAGTCCCCGCGGCCACCCGAGCGTCCGGCCGGCGGGCCGGAGGAGGGACGGTTCGATGGACGCCCTTGACGTCCTCATGCACGACCACCGGATGGTCGAGCAGTTGTTCCGCGACTACGAGGCCGCGGCCTCCGACCGGCAGCGGCGCGGTGTCGTGGAGCTGTTGGTGCGCGAGCTGTCCAGGCACGCGGCTGTGGAGGAGATGCTCCTGTATCCGCTGGCCAGGAAGGTGCTGCCGGACGGCGACCGGGAGGTCGACGAGCACTTGAGCGAGCACATGGGGGTGAAGCAGACCCTCCTCGCGCTCGACCGGCTCGGCGAGGGCGACCAGCGGACCGGCGAGCTGGTGGCTCAGTTGCGCCGTGACCTGGCGGAGCACATCCGGGAGGAGGAGGGCACCCTGATGCCCCGGCTGCGGGAGGCCGTCTCCCAGCAGGAGCTGGACCGGCTGGGCGAGCTGATCGGGCAGGCCAAGGCCGGCGCGCCGACCCGCCCGCACCCGCACGCCCCCGACCAGCCGCCCGCCCTGACCCTCGCGGCCCCCCTGGCCGCGGCCTACGACCGACTCCGAGACCGACTGCAGCGGAGGCCGACGACATGACCACGCAGAGCGGCACCACCGAAGTGACGCGTGAACCCAGCCGGTCCGAGGCGCGCGGGAACGGGTTCGACGAGATCTACATCCTCTGGATCTCCGAGGGCATGAGCTGCGACGGCGACACGGTGTCCATGACGGCCGCCGGACAGCCCGGCATCGAGGACCTGGTCGCCGGGCTCATCCCGGGCCTGCCGAAGGTGAACCTGGTCAACAAGGTGCTCTCCCCCAGCCTGGGCGGCGAGGACTTCCTCGCTCCCTACCGGGCGGCGGCACGCGGGGAGCTGGCCCCGTTCATCCTGGTCATCGAGGGGTCGGTCCCGAACCAGAACATCATCGAGGGCGACGGCTACTGGACGTCGTTCGGCAACGACCCGGACACGGGCGAACCGCAGACCCTCAACTGGTGGATCGACCAACTGGCACCCAAGGCCTGGGCGGTGGTGGCCGCCGGCACCTGCGCCACGTACGGCGGCATCCACGCCATGGCGGGCAACCCCACCGGCTGCATGGGCCTCGCGGACTACCTGGGCTGGGACTTCAGGTCACAGGGCGCGCTGCCGGTGGTGAACGTACCGGGCTGCCCGATCCAGCCGGAGAACTTCATGGAGACCCTCATCTGGGTGCTCTACCACGCGGCCGGTGCCGCCCCGCCTCCCCCGCTGGACCACATGCTGCGTCCGCAGTGGCTGTTCGGCAAGACGGTGCACGAGGGCTGCGACCGGGCCGCGTACTACGAGCAGGCGGACTTCGCGAAGGACTACAACTCCCCCAAGTGCCTGGTGAAGACCGGCTGCTGGGGTCCGGTCGTGAACTGCAACGTGCCCAAGCGCGGCTGGATGGCCGGCATCGGCGGCTGCCCGAACGTCGGCGGCATCTGCATCGGCTGCACCATGCCGAGCTTCCCGGACGCGTTCATGCCGTTCATGGACGAGCCGACCGGCGGCGCCCTGTCGTCCGCGCTGCTCAAGCCGTACGGCGCCGTCGTCCGCCGGCTGCGCGGCCTGACCAGCATGGCGGTGAACCGCGAACCCAAGTGGCACCACAACGGACCGGAACTGACCACCGGTTACGACCCGCACTGGCGTGCCTGAGCGCCGGCGCCCACCCACGCCTACGACGAACGAGGGGCAGGAAGCGACATGACGACCACCGAGGACCCGACCCGGGTCACGGGGCGCAAGCCCGCGCAGATCGTGGACATGTCCTGGGACCCGATCACCCGGATCATCGGCAACCTCGGCATCTACACCAAGATCGACTTCGCCAACCAGGAAGTCGTGGAGTGCCACAGCACCTCGTCGCTCTTCCGGGGCTACTCGGTGTTCATGAAGGGCAAGGACCCGCGCGACGCCGGGTTCATCACCTCCCGGATCTGCGGCATCTGCGGCGACAACCACACCACGTGCTCCAACTACGCCCAGCAGATGGCCTACGGCGTCAAGCCGCCGCGGATGGCCGAGCAGATCACCAACCTGGGCGAAGCGGCCGAGTACATGTTCGACCACACGCTCTTCCAGGACAACCTGGTCTTCGTGGACTTCTGCGAGGCGATGGTCAAGGCGACCAACCCCGGTGTGCTGGCCCGCGCCGAGCGCACCGACGCACCCCGCGGGAACATCCACGGCTACCGGACCATCGCCGACATCATGCGGGCCTTCAACCCCTTCGAGGGCGAGGTCTACAAGGAGGCACTGAAGGTCAGCCGGGTCACCCGGGAGATGTTCTGCCTGATGGAGGGGCGGCACGTCCACCCCTCCACGCTGTACCCGGGGGGCGTCGGCACGATGCCGCAGCCGAACACCTTCACCGACTACCTCGCCCGGCTGATGCGCGTCATCGACTTCGTGAAGAAGGCGGTGGCGATGAACGACGACGTCTTCGACTTCTTCTACGAGGCCCTGCCGGGCTACGAGGAGGTCGGCAGGCGCCGCATCATGCTGGGCTGCTGGGGCGCGTGGCAGAACCCGGACGTGGTCGACTACCGGTACGAGAACATGAACCGCTGGGGCAAGGCGATGTACGTCACCCCGGGCATCATCGTGGACGGCAAGCTCGTCACCAACAACCTGATCGACATCAACCTCGGCCTGCGCGTCCTGCTGGGCAGCTCCTTCTACGACGACTGGGTCAACGAGCAGCCGTTCGTCACCCACGACCCGCTCGGCAACCCCGTCGACATGCGGCACCCCTGGAACCAGACCACGGTCCCGGTGCCGCAGAAACGGGACTTCGCCGGCAACTACAGCTGGGTGATGAGCCCGCGCTGGTACCACCCCGAGACCGGTCAGCACCTGGCGCTGGACACCGGCGGCGGCCCGCTCGCCCGGCTGTGGTCGACCGCGCTGAGCGCCCTGGTCGACACCCCGTACGTCAAGGCCACCGGCGACAGCGTGCGCATCTCCCTGCCCCGGGGGCAGGAACTGCCCGAGACCACCCTGGAGTGGCGCATCCCCCAGTGGAGCAACACCATCGAACGGGACCGCGCCCGCCCCTACTTCGTCGCCTACGCCGCCGCCATGGCCCTGCAGTTCCTGGAGGAGTCGATGGAGCTGCTGCGGGCCGGCGAGACGAAGATCTTCCAGAACTACGAGGTGCCGGACGAGGCGATCGGCTGCGGCTTCCACGAGGCGGTGCGCGGTGTCCTCTCGCACCACCTGGTGATCAGGGACCAGAAGATCGCCAACTACCACCCGTACCCGCCCACCCCGTGGAACGCCAGCCCGCGTGACATCTACGGCACCCCGGGACCGTACGAGGACGCCGTCCAGGGCCAGCCGATCTTCGAGGAGAACGGTCCCGACGACTTCAAGGGCGTCGACATCATGCGCACCGTGCGCAGCTTCGACCCCTGTCTGCCGTGCGGAGTGCACATGTACATGGGCAAGGGCAGGACGCTCACCACCGTGCACTCGCCGACGTACGGGGCGAACCATGGCTGACGCCGGCCGGCTCGCGGACGCGGCGGTCGAGGCGCGGCTGGCCCGGCTGGACGAGCTGCTGGCCGGGCTGGAGTCCGCGCCCGGCCCCGCGGCGGGCAACGCCGTCGAGGCCGTGCGCCTGCTGACCGAGGTGTACGGCGAGGCCCTGGCCCGGGTGCTCGACGTGACCGGTGGACAGCCGGCCGGGCGGCTGGCCGAGGACGAGCTGCTGGGGCATCTGCTGGTGCTGCACGGGCTGCACCCCGAGCCGCCCGCGCGGCGGGCCGAGCGCGCCGTGGACCGGCTCCGGCCGGCGGTGCGCGCGCGCGGCGGCGACGTCGAACTGGTCGGCGTGGACGGGCAGGTGGCCCGGGTGCGGGTCACCGAGGCGGGTGGCTGCGGGTCCGGCTGCGGCGGCGGGCCCACGATCGCCGACGCCGTACGGGAGGCCGTGCTGACGGCCGCCCCCGAGCTGACGGCGGTCGAGCAGCTGACCGCGCCGGCCGCGCCCGCCTTCGTACCGCTGGACTCGCTGCTGGTACGGGAGGCGCGGTGAGGGCGGACGGTGCGCTGGCCCGGGTCATCCGCTCGGCCGCCGAACGGGACGGCCCCGAGCGGTGCGACCTGTGCGCACAGGCCGTGCCGGAGGAGCACCGCCATCTGTACGCCGCCGACCGCGAGGAGCTGCTGTGCGCCTGCGGGGCGTGTGCGGTGCTGTTCGCCGGCGACGGTGCGGGCGGCGGCCGGTACCTGCTGGTGCCGGGCCGCCGGGTGCGGCTGTCCCCGGTGGACACCGGGCCGCTCGGGGTGCCGGTCGGGCTGGTGTTCTTCGTGCCGCGCGCCGACGGCACGGTCACCGCGCAGGGACCGAGCCCGGCCGGGGCGATGCGCTGGGAGGTGGAGGCGGACCGGTGGACGGAGATGTGCGCCGCGTGTCCTCCGCTGGCGACCATGGCACCCGAGGTGGAGGCTCTGTTGGTGAACACCGTGCGGGGCATGGACCACCACTGGATCGTGCCGGTGGACGACTGCTTCCGGATGGTCGCGCTGGTCCGCCGCGAGTGGCGCGGCCTCGCCGGAGGCGGCCGGGTCTGGCCGGCCGTGGAGCGGTTCTTCGCGGAGCTCACCGAGCGGCCGTGAGGACCCGGCAGGAGAGGAGAACACCGATGAGCGCCATCCGAGTGGGCCGCCCCCAGGCGAAGCCCGACACACCGGTCCATGTGCGCGGGCTGCACCAGGGCAACAAGGGGCCGTACCGGCACCAGACCGGACACCACCGGGACGGCACGTCCGACGCGCGCCGTTCCACCGGGATCCACTGGAAGCGGCACGACGCCATCATGAAGATCATGCCGAACATCTCCCCGGGATGAGGACAGGATGAGACAGCACAAGGGCATCGCGACGAGGAGGCGGCCGGCCGGCATGGCGGCCGGCCCGGTGCGGACGGGAACGACGGCACGGCGCGTGCTGATCGCACAGGGAGTCGCGCTCGGCGCTCTCACGCTCGGGCTGCTCGTCATCGAACTCCCCGGCATCGTCCGCGAGGTGCGCATCTGGCGCATGGTCAACCTGCGGTCCGGCGCCAAGCGTCCGCGCTGAGCCGGCCGTGCACGAACTGTCGATCGCGACCGCGATCGTGGAACAGGCGGCGGAGATCGCCCGCGCGGACGGTGTGGCCGGTGTGGCCTCGGTGACCGTCCGGGTCGGGGAGCTGGCCGGAGTCGTGCCGGACGCGCTGCACTTCGCGTTCGAGGTGGCCCGCGACGGCACGGCGCTCGCCGGGGCCCGGCTGATCGTGGAGCAGGTGACGGCGCGGGCATGGTGCGGCGGGTGTGCCGAGGAGTTCGCGCTCGGCATGCCGCCGTTCTTCTGGTGCCCGCGCTGCGACCGGCCCTCGCAGGAGCTGCGCGGCGGACGGGAGCTGGAGATCACGGACGTGGAGGCGGTCCCGGCCCCGGCCTGACGGCGGGGCCGGGGGCTCTCTCAGCAGATCCGGGGCAGCTGCTCACCCAGCGGCAGGTCCAGCACGCGGGTGCCGCCGAGGCCGGTGGCGACGACGACCATGCCGGGGTGCTCCGCGACGCACTCGCCGATGCGGGCGGCGCCGGTGCCCCGCGGGTGGGCGCGCATGGCCGCCAGGACGGCCTCGGCGTGCTCGGCGGGGACGAAGGCGACGAGCCGGCCCTCGTTGGCGACGTACAGCGGGTCGAGGCCCAGGAAGCCGCAGGCGTTCGCGACCTCGTCCGGGACCGGCACGGCCCGCTCCCACAGCCGTACGCCGGTGCCGGAGGCGCGGGCGATCTCGTTGAGGGACGCGCCCAGCCCGCCCCGGGTGGGGTCGCGCAGCACGTGGAGGTCCGGGGTGACCGCCAGCATGGCCGCCACCAGGTCCGCGAGCGGTGCGGTGTCGGAGGTGATCTCGACGCCGAACTCCAGGCCCTCGCGGACGCTCAGGACGGCCACCCCGTGCAGGCCGATCGGTCCGCTGACGAGGACGGCGTCACCGGGCCGGGCGCGCTGCGGGCGGATGTCGACTCCCTCGGGGACGAGGCCGACGCCGGCGGTGGTGACGTAGACGCCGTCGCCGTGCCCGGACTCGACCACCTTGGTGTCGCCGGTGGCGATGGTGACCCCGGCGGCCCGGGCCGCGTCGCCCATGGCGCGGGCGACGCGCTCGACCACGGCCAGTTCCACGCCCTCCTCCAGGATGAAGGCCGCGGAGAGGTGGGTGGGCCGGGCGCCGCTCATCGCCAGGTCGTTGACCGTGCCGTTGACGGCGAGGTCGCCGAGGCAGCCGCCGGGGAAGAACAGCGGGCGCACGACGTGGGAGTCGGTGGAGAAGGCCAGGCGGGCGCCGCCGAGGCCGAGGACGGCCGAGTCGGTGAGCGCCGCGAGCATGGGGTTGCCGTAGGCGGGGGCGAAGACCTGCTCCATCAGTTCCGCCGACAGGGCGCCGCCTCCCCCGTGGCCCATGACGACGACCGGCTGGTCGCGCAGGGGTGCGGGGCAGGTCCAGTTCGCGGGGTCGACGGGGGCGGTGTCCGGGGTGGCGAGGTCAGCCAACGGGGTTCATCTCCTCGCGCGGGATGCGGGATCCCTGTGGTGCCGGGCTGTCGGTCATCCTGCGGTACAGGTAGTAGGCCGCGCAGGCGCCCTCGTTGGAGACCATGGTGGCGCCGAGCGGGGTGCGCGGGGTGCAGGTCGTGCCGAACGCGGCGCACTCGGTGGGCTTGATGAGCCCTTGCAGGACGTCGCCGGCGCGGCACACGGCTGGTTCCTCGGTGCGGATGCCGGTGACGTCGAAGCGGTGTTCGGCGTCGTAGGCGCGGAAGGCGTCGGACAGCCGCCAGCCGCTGGCCGGGATGCGGCCGATGCCCCGCCAGTTGCGGTCGGTGACCTCGAAGACCTCCTCGATCATGCGGACGGCGGCCGGGTTGCCCTGGTCGCGCACGGCGCGGGGGTAGGCGTTCTCCACCCGGTGCTCACCGCGCTCCAGCTGGTGGACGGCGCGCCGGACGCCTTCGAGGATGTCGAGTGGTTCGAAGCCGGTGACGACGATCGGGACGCGGTGCCGCTCGGCGAGGTCCGGGTACTCGGCGGTGCCCATCACGCTGCACACGTGCCCGGCGGCGAGGAAGCCCTGCACCCGGCAGACGGGGGCGGCCATGATGGCCTCGATCGCCGGGGGGACCCGGACGTGGGACACCAGCAGGCTGAAGTTGGCCAGGCCCAGGCGGCGGGCCTGGTGGACGGCCATGGCGTTGGCCGGGGCGGTCGTCTCGAAGCCGATGGCGAAGAACACGACCTGCCGGTCGGGGTGTCTGCGGGCCAGCTCCACGGCGTCCAGCGGCGAGTAGACGACCCGTACGTCGCCTCCCTCGCCCTTGACCCGGAACAGGTCCCGGCCGGTGCCGGGCACGCGCAGCATGTCCCCGAAGGAGCAGAAGACGACGTCGGGGCGCGCGGCGATCTCCAGGGCCTTGTCGATGACGTCGAGAGGGGTCACGCACACCGGGCAGCCGGGACCGTGGATCAACTCGACCTTCTCGGGCAGGAGTTGATCGATGCCGTGGCGGATGATGGAGTGGGTCTGGCCGCCGCAGACCTCCATCAGGGCCCAGGGCCGGGTGACCGTGGCGTGGATCTCGTCCAGCAGCCGCCGCGCCAGAGCGGGGTCGTTGAACTCGTCGATGTACTTCACCGGGCCTCCGTCCCGCTCTCCTGCCGTGCCGCCTGCTCCCAGGCGTCACCGAACTCCTCCTCCAGCAGTCCCAGCTGGCCGAACAGCTCCAGGGACGCGCGGGCCGACTCCTCGTCGAGGCGCTGGAGCGCGAAGCCGACGTGGACGATGACGTACTCCCCCACCTGGATGTCGGGCAGGTACTCCAGACAGGCCTGTTTCTGTACGCCGCCGAAGTCGATCAGGCCGGTGAGCGGGTCGGCGCGGTGGTCGATGGACACGACCTTGCCGGGCACTGCCAGACACATGGGTCACTCCGTCTCGTCGTGGACTGCTGTTCCCGCGACCATCAGCTGGCCGAGCGCCAGACCGCCGTCGTTCGGGGGGACTTCCCCGTGCCGGAGGACGGTGAGACCGGCCGTGCCGAGCAGCGCGGCGGTCTCCTCCTCCAGCAGGGCGTTGGCGAAGACACCGCCGGTCAGGGCGACGGTGGTGAGGCCGGTCTCCGCCCGGGCCCGGCGGCAGAGCCGTGCCACCGCCCGGGCGACGCCCCGGTGGAAGCGGGCGGCCAGGACGGGTACGGGCGTGTGGCGGGTCCGGTCGTGCAGCAGGGCGCGGAGAGCGGGGGCCGGGTCCATCTCCCAGGCGGGGGCGGTGATCCGCCGGCCGGGCGACCGGCGCCACGGGGTGCCGGTCCCGCTGCCGGGGAGCGGGGTGAGGCCGAACGGGTAGGCGCCGGTGTCCGCGTCCCAGGCCCGCAGCGCCGCCGCCTCCAGTTCCAGCGCCGCCTGCGCCTCGTAGCCGGCGCGGTGGCACAGCCCCACGAGGGACGACACGGCATCGAAGAGCCGCCCCATGCCGGAGGTCGGCACACACGCGAGTCCGCGCCCCAACTGCTGCCGCAGCACGGCGAGTTCGGTCGCGGTGCACGCCTGGACGCTCGGCAGTGCGGGGTCCCACGGCAGTCCCGCCGCCCACAGCCTGGCCAGGGCCAGCCGGCAGGGGTTGGCGACGCCGGTGTCACCGCCGGGCAGCGGGGCGGGGGTGAGACGGGCGAGGCGGCGGTAGCCGCTGTAGTCGGCGAGCAGGATCTCGCCGCCCCACACCGTGCCGTCGTCGCCGTACCCGGTGCCGTCGAAGGCTACGCCGATCACGGGGGTGCGGCCGTCGAGGCCGTGTTCGGCCATCGCCGAGGCGATGTGGGCGTGGTGGTGCTGGACCAGCACCGGTTCGCCGAGGCCGAGGCGGGCGGCCCGGCGGGTCGAGTGGTAGCCGGGGTGGCGGTCGGCGGCCGCCAGCCGGGGGGTGACTCCGGTGAGGACGGTGAGGTGCCGTTCGGCGCGTTCCGCGGCGGCGAGGCCGGCCAGGTCCCCGAGGTCGCCGATGTGCGGCCCGAACCAGGCCTGGTCGCCCTCCCCCAGGCACAGCGCGTTCTTCAGGTCGCCGCCGGTGGCGAGCGTGGGGCGGACCGGGAGCGGGAGGCGCAGCGGGCGGGGGACGTAGCCGCGGGAGCGCCGCAGGACCTGTTCGGTGCCGTCGGGGCGGACGCGCAGCAGGGAGTCGTCACAGGGGGAGGCGATGGGCCGGTCGTGGGTGAGCCAGGCGTCGGCGAGTCCGGCCAGCCGGGTCAGCGCCTCGGCGTCGTCGGTGACGATGGGCTCGCCGGAGCGGTTGCCGCTGGTCATGACCAGGGCCCGGGGGCCGGGCGGGTCGCCGGGCAGGCCGAGGAGGAGGGTGTGCACGGGCGTGTAGGGCAGCAGCAGGCCCACGTGCGGGCTGCCCGGGCAGACCTGGTCGGCGAGGCGGAGGCCGTCCGGGGGTGTGCGGCGGCGCAGCAGGACGATGGGGCGGCGGGCACTGGTCAGCGCGGCCCGTTCGGCGGCGGAGAGCACCGCGACGCGTTGCGCCGTCGCCAGGTCGGCGCACATCACGGCGAACGCCTTCCCGCCCCGCTCCTTGCGGCGGCGCAGGGTGGCGACGGCCCGGGCGTCGGTCGCGTCGCAGGCCAGGTGGTAGCCGCCGACGCCCTTGACGGCGACGACGCGCCCGGCGGCGAGCAGAGCCCGTGCCGTCGCGAGGGCCTCCGCGTCCCGGGCCGGGCGGACGCCGAGGCCCGCGGCCGGGACGAGGGAGAGCCGCGGGCCGCAGTCGGGGCAGGCGACGGGCTGGGCGTGGAAGCGCCGGTCGGCCGGGTCGCCGTACTCGCGGGCGCAGGCGGGGCACATCGGGAAGCCGGCCATGGTGGTGACCGGCCGGTCGTACGGCATCCCGGTGGCGATGGTGAAGCGGGGGCCGCAGTGGGTGCAGGTGACGAAGGGGTGGCGGTGCCGTCGGTCGCCCGGGGCGGCGAGTTCGCGCAGGCAGTCGGCGCAGGTCGCGGTGTCGGGCGGGAGCTGGGTGCGGCCCGCGGTGCGTTCGGTGGGGCGGATGGTGAAGGGGCCGGTGGCGCCGGTGGCGGGGACGTCCTCACTGCCGACGCCGGTGACGGTCGCGAGCGGGGGCGGCTGCTCGGTCAGCCGGAGGGCGAACCGGTCCACGTCGTCCGGCGGGCCCTCGACCTCGATGAGGACGCCGTCCGCGGTGTTGCTCACGAACCCGGTCAGCGCGAGCCCGGCGGCCAGCCGGTGCACGTACGGCCGGAAGCCGACGCCCTGGACCGTGCCGCGCACCGTGATCCGGCGGCGGACCGGGCGGGTGACGGGTGCGGTCACGAGACGGGGGCGGAGGCGGGGTGGTGGTGCGGGTGCGGGGCGAGCGGGGGGCGGTGCGGCACGGCGCCGTCGCGGGCGGCGAGGGCGCGGTCGAGGAGGGCGCCGACGCCGGTGCCGGTGCGGGCGCAGGACCGGATGATCTCCACGCCCGGGTTGACCTGGTGCACGTTCTCGTGGAAGAGGCTCTCGTCGAAGCCGGCCGGTCCGGCCAGGTCGGTCTTGGTGATCACGACGAGGTGCGCGGAGCCGAACGCGGTCGGGTACTTCAGCGGCTTGTCCTCGCCCTCGGTGACCGCCATCAGCACGATCCGCAGGGTCTCCCCGAGGTCGTAGGCGGCCGGGCAGACCAGGTTGCCGACGTTCTCCACGAAGAGCACGGAGGTGTCCGGCGGCAGCCAGCCGGTGAGCCGGGCGCCGACCTGGCGGGCCTCCAGGTGGCACAGGCCGTCGGTGAGCAGCTGCTGGACGGGCGCGCCGGACCGGGCGAGCCGGACGGCGTCGTTCTCGGTCGCGAGGTCGGCGGTGAGCGCGGCCACCGGGACGCCCCGCTCCCCGGCGCGGGCCAGGACCCGCGCGAGGAGTTCGGTCTTGCCGCTGCCCGGGCTGGACAGCAGGTTGACGAGGGTGACGCCCTGCCGGGCGAGGTCCTCGCGCAGGCTCGCGGCCAGGCCGTCGTTCTTCGCCAGCACGGCCTGTTTGACGTCGGACCGGCACATGGGCGCTGCTCCTCGGGTGCGGTGGTGCCCGGGCCGCGTGCGGTGCGGCCCGGGGGTGTCACCGATCTTGGGCCGCGGCGGGCGCCGTACCGGGCAGCGCAGCCGAGTGCGGGGTCCCGGATTCCACCGGGCAGCCCAACGGGGGCAGGGGACCGGCGGGGTCGGCGAGGAGGGCGGGGACGAACGCGTGCAGCGCGTCGACGGCCCGGTCGACGGCCTCGCGCACCGGCGCGCTCAGCCCGGGCAGCAGGTCGTCGTCGTCCGGCAGCACGCCGGGTTCGCAGGCGAGGACGAGGACCCGGGGCAGGGGCTCGTCACCCAGGTGGGCGGCCAGGGCCAGCACCTTCGCCGGGTCCATGCCGTGGGCCTCGGGCGCGACGGTCCCGTCGGGGGGTTCGGCCTCGATGAGGGAGAGGGTGCCGGGGTGGTGTCCGCGGGGGGCCGCGTCGACAAGGACGGCGGTGGCGCAGCCGGACAGCAGGTCGTAGGCGAGGTCCAGGCCGCGGATGCCGTAGTCGTGGACCCGTGCCCCGGCGGGCAGCGGGCGCTGCTCCAGTGCGCGGATCACCTCGGGGCCGAAGGCGTCGTCGCCGAGGAAGATGTTGCCGACGCCGGCCACCAGCAGGCGCGCCGTCACCGGGTGCCCTCGGCGGCCGGGGCGAGGGGCCGGGCGGAGCCGCCCGGTGTCTTGCGGACGAAGGCCGAGCGCAGGGCGTGGTACGGGGCCGCGGGGTCGAAGAAGAGGGCGTGCATGCGGGCCAGCTCCGCCTCCCGGTACCGGGCGAGGGGCCGGTCCCGCTCGTCGGCGGCGCGGGCCGCCGCCTTGGCGGCGATCCGCCGGTCCAGGTCCCCGGCGGCGGCGAGCGCCGTCGCCAGTCGCCCGGCCTCGGCGGCGAAGTCCCGCGGCGCGGCCGGCACCAGCCGGTCCACGAGGCCGAGCCGTGCGGCGGTGGCGGCGCTGACCGGCAGGGCCCGCGACGTCAGCCGCCCGGCCTGCTCCGGGCCGACACGGCGCGGCAGGGTGTACGTCCAGAACTCGGAGCCGTACAGGCCCATGCGCCGGTAGTGCGGGTTGAGGACGACGCCGGTGCGGCACCACACCTCGTCGGCGGCGAGGGCCAGCATGGCGCCGCCGGCCGCCGCGTTGCCGCCGAGCGCGGCGACCACCAGGCGGTCGGTGGTGCGCAGCACGGCCTCCACGAGGTCGTCCATGGCGTTGAGGTTGGTCCAGGACTCCTGGGCCGGGTCGGGGGCCGCCTCGATGACGTTCAGGTGGATGCCGTTGGAGAAGAAGTCGCGGGTGCCGCCGAGGACGAGGACGCGGGTGGGGCGGGTGAGCGCCTCGGTGTAGGCGGCGAGCAGTCTGCGGCACTGGTCGGTGCTCATCGCGCCGCCCGGGAAGGAGAAGGCGAGGAAGCCGGTGTCACCGCGCTGCCGGTAGCGGATGTCGGTCCAGGTGCGCCGCCCGGGCGGGAGCTCCAGCGGGGCGGGGACCTCCGGGAGGGCGGGGCCGGGCCGGTACCCGGCGAGGACGGAGGCGGCCGGGCGGCGGAAGGGCGCCGGGTCGCCGGAGCTCTTGCGGGGGCGCAGTTCCGGGATCCAGACCGCGCCGTCGCGGGTGGCCCGGCAGACGGCGCCCGCGCGCTGGGCCAGCAGGGTGCCGGGGCTGCCGCGCAGTTCGTCCTCGGGGTGTCCGCCGTGCAGGAACACCTCGTGGCCGAGGAGTTCGTCCAGGACGCCGGGCTGGGAGTCGGCGCCGCGCAGCTTGCGCAGGACCGTGGCGGTGTCGTCGCGCTCCCAGTCGATCCGCCGCCGTTGCTGCCGGAAGGTGTCCCGCCAGACGACGGTGACCGACTCGTCGGTCTGCGGCTGCGGCTTGTACCCGCCGTCGGCGTAGCGCCGTACGGCCGTCAGGACGGCGGTGACGGCGGCGTCGGAGGCCTCGTTGCGGTACAGGTCGCTCTTGCCGACGGGGGGCACGGGGAACGGCTCGGCCGCCCAGACCGGGCCCGCGTCCATCGCCGCCTCGGCCTGGAGCACGGTCACGCCCCACTGCCCGGCCCCTTCGGCGATGGCCCAGTCCAGCGAGGACGGGCCCCGGTCACCCGGCGGGCCGGGGTGCACGATCAGGCAGGTGTGCTCCCGCCAGACGTCCTCGGGCAGGGCCGTCCGGAGCATCGGCGCGATGATCAGGTCGGGGCGCAGCTCGCGCACGGCGGCCCGGACCGGGTCGGGGCCGTGCGCGGCGAGCACGACGTCCAGCCGGTGCCCGAGGTCCGACAGTTCGGCGTACAGGCGCTGGGAGAGGCTGTTGAACGCGCTGGCGACGAGCAGGATGTCCATGCCACGGCATGCTCGCCGCTCGCCGGGGTGCCGGGAAGTACCGCTGCGGCGATTCGCCGGCCCGGCTCAGGTCTCTTCCTCCATCCGGATCGCGTTCCGCAGGTCCTCGAAGGCCTGGCTGCGGTCGTCCTGGTGCGCCTCCAGCAACGCGGCGGCGATCGCGTCGAGCTTGCGCTGGATCGCGTGTTCGGCGCGCATCTCGGAGTTCTTCAGCAGGGCCAGGAGCAGCAGGGTGACGGCCGTCATGGACTCGCCCGCGAGGAGCAGCACCTCAAGCGGCAGATGGGTGACGTGGGAGGCGACGAAGAAGCTGACCAGGCCCAGGCAGAACAGGAAGAACAGCGGTGAGCTGGTGAAGTTCGAGGCGTATTCGGCGAGCTGCTCGAAACGGCCGCGGCGCGGGCCGCCGCGGTGAACGGGGTTCTTGAACGTCATGGCCGAGCCTTTCCCGCGAAGGGCGGCTGACGCGCCGGCTCCGCAGTACCCCTGTGGGGGCCTACGACACCGGCGCCCGGCCGGGGGTCGTGCCGTACCCGCGGAGCGGTCGCGCCGTCTCAGGCCGCGAGGGTCTCCCCGGGCGCCAGACGGTCCACGAGCTGGTCGTGGTGCAGCTCGGCCACCGGCCACACCAGGTCGGGGTGGCGGAGCAGGGCCGCCGCGCCGCGGTCGCCGTCGTCGGGGGCGAGCAGCCGGCGGAACTCCATCGGCGTCGCCGCGTGCTCGCTCCCGGCGAGTGCGGCGACGGCCAGGACGGCCAGCTCGGGGTCGGTCAGCAGGGCGGCGGCCCAGCTGGCCACGACCTCGTCCACCCAGGTGCGCCAGGCCCAGTCCTCGGCCGGGTGCTCGCCGGTCCGCTCGGCGCCGGCGATCCAGTCGAGGCGGGCCGCGCCTCCGGGGCCCGCCATGGTGACCAGGCCGGCGTCGATCGCCGTGGGGTACCGCAGCCAGGCGGCGACCGTCACCGCCTGCCGGGCCTGCGCCTCGCACAGCGCGGAGGCCAGCGCGCCGCCGCACGGCGGGTAGGCGACCGTCAGCCATCGTGCCGTCGCGGCTATCAGGGGGGACAGATCAGTGAGCACAGCCGGGCCGTCCGAGGTGCGAAGGGGTACAGGGCTCCACGCCACGGTAGCCCGGCGCCGGTCACGGCCGGGAGGGGGTGCGTACCAGGTCATATGTGACCTGACCCACTCACGGGGAGCGCTCGCCCGCGCCTCACGCGCTCACCGGCGGAACCCGCGCTCCGGTGCGCCCCCTCACCACGCATTCACCAGGGGGGCGCGCGCCGGTACAGCCACTCACCGGCAGGGCCCCGCCCCCACCCCGCCCACACGCCAGCAGCACCCACCCACGGCCCACGCACCGACCGGCAGCCCCCGCCTCGCGCAAACGCGGGGAGCACCCGCCCGCGCCCCACACGCTCACCGGCGGAACCCGCGCCCCGGTGCGCCCCCTCACCGGAAGGCCCCGCCCCCACCCGGCGCACTCACCAGGAGGGCCCGCGCGCCGGTACAGCCACTCACCGGCAGGGCCCGCCCCCCGCCTCGCCCACGCGCCGGGAGCACCTGCCCCACCCGCTCACCCGGAGCACCCGCGCCCCGGTGCGGCCGCTCACCGGGAGGGCCCGCGCGTCGGTGCGGACGCCGGGTGTCGGCGCGTCGCCTCCTTCGGTGGGCGTTCCCGGAGGGCGCCGTAGGCGATGAAGTAGGCGGGGACGCGGCGCAGCCACGGCGCCTCGCCGAGCAGGGCCGCGAGGCGCTGGGCGCGCTCCGCGCCGCCCAGGGGCGGCCGGCCGTGCAGGACCGGTTCGATGACGCGGGCGTGGGCCGCCCGTTGAAGCGCCTGGGTGACGACCGTGGTGGGACGGCGGCGGCGCTGCACGGCGCGTACGTCACGCAGCCCCACGGTGCCGCGGCGCAGCGGCCCGGCCAGGTGGCGCGCGGTGGCCACGGCGTCCTGCACGGCGAGGTTGATCCCGATGCCGAAGACCGGGGACATGGCGTGCGCGGCGTCGCCGATGCACAGCAGACCGGGGCGGTGCCAGCGGCGCAGCCGGTCCAGGTGGACGTCGAGGAGCTTGACGTCGTCCCAGGAGCGCAGGGCGTGTGTGCGGTCGGCGATCCAGGGGGCGGCGTCGGCGAAGGCGGCCAGGAAGCGGTCCAGGCCGGCGGCGCGGCGCTCGGCGTCGGTGCCCTTGGGGATGAGCGCGGCGCACTGCCAGTAGTCACCGCGGTCGATCATCGCGGTGAGGAAGCCCTCGCCGGCGCCGCCGACGAGCCCGCTCGGGTCGTCCTCGCGCCGCGGCAGGCGGAACCACCAGGCGTCCATCGGGCAGGCGAAGTGGCGCAGGCCCAGTTCGGGGAGGGCGCGGGCCAGTGATCCGCGGCCGTCGCAGGCGACGGTGAGGAGGGCGCGCAGTTCACCGGTGCGGCCGTCGGAGCCGCGGTAGCGCACCCCGGTGACCCGGCCGGACTCGACGACGAGGGACGTGGCCTCCGTGTTCATCCTCAGTTCGAAGGACGGCTCACGGCGGGCCTGGTCGGCGAGGAGGTCGAGCAGGTCCCACTGGGGCACCATCGCCACGTAGTTGTGGGGACCGGGCAGTGCGGAGAGGTCCGCCACGGTGACCGGCGAGCGGCCGGCGCCCAGCGGGAGCTGGAGGGTGCGGACCCGGCGCTGCGGGAGCCGGGCGAACTCACCGGCCAGGCCGAGGTCGTCCAGCAGCCCCAGGGTCGACGGGTGGACGGTGTCGCCGCGGAAGTCGCGCAGGAAGTCGGCGTGCTTCTCCAGCACGGTCACCGCGATCCCGGCCCGGGCCAGGAGCAGGGCGAGCACCATGCCCGCGGGGCCGCCGCCGACGACACAGCAGGTGGTCTTCTCCATGGCGGTCCGCCCTTCCTCTCGAGAGCAGTACGAGAGCAGTGACCGGCTCATTAATTCATCGACTGATGAATAGGGTACTCCCCCGCGGACCGGAACGTCACGTGTCGCCGTGGTGGACGGGGGAACCCGTTGCGCGCCCTGAGCAGGGCTGGAGACGCACCGGGAGGCTGGGAGGTCGCATGGCCACGGACGCCGCACGCTACGACGACCAGGGCGAGGTACCGCTGGGAGGTTACGCCGTCCTCGCCTCCGTGTTCCTGGCGGGCACCGGCGCCTTCGCGCTGCTGGCCCGGCGCCGGGGTGTGCGCCTGCCGCAGCAGGTGCCGCCCTGGGATGTCGCGCTGCTGGGCGCCGCCGCGTACAAGACGTCGCGGGTCCTGGCCAAGGACAAGATCACCAGCTTCCTTCGGGCACCGTTCACCCGCCGCGCGGACGAGGGCGAGGCGAGCGAGGTCATGGACGAGCCCCGCGGCGACGGGCTCCGGCGCGCCGTCGGCGACCTGGTGTCCTGCCCGTTCTGCGTCGCCGCCTGGACCACCGGCGCCCTGGTCTGCTCCTACGCGGCGGCGCCCCGCTTCACCCGGCTGGTGTGCGGGGGCTTCGGCGCGCTGACCGTGGCGGACTGGCTCCAGTACGCGTGGACGTGGACCCAGCAGACGGCGGAGAGCTGAGGCCGGTCGGCGGTGCCGGGCGTTCGTAGTCCGGCGGGCACGGGGTACTCGCCCGGTGCCGCTACGCCGGGGGACGGGCGGGCGTACCGTCGGCACTTCGTGCGGAAGGGACCGGTCTCATGCGGCACGACGAGATGATCGGGAAGGTGCAGGCACTGGCCCAGCTGCCCGACCGCGGGACGGCCGAGCGGGCCGCGCACGCGGTCGTGAGCACCCTGGCGGAACGGTTGCCGGCCGGGCTGGCCCGGCACGTGGCCGCCCAGCTGCCGCCGGACATGGCGGCGGCGATGCGGGAGGCGGCCGACGCGTCCGCCGGGCCGGACTCCGGCACGGCGGCCGAGCCGTTCGGGCTGACGGCGTTCGCCGGACGCATCGCCGTCCGGGCCGGAACCGACGAGGAGACGGCGCTGCGGGAGGCCGCCGCCGTGATGGAGGTGCTGGACGCGGCCCTCGCCCCGGAGCTGACCGAGCGGATGGACGGGGCGCTGCCGGCCGACATCCGCGAACTGCTGCCGGTGGAGCGCGCGGTCCAGGACACGGGGCGGCCGGACTGACACGATGCCCGGCTCCCCACTGGCCGGCGCCGGGAGAAGGCGTCCTGGGCGGGGTGCGCCGCACCGCGCGGGCCGCACACCGTGACCGGGGTGGGCGACACTGCTTCAATTCGTGTGCAAACGCCCGCTGGGGGCAGGCGTAGCAGTGACGCCCCCCACCCGAAAAGGTGCTCCATGGCCTTCTTCGCCCTCTCCCGGCATCAGCCGCTGGTCCTGCTCTCGGCCACCGATCTGGCGTCGGAGTACCACCGGTTGCAGGAAGAGAACCGGCAGCTCCAGCGCGCCGTGACCTCGCACGCCGTGATCGACCAGGCGATCGGCGCCGTCGTCGTCCTCGGGCGGATGGCCCCGGAGGAGGCATGGCGTGCGCTGCGGGACGTCTCCCAGCGCACGAACGTCAAGCTGCGCACGGTCGCCGAGCACATCCTGGCCTACGCCCAAGGGGGCACGCTTCCCGATCCGGAACGGATCGAGCTCGGGAAGGCGATCGTCCGCTACCGCCGCTGCGAGGAGCCCGCGGTGCTCGGCGAGGGCCTGCACGCGTCGGCCGACGGTGACGGGAGCGCCCGCTAGGCCCTGCCGTCGAACTCCCGTCGTCCGGCCCGGAGGGCGGGCCGCGCGGCCTCAGGTCATGCTGGGGACGACAGGGCCTGGAGGCACCCCGCCCCTGCCGGCGACCCCTCGGGCGGCCCCCCGCTGGTCGCCGGGAACCCGGTGTCCGCCGCGTCCCGCCCTGATCGCCCCGGCGACCGCGCCCCGAGGGCACCCGCTCCCACCGCCGGCCCGACCCGCGGGTGCGTTCCGCGCGCCCCTTCCGCGTCGTGTGCTTACGGTGCTGTGGAGGTGACCGGCTGTCGGCGGGGACGCCTCTCGGTGCGGAGAGGAGGCGGGAGCGGTGGTGGAGGGTGCGCACCGACGGGCGGCCGGGCGGAGCGGCGGACGCCGGGCCGGGCGCACGGTGCTCGGCAGCCGGCCGGCGCACTCCGTGCGGCTGCCGTCCGTGACCCGCCCGGAGCAGCGGGCGGCGCCGGCCGAGCGCACGGTGAAGTGGCTCCGGGTCGCCGCGGCCTACGCCTGGCGGCTGATCCTCGTCGGCATCGTCGTCTACGGCGTCTTCAGCGTCCTCGGCAGCTTCCAGCTCATCGCCGTCGCGCTGTTCCTGGCGCTGGTCGTGACGTCCGTACTGCACCCGCTGACCGATCTGCTGAGCCGGTTCCTTCCGAGGCCGCTCGGCGTGGCGATCGCGCTGGTGGGCAGTCTGGTGCTGCTGCTGGGCCTGTTCGCGCTGGTGGGCAGCGCGGTGGCGGGTGAGTCCGCGCGGCTGGCGGACGAGTTCAGGGGCGGGGTCCACCGTATCGAGCTGTGGCTGCGCCGGCCGCCGTTCCGGCTCAGTTCCGACGCGCTCGCCGGGCTGCAGCGCCAGGTGACGCACTACGTCTCCACGCACCGGGCGGCTCTGCTCAGCAGCGCGGTCGACGAGCTGGGCCGGGTGGTGGAGCTGATCACCGGCGTCGCGCTCGCGCTGTTCGCCTCGGTGTTCTTCCTGCACTCGGGCGAGCGCCTGTGGAGCTGGGCGCGGGACCAGTTGCTGCCGAGCGCTGCCCGCCCGGTGTGGGACCGGGCGGGGCGGGCGGCCTGGCGGACCTTCGCGGGGTACACGCGCGGCATCATCATCGTGGCCGCCACCAACGCCGTCCTGGTGGGAGTGGTCCTGCTGGTGCTGCGGGTACCGCTCGCGCTGCCGCTGACCCTGCTGGAGTTCTTCGCGGCGTTCGTGCCGCTGGTGGGCTCACCGGTGGCGCTCGGGGTCGCCACGATCGTCGCGCTCGCCGGCCGGGGTCCGCTGACGGCAGTCGGCGTGCTGGTGCTGATCGTGGTGATCGGCCAGCTGGAGGGGCACGTGCTGCATCCGCTGGTGATGAGCTGGGCGGTCCGGCTGCACCCGCTCGTCGTGGCCGTGTCGGTCATCGCGGGCAGCATCGTCGCCGGGGTGATCGGCGCCGTCGTCGCGGTCCCCCTGGTCTCCGTCGTCTGGGCGGTCCTGCGGGCACTGCGCGCGGTCCCACCCTGACGGCCCCGGCGGCGCGGCGAGTGCCGGAGCCCCCGGGGGCCGCCCAACCCACTACCGCTGCTCACCCTCGCCGACCCCGCACGCGATGGGGCCGGGCCCCTGGCACCCCCGGCTCAGCGGAGCGCTGCCGTGACGAGGCCGCCGATCTCCTCCTCCCGGACGCTGCCGCCGTTCACCAGGCGGTCGAATACCAGCCCGTCCACGCAGGTCAGCAGGGTCAGCGTGCGCTCCTCCGGGTCGGCGACGCCCTGCGCGGCGAGGAACGCGCGCACGACCCGTCGCCCCTGGTTCTCGCGCGGCACGAGGATCTCGCGCAGTTCGGGGTGGTGCGCGCTCTCGACGGCGCAGGCGTAGCGGGCGAGGGACCGCCGGCGCCCCTCTCCGGTGAGCCGCGCCTCGACCAGCGCGGCGATGCCGGCCGTCAGCTCGCCTGCGGTCCGCGGCACGGGGACGGCGGCGCCCCTCTCCTCCAGCTCCGCCTGGTCCAGTGCCACCAGTCGCCGGACCAGCGCGGTGAGGAGGGCCTGGCGGGTGCGGTAGTACGCGGAGGTGGTGCCGGGCGGCAGCCGGGCCGCGCGGTCCACGGCGCGGTGCGTCAGGCCGCGCATGCCGCTGTCGGCGAGCACGGTGATCGCCGTGTCGGCGAGGAGGGTACGTCGGTCTGTGGCCACCCCTCTTTCTACACCGGCCTTCTACGTCTGTAGAACGGCACGCTAGGGTGCTCCCACAGCTTCTACAGATGTAGAAACCCACGGGAGGGGGCCGGCATGGGCGGTACGGCGGTGGTGGTCGGGGGCGGCATCGGCGGGCTCGCCGCGGCACTGGGCCTGCGCCGGATCGGCTGGGAGGTCCGGGTGGTGGAGCGGGCCGCCGTCCTCGCCGACGCGGGCGCGGGCATCTCGCTGCACGCCAACGGGCTGCGCGCGCTGGACGCGGTGGGCGTCGGCGCGGCGGTCCGGGCGGCGGCGCGCCCGCAGTACACCGGGGGTACGCGCACCCCGGCGGGCCGGTGGCTGTCCCGCATGGACGGGACGCTGCTGGAGCGCGAGCTGGGCTCCCCCATCGTCGGCATCCCGCGCGCGGTCCTGCACCGTCTGCTGCGCGCGGCACTGCCCGAGGAGTGCCTGCTCGTCGGCGCGACCGTGGACACGCTGGACCTCTCGGCGCCCGGCCGGTTGGGCGTGCCGGTCGGGGACGGCGTCCTGGAGGCCGACCTGGTCGTCGCGGCGGACGGTGTGCACAGCCGGCTGCGCGGGCAGCTGTTCCCGGAACATCCCGGCCCGGTGTACGCCGGTTCCACGGTGCTGCGGGCCCTGACCGAAGGCCCGCTGGAGGTGGCCACCGACTTCGAGCTGACCTGGGGCGCGGGGGCCGAGTTCGGGCACATCGCGTTCACCGACGGCCGCGCCGAGTGGCACGCGGTGCTCAACGCGCCGCCCGGCGTCCGCCACGCCGACCCGCTCGGCATGCTCCGCCGTCGCTTCCGCGACTGGCACGACCCGGTCCCGGCGCTGCTGGCCGCCACCCGGCCCGAGGCGGTGCTGCACCACGACATCCACGAACTGGCCACGCCCTTGCCGTCGTTCGCGGCGGGCCGGGTGGCGTTGCTGGGCGACGCCGCGCACGCCATGACACCGCACCTCGGCCAGGGCGCCTGCCAGGCCCTGGAGGACGCGGTCGCCCTGGCCGCCGCGCTGGCCGCGGAGGGCTCGGTCGGCGCGGCCCTGGCCCGGTACGACGCCGAGCGCCGCCCCCGCGCCCAGGCGGTCGCCCGCGCGGCCCGGCAGGCGGGCCGGCTGGGCCAGCAACTGTCCCGGCCGCTGGCCGTGGCCCTGCGCAACACCGGGCTGCGCCTGGCCCCGTCCCGCGTGACGATACGGGCGATCCTGCGCCACGCCGACTGGACGCCGCCGCGCCTGGGGTGACGGACAGCCGCCTCGTGCCGGGCCGGAGAGCCGACGGGCCCCGCACGGCCGCCCCCGCGCCGGTGCGACCGATCAGGTTCCGGTCCGCTCGGCCTTCGCGCGGGCGACGGCCACGCCGGCGGGGTAGCGGGTGCTGATCCGGGCCAGCGGGGTGCCGTCCGGGTCGGCCAGGTACAGCCAGTGGATGGTGGGACCGTGGCTGTTCTGGCCGTAGGAGGTCGTCTCCGTCCGCTCGGTGACGGACAGTTCGGGCCAGGAGAGGGCGTGGGTGCGGGTCACGCCCGCGGTCACGACGACGCCCCCGGCGAACACGTGGAGACGGGTGTCCCGGTGGGTGAGCCGGCCCTCGACGACGAAGCCGGCCACGGGGAGGACGACCGCCAGGACGAGGAGGCCGACGGCGACGGTCTTCACCCCGAGGCCGTAGGGGCCGGCCACCATGCCGGCACCGAAGATCAGACAGAGCAGCGCCGGCATCAGCGACGCGCACCCCAGGCCGGTGAGCCGGCTCCCGATGCGCTGTGTGTGCGTCCGCTCGCCCAACCCGTGGGCGGCGGCGGCCTGTTCCGCCCTGCGCAGCGCCTCCTCGTCCGCTTCGGCGCGCCGTGTCCCCCAGCCCATCGTCCGCATCCCCCTCCCGCGAAGTGCCTCCGGTGAACCCCTAACGCGCGGCGCCGGACGGCGCCTCCTCCGGCGGACCGGCGTCCGCGCCGTCGCTCAGGCCGAGGCGCAGGTGCTCGATGTGATAGACGGCCTGGTCGAGGAGTTCGGCGACATGGCCGTCGTACAGGGCGTAGATCACCGAGCGGCCCTGGCGGCGGCCGACCACCAGGCCGAGGTTGCGCAGCAGCCGCAACTGGTGCGAGCACGCCGACTGCTCCATGCCGACCTCGGCGGCGAGTTCGGTGGCCGCGCACGGCCCCTCCCGCAGCCGGGACAGGATCAGCAGCCGGGACGGAGTGGCGAGGGCCTGCAGCGTGGTCGCCACGCGCGTGGCGCTGTCCGCGTCCAGGCGCGTACGGGGAACCGCCGTCCGCGCGGGAGTTGCTCCATGGCCCATACCGGCCATCATACAGACGACACTTGAAAGGTTCTTCATATGTACCTGTATGGTGGGCCATGCTGCCCTGTCGTCCACCCTGCCGAAGGGTTCCCTCGCCATGCCCTCCGTCCTCACCGACCGCCGCCCCCTCCCCACCGGGGCGGCCCGCGCCGAGCCCGCCGCGCCCCGGCGCCGCACCCGGGTCCTCGCGCTGCCCGAGGCCCGCTGGGCGGCGGCGGCCACGGTGCTGTTCCTGCTCGCCCTCCCCCTCCAGCTCACCGGCGCGCCCGGCTGGGCCTGGGGCGTGCCGTACGCGCTCGCCTACGCGGCCGGCGGCTGGGAGCCCGCGTGGGCGGGGCTGCGGGCGCTGGCCGACCGGACCCTGGACGTGGACCTGCTGATGGTCGTGGCGGCGCTGGGCGCGGCGGCCGTCGGCCAGGTGATGGACGGCGCCCTGCTGATCGTCATCTTCGCCACCTCCGGGGCACTGGAGGCGCTCGCCACCGCCCGGACCGCCGACTCGGTGCGGGGCCTGCTCGACCTCGCCCCCGTCACCGCCACCCGGCTGCGCGCGGACGGCACCGAGGAGACGGTCACGCCGGCGGACCTCACCGTCGGCGACACCGTCCTGGTGCGGCCCGGCGAGCGGATCGGCGCCGACGGCCGGGTGCTGGACGGGACGAGCGAGGTCGACCAGGCCACCATCACCGGTGAACCGCTGCCCGTCGCCAAGGAGCCCGGCGACGAGGTCTTCGCCGGCACCCTCAACGGCACCGGCGCGCTGCGGGTGCGGGTCGGCAGGGACGCCGCCGACTCGGTGATCGCCCGGATCGTGCGCATGGTGCAGGAGGCGTCCGGGACCAAGGCCCCGACCCAGCTGTTCATCGAGAAGGTCGAACAGCGCTACTCGCTGGGCATGGTCGCCGCGACGCTCGCCGTGTTCGCGGTGCCGCTCGCCTTCGGCGCCGCCCTGACCGGATCGCTGTTGCGGGCCATGACCTTCATGATCGTCGCCTCGCCGTGCGCGGTGGTGCTCGCGACCATGCCGCCGCTGCTGTCGGCGATCGCCAACGCCGGCCGGCACGGGGTGCTGGTCAAGTCGGCGGTGGTGATGGAACGCCTCGGGCAGGTCGACGCGGTAGCGCTGGACAAGACGGGCACCCTGACCGAGGGCACGCCACGGGTGACGGACGTGGTACCGCTGCCCGGAACCGGCCCCGGCGAGCGCGAGCTGCTCACGCTCGCGGCGGCGGCCGAGCATCCGAGCGAGCACCCGCTCGCCCGGGCCGTGGTGGAGGCCGCGCGCGCCCGTGACCTCGCCGTTCCGACCGCCCGCGGCTTCCGCTCCGCACCGGGCGTCGGCGTCACCGCCACGGTCGGGGAGCACGTGGTCGCGGTGGGCACGCCGGCCCGTCTGCTGACCGGGACGCCGGACGACGGCGCGGCGACCGGCCCGGCGCGCACGGACCGGCACGGCTCCCCCGTCGCCGCTTCCCCGGTCACCACCCGGCAGGCGGCCGGCCGCGCCGCCGCGTCCCTCGTCGCACGCCTCGAAGCCGGTGGCCGTACCGCCGTGCTGGTGGTGGTGGACGGCGTTCCGGCCGGGGTGCTCGGGATCGCGGACCGGCTGCGGCCGGACGCGGCCGTCACCGTCTCCGCGCTCACCGCGCTGACCGGGACCCGTCCGACGCTGCTGACCGGGGACAACGCGCGCGCCGCCGCCCGGCTGGCCGGCGAGGTCGGCATCCGGGACGTCCGGGCCGGATTGCTGCCCGAGGACAAGGTGGCCGCCGTGCGGGAGCGGCAGGACGCCGGCCGCCGGGTACTGGTCGTCGGGGACGGCGTCAACGACGCGCCCGCGCTCGCCGCCGCGCACACCGGCGTCGCGATGGGCCGCGCCGGTTCCGATCTGGCGCTGGAGACCGCCGACGCGGTGATCGTGCGCGACGAGCTGGCCGCGGTGCCCGCTGTCGTCGCCCTCTCCCGCCGCGCCCGCCGCCTGGTCGTGCAGAACCTCGTCATCGCGGCGGCGTTCATCTCCGGCCTGGTCGTCTGGGACCTCGCGGGCACGCTGCCGCTGCCGCTGGGCGTCCTCGGCCACGAGGGTTCCACGGTCCTCGTCGGCCTGAACGGTCTGCGCCTGCTGCGCGAGACCGCCTGGAGGAGGGCGGCGCGGACGGACACGGCCCCCGCCTGACCCACCGCCCCGTGCAACGCCCGCGCCGACGGCCGCTCGCGCGGCACACACCCGTCCGGCCCCGTCACATCGACAGCGCCCCGGAGGCATGAGGTCGTGCCAACGGTGGCACCCGGGGCGCCGTGCGTGGGATACGACTGACCTGGCAAGGAGTACGGAGTGACGTGGCGGGCGCCGTGGGTGCGGTGCGGCGGGCCTGGGCGGGACCGTGCCGGGAACGGGACCTGGCCGTCCAGGCGGCGAAGGCGGCGCTGGCCGCGTGGGTGGCGTGGGCCGTCGCGGGCTGGTGGCTGCGGGCGCCGGTCGCGTTCGTCGCGCCGTGGGTGGCGGTCGTCCTGGTGGAGTCGACCGTGTACCGCTCGATCGCGCACGGTCTGCAACAGCTCGCGGCGATCGCGGCCGGCACCGTCGCGGCGACCGCGGTCGGACTGCTGATGCCCAGCACGGTGGCCGCGATGGCGGTGGTGCTCCCCCTGGCGATGCTGCTGGGCCAGTGGCGCCGCCTGGGCAGTCAGGGCATCTACGCGGCCACGGGCGCCCTGTTCGTCCTGACCAACGGGTCGGTCGCCGTCGCCACCTCCGCGGCCCGGCTCGCCGAGGCCCTGTTCGGGGCGGTGGTCGGCATCGCCGTGAACGCGCTGGTCCGGCCGCCGCTGTATCTGCGCGACACCCGCGCCGTCCTGCGGGACGCGACCGAGGAGGCCCACGACATCCTGCGGGACGTGGCCGACGGACTGGCCGACAGCCGCTGGGACGCGGAGGAGGCCGACGCCTGGCACCAGCGCGCGCTGCGGCTGCACGGGCTCGTGGAGGAGGCCCGCTCGACGGTCGAATGGAGCCGGGAGAGCCTGCGCGCCAACCTGCGCGGGCGCCGCAGGCCGGCCCTGCCGCTGCCCGGGAAGGGGTACGACGACGCGCTGGTGGTGCTCGACTACGCGGCCGTGCACACCGCGGGGGTGACCCGCACGGTGCTGGAGGCCGCCGCCGAGGACCGCTCGGCGCCCCGGCCGAACCCGGGACTCGCCAAGCGGTACGCGGAGTTCCTGTACGAGACCGCCCGCGCGCTGCGGCTCTACAGTCACAGCCGGTTCGGCGACGAGTGCGAGGACGAGCTGCGCGAGGCGGTGACGCGGCTGCGGGACACCCTCGGCGAGCTGCGCCGGGACCTGGTCCGCTCCACGACGGACGACCCCGACGAGGTCGCCACCTACGGGGCGCTGCTGGCCCAGGCCCACCGGCTGGCCGGCCAGCTGGCCGCCTCGGCCGGGTGAGCGCGGCTGCTCACGTGCCGGGCGCCGTGTCCCCCGGTTCGCGGACCCCGAACTCGGCGCGGCCCACGGTGAGGACGCCGTCGGTCAGCGGCCGGCAGCGCACTCCGCCGCCGCCGCGCAGGGCGCGCTGGGCACCGGGGCCGAGGGTGGTGTCCATCCAGGCGCAGGGCCGGGCGGCGCTGCGCACCTCCAGTTCGACCGGTCCGGAACCGGAGTCGAGGAAGACGGTCCTGCCGATGTAGGCGTCGATGTCGACCCCGCGCAGCAGGACGTTGCGCCGGGTCCGCAGCAGGTCGGCCGGGTACGGCTGCGGCAGCCGCTCGGCGGCCATGAGGGTGATCGACGCGTTGCGGTGGGCGGGGTGGTTGAAGTACCGGTCCCCGACGATGCCGAGGCCCGCGCGGACCTCGGCGCTCGTCACGAGTTCGCCGGGCGGCAGCTCGGGCGGGCCGTCGCCCGGCCGGCCCGCGAGGCGGTGCACCGGGGACACCAGCAGCTGGACTATCTCGACATGCGGCACGCTCCGAGCCTAACCAGCGCCGGCGCGTGCCCGGTCCCCGGCGCCCTGTCATCCGGCCCTGACGCGGAGGTCAGGTCCGTGACGCCGGCCCGGAGCCGGGTGCGCGCAGCGCCTCCGCGTCCGGTGCGTCACCGGTGGCGAACTTCCGCAGCCCGTCCTGGGAGCCGTTGAAGCGGTCGTGGTCGCCGACCGTCGGGCCGCTGGAGGTGTACTGCCACATCGTGTACGACGTCCACCCGGCCGGCAGCGGCCCGACCGTCGAGGCGTAGCGCGCGATCCACAGCGGGTTGGTCGCGCCGAAGCCGGCGTAGTCGCCGGTGCACTCGATCCACCAGTTGGTCGCCGTGTAGATGACCGCGTCCCGGCCGGTGCGGGCCTTGTAGCGCTCCAGGAAGTCCCGGATCCAGCCGACCATGCCGCTCTTGGACTTGCCGTAGCAGGAGTCGCCGTACGGGTTCCACTCCATGTCGAGAGCGCCGGGCAGCGTCTGGGCGTCGTTGGACCAGCCGCCGCCGTGCTGCACGAACCAGTCGGCCTGGGCGGCACCGCCGGCCGTGTCCGGGGTGGCGAAGTGGTAGGCGCCGCGCACCATGCCGACGTCGAACGAGCCGTCGTACTGCTGGGTGAAGTAGGGGTTGGTGTAGGACGTGCCCTCGGTGGCCTTGGTGTACGCCCACTTGGTGCCGCTGTTCCACAGCGTCGGCCAGTCGACGTCGCGTTGGTGGCTGGAGACGTCCACTCCCTCGGTCTGGGAGGCGCGGGGGTCCGGGGGCGGGGCGCCGGACTCGCCGTCGTGGGCGAGGACGCCGATGCCCATGTAGGCGCTGCCGCGCTCGGGTGCGCCCCCGGTCGCGTCGGACGCGGCCGGGGGGCCGGACAGGAACAGCAGCAGGCAGGTCAGGGCCCCGGTCAGGCACGGGCGGGACCGGCCGCGGAAGCGGAATATAGGGGTTCGCACGCGATCCATCCGACCCGGGGCCGGGTCCTCGCGCACTCCGGACTGCGCCCAACGAGGCCGTCCGCGGCCGGTTTCAACCCGTGTGGGTGTCCGTCACCCCTCGATGCGGTGCTGCGTCCAGAAGGAGGTCAGGTCCGTGCTGGTGGCCGCCTGGGCCGCCGCCTTGAACTCGGCCGTGGTGGACACGCCGTACCAGTGCGCGGTCGCGTAGTCCTTCAGCAGCTTGGCCATGGCGGTGTCCCCGAGGACGCGGCGCAGGTCGTGCAGGGCGCATTTGCCGTAGCCGTAGACGACCGTGGAGTACCGGGAGGAGTGCGCGTCCCAGTACGCCATCGAGTTGGTGATCTTCTCGGCACTGGAGGCCCAGGAGACGCCGCTCCAGCAGTTGGTCCCGGTCTTGCCCTGGGCGAGGTCGGTGGCGTAGTCGGTGAACGACTCGTCCAGCCAGGGGCTGGTGTACTCGTCGTCGCCGACGATGCCGTACCACCACTGGTGGGCGATCTCGTGGGTGAGCGCGGTGGTACTGACCACGTCGAGGACGAAGCCGGGGTACTCCATGCCGCCGAACCAGTAGTTGTTGTCGATGACGGCGTCCAGCTCGCCGTACGGGTAGGCGCCGAACCGGGAGGCGTGGGCGTCGACCGCGCTCCTGGCGGTGCTGAGCATCGACTGGGCGCTGGTGGAGCTGATCCCCGAGACGGAGTAGACGTTCACCGGGACGCCGGCGGCCGAGGTGCCGGAGATCTTGGTGAAGGGGCCCGCCGCCCAGGCGAAGTCACGGACCTTGGAGGCGGTGGCCGTGGTGACGGTACGGCCGCTGGAGCCGGGCGTGTCCGTGGAGGTACCGGTGGCCGGGACCAGCAGGGTGCTGGGGTGGTCCAGGGTGACCCGGAAGTCGGCGGCCAGGGAGTAGAAGGACTCGCCGTTGTTCGTGTACGGGTCCAGGTGCCAGCCGGCGCTGTCGCGGACGGCGAGGACGGGCAGGGCGTTGCCGACGAAGCTGAACGCGCCGTCGTGGCCGAAGCGGTCGGCGCCGCTGGGCACGGTGATGCCGAGGTCGAAGCCGATGGTGGCGCTCTGCCCCTGGGCGAGCGGGCTCGGCAGGTCGATCTTCAGGGCGGTGCAGGCGACGGAGAGGGCGCCGGCGGTGCCGCCGGTGACGTTGCCGACCTTGACGGGCATCGCGTCGCAGCTGCCGTGGTAGTTGTCCCACAGCCTGAGGTAGACCTCGCCGAGCGCGGTGGGCGAGGCGTTGGTGAAGGTCACGCTCTCGCGTCCGGTCCAGACGGTGCCGCTGGTGTCGCTGCTCAGGTTCACGGTGTACGACGGGGCCGCCGGGGTCCGTGCGGAGTCGGCCGGCGGTGGTGTGGTGCCGTCCGAGGTGTCGAGGGCGATGTCGTCCAGGACGAAGCTCGTCTGGAGGCTGGAGTCCTCGGTGCCGGTGAAGGACAGGTTCACGGTCTGGCCGGCGAACGCGGACACGTCGATCGACTTCTTCACGTAGCCGGTGTTCTCGTCCAGGTTCGAGTAGGTGGCCAGCGTGGTGCCGCCGAGCTTTGCCGTGAGTTTGTCGTAGGCGGTGGACGAGGTCGTCTCGGCGGTGTCGATGTGCAGCCAGAAGGTGAGGGTGGCGGCGCCGCATCCGGACGGGACGGTCACGCTCTGGCCGAGGGTGTCGGTGTGGGTGCTGCCGACGCCGTCCAGCCAGGCGTAGGAACCGCCACCGTGGGGGGTCTGCCCGGAGCGGCTGGTGATCACGGTGGACGCGGACTGTGTCCACGGCGAAGTGCCGCTCTCGAAGCCGCCGTTGGCGACCACCTGCGCCGGGGTGCAGGCGGCGGCCACGGGAGCCGTGGCGGGCCGGGCGGCGGCGGGGGTGCCGGGGAGGAAGAGGGCGGCCAGCGCGGCGGCGGTGACCGCGCCGACGCCGAGGGTCCTGTGGGGGGTCGGTCTCACACGCTGCTCCTTTGCGGCGGCCGGGGTCCGGCCTGCTCGAAGGACCGCCCGGCCGGGGTGCGCCGGGGCGGTCCGGGTGGGGTTGTGCGCGATCGCTGTGCACCGGTGCGGCGCGCGCCCCTGTGGGTCGGGGCGCGGGCTGCCGAAAGCGTGACAGATTTGACCGGGCCATGCCAGACCGGCGGACGACGGGGCCCTGGGTGGGCCGTCGCAGGCGCGGCGCCGCCGGTCCCCCGGCGGCGCCGGCCGGGATCAGCGGGCGCGAAGCGTCATGAAGACGGCCCGCAGACGGGTGCCGTCCGGACCCGGCCAGCCGGTCGCCACATGGCCGAGGGCGTCCTGCGGCGGCAGCGGCGGGTTCCCGGGGACGGGGGTGAGGACACGGTGGACGAGCAGGGTCAGGTCCCCGGGTACCGGGAGGCGGGTGCCGTCCTCGCCGTCGGACGGTTCGGGCCGGAAGCCGTCCGGGACGAGGGGCGCGCCGTCGTAGGAGCGGGTCACCTCGTGGTCCGGGGTGTCCGTGACGCTCTGGGCCATCGCCTGCGCCCTGCCCTCGATCAGCGCCAGCAGTTCGGTGACCAGCACCGGGTCGTGGCAGCCGTCGTACACCCAGCGCGTGCCCAGCACCCCGTGCTCCGCCGTGCCGACGAGCGCGTGCTCGGCGCCCTCCAGGGGCGCCCCCCGGTAGGTGAGCGGTGCCAGATAGGCCGTACGGCCGGGGCTCGACGTGTCGGTGACCACCATGAACTCGATCCCGACCTCGCCCTCGGGGTCGTCCAGCCGGAAGCCGCCGGACTTCTCCAGCACGGGAGCGTCCGGGCCGCCGCGGTACCAGGGGCGGCCGGGCAGCCAGTCGGCGAGCAGTTCGGTCTTGCCGGGCTTGAGGGTGGTGCGGTGGATGACGGCCATGCGGGTCGTTGCCTCCCGTTGCGCGGACGCTGACCCGCCCAGCCTTCCACACCCTCCCCGCCGGACACCGCCGGACCCAACCGGCCCTGGGGACCGGAGGGTTCACCGGATCGGGGAGGGTGCCGGGCGGGTGGGGCCGGCCCCCGTGCGTCAGCCCCCGTGCGTCCTCTCGAAGGCGGCGAAGGCGGCCTCCTGACGCCATTCGAGGCGGGCCTTGGCGCTGTCGGCGAGCAGGTGCCGGCAGGCCGCGCCGCGCACGGGCAGGCCGGGGCGCTCGGCACGGCACGCCTGGACCGGCCGGTAGCCCTTGGCGGTGGGGTCGCCCTGCCACAGGCTCGCGCCCGGCAGGAAGGCGTACTCCAGGGAGGCGCGGGCGAGGTCCTTCAGCTCGGGGTAGCGCAGGCCGTAGGTGGCGGCGGCGTACTGGTACTCGTGGCTGATGTCGGTCCGGGACACCCCGGGGTCGTCGGTGGCGAGGACGACCGGGACGCCGTAGCGGCGGTAGGTGCCGAAGGGGTGGTCGGCTCCCTTGACGCCGAGGATCTGGGCGTTGCTGGAGAACGGGACCTCCACCGCCACCTGACGGTCCGCCATCGTGCGGGCGGTGCGCCGCCAGTCGTCCTCGTGGACCAGGTCGACGCCGTGCCCGACCCGTTCGGTGCCGGCGACCTCCACGGCCCGACGGATGTGGAACCTCAGGTCCTCCGGCTTGACCAGCCCGGGCCACAGCTCGCCCGCGTGCAGGGTGACGTGCGCCTTCGGGTACTGGGTGCGCAGGTAACCGACCATGCGCATCTGCAGGCCGTAGTCGCGCAGGGAGGTCTCCGAGTCCTCGGGCTGGACGAGGTTCACGGCGACGAACCGCGGGTCGGCCTCGGCCAGCCGCAGCCCGAGGGCGAGCTGGGTGAAGACCCGCTCCGGCGCACTGCCCCGGGACGCCTGGGAGATCCAGCGGACGGTGAGACCGCACCCGGGCCGCGCCCGCGGGGTGCCGCACCGCTCGGTGGCGCGGAACTCGGCGTCGCCGTCGTCCGCCTCCGCGCGGGCCTGGGCGACCAGCTTGTCCAGCTTGCCGCCCGCGACCAGCCTGCGGTGCAGGGCGGCGAGGTCGTCGTCCCAGCCGACCTCGGCGGCGAGCTTCTTCGCGCCGTCGGAGGCCGGGGTGACCATCGTCTCCAGGTAGGACTGGTTGTTGCGGACAACGGTGTCGGCGACCTCCGCGAGCAGCTTGCCCCGGTGCCGCCAGGTGACCTCGCCGAACCTGCCGAAGGTGTCGAAGAAGTGGTCGTGCCCGCTCCCGCCGGGCGGGAAGTCCTCCATGGACCAGGCGCGCACCAGCGCGTCGTGGAAGGCACGGTCGGTCCGCGCGTCGGCGGCGGGCCGGGTTCCGGCGCCGCAGGGCGGGGTGACCGCGGTCAGCGTCGCGGTGTCGACGCACAGCCCGTCCTCGCCGGCCAGCTCGATCAGGTACTCCGTGGACACCGCGCCGGAGAGGTGGTTGTGCAGGTCTCCGCCCTTGGGGAGCTGCCGGAAGAACTCCCGCAGGGCCGCGGGCCGGTCGTGGAGGGAGCGGAGACGGGCGTCCGTGCGCGCCTCCGCGGCGGTGACCTGCCGCGGCGGCGGTGCGGCGGACCGGCGGTCCGGCGGTGCCGGCTGGGCCGCGGCCGGCAGGGCGGACAGCAGGGACAGGACACTGAGGGTGCCGAGTACGGCCGGAACGACCCGCCGGCCCAGGGCACTTCGACGTTGCAGACTCACAGGGGGCATGATCACGGAAAGATCACGGCAACGTGCCCTGATCCGGGACATCCGGGGCGGAGAGCACCCGACCGGGTGACGCACCGCCAGGCATCCGCCGGCCGGCGCCGCGGACCGTCCGGGCGTCCCTTCCCGTGCTCCCCGGGGAGCGCGCTGCCCGAAGACCGGCCGGCACCCGGCGCGGGACAGGCCGACTAGGTCGGGGACGACGCTGAGGAGGCAACCGTCGTCCTCGGCGGAGCCGCGCGGCGGGCACGAAGACGGCTCCGCCACACAGCCGGGCGCCGCCGGCCATACGTGACGGACCCGTGACCACCGGCGTGATCCCGATCCGCGCGGCGTCCCCTTCCGTGCTCCCCGGGGAACACGCCGTCCGGCATCCAGGAGACGCGAAGACCGGCCGGCACCCGGCGGGACAGACCGACGAAGTCGGGAACGACGGTGAAGAGGCAACCGTCGTCCTCGGCGGAGCCGCGCGGCGGGCACGAAGACGGCTCCGCCGCACAGCCGGGCACCGCCGGCCGTACGTGACGGACCCGTGACCGCCGGCGTGATCCCGATCCGCGCGGCGTCCCCTTCCGTGCTCCCCGGGAACACGCCGTCCGGGATCCAGGAGACGCGAAGACCGGCCGGCACCCGGCGGGACAGACCGACGAAGTCGGGCACGCCAGTGAAGAGGCGGCCGTTGTCCTCGGCGGAGCCGCGCGGCGGGCCCGAAGACGGCTCCGCCGCACAGCCGGGCGCCGCCGGCCGTACGTGACGGTGCCGTGACCGCCGGCGTGATCCCGATCCGGGCGGACTGGGCGTCGTTCCGGCCGTGCGGGATACCGGCGGAGGGGCTCCAGCCGCACCGCTCGCCCGGGACCGGGTGGAATGCGTGACGGATGCGGGGGTATTCGCGCTCCGACTTCGTACATCGGCGACCCATTCAGGGAGGCGGATCGCATGCTCATGGCCCACCCCGCAGTACTGCAGGACCTCATCGCCCAGTACGAGGCCCTCACACTGCTCGGCGCCGAGGAGAGCACACCGGAGGCCCGGCAGCGGCTGGCGGACATCTCCTACACGCTGTGCGTGGCCACCGGTACCCGGGACGTGGACATGGCCCTCATCGCCGCGCGCCACCGCCTCTCCGGCGCCCGCCCGGAGGACGACTCCCTGCTCCAGACGTCGCCCCCGTCCGAGCCGGCGTCCACGCTCCGTACGTCCGCCCGCACGGAAGAGGTGTCCGCGGTCTGAACCGGCCCCTCCCCCGGGGCTGTCGCCGCCGCTCCCCCTGAACTCGTCGCGTCCCGCTTCTGGTCGGCGGGACCTACCGGACGGTATACAGGCCCGGTCGAACGCGCGCGGGCCGCTCTCCGGCGGAGCCGCCGCGCGCCGCAGCGGGCTCAGGGGGAGGACTCATGACGAACGGGACGCGTCCGGCGGGCGGGGCGAGAGGCCGGCGGCGCGGCGCCGTGCTCGCAGCGGTGCTGGGCGGCTGCGCCCTCGTCGCCGCCGGCACGGCACCGGCCGCGGCGCACCCGGACGGACCCGGCCGCGCGAGCGCCTATGTCGCGCTCGGCGATTCCTACACCTCGGGTCCGGGCATCCCCCGGCAGGTGGACGCCGGCTGCGCGCGCTCGGACCACAACTACCCCTCGATCGTGGCCGGTCGCCGGCAGGTGGCCGCCTTCACGGACGTGAGCTGCGGCGGGGCGACGACCGCCGAGATGTGGCAGGCGCAGGGCACCAACCCGCCCCAGCTCGACGCCCTGGACCGGCACACGGACCTGGTGACGGTGCAGATCGGCGGCAACGACGTCGGCTTCGGTTCCATCATCGCCACCTGCGCCCGCCTGGCCGTCCAGGACCCGGCGGGCAACCCCTGCGAGCGCTCCTACACGGCCTCCGGCCTCGACCAGCTGGCGCTCACCATCGTGCGGACCGCGCCGAAGGTCGACCGGGTGCTGCGGGCGGTGCACGCCCGGGCGCCGCACGCCAGGGTGGTCGTCGTCGGCTACCCGGACCTCCTGCCCGACGACGGCAGCGGCTGCTTCCCGCAGGTCCCCTTCGCCCAGCAGGACTTCGCCTATCTGCGGGACACCGAGAAGCGGCTGAACCTCATGCTGCGGCTGGTGGCGGGCGTGAACCGGGCCGAGTACGCGGACACCTACGGCCCCACCGTCGGCCACGACATGTGCAAGGCGCCGGCGGACCGCTGGATCGAGCCCCTTCAGCCGGCCTCCCCCGCCGCCCCGGCACACCCCAACGCCAAGGGCGAGGCCGCCATGGCCGAGGCCGTGCTGGACCGCCTGGACCGGGGACGCGGACGGAACTGAGCCGGGGACGCGGACAGCACCGAGCCCGGGAGGCGGACGGAACCGGGCCGGGGCGGCGGGGCGGTCTTCCGGACCGGGAGGCCGCCCCACCGTCCGCTCAGCCGCCGAGCGCTCCCAGCACCACGGCCTGGGCCTCCTCCTGCACCCGGGCGAGGTGGTCGGCACCGAGGAAGGACTCGGCGTACACCTTGTAGACGTCCTCGGTGCCCGAGGGCCGGGCGGCGAACCAGGCGTTCTCCGTGGTGACCTTGATCCCGCCGATCTTGGCGCCGTTGCCGGGCGCCTCGGTGAGGACGGCGGTGACCGGCTCCCCGGCCAGCGTGTCCGCGGTGACCTGCGCCGGCGACAACTTGCCGAGCAGCGCCTTCTGTTCGCGGGTCGCGGGGGCGTCGATGCGGGCGTAGGCGGGTGCGCCGAAGCGGGCGGTCAGGTCGGCGTAGTGCTCCGAGGGGGTCCTGTCGGTGACGGCCGTGATCTCCGAGGCGAGCAGGGCGAGGATGATGCCGTCCTTGTCGGTGGTCCACACCGAGCCGTCCCGGCGCAGGAAGGACGCGCCGGCCGACTCCTCGCCGCCGAACCCGAGGTCGCCGCCGGCCAGTCCGTCCACGAACCACTTGAAGCCGACGGGCACCTCGACGAGCCGGCGGCCGAGGTCGCCGGCGACCCGGTCGATCATGGTGGAGGAGACGAGGGTCTTGCCGATGCCCGCGGCGGCCGGCCACTGGTCGCGGTGCCGGTAGAGGTAGGAGATGGCGACGGCGAGGTAGTGGTTGGGGTTCATCAGGCCCGCGTCCGGGGTGACGATGCCGTGCCGGTCGGCGTCGGCGTCGTTGCCGGTGGCGATGCGGAAGCGGTCGCGCTGCTCGATGAGGGAGGCCATGGCGTACGGCGAGGAGCAGTCCATGCGGATCTGGCCGTCCCAGTCCAGCGTCATGAACCGCCAGGTGGGGTCGGTGTGCGGGTTGACCACCGTCAGGTCGATGCCGTGCTGTTCCGCGATCCGCCCCCAGTAGGCGACGGAGGCGCCGCCGAGCGGGTCTGCGCCGATGCGCACGCCGGAGGCGCGGACGGCGTCCAGGTCCAGGACACTGGGCAGGTCGGTGACGTACGTGCCGAGGAAGTCGTACCGCTGGGTGGTGTCCGCGGCGAGCGCGCGGGCGTACGGCAGGCGGCGCACGTCCTTCATGCCGCCCGTGATGATCTGGTTGGCGCGGTCCTGGATCCAGGAGGTGGCGTCGGAGGCCGCGGGGCCGCCGCTCGGCGGGTTGTACTTGAAGCCGCCGTCGGCGGGCGGGTTGTGCGACGGGGTGACGACCACACCGTCGGCCAGGCCCGTGGTGCGGCCCCGGTTGTACGTCAGGATCGCGTGCGAGACGGCGGGGGTGGGCGTGTAGCCGTCCGCGCTGTCGACGAGGACGGTCACCTCGTTGGCGGCGAACACCTCCAGCGCGGTGGCCTTGGCCGGCTCGGACAGGGCGTGGGTGTCGGCGCCGAGGAAGAGCGGCCCGTCGGTGCCCTGGGCGGCCCGGTACTCGCAGATGGCCTGGCTGGTGGCGGCGATGTGGTCCTCGTTGAAGGCGCTCGCCAGGGACGAGCCGCGGTGGCCCGAGGTGCCGAACGCCACCCGCTGTCCCGGGTCGGCCGGGTCGGGGTGCAGCGTGTAGTACGCCGTGACCAGCCGGGCCACGTCGACAAGGTCCTCGGGACCGGCCGGCCGGCCGGCGCGCTCGTGCGCCATGAGTCGGTTCCTCCTCGATGGGGTAGTTCGCTCACCGCCCATCTTTCCTGTCAGGGGCGTGCCATGCGAGTGCGCCCCCGTCGACCGGGACACATCCGGCCCGCCGGGCCTGTGCTCCGGTCCTGGTGACCGCCGCGGCGGCCGGCGCGGCACGGCAGGCCGCGGGACGGTGCTCCGGCACCGGAGTCCGTGCCCGCCGGCCTGCCGTGATCCTGGCGGAGGTCAGCCGATGTGGTAGCTGTCGCCGTAGACCTTCCAGTCGAGCGGGGTGTTCAGGTCGAGGTTGCCCTTGCGCAGGAAGACCCGCTGCGCGGTGTCGACGCGGCTGGTGTCGCTGTGGGCCTCCTCCTGCTTCATGGCCCACACCCGGGCGTCCAGGAAGGCGTTCAGGTACGCCGTCTCGTCGCCGCCCTGGGCCGGCGGCTTGGCGCTGCGCAGGGCGCGCTTGCGGATGTTGCGGAAGCTGGTCGGGGCGTCGCCGTCGCCGTGCATGACGATGGCGTCGTAGTAGGCGAACTGGCCGAGCGCGCGCAGCCCGTCGGTCTTGCCCTGGGCGACGGCGGGGTTGAAGTAGACGCGGTCGCGTTCGTCGTTCTGGGCCTGCTGGAAGGCGGTGTCCTGGGCGGCCTTGCGCCAGTCCTTGGGGTAGTCGGGGTCCAGGCCCTGGTGCGAGTCGGTGCCGTTGACCTTCCGCAGGGCGGGCAGGTACTTGGCCAGGACGTTGCCGGGCTTGCGGTCGGCGTAGAGCTGGACGAGGTCGAGCATGTCGCCGGTCCCGGAACAGAAGCCGATGATGCCGGCCGTGTAGCCGCGCCCGTCGCCGATGTCCTCGATGTACTTGTACTGGGCCTTCCAGTCGAGCGAGGAGTTCTCCGCGCTCGACACCAGCTTCATGGCGATCTCCTTCTTCGCCGGGTCGTCCAGCCCCGGCGCCGCGGCCGAGGCCGTGCCGGCGCGGGAGACTCCGAGCAGGGCGCCGGAGGCGACGGCGCCGAGGGCGGCGACGACGGTCCGGCGGGAGAGACGGGTGGGGCCGGCGGGGCTCGCGGGGGCTGCCGCTTCGCGGTCTGCGTACACCACAGGGACTCCAAGAGGGAGTGGGGGGTGGGAGGTTGGTCCGTACCGGTACTGGTAGGAAAGTTTCCTATCAAACCCGGTGCGGGCCGGTAACCCGGCAGACGAGAAGTTCGTAGGATCGGACAAGCCGGCCGACGCGGCCATGACTCAGCCGTGCCGCGCCTTCCCCCGCTCCTGCGCGAGGGCGTACAACTCCCGTGAGGTCGTGATGAGTTCGCGCCTCTCCTCCCGCGATCCGACCATCGGCTGCGAGCCCTTGAGCGGGACCTGGGCGCTCTCGGGGAGGAACCGGACGGTGAGCAGGCCGATCGCGCCGGCCAGCATCAGGTAGTAGGCGGGCATGAGGTCGTCGCCGGTGATGTCGACCAGCGCGGCGGTGACCAGCGGGGTGGTGCCGCCGAACGCGGCGACGGCGATGTTGAAGCCGATGCCCATGGCCGCGTAGCGGACGGCGGTCGGGAACAGGGCGGGCAGGGTGGCCGCGCTGGGGGCGGCGAAGCAGGCCAGCAGCGTGGCCAGGAGCAGCACCCCGAGGACCGGCGGCCAGGTGCCGTGCGCCTTGATGAGCAGGAAGGCGGGGACGGCGAGCACGATCATCGCGGCCGCGGCGACGGCGTAGAGCGGGCGTCGGCCGACCCGGTCGCTGAGCCGCCCGAGGAAGGTGATCAGCACGACGATCCACACCATCCCGACGAGCACCAGGACGTCGGCGGAACCGCTGGAGCGGTGCAGGGTCTCGGTCTGGTAGGTCGGCAGATAGCCGGTGACCATGTAGTTCGTGACGTTGTAGAGCAGCACCAGGCCCATGCAGACGAGCAGGGCCCGCCAGTGGTTGCCGATGATGTCCTTGAACTCGCTGCCCGCCGACTCCTGCGCCAGCGCCTTCTCGTGTTCGTCCAGTTGCTGCTGGAAGGCCGGGGACTCCTCCAGCTTCAGCCGCATGTAGAGGCCGATCACGCCGAGCGGCCCGGCGATCAGGAACGGCACGCGCCAGCCCCAGGAGAGCATCTGCTCGTCCGTCAGGGACAGGTTGAGCAGGGTGACCAGGGCCGAGCCGAGGGCGTAGCCGGTGAAGGTGCCGAAGTCGAGCCAGCTGGAGAGGAAGCCGCGCCGGCGGTCCGGGGAGTACTCGGCGACGAAGGTGGTGGCCCCGCCGTACTCGCCGCCGGTCGAGAATCCCTGGACCATGCGGGCCAGCAGGAGCAGCGCGGGCGCGGCGATGCCGATGGTGGCGTAGCCGGGGATCAGGCCGATGGCGAAGGTGCCGGCCGCCATCATGATCATGGTGGTGGCGAGCACCTTCTGCCGCCCGATCCGGTCGCCGAGCGGCCCGAAGACCAGTCCGCCGAGCGGCCGTACGACGAAGGCGGCGGCGAAGGTCGCGAACGAGGAGATGACCTGGGCGGCCGGGGAGGCGCCGGGGAAGAAGACCTTGCCGATGGTGGCGGCGAGGTAGCTGTAGACACCGAAGTCGAACCACTCCATGCAGTTGCCGAGCGCGGAGGCACCGACGGCGCGCCGGAGCAGCGGGCGCTCGACGACCTGGACGTCGTCCGCGCGGAAGGCCCCCCGGTTGCGGCGGAGCCTGTGGGTCAGCTCCTCGCGGACCTGGCGCGGCAGCCGCGCCACCGCCCCGGTCACCCGCCGCCTGTCCCGGTCCTCCCGTTCCCCACCGGTCCGCGCATCGCTCATGAGCGCCTCCTTGCTCCGCTCTCCGTTGATCACCGCCTGCCCCTGTGGCCGATTCAGAAACGGAACCGCTCAATCCCATCCGGGACGGCGGTTGGACTTGCGCGGCGCCGCGGAGCAGGGTGGAGGGCCCGCACGCCCACGCGGGACACCCCCTACGGCACCACCCGGAGAAGACCCGATGACGTACGTCGCGGACCCCGCTCGCTACGACGGCACCATGCGCTACCGGCGCACCGGCCGTTCCGGACTGGACCTGCCGGTCCTGTCCCTCGGCTACTGGCACAACTTCGGCGACGACCGCCCCTTCGAGACCCAGCGCGAGATCGCGCTGCGCGCCTTCGACCTGGGGATCACCCACCACGACCTCGCCAACAACTACGGCCCGCCGTACGGCGCGGCGGAGCTGAACTTCGGACGGCTGCTGCGCGAGGACCTGGCGCCGTACCGGGACGAGCTGGTGATCTCCACCAAGGCCGGCTGGGACATGTGGCCCGGCCCCTACGGGCAGGGCGGCGGCTCCCGGAAGTACCTGCTGGCCTCGCTGGACCAGTCGCTGTCCCGGACGGGCCTGGACTACGTCGACATCTTCTACTCCCACCGGCTGGACGCGAGCACGCCGCTGGAGGAGACCATGGGTGCGCTCGACACCGCCGTCCGCCAGGGCAAGGCCCTGTACGTCGGCATCTCCTCCTACGACGCCGAACGCACCCGGCAGGCCGCCGCGATCCTGCGCGAGCTCGGCACCCCGCTGCTGATCCACCAGCCGTCGTACAGCATGCTCAACCGCTGGATCGAGACCGACGGCCTGCTCGACGCGGCCGAGGAGGAGGGCTTCGGGGTCATCGGTTTCACGGCGCTCGCCCAGGGCCTGCTCACCGGCCGCTACCTGGACGGCGTACCGGCGGACTCCCGGGCAGCGCGGGGCACGTCCCTGGACGCCGCCTGGCTGACGGAGGACCTGCGCGGCCGGCTGCGTGCCCTGAACGACATCGCGGCCCGGCGCGGGCAGACCCTGGCCCAGCTGGCGCTCGCCTGGGCCCTGCGGGACGAGCGGGTGACCTCGCTCGTCATCGGCGCCTCGCGGGTCGAACAGCTGGAGCAGAACGTCGCCGCGCTGGAGAACCCGTCCTTCAGCGACGAGGAGCTGGCCGAGATCGACCGGTACGCGACCGAGGGCGGCGTGGACCTGTGGCGCGACGCCCGGCTGGGGAACCTCGACTGAGGCGCCGGGGGCGGTCCGCGCTCGCGCCCGACGGGATCGCGCGGGGGCACTGGATGACAACGCGGTGGCACTCCATGACATTTTTCACTGACATGGAGGAATAAATAGGACATAATGGACGTCGTTCCCCACAGTCCACTCCGCCCCCCAGTCCACCGCCCCCGCGCACCACGCCCCGCGACCGCAAGGAGCCGCTCCCCGTATGGCGCACGGAGCCCACCGCAACCCCCTCCTGCCTCCCCACCCCGACCTGACCCTCGCCCGCGACTGCGAGCAGTGCCTCGGGTGGGGGACCGTCGTCACCCGCGACGGGGACCACGAACTGTGCCACTCGTGCCAGCCCGATCCCTCCGGCGACCAGGGGGCGGCGGCCTCCGGATCCTGACGCTCCGCCCCCCGCCCGCTCGGGCCTCCTCCCCCGGACGATCAGACTCCGGGGTAGGGTTCGGCTAAAAGTTTCACCAAGAAACATTCAAGCCGGACTGGGGGGCACCATGAGCGCCGCACGCACCAGCAGGACTCCGCTGCCGGGTATAGGGGTCCGGTACGACCTGACGACACGCGAACACCGCCACGTGTCGGTGGTGGCCCACCGGGACGGTTCGCGCACCCTCAGTGCCTACCGGCGCGACGATCCGGACGCCTGCGCCCTGTCGGTCCACCTCACGGGCCAGGAGGCGGAGGCGCTGGTCGACGCCCTCAAGCCGACCCACCACAGCCCCACGCTCCTGTCCACCACGGAGCTGGGCCTGGTGGCCGAGCGGATCGAGCTGTCCGGGACCTCGCACTGGAACGGACGGCTGCTCGGCGAGACCCGGATGCGCACCGACACCGGCGTGTCGATCGTGGCCGTCCTGCGCCGCGCCGAGGCGATCCCCTCCCCCGGCCCCGGCTTCCGGCTGGCCGGCGGGGACACGCTGATCGTCATCGGCACCCGCGAGGGTGTCGACGCCGCCGCCGCGATACTCGGGCGGGAGTGATCCGGATGCACTCCTCCGCGGTCTTCCTCATCGAGTTCGGCGCGATCATCCTGGGCCTCGGGCTGCTGGGCCGGCTCGCCGCCCGCCTCCGGTTCTCGCCCATCCCGCTGTATCTGCTGGCCGGACTCGCCTTCGGCGAGGGCGGTCTGCTGCCGCTCGGCACCAGCGAGGAGTTCGTGGCGATCGGCGCCGAGATCGGCGTGGTCCTGCTGCTGCTCATGCTGGGCCTCGAATACACGGCCGGCGATCTGGTCTCCAACCTGAAGACCCAGTACCCGGCCGGGATCGTCGACGCGACCCTCAACGCGCTCCCCGGCGCCGCCATGGCCCTGCTGCTGGGCTGGGGTCCGATCGCCGCCGTCGTCCTGGCCGGCATCACCTGGATCTCCTCCTCCGGTGTCATCGCCAAGGTCCTCGGCGACCTCGGCCGGATCGGCAACAGGGAGACACCGGTGATCCTCAGCATCCTGGTCCTGGAGGACCTGTCCATGGCGGTCTACCTGCCCGTCGTGACGGCCCTGCTGGCCGGGACCGGCTTCGCGGCCGGCAGCGTCACGCTGGCCATCGCGCTCGGCGTGGCGGGCCTGGTGCTGCTCGTCGCGCTCCGCTACGGGCGGCACATCTCCCGGTTCGTCTCCACCGACGACCCCGAGAAGCTGCTCCTGGTCGTGCTCGGGCTGACGCTGGTGGTGGCCGGTGTCGCCCAGCAGCTCCAGGTCTCGGCGGCGGTCGGCGCGTTCCTCGTGGGCATCGCCCTGTCCGGGGAGGTCGCCGAGGGCGCCCACCACCTCCTCGCCCCGCTGCGGGACCTGTTCGCGGCGGTGTTCTTCGTCTTCTTCGGCCTGCACACCGACCCGGCGAGCATCCCGCCGGTGCTGCTGCCCGCACTCGCCCTGGCGATCGTCACCAGCCTCACGAAGATCACCACCGGTTACTGGGCGGCCCGCCGCGCGGGCATCTCGGCGCGCGGCCGGTGGCGGGCCGGCGGCACCCTGGTCGCCCGCGGCGAGTTCTCCATCGTCATCGCGGGGCTCGCCGTCACCTCCGGCATCGACTCCGACCTCGGCCCGCTGGCCACCGCCTACGTGCTGCTCCTGGTCGTGCTCGGCCCCCTCACCGCCCGGTACACCGAACCGCTCGCCCGGCGCCTGACCGGCCGCCGGGACCGGCCCGCGGCACCGGAGGCCGAAGCCGGCCCGGACACCGCCGCGCCGGACCGTCACGACCAGCACGACCAGGAAGCCTCCGTCAGCCGGCCCTGATCGCCGCACTTCCGCACCGACGTACCGTTGAGGCATGTCGCCTCCGCTTCCGGGTCCGCTGGCCCACCTGGAGCCGCTGCTCGGCCACTACGGCTACTGGGCCGTGGGAGCGGTGGTCTTCGTCGAGGACTTCGGCGTCCCCGCCCCGGGTGAGACCATCCTGCTCGCGGCCGGCGTGTACGCGGGCACCGGGCGGCTCAACGTGGTGGCCGTGGCGGTCATCGCGTTCGTCGCGGCCGTCGCCGGGGACAACCTCGGCTATCTGATCGGCCGGGTCGGCGGGCGGCCCTTCGTGCACCGCTGGGGCAGGTACGTCTTCCTGACGCCCAAGCGGTTCGAGGCCGCCGAGGCGTTCTTCACCCGGCACGGCGGCAAGATCGTGACGGTGGCCCGGTTCGTCGAGGGCCTGCGCCAGGCCAACGGCGTCATCGCGGGCACGACCGGCATGCGCTGGCGCCGCTTCCTCGCCTTCAACGCCCTCGGCGCGGCCCTGTGGGTCGGCCTGTGGACGACCCTGGCCTATCTCGCGGGCAGCCACATCACCGCGATCTACGACGAGATCCGGCGGTACCAGCTGTACGTCCTCATCGCCGTCGCCGTCCTCGTCGCGGCGTTCGTCCTGCGGCACGTCGTGCGGCGGCGCCGCGAGACCTGATCCGGACAGTGGTTTGGACGACGGCACAGCGGCAATTCGAATGGCGACCGAAGACCACGTCTATGTGGGGATGTGACACGTGATGGCCGGCAACCAGAAGGCGAAGGCCAAGGCGGAGCAGGCGAAGGGCAAGGCCAAGGAGGCCGCGGGCCGCGCCGTGGGCAACGAGAGCGTCGAGGCCGAGGGCCGCGCGACGGGCGCCAAGGGCGACGCCCGGCAGGCCAAGGAGAAGATCAAGGACGTCTTCAAGCACTGACAAGCGGTCCGGCGGCGCCACGGGCCCGGAGATCCCGCGCGAGCGGGCCTCCGGGCCCGTTGCGCTGTGCGCCCGCGCCGCCCCCACCAGGCGTTCGTGAGCATCCGGAGGATTCCTGGGCGACGTCCCCTTGACCGGCGGCCCAGGGGGTAACCGACCAGGGACGGCACGACCCCCCTGTGCACAGGAAGGGCCCCTGACCCCAGAGGAAAAGGGCAACGAGGTATGGACATCCCGCTCAGGACCCACGTGACGACGCAGGACCGCCCCAGGCCGCTGCGCTACAGCCGCACCTGGGACACCGGCATCTCCAGCATCGCCGAGGCGAGAGACGCCGTCGCGGCGCTGCTGGCGCGGGCGCGGCCGGCACCCGGGCGCCGCCCTCTGCAGGATGCCCAGCTCGTCGTCAGCGAACTCGTCACCAACGCGGCCAAGCACGCGCCCGGCCCGTGCGCACTGGGCCTGGAGCTGCTGCCCGACGCCACCGCGCTGCGCATCACCGTCACGGACACCTCCGGGGAACCGCCGCGGCGGCGTCCCCCCGATCCCCGGCGGGTCGGCGGCCACGGCCTGCACCTGGTGGCGATGATCTCCCGCGGCCTGGACGTGACCTGGCTGACCCGCGGGAAGCGGGTCACCGCGACCGTGCCGCTCGGTCCGGCGACCGCCTGACGGCCGGCGGTCGCCGGGCCGTCAGGCGACCCTGATGCCGACGATGCAGGTGTCGTCGTCGGTGTCCGACCTGCTGTAGGTCAGCAGCCGGTCCAGCTGCTGGTCCAGGGTGCTGGGCGCCGCGCGCGCCGTCTCCAGCAGGTGCGACACCGACTCCTCCACCGAGCGGTCCCGGCGCTCGATCAGGCCGTCGGTGTACATCAGCAGGGTGTCCCCGGCGGCCAGCTGCAGTTCCGTCTCCTCGTAGCGCGCCTCCGGGACGGCACCCAGCAGCAGGCCCTTGACCGGAGGCAGCGCGGTGGCGTCCGACTCCCGGACCAGCACCGGCGGCAGATGGCCCGCCCGCGCCCAGCGCAGGGTGCGCCGCTCGCCGTCGTACAGGCCGCACACGGCGGTCGCGGTGACGGCCCCCGTCAGATGGTGCGCGACGATGTTCAGCCAGGACAGCAGCTGCGCCGGGCCGGCGCCGGTCACCGCGAGGCCGCGCAGCGCGTTGCGCAGGACGACCATGCTGGTCGCGGCCTCGATGCCGTGCCCGGCGACGTCGCCGACGCACAGCAGGACCAGCCCGGAGGGCAGCACCACGGCGTCGTACCAGTCGCCACCGACCAGGTGCTCGGTCTCCGCGGGCCGGTAGCGCACCGCCACCTGGAGGCCGGACACCTGCAGCGGGGCCTGGGCCGGGGGCATGATGGCGTGCTGGAGCTGGAGGGTGAGCCGGTTGCGCTCCAGGGCCTGCTGCTCGGTGTGGGCCAGCTGGTCGCGGGTCGCGGCGAGGGCGACCTCGGTCCAGTGCTGGGCGGAGATGTCCTGGTAGGCGCCGCGGAGGCCGAAGAGCTGGCCGGCGGTGTCGAGGACGGGCTCGGCGACCACCCGGATGTGCCGGGTCACGCCGTCCGGGCGCAGCAGCCGGAAGGCGGCGGAGGCGGGCCTGCGGTGGTGCATCACGGTGCGCAGGAAGCGGCGCAGCACGACGGCGTCGTCGGGGTGGGCGTGGGCCGGCAGGTCCTGGAGCGCGACCGGCGGGCTCGTGGGCGGGCGGCCGTACAGGCTGAACAGCTGGCCGTTCCAGGTGATCTCGCCGGTGAGCAGGTTCTCCTCGAAACCGCCGATCCGGCCGAGCCGCTGGGCGTGCTGGAGCAGACTGGCGAGCCGCGCGGTCTCGTCCTCGATGCGCCAGATCAGCAGCAGGCTGGTGCCGTGCCGGCTGATGCTTATGTCGGCGACGGCGGACAGCGGCACCTGGTCGACCAGCGCGGTCAGCCGCATCCGGCGGGCGCGGAACGGCTCGCCGGTGGCGTAGACCCGTTCGACCCGCTGGAACAGCTCGCTGTCACCGGCGGCCATCGGGTAGGCCTCCAGCAGCAGGGCGCCGCCCACCACCGCCCGGGGCCGGCCCGCCGGGTCCAGGAAGCGGCTGTTGACGTGCTGGATGCGGAAGTCGACCAGCTGTCCGGTGTCGTCGAGGTGCGGCACGAGCACCAGGGCCGGGTCGTGCAGCCCGTCGGCGAGGTCCATCAGCTCGACCACGTCGGGCAGCAGCCCGGGTTCCGGGGAGGTGCCGGGCGGCGGCACGAAGCTCTCCAGGGAGTGCGCGCACAGCTCGGCGAGGGCTTCGACCTGCCGGACGACGGGGCGCGGCAGCGGCTCCTCCGGCTTGGGCCAGGCGATCTCCAGGACGCCGTGGATCCGGCCGCCCGCCCCCGCGGGTACGGCGATCCGGGCGCCGTCGGCGTACTCGCGGCGGCCGATCGTGGGCAGCCCGGACCCGGCGAGCGACGGCAGCCACTGCCCGTCGGGCTCGGTCAGGCCCCGCCGGGCCACGGTGGCCACGTCGGGCGGGACGTAGTGCCAGCGGGCCGCCTCGCCCGGCGGGAAACCGGCGCTGCCCGCGAGGGTCAGCGAGCCGTCGGAGCCGGCCGACCAGATGGCGACGGCGACCGCGCCCAGCGGGCGCAGGGCGTGGTCGAGCAGGGAATCTGCCATCGCCTGGGTGTCGTGCGCGGCCAGGACACCGCTCTCGGCGGCGCGCAGCCGTACGGCGGCGGACCCCTCCACGGGCCCGGACGGGTCCGCGGCGGCGGACAGGAACGCCTCGGTGACCTCCGCGACGCGGTCCCGGGCCGCCTGGTTGATGACGTCCACCGCGAACTCCAGCGGGGTCACCTGTGCCTGCTCGGTGAGTTCGGCGAGCTGGCGGGCGGCCTGGGCGGGGCCGCAGCCGAGGCGTTCGATCAGGATGCCCTTGGCCAGTTCGATCAGCGCCCGGCCCTCCGCCTCGGCCTGCGCCGTCCGTACCTCGTGGCGCAGCCGCTCCACGGTGGCGGCGAGCCGGCCGACCGGGGTGGTGGCGGGCACGCCGGACGACGGCGCGTCGGCGGCGGGGAGCTGGGCGGGCACGTCTGCCGGCGTGCCCGGTTCGTACGCGTTCACCGGATCGGTACTCCTCGGCCTGCGGTGGGGCGGGCGCACTGTACCGTGCTCGTGGCCGTGATCATGCGGGGAGCCAGCGTCGGACACAGGCGATGAGGTCATGGGTGTCGACCGGTTTCGTGACGTAGTCGCTGGCGCCGGAGGCGAGGCTCTTCTCCCGGTCGCCCTGCATGGCCTTGGCGGTCACGGCGATGACCGGCAGGTCGGCGTACTGCGGCATCTTGCGGATCTCGGCCGTGGCGGTGTAGCCGTCCATCTCGGGCATCATGACGTCCATCAGGACGAGTTCGACGTCCGGGTTGTGCAGCAGCGTCTCGATGCCCTTGCGGCCGTTCTCCGCGTGCAGGACGCGGAAGCCGTGCAGTTCGAGGATGCCGCTGAGCGCGAACAGGTTCCGGGCGTCGTCGTCGACGACGAGGACGGTACGGCCGCGGGTGTGCTCGTCGACCGGTTGGGGTGCGGTGTGCTGGGTCTCGTCCCCGCGGACCAGGGTGAGCACCTCACCGGGTTCCTCGGCGGACAGGTGCAGCGCGATCCGTTCGCGCAGCTCGTCCAGGCTGAACAGGTACTCCAGCGAACCGCCCGCGGTGTCCTCCACGGGGGGCTCGGTGCGGTGCGAGCCGTGCACCAGCACGGGGACGCCGGTCAGGGCCGAGTCGGCGCGCAGCGCCTCAAGGAACCGGGCCGACTCCCCGTCGGGCACGCCGAGTTCCACGACGACGCAGTGGCAGGGTTCGGCGGCGAGGGCACCGGCCGCCTCCTGGGCGCCGACCGCGGTGATGATGTCGACGGGCGCGCCGTCGCCGTCGGCGCGGCCGGTCTCCAGGTCCCGGACCACGCTCTCGGCGACGAGCGTCAGCAGTCCGCGCGGACGCTCCTCGACGACGAGCAGCCGGCGTGGCCGCTCCCGCCGCGCGAGGACCGGCGGCCGCTGCTGGACGGGACCGCCGTCCGGTGCGTCCGTGGCCCCGTGCTCGGCCTTCGGGACGGCGCGGCCGTTGCGCAGGAGTTCGTCGAAGTCCGGCCGGGCCACGGGGAGGAAGAGGGTGAAGGTGCTGCCCCGGCCGGGGGTGCTGTCCACGGTGACGGCGCCGCCGAGCAGGTGGGCGATCTCCCGGGTGATGGACAGACCGAGCCCGGTGCCGCCGTACTTGCGGCTCGTGGTGCCGTCCGCCTGCTGGAACGCGCCGAAGATGGTCTCCAGCTGCTGTTCGGGGATGCCGATGCCGGTGTCCTTCACCCGGAAGGCGACGACCGCTCCGCCGCGTACCACGCCGCCGGGCACCTCGTCGTCGCCGGCGGGTTCGACGCGCAGTTCGACGCTGCCCTGCTCGGTGAACTTCACCGCGTTGGACAGCAGGTTGCGCAGGATCTGCCGGAGCCGGGAGTCGTCGGTGAGCAGGTCGGCGGGGGCGCCGGGGGCCGTGGTGACGGTGAAGTCCAGGCTCTTCTGCGAGGTCATCGGGCGGAAGGTGGCCTCGACGTAGTCGATCAGCTGCCGCAGCGGGACCCGTTCGGGGCTGACGTCCATCTTGCCGGCCTCGACCTTGGACAGGTCCAGGATGTCGTTGATGAGCTGGAGCAGGTCGGAGCCGGCCGAGTGGATGATGCCCGCGTACTCGACCTGCTTCGGGGTGAGGTTGCGGGAGGGGTTCTGGGCGAGCAGCTGGGCCAGGATGAGCAGGCTGTTGAGCGGTGTGCGCAGCTCGTGGCTCATGTTGGCGAGGAACTCGGACTTGTACTTGGAGGCGAGCGACAGCTGCTGGGCGCGCGCCTCCAGTTCCTGCCGGGCCTGTTCGATCTGGAGGTTCTTGGCCTCGATGTCCCGGTTCTGCTCCGCCAGCAGCGAGGCCTTCTCCTCCAGTTCGGCGTTGGAGCGCTGCAGCTCCTCCTGCCGGGCCTGCAACTCCTCCGAGCGGAACTGCAGTTCGCTGGTCAGCCGCTGCGACTCCTCGAGCAGTTCGTCGGTGCGGGCGTTGGCGACGATGGTGTTGACGTTGATCCCGATGGTGTCCACCAGCTGCTGGAGGAAGTCCCGCTGGACGGTGGTGAACGGGGTGACGGCGGCCAGCTCGATGACGCCGAGGACCTGCTCCTCGAAGACGATCGGCAGCAGCAGCAGCGCGGTCGGCTCGACCTGTCCGAGCCCGGAGGAGATGGTGACGTACCCGGGCGGCAGCTCGTTCACGGCGATGGTGCGGCGGCTGCGCGCGGCCTGGCCGACCAGGGAGCGGCCGAACGCGATGCGGACGGGCCGGGTGTCCTCCTCGGGCCGGCCGTAGGAGCCGACGAGCCGCAGCTCGGGCCCGGACTCGTGCTCCTCGGCGAGGTAGAAGGCGCCGTACTGGGCGGACACCTGCGGCACCAGCTCGTCCATGATGAGCTCGGCGACGACCGGCAGGTCGCGGTGGCCCTGCATGAGGCCGGAGATCCGGGCGAGGTTGGTCTTGAGCCAGTCCTGTTCCTGGTTGGCCCGGGTGGTCTCGCGCAGGGACTCCACCATGGAGTTGATGTTGTCCTTGAGGTCGGCGACCTCACCGGAGGCGTCGACGGTGATGGAGCGGGTCAGGTCGCCCTCGGCGACGGCGCTGGCGACGTCGGCGATGGCGCGAACCTGACGGGTGAGGTTGCCGGCGAGTTCGTTGACGTTCTCGGTGAGCCGCTTCCAGGTGCCGGAGACGCCCTCGACCTCGGCCTGCCCGCCGAGCCGGCCCTCGGTGCCCACCTCCCGGGCGACCCGGGTCACCTCGTCCGCGAACGCGGAGAGCTGGTCCACCATCGTGTTGATGGTGGTCTTCAGTTCGAGGATCTCGCCGCGGGCGTCGACGTCGATCTTCTTCGACAGGTCGCCCTTGGCCACGGCCGTGGTGACCAGCGCGATGTTGCGGACCTGGCCGGTGAGGTTGTTGGCCATGGAGTTGACGTTGTCGGTGAGGTCCTTCCAGGTGCCGGCCACGTGGGGCACGTGCGCCTGTCCGCCGAGCCGGCCTTCGGTGCCCACCTCGCGGGCCACGCGGGTCACCTCGTCGGCGAACGCCGACAGGGTGTCGACCATGGTGTTGATCACATCGGCGAGGGCGGCGACCTCGCCCTTGGCCTCCACGGTGATCTTCTGGGAGAGGTCGCCCTTGGCGACGGCGGTGGCGACCTGGGCGATGGAGCGGACCTGGCCGGTGAGGTTGGAGGCCATCACGTTGACATTGTCGGTGAGGTCCTTCCAGGTGCCGGCGACCCCGCGCACCTGCGCCTGACCGCCGAGTCTGCCCTCGGTGCCCACCTCGCGGGCCACCCGGGTCACCTCGTCGGCGAACGCGGAGAGCTGGTCCACCATCGTGTTGATGGTGTTCTTCAGCTCCAGGATCTCGCCCCGCGCGTCCACCGTGATCTTCTGCGACAGATCACCCTGCGCCACCGCGGTGGCCACCTGGGCCACGTTGCGCACCTGCGCCGTCAGGTTCCCGGCCATGAAGTTGACCGAGTCCGTCAGGTCCCGCCAGGTGCCCTTGACCCCCTTGACGTCCGCCTGACCGCCGAGTCTGCCCTCGGTGCCCACCTCGCGGGCCACCCGGGTCACCTCGTCGGCGAACGCGGAGAGCTGGTCCACCATCGTGTTGATGGTGCTCTTGAGCTCCAGGATCTCGCCCCGCGCGTCCACCGTGATCTTCTGCGACAGATCACCCTGCGCCACCGCGGTGGTGACCTGCGCCACGTTGCGCACCTGCGCCGTCAGGTTCCCGGCCATGAAGTTGACCGAGTCCGTCAGGTCCCGCCACACGCCGGCGACGCCGGGGACCTGGGCCTGGCCGCCCAGCCGGCCCTCGGTGCCGACCTCCTTGGCGACCCGGGTGACCTCGTCGGCGAAGGCGGACAGCTGGTCCACCATCGTGTTGACGGTTTCCTTCAGCTGCAGGATCTCACCGCGTGCGGGCACGTCGATCTTCTGGGACAGGTCGCCCTTGGCCACGGCCGTGGCGACCTGCGCGATGTCGCGGACCTGCGTGGTGAGGTTGCCCGCCATCGCGTTCACGGAGTCGGTGAGGTCGGCCCAGGTCCCGGAGACGCCCGGCACCTGCGCCTGCCCGCCGAGGGTGCCCTCGGTGCCCACCTCGCGGGCCACCCGGGTGACTTCGGAGGTGAACACGGACAGCTGGTCGACCATGCCGTTGAAGACGGTGGCGATGTCGCCCATGAGCCCGGTGGAGTCGTCCGGCAGCCGGGTGCCGAAGTCCCCGTCGCGCACCGCGGTCAGTCCCGCGAGCAGCATTCTCAGTTCGTGGTCACCCGGGACAGCCTCGGTCGTCCCGGTCGCCTTGCCGGCCATGCGCACCCTCGATCCGCTCCCCTAGAGCCCCCGCGGCGAGGGCTCGGAACCGCGGCCGGGAGCACAGCGCGGCCCGGCCGGTGGTGTGTGCATTTCCGCAGTTCACGGATTTGCATGATGAGAAAAATACGTCGCAGGCTAACCCACCATCACGGCCTCGGACAAAGCATCCGGCCAACCCTCGGCACCCATGGAATTCACCGGCTCCACACAGGTGTGAAGGCGCGTCGAGCGGGTACGCGCATGGGTTTTGCCCAAGGGCGCGGTCAGCCGGACACGCGCAGGAATCTCGTCAGGGGCGTGCCGGGCGTTGCCGGGCGGGGTTCGTCCGCCCGGCCCACCGCGGACGCCCAGTCCGGTGGCGTCTCGCCGTCCACCACGAACTCCAGCAGCAGCGGCCCGCGCCCGGCGAGCACGTCCGCCCAGACCGAGCCGACGTGCCGGGGCCGGTCGCAGCGGACGGCGGGCAGTCCGGCGAGGCGCGCCCACTCGGCGTACGGCAGGGCGGGGACCTCTGCGGAGAGCGGGATGAGCGGGTCGCCGGCGGCGGCCCGGCGCTGCCAGGTCAGCCGGTTCAGGTCGCCGTTGTTGAAGACGCAGAACACCAGCGGGGGCAGCCCGGCCAGCTGTTCGAGGTGGCGGCGCACGGTGAGCAGTTCGTTCAGGCCGCCGCCCTGGAGGGCGCCGTCGCCGACCAGGGCGATCACCGGCCGGTCGGGGGCGGCGAACCGGGCGGCCACGGCGTAGGGGACGGCCGCGCCGGGCAGGCCGAGGTGGGCCGAGAGCAGGGACCGCATGCCGGCCCGGAGCCGGAGGTGGCGGGTCCACCAGTCCAGTGAGGTGCCGGAGTCGGTGACGACGACGGCCCGGTCGGGCAGCCGCTCCGACAGCTCGGCGACGACCGAACGCGGATTGACCGACGTGCCGAAGTAGCGGCGGGACCTGGCCGCCCCCTCGTCGCGCCAGGCGCCGACGAGCTGCTCGACCCGGCCGCGCCAGGAGCGGTCGGTGGCGAGGCGCAGGAGCGGGGCGAGTGCTTCCAGGCAGGCCGTGACGTCGCCGGTCACCCGGACGGCCGGGGCCCCGCCCGGCAGCGGGCAGTCGCCGGGCTCCGGGTCCACGGCGACGATCCGGCACCGGCCGGGGCGGGGCAGCAGGGCGGGGTCCAGGTCCTCGGCGCCGGCGAGCAGCAGCGTGTCGCACTCCCGCAGCAGGGTCGCGGCGGCCTCGCTGCCGAGCGGGCCCGCCACACCGGCCAGGTACGGCAGGTCGTCGGGCAGCGCGTCCCGGGCCAGGGCCGTCGTGACGACGCCGGCACCCAGCAGCCGTACCACTTCGGCCACCTGGCCGGACGCCTGTCGGCCCGCGTTCCCCACGACGACGGGCTTCCGGGCGCCGTCCAGCACGTCGGCGGCGCGGCGCAGGTCCTCCTCGGCGGGCGGTCGCGGGTGCGGTGGACCGGGCGGGGCGGCGGGCGGTGTTCCGGGCGCCGGGGCGGCGAGGACAGGACGGGGCACGACGAGGCTCGCCACTCCCCGGTCGGTGAGCGCGGCCCGCGCCGCCCGGTACAGGGCGTCGTCCATCAGCTCCGGCGCGGACACCTCCTCGCAGTACACGGAGACCTCCGCCAGATGGCGCACCGCCCGGCCGCCGATGTGCCGCGCGGCCGGGTCGGCGCCGACGAGGGCCAGCACGGGGGCGCGGTCGGCCGCCGCGTCGTACAGCCCGCCCAGCAGCCGCAGCACTCCCGCGCCGGGCGGGGCGAGGCAGCAGCCGACGCCGCCGGTGAGCTTGGCCTGCGCGCAGGCCATGAGCGCGGCGGACTCCGCACCGCGCGCCTGCACGAACCAGGGGGCCGCGGGCGCGCCGCGCAGGGCACCGACCAGCGGGTCCACCGCGAGCCCCGGTGTGCCGTACACCCGGTCCACACCCATGTGCCGCAGCCGGGCGGCGACCACCTCGGACACGTTCACCACGAAGGCCTCCCCGGGGACACGGCGCCCACTCGTCCGCGCCACCGGGTAGCCGCGCGCCGGCCCCCGCAAACCGGGCCGCGCGCCGGCCGGACCGTTTCGAACGCGCGGAGCGGGGGCACCCGTGCCAGGCTCGGAGCAGAGCACCGGGAGTGAGGGTTCCAGCACGGGCGGAAGGCGAGCGCGCGGTGGCGGTGTCCGAGCAGCGGCAGGCGGGGCGAGGCGAGCGGTTGGTGACCGCGCTGGACCGCCGGCTGCCGGTCGCGTCGGCCGGCAAGGAGTTCCTGCGCAAGGCGTTCCCCGACCACTGGTCGTTCCTGCTGGGCGAGTTGGCGCTGTACAGCCTGCTGCTGCTGGTGCTGACGGGAGTCTGGCTGACGTTCTTCTTCCATCCCGGCATGACGGAACTGCCGTACACCGGCTCGTACCTGCCGTTGCGCGGCACCCTCACCAGCGAGGCGTACGCGTCGGTGCTGCACATCAGCTTCGACGTGCGCGGCGGGCTGCTGGTCCGCCAACTGCACCACTGGGCGGCGCTGGTGTTCGTCGCGGCGATCGGCGTGCACCTGCTGCGCGTCTTCTTCACCGGGGCGTTCCGGCGGCCCCGGGAGGTCAACTGGACCATCGGGGTGACGCTGTTCCTGCTCGCCCTGCTGGAGGGGTTCTGCGGCTACTCGCTCCCCGACGACCTGCTGTCCGGCACCGGTCTGCGCACCTCGCAGGGCATCGTGCTGTCGATCCCCGTCATCGGCACGTACCTGTCGTTCCTCGTCTTCGGCGGCCAGTTCCCCGGGCACGAGATCATCCCGCGGCTCTACGTGACCCACATCCTGCTGGTGCCCGGGCTGCTGCTGGCGCTGGTCGCCGCGCACCTGACCTTCGTCGTCTACCACAAGCACACCCAGTGGGCGCGGCCCGGCCGCACCAACCGCAACGTGATCGGCAAGCCCCTGGTCCCGCAGTACACGGCCAAGTCCGTGGGCCTGTTCTTCGTCCTGTCGGGTGTGCTGGCGGCGATGGCGGCGCTGTTCCAGATCAACCCGGTGTGGAGCTTCGGTCCGTACCGCGCCGACCACGTCTCCCTGGACGCGCAGCCCGACTGGTACGTGGGTTATCTGGAGGGCGCGCTGCGGCTGATGCCGGGGTGGGAGACGGACTTCGCCGGGCACACGATCGCCTGGGACGTGCTGCTGCCCGGTGTGGCGCTGCCCGCGGTGCTGTTCCTGGCCCTGTACGGCTACCCGTTCTTCGAGCGCTGGCTCACCGGGCCACGGCCCGAGCAGCACCCGTGCGACCGGCCGCGGAACCAGCCCACGCGCACCGCCCTGGGCGCGGCCGCCGTCTCGGCGTACGGCGTGCTGCTGCTGGCGGGCGGGCAGGACGTGCTGGCCTACCGGTTCTCCCTGGACGTGGACCTGCTGGCCCGGACCTTCCGCACCGCGCTGTTCGCGGTGCCGTTCGTGACCTACCACGTCACCAAGCGGGCCTGCCTCGGGCTGCAGGCGGCCGACCGGCGCAGGATCCTGGAGGGTGGGGCGACCGGCGAGGTGCGGCGCACGGCGGGCGGCGGCTACGAGGAGGCGCACACGCTGCTGTCCCGCGAGGAGGCCTACCGCATCCTCGTGCGGGACACACCCCGGCCGCGCGCCGAGGGCGCGGAGGCCTGGCGCTGGTTCCGCCGGCACCGGCTGCGCAACGCCCTCAGCCGCTGGTACTTCGCCAAGAGCGTGGAGATGCCGGTCACCGCCTGGGAGAGGCGCCGGATCCAGGTCGTACGGGCCGCTCCGGGCGAGGCGCCCGGGCAAGGGGACGAGTCGTGAACGAGGAGGCACCGCATGAGCGACGGCGCTGAGGGCCACCGGAACCTCCTGTACGGGCCGGAGCCGGACGTGGCCGGGGCGGCCGGTTATCCGGACGCCCCGCCGCGGGTGGGCTTCTTCACCGACACCTCGGTGTGCATCGGCTGCAAGGCCTGCGAGGTCGCGTGCAAGGAGTGGAACGCCGTCCCGGAGGACGGACTCCTGCTGACCGGCATGTCCTACGACAACACCCAGGGCCTCGGCGCCGACACCTGGCGGCACGTGGCCTTCATCGAGCAGCGCAAGCCGCTCGCCGGACAGGAACCGGGGGTCGCGCACGACGACCACGAGGACGTCGACGTCTTCGCCGCCGCGTCCCGGCTCGGCACCGGCCCCGCCTCCCCGGGGCCGGGCGCCACCACTCCCCCGCCGGAGCGGGCTCCCGCCGGCGCGCCCGCCGGGGAGATCTCGCCCGTCTCCCCCGACGGGCGGACGGAGCTGCGCTGGCTGATGGCGTCCGACGTGTGCAAGCACTGCACGCACGCCGCCTGCCTGGACGTGTGCCCGACGGGTTCGCTGTTCCGCACCGAGTTCGGCACGGTCGTCGTCCAGGAGGACATCTGCAACGGCTGCGGCTACTGCGTGCCGGCGTGTCCGTACGGCGTGATCGACCAGCGCAAGGACGACGGCCGGGCGTGGAAGTGCACCCTGTGCTACGACCGGCTCGGCGTCGGCATGGAACCGGCCTGTGCGAAGTCCTGCCCGACGGAATCCATCCAGTTCGGCCCGCTGGAGGAGTTGCGGGAGCGTGCGCGGGCCCGGGTGGCCCAGCTGCACGCGGCCGGTGTGACCGACGCCCGCCTGTACGGCGAGAGCCCGGACGACGGGGTGGGCGGCGACGGCGCGTTCTTCCTCCTGCTGGACGAGCCGGAGGTGTACGGCCTGCCCCCGGACCCGGTGGTCACCACCAGGGACCTGCCCGACATGTGGCGGCACGCGGCGCTGGCCGCCGTCTCGCTGGTCGCGCTCGCCGCCGGGAGCTTCGTGCGGAGGCCGCGATGAGCGAATCCGATGTGACACGGGACGGGGTGCGGCACGCGCGGCCCGACCGGGAGGCGCCGACGGGGGTGCACGCGGGGCGCCGGCGGCGCCGGCGCGGGCGGGGCGAGCAGCCGATGGTGCCGGAGGCCGAGTTCTCGTCGTACTACGGCAAGCCCGTCCTCAACAAGCCGACCTGGGAACCGCTGGACATCGCCGGCTATCTGTACCTGGGCGGGCTGGCCGGGGCCTCCTCGCTGCTCGCGGCGGGAGCCGGGGCCACGGGGCGGCCGGCACTCGGCAGGGTGGCCAGGCTGGGCGCGGCCGGCGGCATCACGTTGTCGCTGGCGGCACTGGTGCACGACCTGGGGCGCCCGGCCCGGTTCCTGAACATGCTCCGGGTGTTCAAGCCCACCTCGCCGATGAGCGTCGGCTCCTGGATCCTGAGCGGGTACGCGCCGCTGGCCCTGGCGGCCGCGGCGACCGAGGTGGCGGGCCGGTACCGGCTGGTGGGCTCGGCCGCCACGGCGGGCGCCGCCGTTCTCGGCCCGGCCGTGGCGACGTACACCGCGGTGCTGCTGTCGGACACGGCGGTGCCGTCCTGGCACGAGGGCTACCGGCAGCTGCCCTTCGTGTTCGCGGGTTCGGCGGCCTCGTCGGCCGCCGGCCTCGCCCTGGCAGCGGCGCCCCCCGCACAGGCCGGGCCGGCACGGCGGATGGCGGCGCTGGGGGCCGTGCTGGAACTGGGCGCCTTCCAGGTGATGAAGCAGCGGATGGGGCTCACCGCGGAGCCCTTCGAGCAGGGGAAGCCGCATCGGCTGCTGCGCGCGGCGGAGGTCCTGACGGCGGGCGGAGCCGCCCTCGCCCTGCTGTCGGCCCGGGTACGGGACCGGCGTCCGGCCATCGCGGCGGGAGCGGCCCTCCTGGGCGGCTCGGCAGCGCTGCGCTTCGGCGTCTTCCACGCCGGGGTGGCCTCCGCCGAGGACCCCCGCTACACGGTCGTCCCCCAGCGGGAGAGGCTCCGGGCGGCGAACGGCTGACGGCACGCGCAGGCGCACGGGCCGATCCCTCAGCCGATGTCCTCCCCGTCGATCAGCTGCCCCTGGGCGACGAGTCGTGCGGCCAGGTCGGGCAGGCCGGTGGCCTCGATGGCCGCCGGGAGGCAGGTGGCCGGGTAGGGCTGGGGGGTGCGCCGCAGCCAGGCGGTGGCGAGGCCGGCGCGGGCCGCGCCGTCGACGTCCCAGGGGTGCACCGACACCAGCACGACCTCGTCGGCCGGGACGCCCACGGCGGCCACGGCGTGGGCGTAGGCCTCCCGGGCGGGCTTCCAGCGGCCCACCGCCCCGACGTCGAGGTGGGTCTCGAAACAGTCGGTCAGTCCTCCCCGTTCGAGGACCGCGCGGGTGGTGCCGGCGGAGCCGTTGGTGAGGGTGACCAGGCGGTACCCGGCGGCGCGCAGGGCCCGGACGCCGTCGGGGACGTCCGCGTGCAGGGGCAGCCGCGGCAGCGCGGCGAGGACGTGCTCCGCCGCCGCCTCGGGGTCGGCCACGCCCCGCGCCGAGGCCGCGAGCGTCCGCAGTCCGTCACGGGCCACGTCGCCGAAGGACGCGTGGCCGCCGGCCAGGCTCAGGGCGATCCCGTCCCGCAGCACACCGGCGAACCAGGCCGGGAGCGACTGGTGCGGCAGCCCGGCCCGCTCCATCAGGGCCGCGAGCGGGGACAGGTCGGTGAGCGTCTCGTTGACGTCGAACACGAGGACGCGGGGGCGTCCGTCACCGGACAACGCGATCGCCTCCTCCCGGATGGCGGGCCGGGTCGGCCAGCGCTTCTCGTTCCTCGCGGTTCACCCACGACCAGGTGACCGCCGCGGCCGCGACGCCGACCGGCAGCATGCCGACGATCATGGCGAGCCCGGCCGCGCTGTGGCCGGCGGCGACCATGCCCACCGCAGGGAGGTCGAGCAGCGGCGCGGCGAGGAAGAGGTACAGGCAGCGGCCCGGGTCGTCCAGCCGGTGCCGGGTGCGCGCGACGGCCGGCAGCCAGAACAGGACCGCGGTCGCGAGCAGGACGGGTTCGGCGACCCGCGCGCCGCCGGGCGGTGCGAGGCCCACGACATCGCCGAGGACGGCCCAGGCGTGCGTGAGGACCAGCAGGGGCAGGGCCACGCCCGCCGGGACGCTGATCCGCTCCCACAGCGGAGAGGGCCAAAGGCACCGGACGGCCGCCGGGACGACCGCGGCGAGGAGGACGGCCGACGAGGCCATCGCCGCCACGGACGCGTGCGCCGGGTGCTCCATGGCGCCTCACTTCTCCCGCGCCGTCGTCCCGTGCACCACGAGGGCGACGGACAGCATCAGCAGCGGCACGGCCACGACGAGCAGCCAGCGGCCGTAGACCAGGCAGAGCCCGACCAGCAGCAGGCCGATCGCGCCGGGGAGCACGCCCCCCGCGCCCCTGTCGGGCACCCGGTAGCGGACGTGCTGGTCGGCCCTCGCCCGGGAGGACACGAGGACGGCGAGGGCGAACAGCTCCAGGACGAGGACGACGCCGCCCCACAGCCAGTACGTCATCGCGTTCTCGCGGTAGATCGCCAGCACCACGAGGAGCAGGCCGTTGAGCACGCCCCAGCCGGCGACCAGGACGGCGGGCAGGTGCCGTCTCATGCGGTACCCCCTCCCGTCCCGCGGTCCAGCAGCGGGGCGAAGCTCGTGACGGGTGGCAGCGGGCGGTCCGCGGGGAAGTTGAGGCGCGGCGGCGGCGAGGTGGTGGCCCACTCCAGGGTATGGCCCTCCCACGGGTCGTCGCCGGCCGGCTCGGCACGGCCCAGGTGGCGGCGGCGCAGCGTCCACAGCACATTGACGACGAACGCCGTCATGCCCGCGGCGAGGAAGGCCGCGCCGATGCCGGCCAGCAGGTTCAGCAGGCCGAAGCCGTCGAACGTGGCGTAGGTGACGACCCGGCGCGGCATGCCGAGGTAGCCGAGGGCGAACATCGGCAGGAAGGTGAGGTTGGTGCCGATGACGAGCAGCCAGAAGTGCAGGCGTCCCATGCGTTCGTCCAGCAGGGTGCCGGTGACCTTCGGGAACCAGTAGTAGACGGCCGCGAACAGGCCGAAGGCGCTGCCCGCGAACAGCACGTAGTGCAGGTGGGCCACCACGAAGTAGCTGTCGGTGACGTGGTAGTCGATCACCGGGGTGCCGACCATGATGCCGGTGAGGCCGCCGATCAGGAACTGCGGGACGAAGGCGAGCGCGAACAGCATGGGGACGCGCAGCCGCAGCCGGCCGCCCAGGATCGTGCCCAGCATGCCGAAGTACTCCACACCCGCGGGCACCAGCAGGGCGATGGAGGTCAGGGAGTAGTAGTCGTTGGCGGCCTGACCGGTGGCGAACATGTGGTGGCCCCACACGCTCATCGACAGGGCGGCGAACACCAGCAGGGACAGGGCCGTGCCCCGGTAGCCGAAGAAGCGGCGGCCGGAGAACACCGCCAGCACCTCGGCGACGGCCGCGAGGTACGGGAAGAACATCACGTACACGACGGGATGGCCGTAGAACCAGAAGATGTGCTGGTAGCCGATGTTCCAGACGTTGGACGCGAAGACGTCCGGGTCGGCGCGGCCCACCCCGAGCAGCACCATCGCGGCCAGCAGCGCCGGGAAGGAACCGATCACCATCAGGCAGGTGGCGATCATCGACCAGCAGAAGACGGGCAGGCGCAGCATGGTCATGCCGCGGGTGCGGCGGCGCAGTACGGTCCACAGCACCGCCCAGCCCATCAGCATGCTGCCGGTCACGGCGAGGCTGACGCCCACGATCCACAGGTCGGGGCCGGTACCCGGCGAGTGCACGCTGTCGGCCATGGGCGGGTACGAGAACCAGCCGTCGGCGTGCGCTCCGGTGGGCGTGGCGAAGCCGGCCAGCATGGTGAGCGCGCCGAGCACGTACAGCCAGTAGCCGAGCAGGGTCAGCCGGGGCAGGGCGATGCCGGGGGCGCCGATCTGCAGGGGCACCAGGTAGACGCCCAGGCCGATGGCGAACGGCGTCATGACCGTGTAGATCATGCCCGAGCCGTGCATGGTGAACAGCTGGTCGTACAGGTGGGCGCCGAGGAAGGTCTCCTCGGGCTGCGCGAGCTGGGCGCGCATGAGCAGCGCGAAGACACCGTCGACCAGCAGGAGCACCAGGGAGGTGCCGACGGTGAGCAGGCCGATGCGCTTGTGGTCGGTGGTGGAGATCCAGCCGAGCCAGCTGCCGGGCGGGACGGGACGGCCGGCGTCGTCGCGCTGGGTGTCGGTGTCCGCAGCGAGCGTCATGCCGTCGCCGTCCCGCCGTGCGCCCAGCGGTCGTACTCGCGGGGGGAGACCGCCTTGATCCAGAAGTCCATGCTCCAGTGCCGCTGTCCGCAGAACTCGGCGCACCGGCCGCGCCAGCGGCCCGTCCGGTCCAGGGTGAGCGTGAAGGTGTTCACGTGGTCGGGGAAGGCGTCCATCTTGTAGCGCAGGCCGGGCATCCAGAGGGAGTGGATGACGTCCCGTGAGGTGAGCCGGAGCTGTACGGTGCGGCCGGTCGGGACGACGAGGGTGGGCATGTCCCTGCCCTTGCAGGTGCCGGTGACCCGGCGGTGGTCCGCGGACCGCGGATAGCGGAAGTCCCAGCACCACTGGAAGCCGGTGACGTCGACGCGCAGGGGCTGCTGGGCGGCGGCGCGGTGTTCCTCGTGGTTCTGCCAGGCCGTCCAGGCGACCAGGAAGACGGCGAAGGCGGCGAGGGCGCCGACGTAGAACGCCTCCACGCGCGGTCGTTCCGAGCGCTCGGTCGTCCTGGTCCGCCGCCGCACCAGCGACCAGGCCAGCACGGCGAGGACGACGAGGAACACACCGCCCGCGATGACGGCTTCCAGTGTGAAGACGGTCCCGAAGACGTGCCGCTGCCTCACCGTGCGACCGCCGTCGCCCCGCTGCGCCTGATCGTCATCGCGATCGCTCCCGTCACTCGTTCGGGACCGTGACCACCCGGACATTACGGGCACCCCGTCCGGTCCTTCCGCCGACACACCGCAAGCGGCGGAGTCCCCCGGGACGTCTCACTCACACCTGCCGGATCCGTTTGGCCGGGCCCGGCGGGGGTACCTCGTCGTCGGTCACGGCCGGAGATGCCGTGACCGCAGGAGTGCGGGAGAATCGGGGCACCGAGCGGGAGGAGGAGTCGTGGGCGTGCGTACCTGGATCGACTCCTGGCCTGTCTACCGCCAGCTCACCGGCACGGATCCGCTCGGCCGCGGCGCCGCCGCGAAGAGCGGGCACAGCGCACGGCTCACGCCCCGGGTCGCCTCGGCCGACCGGGTGGTGAAGTCCGTCTGCCCGTACTGCGCCGTCGGCTGCGGCCAGAACGTGTACGTGCAGGACGAGAAGGTCACCCAGATCGAGGGCGACCCGGACTCCCCGATCTCGCGCGGCCGGCTGTGCCCCAAGGGCGCGGCGAGCCTCCAGCTGACCACCGGGGACGCCCGCGAGTACCAGGTCCTGTACCGGCGTCCGCACGGCACCGAGTGGGAGCGGCTGGACCTGGACACGGCGATGGACATGATCGCCGACCGGGTGATCGCGGCCCGCCGGGACGGCTGGCAGTGGGAGGTCGACGGGACCCGCACCCGGCGCACCCTGGGCATCGCGAGCCTGGGCGGGGCGACGCTCGACAACGAAGAGAACTACCTGATCAAGAAGTTGTTCACCGCGCTCGGAGCGATCCAGATCGAGAACCAGGCGCGCGTTTGACACTCCTCCACCGTTCCCAGTCTGGGAACCTCGTTCGGACGCGGCGGCGCGACCACCTTCCAGCAGGACCTGCAGAACGCCGACTGCATCGTCATCGAGGGCTCGAACATGGCCGAGTGCCATCCGGTCGGGTTCCAGTGGGTGATGGAGGCCAAGGCGCGGGGCGCGAAGCTGATCCACGTCGATCCGCGTTTCACCCGCACCAGCGCGCTCGCCGACCTGCACGTGCCGCTGCGCGCGGGCACGGACATCGCCTTCCTCGGCGGGATCATCAACTACGTGCTCCGGCACGAGAAGTACTTCCGTGACTACATCGTGGCGTACAGCAACGCCCCGATAATCCTGCGGGAGGACTTCCGGGACACCGAGGACCTGGCCGGCGTCTTCTCCGGCCTGGACACCGACAGCCGCTCGTACGACAACCACACCTGGCAGTACGAGGGTTCCGAGGTCCAGGCGCCCTCCGGCGAGCGCGACCAGGAACACGACGAGCGCGGCGACGCCGGCAGTTCGGTGACCGAGGCGGCCCGTGGTGAGGCGCACGGCTCCGGTGGCGCGGTGATCGGCGAGGGCGAGCCGGAGCGCGACGAGACGCTGACCCACCCGCGGTGCGTGTTCCAGGTGCTGAAGCGGCACTACGCCCGCTACACGCCGAAGATGGTGGAGCAGATCTGCGGGGTGCCGCAGGACGTGTTCCGGCAGGTGTGCGAACTGGTCACGGAGAACTCCGGGCGCAAGCGCACGACCGCGTTCGCCTACGCGGTCGGGTGGACCCAGCACACGGTGGGCGTGCAGTACATCCGGGCGGCCTCCGTGCTGCAGACCCTGCTCGGCAACATCGGCCGGCCCGGCGGCGGCATCCTCGCGCTGCGCGGGCACGCCTCCATCCAGGGGTCCACGGACATCCCGACCCTGTTCAACCTGCTGCCCGGTTACATCCCGATGCCGCACGCCCACCAGAACCAGGACCTGGACGCCTTCGTCGAGGCCGAGGCCACGCACAAGGGCTACTGGGGCAACATGCGCTCCTACCTGGTGAGCCTGCTCAAGGCGTACTGGGGTGACGCCGCGACGGCGGAGAACGACTTCTGCTTCGACTACCTGCCGCGGCTCACCGGCTCGCACTCGACGTACGAGACGACGATGGCCCAGCTGGAGGGCGTCTGCAAGGGCTACTTCCTCGTCGGCGAGAACCCGGCCGTGGGCAACGCCAACTCCAAGCTGATGCGGCTCGGCATGGCCAACCTGGACTGGCTGGTCGTCCGGGACTTCTCGCTGATCGAGTCGGCGACCTGGTGGAAGGACGGCCCGGAGATCGAGACCGGGGAACTGCGCACGGAGGACATCGGCACCGAGGTGTTCTTCCTGCCGGCCGCCGCGCACACCGAGAAGGACGGCAGCTTCACCAACACCCAGCGGCTGCTCCAGTGGCACCACCAGGCGGTCGAGCCGCCCGGCGAGGCGCGCAGCGACCTGTGGTTCGCCTACCACCTCGGGCGGATCATCCGGCACAAGCTCGCCGGGTCCGCCGACGAGATGGACCGGCCGGTGCTCGACCTCGCCTGGGACTACCCGACGAGGGGCCGGCACGCCGAGCCGGACGCGGAGGCCGTCCTCGCCGAGGTCAACGGCCATGACGCCGAGGGCAACCCGCTGTCGTCGTACGAGCAGCTGAAGCCCGACGGCTCCACCGCCTGCGGCTGCTGGATCTACTGCGGTGTGTACGCCGACGGCGTGAACCAGGCGGCCCGCCGCAAGCCGGGCCGGGAGCAGGACTGGGTGGCGGCCGAGTGGGCGTGGGCCTGGCCGGCCAACCGGCGGATCCTGTACAACCGGGCCTCCGCCGACCCCGAGGGCAGGCCGTGGAGCGAGCGCAAGGCGCTGGTGTGGTGGGACCCGGACAAGGGCGAGCGGGGCGAGTGGACCGGGCACGACGTGCCCGACTTCAAGAAGGACAAGGCGCCGGACCACGAGCCGCCCGAGGACGCGTCCGGGCCGGAGGCCCTGTCCGGCACGGACCCGTTCATCATGCAGGCCGACGGCAAGGCGTGGCTGTACGTACCGTCCGGGCTCACCGACGGGCCGCTGCCGGCGCACTACGAACCGCAGGACTCCCCGTTCCCGAACCTGCTCTACGACCAGCAGCGCAATCCGGTACGGCAGTTGCTGCCGTCGCACCCGGACAACCGCTACCAGCCGAGCGGCGACGAGCCCGGCGCCGGGGTGTTCCCGTACGTGGCCACCACCTACCGGCTCACCGAGCACCACACGGCGGGCGGGATGTCCCGCTGGCAGCCGTACCTCGCGGAACTCCAGCCGGAGTTCTTCTGCGAGGTCTCCCCGGAGCTGGCCGCCGAGCGGGGCCTGGCGCACACCGGCTGGGCGACGATCGTCAGCGCGCGGGGTGTGATCGAGGCGCGGGTGCTGGTCACCGACCGGATGTCCCCGCTGACGGTGCACGGCCGCCGGCTGCACCAGGTGGGGCTGCCGTACCACTGGGGTCCGAACGGCTACAGCACCGGGGACGCGGCCAACGAGCTGCTGCACCTGTCCCTGGACCCGAACACGCACATCCAGGAGACGAAGGCGTTCGCCGTCGACATCCGCCCGGGCCGGCGGCCCCGGGGTCCGGCGGCCCTGACGCTGGTGCGGGCCTACCGCATCCGGGCGGGCATCGACGAGCACACCGGCACGGAACCGTGAGCCGGGTGGACGGTGCGGCCGAGGTGAGCGGCTGAGCGGGTCCTACCTGAGCACGACGGAGTGGGCCCCGCGCGGCACCAGCTCCCCGACCACCGGCGCCCCGGGCACCTCCCCGGCGACCAGCAGCCCGCCGGAGGTCTGGGCGTCGGCGAGCAGCAGCCGGGTGTCCGCGTCGGTGTCCCCGAAGTCGGTGTGCGGCGCCACCCATTCCAGGTTCCGCCGGGTGCCGCCGCTGACGTACCCGTCGCGTACGGCCTCCCGGGCGCCCTCCAGGTACGGCACGGCGGCGGTGTCGACGACGGCCGTGACGCCCGAGGCGCGGGCCAGCTTGTGCAGATGGCCGAGGAAGCCGAACCCGGTGACGTCGGTGGCGCACTCGGCGCCGGCGGCCAGCGCCGCCTCGGACGCGTCGCGGTTGAGGGCCGCCATCGTGGCGACGGCGTGCGCGAACCGCTCGCCGGTGGCCTTGTGCCGGTTGTTCAGGACGCCGATGCCGAGCGGCTTGGTCAGCGACAGCGGCAGCCCGGGCCGGCCGGCGTCGTTGCGCAGCAGCCGCGCCGGATCGGCGATGCCGGTGACGGCCATGCCGTACTTGGGCTCGGGGTCGTCGACGCTGTGCCCGCCACCGACGTGGCAGCCCGCCTCGGTGGCGATGTCCAGGCCGCCGCGCAGCACCTCACGGGCGAGGTCGAACGGGAGCCGGTCGCGCGGCCAGGCGAGCAGGTTGACGGCCAGCACCGGCCGGCCGCCCATCGCGTACACGTCGGACAGGGCGTTGGCGGCGGCGATCCGGCCCCAGTCGTAGGGGTCGTCCACGACCGGGGTGAAGAAGTCGGCCGTGGACACCAGGGCGGTCCCCCGGTGCGTGACGACGGCCGCGTCGTCGCCGGTGGCGAGGCCGACGAGCAGCGGGGTGTCGCCGCCGGCGAGCGGCGGCGCGGTCAGCCCGGCGACCACCTCCTCCAGCTCCCCGGGCGGGATCTTGCAGGCGCAGCCGCCGCCGTGGGCGAACTGCGTGAGCCGTACGGGCGCCTGACGGGCCGGTGTCGTTGTCATACCTGTGGTCTCCTGGGGCATTAGCCTGACGGGCGGTGGAGGCGTGTGGGTGCCTGGTGGCCCTCCCGGTCTTCAAAACCGAGGTGCCCGAGGATCTCGGGCAGGCGGGTTCGATTCCCGTCCGCCTCCGTTCTGCTCCCCCGGCACCGTTCGGCAGCGCCGGCGCTGGTCGTCGACGCGCTCCGTGTACCCGCGGGCGTCCAGGAACTCCAGCAGCGGTACGGCCACCCGGCGGGTGGTGTCGAGCGCGCGCCGGGCCTCGCTGAGCGTGAACGGCTGGGGCAGGGCGCGCAGGACGGCGGCGGCGTCGGCGTCCGCCCCGGGCAGCAGCACGATCCCGTCGGCGATCCGGAGCAGGGCTCCCGCCGCCGCGGCGGCGGCCGACGCCCGGCGGTCGAGACCCAGTTCGGCGAGCCGCCCGGCCTCGGGAGCGCGGAACGGGGTGCGGGCGAGGTCCCGGCGCAGGGCGTCCACGGCGGCGCGGACGGCTGCGGGCAGGGCCGGTCCGGAGCTGTCGGCGGGGTGAAGACGGCCCTGCCCCGCCCGGAGCCGGGGCTGTGCGGCCGCCAGCGCGTCGACCAGGGCGCGGTCGGGCAGTCCGAGCAGCCGGCGGGCCGCCTCGGTGGGCAGGCCCGGGTCCAGCGAGTGGGCGCGGGCGTGCTCCAGGACATGGCCGGCCAGCCGGTCCTTCAGCAGGCTCCAGTGCGCCGCGTCGGCGAGCCAGTCCCCGGCGACGGGGTCGGCGGGCGCCGGGACGCCCATCGCCTCCAGGTCGGCGCGGCGGACGAGCTTGCGGCGGCGCAGTTCGGCGGCGCCGTCCGGACGGCCGGTCATCGTCTCCAGCTCGGCCGCGCGGGCCCGGCCGGCGCCGCGCCGGGCCAGCCGGGGCGGCCGTACGTCGAGGACGGTGACGCCGCAGGGCGGGCGGGTGCCGCCGGGTTCGCGCAGCACCGCGCGGTCGCCGACCCGCAGGGGCAGCCCGCGGCGCAGGGTGAGCCGGGCGGTGTCCGGGCCGAGCGGGCGGACGGTCACCGGCACGGCGGCCGTCCCGATGTGCAGGGTGACGTTCCGGGGCAGGTCGGCCACCGGCTCCCCGGTGACCCGTACGTCGGCCACCTCGGTGCTCAGCCAGCGGTCCGGGGCGAGCAGGACCTGGCCGCGGCCCAGGGCGGTGTCCCCCTGACCGTGGACGTTCACGGCGACGCGGGCCACCGCGCCGACGGCCGTCCGCTCCTCGTGCAGGCTCTGCAGGCCGCGCACCCGCACGGCCGATCCGTCCGGGGTGACCAGCCGGTCGCCGACGCGCAGGGTGCCCGCGCCGAGGGTGCCGGTCACCACGGTCCCGTGACCCCGGACGGTGAACGCCCGGTCGAGCCACAGGCGTACGTCGGCGTCGGTGTCGGGTGCGGGCAACTCGGCGGCCGTCCGGGCCAGTTCGGCGCGCAGGTCGTCCAGTCCCGCGCCGGTGACCGCGCTGACCGCGACCTGCGGCACCTTGCCCAGGGAGGTGCCGGCCAGCCGTTCGGCGGCGTCGGCGCGGACCGGCTCGGGGTCGGCGAGGTCGCTGCGGGTCACCGCGAGGACCCCGTGCCGGACGCCGAGCGCGTCCAGGACGGCGAGGTGCTCCTGCGACTGGGGCTGCCAGCCCTGGTCGGCGGCGACCACGAACAGCACGGCGGGTACGGGGCCGACGCCGGCCAGCATGGTCGGCACGAACCGCTCGTGACCGGGTACGTCCACGAACGCGAGGTGGTCCGTGCCGAGCCGGGTCCACACGAAGCCCAGGTCCAGGGTGAGCCCGCGGCGCCGCTCCTCCTCGTACCGGTCGGGCTCCATCCCGGTGAGGGCGCGGACCAGCGCGGACTTACCGTGATCGACGTGCCCGGCGGTGGCGAGAACGCGCATCACACCTCCCTTTCACAGGGGGCCGGCGTCACACCCCGGACGCTCGCCCTCGCGCCGTTCACCGCACGCGGGCGCCGGAGCGGGCCGGCCTTCCGCGCCCCATGACGACCAGCATCACACCGTCCACGCTTCCACGGGGACCCCGGGCGCCCCCCGCCCCTCCACGCGTATCCCCCGCGGCGCACGGATCACCTTCCCCGCCCTTCCGCGGCGGGCCGCGCCGCCCGTACGGCCTCGGCCAGCCGGTCGTCGTCCTGCGGTGGCACCGCCCTCAGGTCCAGCAGGCAGCGCCCCGTCTCCAGGCGGCCGACGACCGGGACACGGCCGGTGCGCAGCGCGGCGGCGTACGGTTCGGGCAGGGACAGGGCGGCGCTGGGCAGGGTGACGCCGGGGGCGCCCCCGCCGCCGACCGTCGCGGCGCTCCCGACGGCCAGGACGTCGATCCCGTCGGCGGCCAGCCCGGCGGCCAGCCGGTCGGCGCGGGCCCGCAGCAGGGCCGGGTCGGCGGTGAGGGCGAGCGCGGTCGGGGTGGGCGGGCCGGTGAGGGTGGCCTCCAGGGCGGCCAGGGTCAGCTTGTCGACGCGCAGGGCGCGGGCCAGCGGGTGCCGGGCCAGGGCGCGGACCAGGTCCTCCCGGCCGAGCAGCAGCCCGCACTGGGGTCCGCCGAGCAGTTTGTCGCCGCTCGCGGTGACGAGCGCGGCGCCGGCGCGCAGCTGGGTGTGGGCGTCGGGCTCCTCGGGCAGGGCCGGGTGGGGGGCGAGCAGCCCGGAGCCGATGTCGACGACGACCGGCACACCGAGGCCGGTGAGGTCGGCGACCTCGGCGGACCGGGTGAAGCCGGTGATCCGGAAGTTGGACGGGTGGACCTTCAGCACGAACCCGGTGTCCGGCCCGATGGCGGCCGCGTAGTCGGCGGGGACCGTGCGGTTGGTCGTACCGACCTCGCGGAGCCGTGCGCCGGTGGAGACGAGCAGGTCGGGCAGGCGGAAGCCGTCGCCGATCTCCACCATCTCGCCCCGGCTGACGACGATCTCCTTGCCGGCCGCGAAGGCGGTGGCGGCGAGGACGAGGGCGGCGGCGCCGTTGTTGACGACGTGGACGGCGCCGGCGGCCGGCACCGCGTCGCGCAGGGCGGCGAGCGCGGAGCGCCCTCTGCGGGCGCGGACACCGGTCGTCAGGTCCAGTTCGACGTCCGTGGGACCGGCAGCTTCCTGGACGGCCCGCCGGGCCGCGGCGGACAACGGGGCCCGGCCGAGATTGGTGTGCAGCAGCACGCCGGTGGCGTTGAGCACCGGGCGCAGGCCGCTCGCGGTGCCGGGCAGCAGGTCCAGGGCCGTCCGCGGGACCTGTTCCGGTGGGATGCCGCCCGCGCGGGCCCGGTCCTGCGCCTGCCGTACGGCGGCCTTCACCCGGTGCGCGCCGAGCCGTTCCACCGCCTCGGCGAGCCGGGGGTCGCGCAGGAGGGTGTCGGTGCGCGGGATGCGGCGGCGTGCGTCGCCGGCCGCGTCCCGCTGCCGGGGCGGGTCCGTGGTCACGGGCGCGCCGCGCGTGCCGTCCTCGGCTGTCCCTCCTGGTACCGGCCGCTGTTCCATGCCGCCCCTGTCCTCCCGGTCCGGCCCTGTGCCCGTACGGACTCGGCCCATCGTCTCCCAGTGCCCCCGGCGGGCCGTCCGACACGCCGGAACGTACGTTGGCGGTGGCCGTCGCCCGGGTACTCGGCGCCGCATGAAGGACCATGAGGACAAGCGACAGGACGAGAACGCGACGGCGGCCGAGCGGGCCGCGCGCCGGCAGCGCGACGCGGACCGCGAGCGCGCCGCGTCCCAGCCGTTCGACTACCCGTACCCGGAGCGCCGGGCGAACGTCCGGGCCCGGCGGCACATCAGCGAGGCGCAGGCCGCCGCGGACACACCGCCGGGGATTCCCGGCGGCTACGGCACGACGGGTGGCGGCCAGCCCGGCGCCACCGGTGCCGCCCACCCGCCGTCCCCCGAGCACCGCAGCACGTCGGCGGGGACGCCGGCCGCGGAGCCGGGCAGTGACGACGAGGGGCCGGTGAACCGCTCCGAACGCTGACGGGCGGCGGTGAAGAGGAGCCTGCGGATGAGCCACGGCGTCCGCGGGAGGCTCACGGCGCCCCGGTGGGCCACGGCCGGTCGTCGGTGTCGTCGGCCTCCGGCTGCGGCCGGGGCGACGGTGCCTCGCCCGCGGTGAGGTGCTGCAGCACCTCCATCAGTTCCTGGCAGGCCTTCTCCACCGAGTCCCGGGTGTTGCGCTGCTCGATGATCACGGCCGACAGCAGCAGCGCGGTCAGGGCCATGGCGCCGTTGAAGGCCTGCAGCTTCACCATGACCTCGATCCGGCTCAGCCCGGCGAACGCGCCGACGCCGTCCGTGGCGGCGACGGTCGCCACCACGGACGTCAGCAGCGCGCAGAGCACACTGCCCAGCAGCTGGAACCGCAGGGCCGCCCAGATGATGAGCGGGGAGACGAGGAAGAGCAGGCTGAGCGAGCTGTGGGCGGCCAGCGGGACGAGGACGCAGGCGACGACGGCCAGCGCGGTCGCCTCCTTCCAGCGGCGCAGGGGCAGCGGCCTGCGGGCGCCGCGCAGCAACAGCAGCAGCGGGGTGACGAGCAGGACCCCCATCGCATCGCCCACCCACCAGGCGAGCCAGACGGGCCAGAAGCTGTGCGGGGGCACGCTGCCCGTGAGGACGAGGACGCCGACGCCGACGGTCGCGCTGACCAGCATGGCGCCCAGCGCGCCCAGGAACACCAGGGCGAGGCCGTCGCGCAGCCGGCTGAGGTCGGTGCGGAAGCCGGCCCGGCGCAGCAGCAGCGCCGCGCACAGGGGTGCGGCGGTGTTGCCGAGGAGGATGCCGAGCACATCGGGTCCGGGTGTGGTCAGGGACAGGACGGAGAAGAAGGCGCCGACCGTGATGCCGGGCCAGCAGCCCAGGCCGAGGATGAGCAGCGCGGCGACGGCGACGCCGGTCGGCGGCCAGATCGGGGTGACGACGGCCCCCTCGACGGTCAGCTGGCGCAGCAGGCCGAGCCGGGCCGCCGCGTAGTAGCAGGCGGCGACGGCCAGCATCTGGACGGCACGGCCGCCCGGCCGGCGCAGCTCCTCGAAACCCACCACAGCAGCAATCTCACACCGCCGGCCACCGGTCGGCGAGGCGAGCCGCGCGGCGGCCCGGCCCCATGGCGGCTGCCGGCGGGTACGGACCGGCCCGGCACGGGACACCGGGCCGGGCGCCGGGCGGGGCTCGAAGCCCGGGCGCAGCATGCCGCGCGGGGTCCCCGGGCACCTGAGGCTCGGGCCGCGGGCCGGCCGAACCCCGGGCGCGCTCGGCCTCGGGCGCCGAGCGATCAGGGCCGGGTGCGGGATTCCGCACAGGTGCCGACGCCGGACCGCTCAGCCCCGCACACCGGGCCGCGCCCAGAACCGGGTGCCGGATCGCGGACGCGTGCCGGAAACAGACTGCTCAGACCCCGAGAGCCGGACCGCCCGCCGCCCCGAGGCAGACCACTCAGACCCCGGGGCGCCAAAAAGTTCAGGCCCCCCGGAACAGACCGCTCAAGCCCCGGGCACCGGACGTCAGGCCAGGGCCGCCGGGCCGTCCAGGCCCACGACCAGTACCGCGGCGTCGTCCTCGTGCCCGACGCTCTCGGCGCCCTTGATCACGGCCGCGGCGAGCGCGCGCACCTCCAGGCCGGCCACGGAGGCGATGCCTGCCAGCCGTATCACCTGGTCGAGGCCGTCCTCGATGGGCAGCGACGGCCCCTCCACCACGCCGTCGGTGAGCAGGACGAAGACCCCGCCGGTGGTGAGCCGGTGCCGGGCGACCGGGAACTCGAATCCCTGCTGGATGCCGAGCGGCGGTCCGCCCTCGTCATCGACGACGCCGGACTTGCCGTCCGCCGTGGCCCAGACGAAGGGGATGTGACCGGCCCGGGCGCTCTCCAGCACCCCGGTGGCCGGGTCGAGCCGCATGAAGGTGCAGGTGGCGAAGAGATCGCTGCCCAGCGAGAGCAGCAGGTCGTTGGTGCGGGCCAGCAGTTCCCCGGGATCGCCGGTGACCGAGGCGAGCGCCCGCAGTCCGGCCCTGACCTGGCCCATGAAGGCCGCGGCCTCGATGTTGTGGCCCTGTACGTCGCCGATGGCCAGCCCGATCCGGCCGTCGGGCAGGGTGAAGGCGTCGTACCAGTCGCCGCCCACGTTGAGACCGAGGTTGGCGGGGGTGTACCGCACCGCGAGGTGGAGCCCGGGCGCGGCCGGCAGGTCCCGGGGGAGCATGCCGCGCTGCAGGGCGATGGCCAGCTCGACCTGGGTGCGTTGCAGCTCCGCGCGCCGGCGCGCCTGGGCGGTGAGCGAGCCGAGTCTGGCCAGCAGCTCGTCGCCTTCGTCCGTGGTGCGTCTGCGGGGCATCGATCACTTCCGGCGGGACGGTGACCCTGGGAGGGCCGATCGCCTGGATTCGCGGCAAACGTCTAGATTTTACCTGAAGAGGGTGATCGTGCCTCGGGGATGGCCGGGCAGCTCCCGGCCCCCCGGCCCTCCGGTGTCCCGGACGGGCTCGCCGTCAGCGGACCTCGGAGTCGATGCCGGTGATCACCGCGGGTCCGAGCGGTGCCGTCCGCTCGTCCAGCCCCGCCTGCTGGAGCGCGGAGTCCGCGAGCCTGCGGGCCTCCTCCTCGGCGTGCCGGCCGGTGTCCGCGTCCACGGTCAGGCGCAGGGTGAAGGTGTTGTCGTCGTTGACGCTGAGCGCGTCCAGGTCCTCGGCGCTGCCCATGTGCGTGCCGTGCGGATCGGCGGGCCGGAGCGCCTGGGCCAGCCGGGTGCGGGTGTCGGCCTCGATCCCGGTGGTGAAGGTGCCGGGGACGCTGATCACGTAGGTCGTCATGAGACGGTCCTTTCCTCGGGCGTACGCCCGTCTACCCCGATTCGCGGACTTCGCACAGCGGGCGGCGCGGGCGCGTCGTCCCGGGTCCGCCGGCGTCGCCCGGACGGTGGACGTGCCCGTGGCGGCTCCGGGCCCCGGTGCGGCGGGGGTGGGAGATTACGGCTGCGGCCCCTCGGTCCGCCTCCCGCCCGCCCCGCTCGACTAAGGACCCGCCATGCCAAGGAAGGCCACGCCCATGCGCCTGCGCCGTCAGCTCGCCGCCGTACTCGGCGGTGTCGCCCTCGCTCTGTCCGCCACGGGTTCCGCGCTCGCCGCCGAGGGCACGTTCGTCTGGGTCGGGCCCCACGGCAAGGCGTACGCCATCGACAACCCCCCGGACCACACGTGCCTCGACATGGCCCAGGAGGCGCGCGGCGCCCGCAACGGCACGAGGAAGCCGCTCGTCGTCTACCCGAAGAAGGGGTGCCGGGGGCCGGCGCTGCGGCTCGCCCCCGGCCGGTCGGCGCCCGCGAACGCCCGGTTCGCCAGCGTGGTGTTCAACCCGCGCTGACCGTGCCGCACACCCCCCGGGGGGTGTCCTCTCAGATCCAGCCGTCGAGCGCGCCCATGAAGCCGTCGAAGTCGTCACGGTAGACGCAGTGCCCGGCTCCCTCGACCGTCCGGACCTCGAAGCCCCGCCGCACCAGCTCCTCGCCCTGGCCGGGCCGCAGGAGTTCGCCGGCGCCGGCCAGGACCACCAGGGAGGGCACCACCGGGCGCGCCGGTGTCCGGCTGACCGCGTAGATGCCGGGGAGGACTCGGGCCGAGGCGGGGTCCCAGTCGGCGAGCGTGGCCAGTTCCACGTCCACGTCGGCTTCGTCCCAGCGTGGGTTGAGGCTCTTGACCATCGCGCGGTTGGCGGACTTGAAGACGGCGAAGTACGCGGACGCCTCGACCACTCTGGGGCGTATGTCCCAGGCGGGGTCGCAGTAGACGGCCCGGGCGGGCACCAGCCGTTCGACGGCGCCGGCCAGGGCCATGGCCCCGAGCGAGTGGCCGATCACCAGTTCCGGCCGCTCGGGGAGGGTTTCGACGAGGTCACCCGCCCAGGCCTCGGGGCTGTACTCGCCCCGGCCGCTCGCGCCGTGCCCGCGCAGGTCCACGCCGACGACCCGGTACCCCTTGCCGGCGAGGACCGGTGCGACCCGGTGCCAGGTGCGGTGGTCGGACATGATTCCGTGCACGAGGACGGCGATCCGGTCGCCGGTCCCCCACTCGTGCGTGTGCAGCCTCATCGACGCCGCCTCCCCGTCGTCCTCCGGCCGGTCATGTCATCACGGCCGGTGCCGGATTCACGCCGTACCGGTGGCCGGCCGGCGTCCATCGTCCCGCGCGCGACGCGGAAATCCTGGTGGCGCGCGCCCGTGTCGGCACGTCGGCGTACCGGGATGCCAGCCAGGGGCGTCCGGGCGGCGTCCGCCGGAGTACGTCAGGGCACGAGGAGCTGACCGCACGGCGGCTCGGAGCCCCGCCCTGCTCCCCGGCCACGCCCACCGTGGCACGCCGGACCGCGGGTACGGCCGGGCCCGGCTTCGGCCGGCCCGGTCCCGGCGTGTCCCGGCCGAAGCGCGGTGGCCGCGCTCAGACGGTCATCACACTGGTCGAATCGCCTTGACCCGAACGTTCCGCCTCGTCCTGGACGAGCATCGAGAGCAGCGACGCCACCGTCAGGCCGATTCCCGCCTCGGCCGGATGCCGCAGGGTCTTGCTGGGATCGATCCGGTAGGTGTTGCCGCGTCCCTCTCGGGTGTGAGACAGGTAACCATCCTGCTCCAGGTCCGCGATGATCTTCTGCACAGCGCGCTCGGTGAGCCGACAGCGCGCGGCGATGTCCCGTATGCGCGCGTGTGGGTTGTCCGCGATGGCCGCAAGTACGCGGGCATGGTTCGTCAGGAAGGTCCACCCGCTGTGCGACTCAGGCACTCCATCCATGCCCCGGAGTCTACCGACAGAACATTCATGCACCCAAAAACACGTATTGCTATTCGTGTATTAGTTGACGTACATCAGGGTGAGGGGGCAACGTTGACCCCAGTCCCTGCACACACAAGCGGGAGCAAGCCATGTACAACCGCGTCCACCGGGCCCAGCTCGCCGGCGGAGCCGACCTGCCCTGCCCGCGTGGGGCGCCGGACGGCACCCTGCCGACCGGCCTGGCCACCGCCTCCTGCACACCGAGCGGGGACCGGATCCGCGTGCGGATCATGGGTGAGCTGGACCGCGACTCCGCGAGCCGGCTCCGCCCCGGCCTGCGCGAAGCACTCGCCACGTCGAAGCGCGGCCTCGACCTGGACCTGGGCGGCCTCGACTTCTGCGACTGCTCCGGCCTGGGCGTCCTGATGGAGCTGCGGCAGCTGGCCGGCAGCCAGGGCAAGACGGTCGTCATCCGTGTCGGCAGCCCGATGACCGACAGGCTGCTCGGCCTCCTCGGAGCCCAGGAGCTGTTCACGCCGCCGGACCCGCCCCGCATGGAGGTGCGTCACCCCGGGCCGGCCGCCGTCCCCTCGCCGAAACCGGAACCGTCACCAGGCACCATGTCCTCCCAGGGCCACGCGCAGGGGATCGGATGCCGCCGGACCCCGCGGTGCTGAGACACGGTCCCGGCGGGAACCGCGCACACCGGCCGCACGGGGCGGCTCACAGCGGGGAGTGCGCCACCGCCGTCACATAGGCGCCGAACAGCAGGGAGACCAGGGTCAGGGCGCCGTAGACGACCATCGCCGCCGGCGGGCGCAGCCACCACGTACGGGCGAGTGCGCGGGCCACCGGAACGAGCAGCGGGAAGGCCGGCAGCAGGAACCGCGGCTTGGAGGAGAAGGAGCCGGAGCCGCCGACCGCGAGCAGGACCAGGACGCCGGAGAAGGCGACCAGGGCGAGCGGGGGGCGGTCCAGGCAGAGCAGGACGAACAGCAGGACGCCCGATGCCACGATCAGCAGGGCCACCGGGTAGACGACGCCCCCGCCGTGCAGGAACAGGGCCCTGAGGAAGCGCACCGAGCCGGCGCCGAAGTCGAAGCGGGAGTCCCAGGCGCGCTGGACCGTGAAGTAGCCGCCCAGGAGGTCTCCCGTACGGCTCCCCACCCACAGCACGAAGGCCGGCCAGCCCACGGGGGCCAGGAGCGCCCCGGCCCACAGCCGCACCGGGGCCCGGCCGCGCTGCCGCAGCACCTGGTGCCCGGCGGCCAGGACGACGGCCACCGCCACCGCGAACCCGCTGGGCCGCGTCAGGCCCGCGAGCGCGGCCAGGGCTCCGGCCCACAGCCAGCGGCCCCTGAGCACGCAGTACAGCGCCCACGCGGCGAGCGCGGCGAACAGCGACTCCGTGTAGGCGATGGTCAGTTCGACGGCGTGCGGCAGGACGGCCCACAGGGCGACCAGTGTGGTGGCGACGCCCCTGCCGTACAGGTGGTGGCCGACGAGGTAGACGCCGTACGCGGCCACGACCGCGGCCGTCCAGGCGATGAGGAGGGCGGACCGGCCCGGGGTGAGCGGCAGGACGGCGGTCAGCGCCCGGATGAGCTCCGGATACAGGGGGAAGAACGCCCAGTCGGTCTGGACGGCGCCCTCCGGGGAGATCCACACGAGGCGGCCGTAGCCGTGGGTGGCGATGTGCAGGTACCAGCGGGAGTCCCAGGAGTGGGCCAGGTTCCTGGCCGGCGGGTGTCCCCGGAGCGCGTTGGTGAGGACCACCGTGAGGATCCCGGCGAGCCGGACGGCCGCGAACAGGGCGAGCGCCGGCAGGACGCCCTGCGGCCGGCCGGGACCGGCCGGCCGGGGCGGCCGGAGGCGTCCGAGGGGCCCGGAGGGTGCCGTCGGTTCGGGCCGGGGGACGGAGGAGGTGCTCACGGCGTCGACCTTGGGCACAGCCGCGGGGACGTGCAACGCGCGACCCGGGTTTCGGCCGCCCCTCCCCCGGTTTTCACGCGTCCGGACGCGTCTCCGGCACCGCTCACCCCCACAAAAGGGCCCCTCAAGAGGTGTGGTTATCATGTGAGCGCTGCCTAGCTCGAAAGATGGATCTGTGACTGTCAACGACGACTCGTTCACCAACTGGAAGATCCGCGAGGAGATCGCGGAGTCGATGATCCCGCTCATCGGGAAGCTGCACCGCGAGCGGGACGTGACCGTCCTGCTGCACAGCCGCTCCCTGGTGAACAGGTCGGTGGTCAGCATCCTGAAGACGCACCGCTTCGCCCGGCAGATCGCCGGCGCCGAGCTGTCGGTCACCGAGACCATGCCGTTCCTCCAGGCCCTGACCGCCCTCGACCTCGGTCCGTCACAGATCGACCTCGGCATGCTGGCCACCACCTACAAGGCCGACGAGCGCGGCCTGAGCGTGGCGGAGTTCACCGCCGAGGCGGTCGCCGGAGCCACCGGCGCGAACAAGATCGAGCGCCGCGAGCCGCGCGACGTCGTGCTGTACGGCTTCGGCCGCATCGGCCGGCTCGTCGCCCGCCTGCTCATCGAGAAGGCCGGCTCGGGCAACGGCCTCAGGCTGCGCGCCATCGTCGTGCGCGGCGGCGGCCGGGCGGCCGAAGACCTCGTCAAGCGCGCCTCGCTGCTGCGCCGCGACTCCATCCACGGCCAGTTCCAGGGCACCATCACCGTGGACGAGGACAGCAGCACGATCGTCGCCAACGGCAACGCCATCAAGGTGATCTACGCCGACGACCCGTCGCACGTGGACTACACCGAGTACGGCATCAGGGACGCCATCCTCATCGACAACACCGGCAAGTGGCGCGACCGCGAGGGACTGTCCAAGCACCTGCGCCCCGGCATCGAGAAGGTCGTGCTGACCGCGCCGGGCAAGGGCGACGTCCCCAACATCGTGCACGGCGTCAACCACGACACCGTCAAGCCGGACGAGCAGATCCTGTCCTGCGCCTCCTGCACCACCAACGCGATCGTCCCGCCGCTGAAGGCGATGGACGACGAGTACGGCGTGCTGCGCGGCCACGTGGAGACCGTCCACTCGTTCACCAACGACCAGAACCTGCTGGACAACTACCACAAGTCCGAGCGCCGGGGCCGCTCCGCGCCGCTCAACATGGTCATCACCGAGACCGGTGCCGCCTCCGCCGTCGCCAAGGCGCTGCCCGACCTCAAGGCGAAGATCAGCGGCAGTTCGATCCGCGTGCCCGTACCGGACGTGTCGATCGCGATCCTCAACCTCCAGCTGGCCCGCGAGACCACCCGCGAGGAGGTCCACGACTACCTGCGCGAGGTGTCTCTGACCTCTCCGCTGAAGCGCCAGATCGACTTCATCACGGCGCCCGACGCGGTCTCCAGCGACTTCATCGGCTCCCGCCACGCCTCGATCGTTGACGCCGGCGCGCTGAAGGTGGACGGGGACAACGCGATCCTCTACCTCTGGTACGACAACGAGTTCGGCTACTCCTGCCAGGTCGTCCGCGTCGTCCAGCACGTGTCGGGCGTGGAGTACCCGACGTACCCGGCGCCGGCGGTCTGATTCCCCGGCCCTGGTGACGCGTACGGCCGCCGACCGGGTTCTCCGGTCGGCGGCCGTTGCGTCGGGCGGGTGCGCTCAGGCCGGGACGGGCCTCGCGCACGCGCCCGCGGCGCACGCCGTGAGCCACTGGTCGAAGTCGGCGTCGTAGCGGGTGCCGATGCCGTCGTGGTAGACGGCGTACCCGCCGGCGTAGTCACCGACGCGGAAGCGGGCGAGCATACGCCGGACGTCGTCGGGGTGCCGCTCGGCCATGTAGCGCACGGCGAGGTAGCCCCACGGGTAGGTGCGGGTCACGTCGCTGTTGTCGTAGGTGCTCTCGAACAGGGTGCTCAGCCGGTACGTGTGCCTGCCCGCCTCCTGGACCGCCTGGTCGTCGGCGAGTCCGCGGTAGCCGTAGGAGACGTACTCGGCGATGCCCTCGATCCACCACACGTCCGGTACGGAGATCTGCCGCGCGAAGTCGCCCTGCATGTCGTCGCGGGCGTCCAGGAAGTGCGTGTACTCGTGGTTGAGGTTCCAGATCCGGGCCGGGAAGCCGTCGTCGTAGTCCTTCTGGTACATGATCGACATCGGCTGGTTGGCCGGGTCCGCCGGGTCGCCGCCCAGCGTCATGCCGCCGTTGTCGGTGCTGATGCCGTACATCGCGCCGGCGTACGTCCGGTAGTCGGCGCGGCCGGCGAACACCACGAGCCGGACCGTGGAGGCGTACTGGCCGGGTATCGCGCCGTCGGCCCCCACGACCGAGCGGAACCAGGCGTCCTGGCGGAGCACGCTGGCGCAGGCGGCGTCGAGGTCGGCGGCGGTGAGCGCCTGGGCGCGGAGGGTCACGTCGGCGTCGCAGTGCCGGGTGACGGGCAGGACGGCCCTGTCGAGCTTCCCCGGCAGGCCGCAGACGTCGTAGTAGTCGCAGTCGGCCGCGTCGTAGTGCTCCGCCTGGGTGGCCACGGCCACCCAGAGCGCGGCCGTCGGGCCGGTGATCGCCGTCCGGTCCAGCAGGTCCTTGGCCAACGGGCGTACGGTGTCCCGCAGTCCGGGGTGCTCGGTGTAACGGGCCAGGTTCATCCCGGCGTTGGAGTCCAGGAAGGCCAGACCGGTGCCGAGCTGGTCGGTGTTGGCGAGCGCGAAGTCGTACAGGGTTCCGGCGATGCGCGGGTCGCTCTCGACCGCCCGCACGTACGCCGGGTTCCAGTTGCCGCGCCACAGCGGGGTGTAGACGTCGTTGACGGCCCTGATCATGCTGTCGACCGAGTCGTAGGAGCTGTCGTAGTCGTTCAGCAGCCGCTGGTAGACGTCCAGGTAGCGGCCTTGCTGGTCGGCGCTGTCGGTCAGGATGACGGTCTCGCCGAGGATGTCGCCGTTGGCCGCCGTGACGTCACGGGAGTGGGGACGGGCGAAGAAGGTGTCCATGCCGCCGGTGACGGCGGTGGTGAGACGGGAGGTGTACGGGCCCACGTCCCCGGGGTGGTTGAACTGCGCGTAGTAGCCGGCGCGCAGGAAGAGGACCAGTTGCAGCAGGCCGCCGGAGTTGTCGCCCCGGTACTGCCCGGCGGTGCGGGTGAACGCCTGGGCGACGGTCAGCATCTGGGTCTGGCGGAAGACGGCGCGCGCGTCCGTGCCGGTGACCGAGAAGAGGGTGTCGACGCAGTCCGGGGTCGCCGCCCTGACGTAGGCGACCAGGGCGGAGCCGGTGCGGCTGCCGAAGTCGGCCGGGGCGCAGGAGGCCGCCGTCGCCGCGTGCGGCCCTGCGTCCTTCGTCGACGCGGGCTGCTGCGGCGGGAGCTGGGCCGGACCGAGCCGCCGGGCCTGGGTCGCGGGGCGCTCGGTCGCGCCGGTGGACGCGGCGGCGGGCGACGGCACGGAGAGGTCCGCCCGGGGTGCGGTGGCCGTGGCGGTGTGCGGGCGGGGCGCGGCGAGGGCCGGCGTGGAGAGCAGGCCGGCCAGGGTGACGCAGACGGCGGCGGCGCCGGCGATGCGGCCGGCCGTGCCCCTCGGCGCGCGTCCGGGCAGCGCGAAGCGATAGCGCATCGGGATTCCTCCACGAAGGGATGCGCCTCTGTGGGGTGTCGAGGCGTGTGAGGGACTGTCTCAGCGCGCCGCACCCGCCAACAATGCCGTGTGACATAGCACATGGCACTGGCCGCTCATAACATCGCGGCGCGCCCGTGACCCGCCGTCACGCCCCGGTGGCGTTCCAGGTCCGCGAGGCCCAGGTGCGCAGGTGCGGGGCCTGCGCGACGAGGTCGCGGTACGCGTCCGTGGCGGACCGGAACACCGTCTCCACGACGTCGTCGGTGACGGTGTCCGGCCGCCAGGCCAGCACGTAGCGGCACCACAGCGGGGTGCCCGCCAGCGGTTTGACCGTGACGTGCGGGATCGGCCGCAGCGTCGGCTGCACCAGGGACACCCCGAGACCATCGGCGATCATGCTCTGCAACTGGGTCTGGTCACCGAGCCACTCGTGCACGGTCACCGGCGTGAACCCGGCCGCGGCACAGGCGTCGTAGAACACCCCCGGCCAGCCGGCCCCGTCGTCCGGGGTCACGAACCAGGCGTCCTCGGCGAGGTCGGCGAGCTGGACCTGGGCGCTCAGCCGCAGCCGGTGGCGGGCGGGCAGGGCGACGAAGGTGGGCTCGGTGACGATGCCGCGGTGCCGGACGGCGGCCGAGTGCCGCAGTTCCATGCCCGGGTAGTCGGCGGCGATGGCCGCGTCCACCGCGCCCTCCTCCAGCAGCTCGACGATCCGCGAGGACGCGTAGACGCTGGTGACCGCCAGGGAGAGCTCCGGCAGCCGCGTGCGGACCCGGGAGACCGTGCCGGACAGCATGGGCGAGTTCGTCGCGGCCACGCGCAGGGTGCGGCCGGGGCGGGCGGCGGGCGGACGGTGTCCGATCGCCGCGGCCCGCGCGAGGACGTCCCGGGCCTGCTCGACGACCTCGGCGCCGTACCGGGTCGGCCGGACACCGCCGGGCCCGCGCTCGAAGAGCGGCTCGCCGAGGTGGCGTTCGATGCGCCGCAGCTGGGTGCTGACGGCCGGCTGCGAGTAGCCCAGCTGCGCGGCGGCACGGCCCACGCTGCCCGCGTCGGCGATCGCGCACAGCACCCGCAGGTGCCGCAGCTCCAACTCCATCGCTCCACTCCCCGCCGGTTCCCTGTGCGCCCGCGCACCGGTCGCCGGTCACGCCGGTCCGCCCCGGCCACACGCACGACCGGCGGACCGCAGCGTTCCATTGTGCCCTCCCGGACACAAGCCGCAGGTCGTCACCGTGCCCCCTCCTCCGGGGGTTCGTGGGCCGCTGAGTCGGCCTAAGCGGCAATCCTGTTTGCCTAAAAGCTTTAGGAAGCCGCACAATGGCTTTCCGACAGACGGGAGAGACAGTGATGGCGCGTGCGGGGCTGACCACCGAACGCCTGGTGCGGGCGGGCGCGGAACTGGCCGACGAGGTCGGCTTCGACCAGGTGACGGTGTCCGCGGTGGCCCGGCGGTTCGACGTCAAGGTAGCGAGCCTGTACTCGCACCTGAGGAACTCGCAGGACCTCAAGACGCGGATCGCGCTGCTCGCCCTCGGGGAGCTGGCCGACCGAGCCGCCGAGGCCCTGGCCGGCCGGTCCGGCAAGGACGCGCTCGGCGCCTTCGCGAACGTCTACCGCGACTACGCCCGCGCGCACCCCGGCCGTTACACGGCGGCCCGGCACCCGCTGGACGCCGAGACGGCGGCCGGCAGCGCGGGCGTGCGGATCGCGCAGCTCACCCGGGCGATCCTGCGCGGTTACGACCTGACCGAGCCGGACCAGACCCACGCGGTCCGCCTCCTCGGCAGCGTCTTCCACGGCTACGTCAGCCTGGAGGCGGCCGGCGGCTTCAGCCACAGCGCGCCGGACCCGCAGGAGTCCTGGACCCGGATCCTGGACGCCCTCGACTCCCTGCTGCGCGACTGGCCCGCCCAGCCCTGACCGCACGGCTCCGCCACGGCGCCCCCTCGAAACGCAGGCAGACACGATGCTCACCATTCCCCTCACCGCCGACCTGGTACGCGGTGCCCTCGAACTCGAGCGCACCCCGCGCGGCCTGCTGCCGCACCGGCTGCCCGCCCGGGCCCGCGCCCAGTGCGCCGATCCGCAGCTGGCCCTGGCGGAGTCCCAGCCCTCCGGCGTACGGCTGGCGCTGCGCACCCGCGCCACCACCGTGGAGCTGGACACCCTGCCGACCAAGCGGGTGTACGTCGGCGCACCGCCGCGCCCGGACGGCGTGTACGACCTGCTCGTCGACGGACGGCCGGCCGGCAGCGCCTCCCTCACGGAGGGCGACACCCTCACCATCGACCTGGGCACCGGCTCCGCCGAGCACCGGCCCGGCCCGGTGGGCACCGTGCGCTTCACGGGCCTGCCGGACACCGTCAAGGACGTGGAGATCTGGCTGCCGCACAACGAGACGACCGAACTGGTGGCGCTGCGCACCGACGCCCCCGTCGCACCCGTACCGGACCGGGGCCGCCGGGTGTGGCTGCACCACGGCAGCTCGATCAGCCACGGCTCGGACGCGGCGAGCCCCGCCACCACCTGGCCGGCACTCGCCGCGTCCCTGGGCGGGGTGGAGCTGGTCAACCTCGGGCTGGGCGGCAGCGCGCTGCTCGACCCGTTCACCGCGCGGGCGCTGCGTGACACGCCCGCCGATCTGATCAGCGTCAAACTGGGCATCAACCTGGTCAACACCGACCTGATGCGGCTGCGCGCCTTCGGCCCCGCCGTGCACGGCTTCCTCGACACCGTCCGCGAGGGGCACCCCCACACCCCGCTGCTCGTCGTCTCGCCGGTCCTGTGCCCGCTGCACGAGGACACGCCCGGTCCCACCGCCATGGACCTGGCCGCCCTCGGCGAGGGGCGCCTGCGGTACCGGGCCACCGGCGATCCGGCCGAGCGGGCGGCCGGGAAGCTCACCCTGGAGGTCGTCCGGCAGGAGCTGGCCCGGATCGTGCGCGAGCGGGCGGCCGGGGACCCGGCCCTGCACTACGCGGACGGCCGCGAGCTGTACGGGGAGGCCGACTTCGCCGAGCTGCCGCTGCCCGACGGCCTCCACCCGGACGCCGCCGGGCACCGTCGCATCGGCGAGCGGTTCGCGGCGCTGGCGTTCGCCGGGGACGGGCCCTTCGCGGACCGCGCCGCCTGACCGGAGGTGACCGGCGCCACGGCGCGCGCCGCAGCCCCCTCACACCAGGTGCGCGAAGACCACCAGGTTGTCGGTGTAGTCCCGCACCGTGTGGTCGTAGTCCCCGGCGCAGGTGATGAGCCGGACCTCGGGGCGCGACGCGTCCTCGTACACCCGTTCGCTGGGGAAGTCGTCCTTGGCGAAGGTCTCGGCACTGTCCACGACGAACTCCGCCGTCCGCCCGTCGGCCCGCTGCACCGAGAAGCGGTCGCCGGGCTCCAGCCGGTCGAGGTTGGCGAAGACGGCCGCCGAGGTCACCGTGTCGACGTGCCCGGCGATGATCGCGGTGCCCCGCTCACCGGGCGCGACCCCGTCGGCGTACCAGCCGACGAGATTGGTGTCGGCGGCGGGCGGCGGCTGCAACTGGCCCGAGTCGCCGAGCTCGAGGGTGGTGAAGGGGGCGTCCACGGAGATCTTCGGGATGCGCAGCCGGGTCGGTGCGGACCTCGGCAGCGCCTCGTCGGGCTGCCGGGAGTCGGCCGCGGGCGGGGCGCCGGTGCCCGAGGCCCGGTGCGCCTCCGGTCTGTCGTCCGGCTGCTGGTGACCGCCGAACATGCTGACGGCGAGGAAGACGGCCGCCACACCCCACAGCGTCAGCCGCCCGCCGTAGCCGGCGCGCTGCTCGTGCGTCGCCGGTCCTGACGGGGTCGGGGAAGAGGGATCTGCTGCCATCGGACACCACCTCACTCGGGCACGGCAGCACGGGGATCAGGGCGGGGAAGACGGCGCCGGGACCGGCGTCCGGGGCGGGGCGCAGGGGGCGCGGGCCGCCGGCGCGGGGGCGCGCCGGCGGCGTCCGCAGCCCCTGGGACGTACGGCCCGTCAGGACGCCGGCTGGGGGGCCTTCCTGCGGCGCAGCGCCAGGGCACCGGTGGCGCCTACGGCCAGGACGGCGAGACCGCCCGCGGTGACACCGGGCGCGGCGAGCGCGCCGCCACCGGTGTGCATGCCACCACGCGGCTTGTCGTGGTCGTCGCCCCAGTCGCCCTTGTCACCCTTGTCCCCCTTGTCGCCGCGGTCGCCCTTCTCACCGCGGTCGCTCTTGTCGCCCTTGTCGCCCTTCTCGCCCCCGCCCTCGTCCTTGTCGCGGTAGCTCTCGGGGTCGAACCGGCTGTCGCCGCCGGAACCCCAGTCCTCGCTGCGCACCGTGGCGAGCGCTCCGCCACCCGTGTGCATTCCGCCGCGCGGCCCCTCGTGTTCCCCGCCGCCGCCGCGCTTGTTGCCGTACTCCTTGTCCTGGCCGTTGTCGGACCCCTCGTCCTCGCCGGAGTCGTTGTCGTTCTCCTTGCTGTACGAGGAGCCGTCCCGGCCGCCGCCGTCGTGTCCGGCCGCCACGGCGAACGCGGCGCCGGGTGCGGCGAAGGATAGGGCGGCGGCGGCAGCCGCCGTTGCCAGGAGCATGCGGGCAGAGCGCATAGTGATGTCCTTCCGACGTGACCGGGCAGCGGATACCTCATCAGCTGGATGGACCCGGCCCCGACATGAACCACCGTCAGTGAGGCCCCTGACTCCCACCATCCGAGCCGCCCAGCCGGGTCACCGCGCCACCCGTCTGCCCCAGCGCACCGGCTCCTGGGCCCCTCGTCCGGCTCAACCGCCGACGCGGTCGTACGCCCGAAGGAGGCACCCCATGCCCGTGAACGCCCGCCGCGGGCGAGGGGGCCGGCGGCCGGCCGCCGGGTGGGCCGGTGCCCTGCTCGCCGTCACCGCCCTCACCACCGGAGCCGCTCCCGCCCGCGCCGGGGCGGACACGGTGACGGAGTATCCGGTGACCACGGCGGCCGGTGCCGAACCCGTCGGCATCACCGCCGGTCCGGACGGCGCGCTGTGGTTCGCGGAACACGGCGCCGGGCGGATCGGGCGGATGGCGGCCGACGGCACGGTCACCGACGTCCCGACCTCCGGCCCGGACACCGGTCCGTCGGAGATCGTCCGAGGTCCGGACCGGGCCCTGTGGTTCACGGAGACGACCGCCGGGCGGATCGGGCGTGTCGCTCCCGCCGGGCCGCTCACCGAGTTCCCGCTGCCGGCGGCCGGCAGCGGCCCGGACGGGATCGCGCCCGGCCCGGACGGGGCGCTGTGGTTCACCGAGGCGACCGGGAACCGGATCGGCCGCATCACGACCGCGGGCCGGATCACCGAGTACCCGGTGCCCACGCCGGACGCCACTCCCCACTCCATCGCGGCGGGCGACGACGGCGCGCTGTGGTTCACCGAACTGAGCGGCGGCAAGGTCGGGCGGATCACCCCCGCCGGGCAGCTCACGGAGTTCCCGCTGCCCGGCGGGGCCTCCGGCTTCCCTGGCGGCATCGTCGCCGGGCCGGGCGGCATGTGGCTCACCGCGTCCGGCGGGCGTGCGGTGCTGCGCGTCGACTACACCGGGCACGTCACCCGGTTCCCGCTGCCCGGTGCGGACAGCCTGCCCGGCGGCATCGCGCGCGGGCCCGACGGCCTGGTCTGGTACGCCGACCAGGCCGGCCGCGTCGGCCGGATCACCGCGACCGGCGCCATCACCACCTTCCCGGTGCCGGACGGCGGCGAGAAGGTGCCGCTGCGGCTCGCGTCGGGGCCCGGCGGAACCGTGTGGTTCACGGAACTGCTCGGCAACGCCGTCGGCCGGATCCGCGTCCCCGCCCGGTGAGCCTCCGGTCCTCTCCCGGGTGCCACCCCTTGTTATGACGCCTGTCATAACGCAGGCTGGTGCCGACAGCAGACCGAGGACGGAGCGGCGGGAGGAAGCAGTGGCGGACGGGATGGCGCGGGCCCTGTGGGAGCGGTACGAGCCGGTGCACAGCCTCGTGTACTTCGCACCGGAGGCGCGCCGGGCCGCGGACGGGCTGGGGCTGCGGGGGTTCTGGATGGGCTACTTCGCGCTGCGCGCCGCCCCGCTCGGCACCGTGCCCCCGGCCGTGGTGACGAGCTGCTTCTACGTCTTTCACCGGGCCCGGGTCGAGCGGGCACTGCCGGACGCCTGGTCGTACGCCACCCCGGCGGAGGCGCTGTCGGCCCGGCTGGCGGCGATGGACGCGGCGATGACCCGCCTGTTCGGGGCGGACACCGTCGGTTCCGCCGCGTTCGCGGAGGCCGCGGACCTCGCCTGGGAGGCCGCCGCGGGCGCGGACACCGCGGGCCGGGTGCTCGGCGCCGCCAACCAGGCGCTGGAACGGCCGCGGGAACCGGCCGCCCGCCTGTGGCAGGCCCTGACGACCCTGCGCGAGCAGCGGGGCGACTCCCATGTGGCGGTGCTGGTCGGCCTGGGCCTCGGACCGGTGGAGGCCATGGTGCTCAAGGCGGCGGCCGGCGAGTCCGACGAGGCCTTCCTGCGCGAGACCCGGAAGTGGCCGCGGGACGAGTGGGCGGCGGCCGTGGCCCGGCTCCGCGCGGACGGCCGGCTGACGGCGGACGGCACGCCGACGCCGGCGGGCGCGGCCCTGCGCGCGGAGGCCGAGGCGCTCACCGACGCGGCGGCCGAGGGACCGTGGACCGCGCTGGGCACCGAGCGGACGGGGCGGCTGGCCGGGCTGCTGGAGCCGCTGGCCCGCACGGTCGGCGAGTCGGGCCTGCTGCCGCCCGCGAACCCGGTGGGGCTGACCCGGATGACGTACCCCGCCGGCCACTGAGGGCGCTCCGGGCCGGAGTCGCGCCCCGGCGGGACGGCGTGGGCGAGGGCCGGCAGCCGGGCGGGGCACCGCGGGGCAACGCGGGCGCGGGTACGGCACCGGCGCCCAGGGCACCCGGTGCGGCGACGCGGCGCCCTCGCACCGGCCGTACGCGGCCGGCCTTGGCCGAGAACAGCCGTACCGCTGCGTGAAACGCCTGGTGAGCGGCCTCGGTCGCGGGCCGTACGCTGGGGCCGTGGTCAACCGAGACGAGGATCCAGGACAGGTGGCGGCCCGGCTCACCGGGCGCCCGGTCAGCGGGGCCCGGCGGTCTTCGGGCTCGCCCGCCGAAGTGCTGCTGGACGGCGGGACACCGGTGATGGTCAAGCGTGGCGACGGCCCCGGGGCGGTCCGCGCCGAGGTGGCGGGACTGCGCTGGCTGGCGGCGGCGGACGCGGTCCGGGTACCGGCGGTGCTCGGACACGACGAGCACTGGATGGTGACCGAGCGGGTTCCCACCGGCTCCCCGGACCCCGCGGCGGCACTGCGCTTCGGCCGGGCCCTGGCCGCGCTGCACGCGGCCGGCGCACCCCGCTTCGGCGCACCGCCGCCCGACGGTCCCGAGGACGCCTTCATCGGCCTCGCCCCCATGCGCAACGCACCGGGCACCGACTGGCCCCGCTGGTACGCCGAGCACCGTGTGCTGCCGTACGTGCGCGGCGCGGTCGACCGGGGCACGCTGCGACCGGGCGAGGCGGCGGTGTTCGACCAGGTCTGCGCGCGCCTGCCCGAGCTGGCGGGGCCGGCCGAGCCGCCCGCCCGGCTGCACGGCGACCTGTGGAACGGCAACGTGCTGTGGGGCGCGGACGGCGAGGTCCGGCTGATCGACCCGGCCGCGCACGGCGGACACCGGGAGACCGACCTGGCGATGCTCCTGCTGTTCGGCTGCCCCCATCTGGACCACGTCCTCGACGGCTACCGGCAGGCGGCGCCCCTGGCCGACGGCTGGCGGGACCGGGTGGGGCTGCACCAGCTGTTCCCGCTGCTGGTGCACGCGGTGCTGTTCGGGCGGGGATACGCCGAACAGGCGCTGGCGGCGGCACGGGACGCGCTCGCGCGATGACCCGGAAGGAATCCCTCCGAAGCGTGCTCACGCAGCGTGAGGAAACCAATCACCCGTTCGACTCGTATAAGGACGTGAAAGCCGAATCAGGGAGAGACCATGCAACCGTTCACGCTCAACTACGCGCGGCCCGCAGTGCAGTTGGACGTCACCGCTCCGTATGCGTACGACTCCGGACTGCAGTTGAACGTCCTCCCGGACGGGCGGATCGCCGCCACCGACCACGCGACCCTCAGAGCACTCGGGACCACGACCTCGACCGCCGGTTCCAAGACGCACTTCGACGACTGACCCGCGGGCTCCCACAGATGACCGTGCTCATCCTGACAAGCGAAGAGGACGTGACGGCGGACATGGTGGTCCTCCGGCTGGGCGAGGCGGGCGTGCCCGTCGTCCGGCTCGACCCCGCCGATCTCACGAACGGGGTGGCGCTGTCGGGCGAGTACGTGCGAGGCGCCTGCCGGGGGCATCTGTCCGTCGGCGGGCGCCTGGTGAGCATGAACGGCCTGCGCTCCGTCTGGGTGCGCAGACCGGGCGAGCCGGCCGCCCGCGCCGCCCAGCCGTCCGCCTGGCTCACCGAGGAGTCCGCGCAGGCGCTGTACGGCATGCTGCGCTGCACCGACGCCCGCTGGATGAACCACCCGGACGCCGCGCGCCGGGCCCGGCACAAGCCCTGGCAGCTGCACCTGGCCCAGCGCAGCGGCCTCGCGGTGCCGGCCACCCTCATCACGACGTTCCCGCAGGCGGCGCGGGAGTTCGCGGAGCGCTTCCCGGACCTGGTGGTCAAGCCGGTCTCCGGGGCGCACCCGCAGGAGCCGCCCCGGGCGGTGCCGACCAGCAGGGTCGCGCCGGACGCCGACTTCACGGCGGTCGCCTTCGGCCCGACCCTGCTGCAACGGCGGATCGCCAAGCGGGCCGACATCCGGCTCACCGTCGTCGGCGGCACGCTGCTGGCCGCGCGCAAGCCCGCCGACCCGGACGCCCACCCGGACGACGTGGACGTCCGCTTCGCCCCGTCGGTCTCCCCCTGGCTGCCCGAGGACGTGCCGCCGCGCGTCGCCGAGGGCGTGCGGCGCTACATGGCGGGCGCCGAACTGGCCTACGGTGCCTTCGACTTCGCGGAGGACGCCGACGGGATCTGGTGGTTCCTGGAGTGCAACCAGTCCGGCCAGTTCGGCTTCGTGGAGATGGACACCGGCCAGCCGATCGCCGCGGCCATCGCCCGGTGGCTCGCGGAAGAGAGTGGTGCCGGCCGCGGGTGTGCGGACGGCGACCGGAGCGCGGCATCGTGAGGGTGCCGGCGTCGGCTTCGAGGAAGGAACGCGACATGCGCATAGGACTGCTGGGAACGGGCCCCTGGGCCAAGGCGGCGTACGCCCCCGCCCTCGCCGGGCACACCGGCCTGGAGTTCGCCGGGGTGTGGGGGCGCCGACCGGAGGCGGCCACGGGGCTCGCGGAGCAGTACGGCGTCGCCGCGTACGCCGACGTGGACGCGCTGCTGGCCGACGTGGACGCGGTGGCGGTGGCCCTGCCGCCTTCCGTGCAGGCCGAGTTGGCGGTGCGGGCGGCCCGGGCGGGCCGCCATCTGCTGCTGGACAAGCCGCTGGCGGTGACGGCCGCGCAGGGGCGGGCCGTCGTGGAGGCGGTGGAGAAGGCCGGGGTGGCGTCGGTGGTGTTCTTCACCGCGCGCTTCCAGAAGGAGCCGGAGGCCTGGATCGAGGAACAGGCCGCCGTGGCGGGCTGGTTCACGGCGCGGGCGCAGTGGCTGGGGGCGGTGTTCACGAGCGACAGCCCGTTCGCGGCCTCGCCGTGGCGGCGGGAGAAGGGTGCGCTGTGGGACGTCGGCCCGCACGCCCTGTCGGTGCTGCTGCCGGTCCTCGGCGACGTACGGCAGGTCGTGGCGGCGGCGCACGGTCCGGCGGACACCGTGCACCTGGTGCTCGACCACTCCACCGGCGCGTCGAGCACCCTCACGCTGAGCCTGACCGCCCCGCCGGCGGCGGCCGGGGCCGACGTCGAACTGCGCGGCGAGGCGGGTGTGACGGTCCTGCCGGGGAGTTCCGAGGGAGCGGTACCCGCGCTCGCCCGGGCCGCCGACGCGCTGGTGCGGGCGGCCCGCACGGGCCGTCCGCACACCTGCGACGCCGCGTTCGGCCTCCGCGTCACCGAGATCCTGGCCACGGCGGAGGCACGGCTGGCGGACGGCAGGGAGTGACCGCCCGCGGCGCCGGGGAGGGGACCGGTCCCGCTCCCCGGCGCCGGGCGGTCACCGCGCCCTCAGCGCGTCACCCGGCCGTGGCCTCGTGGTCGCTCCAGTAGTTGACGCGTTCCCGTACGACGGGATAGCCGGCCCTGGTGAAGTGCGCGGCCATCGGGACGTTGCCCTGGTCGGTGGCGGCGGCGATGAACTCGGCGCCCTGTCCGACCAGGAAGTGGGTGCACTCGGCGAGCAGGTCGTAGGCGTAGCCGTGGCCCCGGTGCTCCGGCACCACGCCGACGAAGGCGACGCACGGCCCGCCGGGGTTGCGCGCCGGGATGTGGATGCCGACCGGGTCGCCCTGCGGCGTGCGCGCGATCTGCCACCACTCGCGCGGTGACGGGAACCAGCGCAGGATCTCCAGGTCCTCCCGGGCCGCCTGGTCCACGCCTCCCTGCTCGATGGCCCGGCGGGCGTGGGCGTCGAGGGTGCCGGAGGCGATGCGGCGCAGCAGGCCGAGGAACACGTCGTCGTCCGGTTCGGGGGTGAACAGCAGCCGTCCGGGCCGCTCGGGCAGTCCCCTGTCCGGGGTCCAGCGGTACAGGAAGCGCTGCACCAGGGGGGTGTAGCCGGCCTGGCGGGCGGCACTCTCCCGGACGGCCACCGCGTCCCGGCGCGGCGGGTCGTCGCGCCAGCCGGTGGGCAGGTCGAGCTCGAGTTCGGGTGTCTGCCAGGGTGCCGTCCGCAGCAGCTCGGCGCCCGCCTCCTCCTCGCCCTCGGCGACGTCGAACCAGTTGATCACGAGCGGCTCGGGGTCCTCGGGGCGGCCCCACCAGGCGGCGCGGGCCACGGTGCGGCCGTCGCGCTGGGCGATGCGCTGCCAGTCGGGGCGGTAGCGGGTGTCGCGGTGCTTGTCGCTCAGCGCGAGCGGGTCGGGCATGGTGCGGAAAAGGTGCGCACTGCTCTCGTCGAGCGTGCGGATGACCACGTCGGTCAAGGAGTCCTCCGGGATGCGTACGGTGTGTGCGCTCCCGGTCTGATCAGACGTGACACGCCCGCGGCACGGGGAGGGGGGAGCGCTGGATGGTGGTGATCCACATGACACTCGCCTCCTTCTTCCGTCCGTCTCGGGCGTGGTGATCACAGGCTAGGGGTTCGGCCCGGCCAGGGTCCACCGGTTTTCCCGGGGGCGGTTCCCGCACCGCTCCCGGCGGACCGCGCGCTCCGCCGGGAGCGGCGTAACTTGGGGATGTGGAATCGGTGCGCGGCCGGTCGTCGCGCGGGGACCGGGAGAGTCGCGGGTGGCTGCGGGGCGCGCCGCCGCCGTGGTGGATCCGCGTGCTCCCCGTGCTGCTGCTCGCGGCCGTCGGCTCGGCCACGATGGTCACGTCGCACGCGCGCGACCTCGGCTTCCTGCTGGGTTCCATCCCGCCGCTGGCGGTCCTGTCCTACGGCCCGCTGATGACCGGCCTGCTCGGTGTGGGCGTGATCGTGGTGCTGAACCTCCCGGTCACCCATCTGAACCTCCCCGGCAACACGGACGTGCTCACCATCGTGTTCGTGGCCGCGCTGAGCGTGTTCGTGTCCTATGTGCGCAGCCACCGGGACGCCCAGCTCGACACCGAACGGGCGATCGGGGAGGCGGTGCAGCGGGCCGTGCTGCCGCCGCTGCCGGACCGGGTCGGGCGGGTGGGGTGCGCGTCCTTCTACCGGGCCGCGCAGGACGGAACGCTGGTGGGCGGCGACTTCTTCGACGTGCGCAAGGGGCCGTACGGCGTGCGCGCGGTGATGGGTGATGTGCGGGGGCACGGGCTGGCGGCGGTCGCGACGGTGGTGTCACTGCTGGGTGCGTTCCGGGAGGCCGCCCTGGACCAGCCGGACCTGGAGTCGGTGGCCGCCCGGCTGGACCGCCGGCTCGCGGTGGACTCGGCGGGCGTCCGGGACGGTGAGCTGTTCGCGACGGCCCTGCTGCTGGAGTTCGCGGCGGACACGGCCGCGGTCCGGCTCGTGGCCTGCGGTCATCCGGTGCCGGTCCTGCTGCACGAGGGACAGGCCCGGGAGGTGACGGTCGCGCCGGGCCCGCCGCTCGGCATCGGGCTGGTGGGGGTCGATCCGCCGAAGGAGGCCACCGTGACGCTGGGACCGGGCGACCGGCTGTTCGTGGCGTCCGACGGCGTGTGGGAGGCGCGGGACGGCACCGGCGCCTTCTACCCGCTGCCGGAGCGGCTGGCCGCCCTGTCCGGCGCCCCGTCCGCCGAGCTGCCCGGTGCGGTGTGGGCGGATGTGGCCCGGCGGCGTTACGTGATCCGTGACGACGTCACCATGCTGGTGCTGACGCCCGTGCCGTCCGCCGACTGACCCCGTCGTCCCCTCCGGTCAGCCCACGTCCCACAGGAAGCGGTGGGTGTGGATGCCGAAGTACGGGAAGGACCGCACCTCGCGGACGCCCTCGACGGGCCGCACCACGTCGTTGACGAAGTCGAGCAGCGCCTTCGGGCCGGGCGCGACCACCTCGGCGAAGAGGTCGAAGCCGCCCGAGGTGAGCACCGAGTAGACGACCTCGGGGCGCTCGGCGAGGGTGTCGGCGACGGTCCGGGGGTCGCCGTCGACGCCGATGCCGAGCAGGGCCATGGCCTGTCCGCCCATGGCCATCGGGTCGGTGACGCCGACCACCTGGACCGCTTTGGAGTCCAGCAGCCGCTGGAGCCGCTGCCGGGCCGCCGACGCGGACAGCCCGACCTTGGGGCCGAGGTCGGCGTAGGCGATACGGCCGTCGGTCTGCAGCTCGCGCAGGATGGCCCGGTCGATCTCGTCCATGTCCTTCATCCCGTCCGGCTCCCCTGCCTCAGGCGGCCAGTTCGGCGAGCGCGGCGGCGAACACCTCGGTGTGGGTGTCGACGTCCCGTTCGGTGGTGTCCGGGCACATCAGCGCCATGTTGTGGAACGGGGTCAGCAGGATGCCCCGGTTGGCGAGGTAGAGGTGCAGGTAGTCCTCCAGCTCCGGGTCGGAGGCCGCCGCGGACTCGGTGCCGGTGCGCGGGGCCGGGAAGGTGAAGCGGTACTCGGTACGGGCGCCGAGCCGGCTGACCGACCAGGGCAGCCGGTGGGCCTCGATGCCGGCCCGGACCCCCGCCTCGAAGCGCTCGGCGAGGCTCGCCATCCGGGCGAACGCCTCGTCGGTCAGCACGTGCTCCAGGGTGGCGCGGGTGGCCGCGACCGACAGCGCGTTGCCCGCGAGGGTGCCGCCGACGCCGCCCATGTCGACGAGGTCCAGGTCGGTGCGGCCGAGCAGCCGGTCGGCGAGTTCGGCGGAGAGCCCGTAGGCACCGGCCGGGATGCCGCCGCCGATCGCCTTGCCGATGGTGAGCAGGTCGGGTTCCAGGTCCCAGGCGGCCGTGCAGCCGCCGGGCCCGGCGGAGAAGGTGTGCGTCTCGTCGTTGATGAGCAGGGCGCCGTAGCGCCGGGTCAGCTCGCGGACGCCGGCGAGGTAGCCGGGTTCGGGCAGCACGATGCCGATGTTGGTGAGGGCGGGCTCCATCAGTACGGCGGCGATGTCGCCGTGGGCCAGCTCCCGCTCCAGCCCGGCGAGGTCGTTGAACTCGGCGACCCTGCTGGTCAGCGTCACATCGCAGGGCGCGCCGACGTTGCCGGGGCGGGCGGTGCCGGTGCCGTCCGGGCCGGTGACGATCAGCGACTCGTCCACGCTGCCGTGGTAGCAGTAGCTGTTGACGAGGATCTTCGGCCGGCCGGTGACGGCACGGGCCAGCCGGATCGCCCAGCGGTTGGCGTCGGTGGCGGTGAGCGAGAAGCTCCAGCGGGCCAGGCCGAAGCGGCGGGTCAGTTCGGCGCCGACCCACTCGGCGTCCTCGGTGGGCAGCATGGCGGTGGCCCCGCCCAGTTCGGCGTAGCGGCGGTGCACCGCCTCGGTGACGGGCGCGGGTGAGTGGCCGGCCATCGCGCCGGTGTCACCGAGGCAGAAGTCGATGTACGCGTGACCGTCGACGTCGGTGACCCGGGCGCCGCGCGCCCCTGCCAGGTAGCGCGGAAAGGCACCGGCGGTCTTGTTCATCCAGGTCATCGGCACCCGGCCGAAGAGGTGGTCGGCGCGCGCGTACGCCGCCCGGGAGCGCGGGTTGCGGCGTTCGGCCTCGGCGCTCTCGCGGGCCAGAAGGGCGGGCAGACGCGTGCGGTCCATGGGACACCTCGGCAGAGACGGGGAGGGAATGCCGTGAGCGTACGACGGAAACGACGAGTATCTCAAGGGATGACGCTCGAATCGATTGTGTGGACGCTCGAATCACGTGTCCCGCGGATGCCTCCCCCCTCGGACGAGTGACGCATCCCCGTACCCCAACTGACGAACCCCCGCGCGGAGTTCGAACGTCCCCACTCAAACGCCAGGGCGCGCCACCCCTTCCGCCACATAGAAATATCTACAACCATGCATATGCCGGGTTGGCGTGCGGACGCACGAAGTGCCCGGACACGGCCGTTCCCTGCGCCCGGGCAGGCGAGCGAGGACATCCGGAGCAGTGCATGACGAACACGATGTGGATGCGGGGCGTGGAGTGGCTGGCGGCGGCGTCGGCCGACCCGCGCGCCTGCAAATGGGAGTGGGACCACGGCGAGGGCGTCGCACTGCTGGAGGCGGGCCGCTTCTGGGACGTGCTGAGCGTCCCGGACCGGCTGGGACTGCTCGCCCTGGACCTGCTGTGGCGGCCCGGCCTGCCGGTGCCGGGGCCGACGCTGGTGGACACGGCGGCGGGCAGGGTGGGGTTCTTCCTGCCGCCGGACCCGTCCGACGGCTGGATCGGCGCCGGGCTGCGGTACGCGACCAAAGGGTCCTGGGTGACCGTACCGCCGCCCTACCGGCCGGCGCGCTCCCTGGAGTGGCTCGTGCCACCCGACGGCACCGGCACGCTGCACGCGCCCGGCGCCCTGGAGGAGGCGCTGCAACAGGCCAACGGCACGCTGGCGGTGCTCGCCCCGCTGTGCGCGCCGTACCGGTGACGGTTCACAGGTGCCTGGCCTCGCGCCGGGCGCCGCGGGTGCGGCCGGAGAGGGCGGCCCACAGCGCGTCCGGCTCGGCGGGGACGGTCCGCCCCTGCGCCCGCCACTCCGCGACGAGCCCGGCGTAGATCGGCTCCCCGGTACGGTCCATCTGGCGCAGCCGGCGGATCCGGTCCATGCGCTCCATCCGGTCCATCCAGTCCAAGCGGTTCATGCCGGGGCAACGCCCGGAACCCGCCACCGGTACGCCCCGGACCGCGCGCTCACCGGGTCGGGTGACTCCATCGCCCGAACGAGACCTTCCGCCCGTCGGACAAGCATTACGTCGGTCGGGAGCCTCCCGGCTCGCGCCGGGGCGCTCCTATGCCGAGCTGGTCCGGGCTCCCACGTCCGCCCCGCGCACGGTCGCCTCTCAGGTGCCTGGAGTCAGCCCATGCAGCTCACGTCCGTACGCCTGCGCCGGGTGGCCGGGGTCGCCGTACCGGCGGGAGCGCTGCGCGCGCCGCTCACGGCAGAGCCCGCACCGGCCGCCGCCCGGCCGTGTCCGTCGGTCTCGAAACCGGACGTCCGCGTCCTCTCCCCCGCCGTGAGGCGCCGGCTCGACGCGCCCGTACGGTGGATCATGCGCGAGGCGAACGTGCCGGGCGTGGCCGTGGGCACCTCCCCACGGCACGTGTGCGACCTGCCGACCGCGCCGGCGGCCGGACAGGGCGAACCCGGCCGGTTCCCGGCCCGCTCGTCCCTGACGCGCGGCCGGCGAGCCCGAGGCCCCTGGAGACGTGACGGGCCACGGGCCGGTCCCGGCGGACATGGCTCCGCCGGCGGCCTGGGGGGGTGGCCGCCGGCGGAGACGCCGCGCCCCGGGCGGGGGGAAGGCCCTGGGCGACTCAGAGGTCGGATGCCCGGGAATCCGGGAAGTACGCGCACGACTTCCGGCAACGGGAGGGCACGATGGCGGTGCCGCCCGGCGCCGGTCGTCCGCGCCTGGCGCGACGGCGCGAGCCGCACCCCGCACGCCCGGCTCTTCGCCCCCTGGGGTATGCCCCAGGCGGGCAGGCCCGACCGGACAGCCACCGCCGGGGCGGCCGGAATGCCGACCGGGCCCGCTGTGTCCGCAGGCCGACAGACCGACAAGCGGGCAGGCCGCAGGCCGAGTCCGCCAGCCGGTGCGGTCCCGGTCGGACGGTCGGGCCGGCCGAGCCGGTCAGGCCAGTGGGGTTCGGCCTGGTGGGACAGGCCAGTACGGCCGGTCAGGCCGGGCGGACCCGTCAGGCCAGCGGGGCCCGTCAGGCCGGTGGGGCCCGGCCCGGTGGGCCCGTCAGACCGGTGGGAACGCTACGGCCGGTGGGGCCGGGCCGGACCCGGCGGGCCGGTCAAGCCGGATGGCCGGTCAAGCCAAGGTATGAGGCCACAGGTGTCCGTCCCGCGCCCCGGGACCGCATAAGCTCGGCAGATGGCGAAGTACTTCGACGTGCACCCCGAGAACCCGCAGCCGCGCAGCATCGGCCAGGTCGCCGACGCGGTCCGCTCGGGCGCGCTCATCGCATACCCGACCGACTCCTGCTACGCCCTCGGCTGCCGGCTGGGCAGCCGGGACGGGACGGACCGGATCCGCTCCATCCGCCGGCTGGACCACCGGCACCACTTCACCCTGATGTGCCGGGACTTCGCGCAGCTCGGCCAGTTCGTCCGGGTCGACAACGACGTGTTCCGGGCCGTGAAGGCGTCGACACCGGGCAGCTACACGTTCATCCTGCCAGCCACCCGCGAGGTGCCGCGCATGCTCCAGCACCCGAAGAAGAAGACCGTGGGCGTGCGCATCCCCGACCATGTGGTCACCCAGGCGTTGCTGGCGGAGCTGGGTGAGCCGCTGCTGTCCAGCACGCTGCTGCTGCCGGACGAGGAGGAGCCGCTGACCCAGGGCTGGGAGATCAAGGACCGGCTCGACCACGTGGTGGACGCCGTGGTCGACTCGGGCGACTGCGGCACCGAACCGACGACGGTGGTCGACTTCTCCAGCGGCGAGGCGGAGATCGTCCGGCGGGGCGCCGGGGACACCAGCCGCTTCGAGTGAGCGCCGGGGGCACCGGCACCCACCGGGCGAACGCCGGGGAGGCCGGTTCCCACCGGCCGGGCACCCCGGCCGACGCACGTGAGCACCGGGGGCGACCGGCCCGCCGGGTGAGCACCCCGGCCGCTCGACACGGACGCCAACGGCATCGCACGGACCCGGCCGCGCCCGCCGCGCACGCAGCGCCACCGGCACCACCCTCGGCACCGGGCGAGCCACCCGAGCCGCTGCCCACCGCGTGCGAGCGCCCCGGCACCGGCGGCCAGGCCACGCGTGGGCCCGCCCCCACTCAAGCCCCGCGCGTGAGCGCCCGGGGCACCGGGTGCGCCGGACCGGATCTTGCGTGGCAGCATGGCCGTAGCCGCGGCGCCGGGCGGGCATCCGCCGCCCGCGCCCGTTCCCGAGGGAGGGCCTTCTCACCATGACCGATGTCCAGGCGACCGCCGTCGACATCCCCACCGAGGACGGCGTCGCCGACGCCTATCTCGTCCATCCGGCCGACGGCCGGCCCCGCCCGGCCGTCCTCTTCTACCAGGACGCCTACGGTCTGCGGCCGTACCTGCGGTCGATGGCCGACCGGCTCGCCGGCGCCGGTTACACGGTGCTGGTGCCGAACGTGTTCTACCGTCTGGGCCGGGCACCGGTCCTCCGGCTGCCCGAGTTCATCGACCCGGGCGCCGACCCGACCCTCTGGGAGCGGCTCGGTCCGATCGTGGCCGGGCTGACGCCGGACCAGGTGAGGCGGGACGCGGACGCCTACCTGCGGTGGCTGGCCGACAGCCCGGTCGCGGCCGACGGCCCGGCCGCGCTGACCGGCTACTGCATGGGCGCCCGGCTCGTGCTGTGGACCGCGGGCGCCCACCCGGACCGGATCGCGGCGGGGGCCGGCTTCCACGGCGGGCGCCTCGCCACCGACGACCCGGACAGCCCGCACCTGCAGGCTCCGGCCATCACCGCCGAGCTCTACTTCGGGCACGCCGACGAGGACCCGTCGCTGCCGCCGGAGCAGGTGGCCCGCTTCGAGGAGGCGTTGACCGCCGCCGGGGTGCGGCACACCTGCGAGGTGTACAGCGGTGCCCACCACGGCTACACCCAGGCGGACACCCCGGCCTACGACCGGGAGGCCGACGAGCGGCACTGGGCCGCGCTGCTCGGTCTGCTCAAGCGCACGTTCTGACCCCGTTCGGGCACCGTTCCGACCCTGTTCGGGCACGTCCCGACGCCGGGCCCGGCGCCCTCCCCGACGGCGGGCGCCGGGGCCGATCTTGTCCATGTCATTGACATGCACTCGTCTCAGCCTCAACCTGAGAGCGCTCTCAAGCAGGTACGGACCAATTCCGTACGACCCCGACCCCACACGGAGGTGGAGAGTGCCCCACAGGTCCAACCGCCGCGCGCTTCCCCGTCGCGCGCTCCCCCTGGCCGCCGCCGCGGCGCTGCTCGGCGGACTGCTCGGCCTCGGCGCACCCCAGCGCGCCGACGCCGCCGTCCCCGACACCATCCCGCTGAAGATCACGAACAACTCGGGTCGTTCCGAGCCGGTGTACCTCTACGACCTCGGCACCCAGCTGTCCTCGGGACGGCAGGGCTGGGCCGACGCGAGCGGCGCCTTCCACGCCTGGCCGGCGGGCGGCAATCCGCCGACCCCCGCACCGGACGCGGCGATACCCGGCCCGGCCGCCGGGCAGTCCACGACCATCCGCATCCCCAAGTTCTCCGGCCGCATCTACTTCTCGTACGGCCAGAAGCTCGACTTCAGGCTCACCACCGGCGGACTGGTGCAGCCGGCCGTCCAGAACCCGTCCGACCCCAACCGGAACATCCTCTTCAACTGGTCGGAGTACACGCTCAACGACTCCGGGCTGTGGCTCAACAGCACCCAGGTGGACATGTTCTCGGCGCCGTACGCGGTCGGGGTGCAGCGGGCCGACGGCAGCGTCGGCAGCACCGGGCACCTGAAGTCCGGCGGCTGGAACGGCTTCTTCAGCACGCTCCGCGCGCAGCCGGGCGGCTGGGCGGAGCTGATCCAGACCCGTCCCGACGGCACCGTGCTGCGCGCACTGTCCCCGCTGTACGGGGTGGAGACCGGCGCCCTGCCGGCGAACGTGATGGACGACTACGTCGGCCGGGTCTGGCAGAAGTACGCGACCTCCACGCTGACCGTCACGCCGTTCGCCGACCAGCCGGACATCAAGTACTACGGCCGTGTCTCCGGGAACGTCATGAACTTCACCAACTCCTCCGGCGCGGTCGTCACCAGCTTCCAGAAGCCCGACGCGGCCAGCATCTTCGGCTGCCACAAGCTGCTGGACGCACCCAACGACACCGTCCGCGGGCCCATCTCCCGCACGCTGTGCGCCGGTTTCAACCGTTCGACGCTGCTGGTGAACCCCAGCCAGCCGGACACGACGACGGCGAACTTCTACCGGGACGCGGTGACCAACCACTACGCGCGCGCGATCCACGCGCAGACGGCCGACGGGAAGGCGTACGCGTTCGCCTTCGACGACGTCGGCAACCAGGAGTCGCTGGTGCACGACGGCAATCCGCAGCAGGCGTATCTGACGCTCGATCCGCTGAGCTGACACGCGAGCGGTCCCGCACCCGGACGGCCGGGTGCGGGACCGCTGTCGTCAGTGCCGGATCAGCCGGTCGTCAGGGCCGTGTCGTCCACGACGAAGCTGGTCTGCAGCGAGGAGTCCTCCACGCCGTTGAACTTCAGCGTGACCGTCGAGCCCGCCAGCGAGGACAGGTCGAAGGTCTTCTGGGTGTAGCCGGAGGCCGCGTTGAGGTTCGAGTAGGTCGCGAGGGTCTTCGAACCGGCGGTCACCGTCAGCTTGTCGTAGGCGGTGCTGCCGGACTCCGCGGTGTCGACGTGCAGGTAGAAGGTCAGGGTCGCCTTGCAGCCCGCGGGGATCGTCACCGACTGGGAGACGCTGTCGGTGTGCGAGGAGCCGTACCCGTCCAGCCAGGCCTTGTAGGAGCCGCTGTGGGCCGCCTCACCGCTGTCCGTGGTGATGACGCCGCTGGTCGCGGTCCAGCCGGTGCTGCCCGACTCGAAGCCGGGGTTGCTCAGCAGCTGGGTGGAGGTGCAGCCGCCGCCGGTCGTGCTGACCGTCCAGCTGAAGGTGGCGGTGCCGGTCGCGCCGGTGGAGTCCTTGACCGTGACGGTGGTGCTGGAGGTGCCCGCCGCGGTGGGCGTACCCGAGATCAGACCGGTCGAGCCGTTGATCGACAGGCCGGCCGGCAGACCGGAGGCGCTGTACGTCAGGGCGCCGCTGTTGGTGCTGCTCGCCTGGATCTGCAGGCTCACGGCGGTGCCGACGGTGGAGGACTGGCTGCCCGGGTTGGTGACCGTCACCCCACTGCTCGGCGGGTTGATGTGGCCGCCCACGTTGATACCGGCGAAGGCGTTGCCCACCCCCGCGTACTGCGTGGAGTTGGTGCCGTACAGCGCCGCGGCGGCGTTGAGGGCGGCGGTACGGGCGCCGGCGTAGTTGGTGCTGGACGTCATGTACGTCGTCAGCGCCTTGTACCAGATCTTCAGCGCGGCGTCGCGGCCGATGCCGGTGACGGCGACGCCGTCGGAGGTCGGGCTGTTGTAGGTCACGCCGTTGATGACCTTGCTGCCGCTGCCCTCGGACAGCAGGTAGAACATGTGGTTCGCCGGGCCCGAGGAGTAGTGCACGTCCAGGTTGCCGACCCCGGAGTACCAGCTGTCCGCCGAACCGCCGTCCTTGCTCGGCTTGTCCATGTACCGCAGCGGCGAGCCGTCGCCGTTGATGTCGATCTTCTCGCCGATGAGGTAGTCGCCGACGTCCTTGGAGTTGTTCGCGTAGAACTCCACGCCGGTGCCGAAGATGTCGGAGGTCGCCTCGTTCAGGCCGCCCGACTCACCGCTGTACTCCAGGCCGGCGGTGTTGGAGGTGACGCCGTGGCTCATCTCGTGGCCGGCCACGTCCAGCGAGGTCAGGGCGTGGGTGTTGCCCGAGCCGTCGCCGTAGGTCATGCAGAAGCAGCTGTCGTCCCAGAACGCGTTGACGTAGCCGCTGCTGTAGTGGACGCGGCTGTAGGCGGCGACGCCGTCGTTGCGGATGCCGCTGCGCCCGAAGGTGTTCTTGTAGAAGTCCCAGGTCTCCTGCGCGCCGTAGGCGGCGTCGGCGCCGGCGGTCTGGGTGTTGGAGCCGGTCCCGTCGCCCCAGACGTCGTCGGCGTCGGTCATCAGAGTACCGGTGCCGGAGGTGCCCCGGTTGAGGTTGTACGTCTTGTGCCCGCCGCGCGTGGTGTCGTTGAGCTGGTACGTCGAGCCCGACAGCGTGGTGTTCAGGGTGACGCTGCCGCTGTACTGGGTGTTGCCGGTGCCGGTCTTGACCGCCTGGTACCGGTACAGCTCCTTGCCGGTGGTGGCGTCGGTGATGACGTGCAACTGGCTGGGCGTGCCGTCGTCCTGCAAGCCGCCGACCACCGTCTCCCAGGCGAGCTTCGGGGTGCCGTTGCCGGCCCAGATCACCTTGCGGGCGCTGTCGGTGGTGGGCTTCTCGGCACGCAGGGTCTTCGCGGCCTTCAGGGCCGTGGTCGCGGCGGCGGCCTTGCTGACGGTCGCGGTGGTGGAACGCACCTTGATCGTGCGCTTGTTGTTGAAGGTGGCGCTCACCGTGCCCTTGGCCAGGGAGGCGGGCGGGGTGTGCACGACGAGGTCGCCGCCGAGGACGGGCAGTCCGGCGTACGTGCGCTCGTACCGCGTGTGCAGGGTGCCGTCGTTGTCCTTGACGACGTCCTTGACGACCAGCTTCTCCTGGGCGCCGAGGCCGAGGGTGCGCGCGGTCGTGGAGGTCTGCTGCCGGGCGCTCTTGACCAGCGCCTGGTGCTGGGCCGGGCTGAGCCTGGCCTCCAGGCCGCCGGTGCGCAGCGGGCCGGGGTGGGGGGCGGCCGGTGCGGCGGTGGCCGGGACCGCCTGGAGGCCGACGGCGAGGAAGGCCGCGGTGGAGACCAGGGCGGCTCCTACCGTGGCCCGCTTGTGGGGAAGGGGTCTGTGGGGTCTCACTCGTACTCCTCCTGCTGCGACCGCGGGTCTGCGGCCGGTGACAGACGGGCAGACGGGACTGCTGCCCGGGGTGAGCTGAGCTGTGCGGGACCGTGATCCATGAACGTGTGGGGTGGATCAGCGTGCTGAGGGAGAATGACAGCATTGACCGAGCCATGTCACCCAACGGCGGGTCAATCGAGGGTTTTCCCTATCGCCCCGAGCGCGAACAAGGGAGGCGGGACGGGCGGCGTCCAGGGCCGTAGGTCGGGCGGTGGCGGAACCACGTCCCGGCCGAGGAGGGGGCACGACCCATGACCGGTCCCGCCACGCCGCCCACGCCGGCGGCGCAGCGGCGGATCGACACGCGTCGCGGGCCTGCTGGTCGACCGGGTGGTCGTCCTCGCCGCCCAGCCGGTGGCTCCAGATGCGGGCCGAGTGCGGCACCGACGTCACCCACCCGGTCCGCGAGGCGGGCATCCGGCAGTTCCGGTACGTCGGCACCGGTCTGCCGACCGCCGGCCCTGGCGCACGCCCGGACGCCGCTCGCCTTCTCGGGTCCGGCGTCCCGGCCGCCGCGAGGATGCGGTCCGGGTCCCTGGCGTCGGCGTCGACGGAGGCGGTCGCCCCCTCGCGGGAGTCCTCGATCGGGCCCGGGAGGCCTGCGACGGTCTGATCTCATCGCCCCGGCGCCGTACCGGTCACCCCTTGGCGCCCGGAGCCCGGCTCCCCGGTCCCGCGGGCCGTCGCGGAACACGGAGGGCTCGCCCGCAAGCCGTGACCGCCGCGCGCGCGTGCCGTGGGCGTCACAGGCGCACGGTCAGCTCCACGGTCACCTCGTCGCCCACCGCCAGCCCTTCCGGCGCCCGCACGGCCCTCTTCAGCGGGAGCAGGTACGCGCCGTCCTTCGGGAAGAGCGAGGTGGCGAAGCCGGTCGCGCCGATCCTGGCCGTGACGGGGACCGCGCCCCAGCCGTAGGTGGCCTGGGCGGCCACCTCGCCGATGTCCGCGGACTCCTGTCCGGGCACGGCGACGAAGTAGTACGGCGACGGTCCCCGCCACTCGACGACCCGGCCGGAGAAGGAGAGTTCCATGCGATCCGTTCCCGTGCGGAGGAGGGGTGCCCCGTCCCGCAGAGGGTAGCGTGCCCTAACCCACCGTGCGCCTGGGCGCGTTGGGCGTGACCCCGGCATTCCGCCGCTGACCGGCGCGTTGTTACCGTGCACCGCGTGTCTGACTCCTCACGCGATACCGCACAGGGCGCCGGCTGGGGCGCGGCCGAACCCGGCACCTACGGACGGCTGATGCCGGACCACGTCGAGAAGCTGTCGTGGCTGAACCCGCGCGTCCTGTGGGCCGCCCGCAACGGCGTGCTGGCGTCCTGGTTCGGCGACCCGACCGGCCGTACCCGCAGCCGCTGGGTGGCGTCCCGGGCGGCCGCGGGAGCGCCCGCGGACAAGGTGGTCCGCCGGGACGTACCGGAACGGTTCTCCTTCATGGTCATCGGGGACACGGGTGAGGGGGACGACTCCCAGTACGCCGTCGTGCCCGGCTTCCTCGAAGTGGGCCGGGACACCGACTTCGCGGTCATCGCCAGCGACGTGATCTATCCCGTCGGCAGCGCCGACGACTACGGCGACAAGTTCTTCAGGCCGTACCAGGACTATCCCGCGCCGATCTACGCGATCCCCGGCAACCACGACTGGTACGAGGACCTCGGCGCCTTCATGCGCGTCTTCTGCGCCGACCCCCCACCGCCCGCCCCTGAGCCCCGGCCCCGCCCGCTCACCCGCGCCTGGTGGCGCTCCCTGCTGTGGCACCGGGCGCGCCCCGTCGACGAGCAACGGCTGGCCAGGGCACGGGAATTGCGCGCGGCGCCGGGCCAACAGGCGGCGCAGCCGGGCCCGTACTGGGCGATCGACGCGGGGCCGGTGCGGATCGTCGGGATCGACACCGGTCTGCTGGGCACGGTCGACGCCGAACAGGGCGCCTGGCTGCGGGAGATATCGAAGGGGTCCCGCCCGAAGATCCTCGTCACCGGATCGCCGCTGTACGTCGACGGGGAGCACCACCCCTGCCCCATCGAGGGCGGCGGCACGGTGGACGAGATCGTCCGGGCCCCCGAGCACCACTACGTGGCCGCGATCGGCGGCGACATCCACAACTACCAGCGGTACCCGGTCGACGTGGACGGGCGCACGATCCAGTACGTCGTCGCGGGCGGCGGCGGGGCGTTCATGCACGCCACGCACACCATCCCGCCGGTCGCGGTCGGCGGGGTCACCGAGGGCGCGTTCCGCTGCTACCCGCTGCGCGGCGACTCGCTCGCCTTCTACAGCCGTCTGTACGGCCGCAGGCTCCGGCTGCGCCGCTTCTTCACCCTCACCGAGCAGGAGGCGACGGCGGTGATCGCCGAGCGGCTGGGCATCGAACCGGCCCGCGCGCCCGGCCCGGACGTCCGGGTCACCCGCCGTGCCCGCCTGGTCGCGAGCCTCCTCGGGGCCGGCCGCCGCCCCGGCCGTCCCGCCCGGTTCCGGCTGCCCGTCCGGAAGATCTACACCCAGCTGTTCTCGCCGTCCTCGGCCACCTACAGCCCGCCCTTCTTCAAGTGCTTCCTGCGGCTGGACGTCGCTCCGGACGCGGTCCGGCTGCGCTGCTTCGCCGCGACCGGCAACCGCGCGCAGGAACTCGAACCGCCGGTGGAGGACGAGGTGGTCATCCCGCTGCCCCGGACCGCGTGATCACGGCGCCGGCCGAACCGATCACACGGTTGTCACACTCGCCTGCGAGAATCGGTGCGGAGCCGACGTACCACCGCTGGAGGAGCCCGTGCCGTCCACCCGTCGCCCGCTGCGCAAGCTGGGCTTCCTCACCATCGGCCTGTTCGACCCCGCGGACCCGGGCCGGGGCCACGAGTCCACCCTGGAGATCATCGAGCTGGGCGAGCGGCTCGGCTTCGACAGCGCCTGGGTCCGTCACCGGCACCTCCAGTACGGCATATCGTCCCCGGTCGCCGTGCTGGCCGCCGCCTCGCAGCGCACCCGCCGGATCGAGCTGGGCACCGCGGTGACACCGCTCGGCTGGGAGAACCCGCTGCGGCTCGCCGAGGACCTGGCGACGGTGGACGTGCTGTCCGGCGGCCGGCTGAACCCGGGCGTCAGCGTGGGCCCGCCCCTGCACTACGACCAGGTCAAGGACGCCCTCTACCCGGGCACCGCCGACGCGGAGGACTTCTCCTACGAGCGCGTGCGGCGGCTGCTCGACCTGGTGCGCGGCAAGCCCGCCACCGACTTCAGCGGGGTGGAGGGCATCGAGGTCTTCAGCGACGTCGTCCAGCCGCACTCCCCCGGGCTGGGCCGGCGGCTGTGGTACGGCGGCGGCAGCCTCGGCTCGGCGCGCTGGGCCGGCGAGCACGGCATGAACTTCCTGACCAGCAGTGTCGTCAAGGCGGAGGACCCCGAGGCGCCCCTGGACTTCGCGGAGATCCAGCTGTCCCACATCCGCGCGTTCCGCGCCCGTCACCCGGACGGGGAGGCGGCCCGGGTCTCCCAGGGGCTGGTGGTGATCCCCACCGACTCGGCGACACCGGAGCAGCGCGCCAAGTACGAGGCCTACGCCGCCGGGCGCCTGCCCCGTACGGCCTCTCCGCAGGGCCCGGCCCGGCTGCTGTTCGCGCCGGACCTGGTCGGCACCTCCGCGGAGCTCGCCGAACGGCTGCACGCGCACGCCGCGTTCCGCGAGGTGGACGAGGTGGCGTTCGCGCTGCCGTTCACGTTCGAGCACGAGGACTACGTGCAGATCCTGACCGACATGGCGACGCGGCTGGGCCCGGCGCTGGGGTGGCGGCCCGCCGCCTGAGTCACCAGCGGCCCGCTGCCGTGCCGGTGACCGGTGCGGAGGGCCGCCCGTCCACCCCGACCGGCACCTCACCGTGAAGCATCACCCGGTGCATGACCCGCGGGGAGCCCACACGCACATGGTCGCTCGGCGCCAGGTGCATCGTGGCCCGGTTGTCCCAGAAGGCGACACTGCCGGGCTCCCAGCGGAAGCGGACCGTGTACTCGGGGCGCACGGCCTGCTCCAGCAGCATCTGAAGCAGTGCCGCGCTCTCCGGCCGGGAGACGTCCACGATCTGCTCGACGTAGTAGCCGTTCACGAACAGCACCCGTTCCCCGGTCTCCGGGTGCACCCGGACCAGCGGGTGCACGGAGGCGACCTGGTGGTCCAGCAGGTGGCGGAGGTAGGCGTCGTCGCCGGGCCGGGGCTGGTAGCCGACGCCGAGCCGGTGTTCGGCGCGCAGGCCGTCGGCGAAGGCGCGGACCGGTGCGGACAGTCCGGCGTAGGCGGCGGCCAGGTTGGCCCACGTGGTGTCGCCGCCGTAGGGCGGGACGGTCTCGGCGCGCAGGATGGTCGCGGCCGGCGGGTCGACGCGGGCCCCGTGGTCGCAGTGCCAGCCGCGCAGCAGGGTGTGCCGGCGCCGGCTCAGCCACTCGTCGTGGTCCATGCCGTACCGTCCGCCCAGTTCCAGCCGGTCGGCGGTGGTCTCGATCTCGGGGAAGCCGGGCGGGGAGTGCGGTCCGCGGCGCGGGAGCACCACCGGTTCGCCGAAGCGGCGCGCGAAGGCGACGTGTCCGGCGTGGTCCAGCCGCTGGCCGCGGAAGAACACCACCTTCCAGCGCAGCACCGCGTCCCTGATGAGCGCGGTCACCGCGTCGTCCAGTGGCCCGGCGAGGTCGACGCCGGTGATCTCGGCCCCGATGTGCCCGGCGACCGGCCGCACCTCCACGCCCGCGACGTGACCCGTTCCGTCCGCGGCCGCCCTGTCCGTCGTCATGCGCCCTCCGGTGCTCGTCCGTGTCCGCTACCGGGGAGATCGTGACACCCTCTGCCCCGGCACGGCGAACTCCCGTATCACCGTGTTCCGGAACACGGCCGTGCCGCCGGCGCTGAACAGGGCCAGACGGTCGTCGACCAGGTAGGGGAACACCTCGGCGGAGTGCACGTACCGGCCGTCGTCCACGAACATCTCGACGGACGTGCGGTCCACGAGGATCCGCAGCCGCACCCGGCCGGCGGACCGGTCGAACGGGGTGCGGCTCTCCTGCCGGGTGCCGCCGGGGTCGGGGTTGACCGTGCCGCGCCGGTTGAGGAAGGCGTAGTCGCCGTACACCCCGGCGTCGATGTGCCGTACACCGTCCCGGGAACGGCGCAGCTGGACGCCCGCGCCGGTGAGTTCGGACCAGGTGATCTCGGTGCTCAGCTCGTAGGAGATGCCGGTGTGGTCGAGCGTGCGGGTGCCGTCGACCGTCAGGTCGCCGAGGCGCACGGTCCTGGAGACGTAGGCGTCGAGCGCGGGGACCGGGCGGGAGGCGAGGTGGTAGCCGCCGGAGGCGGTCCTCCTCAGGGTGATCTCGCGGACGATCGAGTCGGTGCCGTTGAAGCCGTCGCCGTCGATGGTGGGGGTGGTGTGCGCGTAGGCCCAGTTGTTCAGCCAGGCCAGGGCGTGGCGGGTGGCCGGGTCCACCGTGCCGTCCGGGTTCCGCTTCTCGAAGGTGACGGCCGCGTACCAGTCCCAGCCGTGGTCGAGCCACTGCGGGTCGGCGGAGTCGGCGGTGAACCCCGCGCCGTCGAACGAGCCCGTCCAGTAGGCGTAGGTACAGGGCTGCCCGGAGCCGGTGCCGTCCGCGCTCACGCCCAGCACCCACTTCACGGCGCCGTCGTCGGCGGTGATGCGGAACAGGTCGGGGCATTCCAGGACGCCGAGGCCGTCCTTGACGAAAGCGCCCGCGTACGTCCAGGACCTGAGGTCCGCCGAGTGGTAGAAGCCGACCTTGTTCCGTTCGGCGAGGGCCATCACCCAGCGGTCGTGGTCGTCGTCACGGATCAGCTTGGGGTCGCGGAAGTCGAGGACCCCCGGGTTGGGGAGAACGGGGTCGGTGCCGTGGGGGGTGAAGGTGCGGCCGCCGTCCGTCGAGTAGTACAGGAACTGCTCCTGGTGGTCGGTGCCGCCGCCGGGTGACATGGTGACGACGGCGACGACCGCGCCCGCGCCGAAGCCGGCCGTGCCGGTGGTGTCGACCACCGCCGAGCCCGACCACACGTCGCCGTTGACGGTCGTGTCCTTGGGGACGGCGATGCCCCGGTCGGTGAAGGAGACGAGGTCGGTGCTGGTGGCCAGCCGCCACGCGGTGCCCTCCACGCCGTCCAGGTAGTCGGCGTTGTAGAGGTAGTAGCAGTGGTACTCGCCGTCGATCCAGACCGGGCGCTGCGGATCGTTCTTCCACTGGTCGGGCACGGTGAAGTGGTAGTCGGCGCGGTACCGCGCGCATCCGGCCGCCGCCCCGGGCCGCGGCCTCGCCCCGGCGGGCGCCGCGGGCAGCAGCGCCGCGCCCGCTCCTGCGGCCGTGGAGGCGAACAGGGCCCTTCTGCTCAGACCACGCATCTCTCGGTGTCCCCTTCCTGACGGGTCATCGGCTCAAGGGACTGTAGACCTAACTCGTTAAAGGTCAAGTGTTCCCGCGCCTTGACACGGATGTGACGCGCTTTTCATCATCGTGGGCATCACTCCTCGACTAACACGAGTTAGGCACGCTTGGATGACCGACTCGCTCTACTCCCGCCGCGCCCTGCTGCGGTACGGCGCCTACGGCGCGGGAGCCGCCGCGCTCGCCGGCACCGCCGCGAGCTGGGACCGGCTCACCGGAGCCGACATCCCGGGCCGCGACGACGGCTCGCTGGTCGTCGCCACCCTGGGTTCCGCGTTCTCCCCGGCCGGGGTCCGCGCCCTGGTCGACGGCTTCCGCCGGCTGCACCCCGACATCAAGGTCCGCGTCAACGCGGTGCAGGCCGTGGACTGGTCGGACTTCTTCGCCAAGATCCTCACGCAGATCGCGGCGGGCACCGCGCCCGACCTGGTCTATGTGGCCACCGAGGGGGTGCAGCTGTTCGCCCGCCACCTGGGGGTGCCCCTGGACCGCTGGGTGCGGCGGGACGCGGCCGAACTGCGGGAGTACTTCGCCGACGTCCACCCCTCACTGGTGGAGTCGATGATGTACGAGGGCAGCCTCTACCAGCTCCCGATCGAGTTCAACGCCGCCGACATGTACCTCAACACCCGGGTGCTGCGGCGGGCCGGCGCCGAGTTCCCGGCCGGGGACTGGACGCGGGACGACTTCACCGCGCTGCTGCGCCGGATGAAGAAGGCGAGCGACTCGCACTTCACGCCGTACTTCTGGACCAACCGGCTCTGGGGCGGGGTGGTCCCCTGGCTGTTCGCGAACGGCACCAACCTGCTCGCCGAGTCCAAGGCGCCGGGCGGCTCCTGGCTCTGGGACGCCTTCTACCCGGCGGACCGGCGGCGGGGCCGCGGGGGCGGCTTCCGCTGGACGACGCCGCAGGTGACGGACGACCGGGTGGTGGAGGCGTACGACTACCTCGCCTCCCTGGTCCACGACGGGCTGTGCACCCGGCCCGAGGGCGGCAACGGCCAGAACCTCATCGGCGTGTTCTCCACCGGCCGGGTCGGGGTCACCCCGGCCGGCGGCTTCTGGGCGGGCGGTCTGCATCTGGCCGGGATGCGCGCCGACGGCTTCGACGTGCAGTACTTCCCGCGCCGGCACACCCAGCGCCACCAGTTCGGCGCGGCCGGCTACGCGCTGCTGCGCACCTCGAAGAAGCAGGACGCGGCCTGGGAGTTCATCAAGTACTCGGCCCGCCGCGACACCCTGAGCACGCTGTTCACCACCAACCAGACCACCCCGGCCCGCCGTTCGATGCTGACCGCGGACCGCTACCGGGAGACCGGCCCGGCGCACTGGCGGGTCTTCTACGACACCCTCGACCGGTTCCCCGACACCGGGCCCATCCCGGCCCCGCCGCAGGTCGCCGAGGTGACCCAGGTGCTGCTGAAGCACACCGGGACGGCGCTGTCGAGCCCGGGCTCGGTCGGGCCGGCGCTGCGCCGGATGCAGGGCGATCTGGAGAAGGCCATGGAGCGTGACGTATGACGGACACCCGGATCTCCTCCGTGCGGCCGCGGGCCGCGAGCCCGGCCGCGCGGGCCGTGCGCCCGGGAGCGCGTGAGCGGGGGACGCGGCTGCTGGCGGCGGTGTTCCTGGCGCCGACCGTGGTCGGGATCGTGGTCTTCACGGTCGTACCGATCGTCGGTTCGGCCGTGCTGAGCCTCTTCCACTGGAACGTGATCGACTCGCCCGGTTTCGCCGGTACGGCCAACTACCGGGAGGTGTTCGGCGACACGACCGTTCTGGTGTCCTTCCGCAACACCCTGGTCTTCATGGTCTTCGCGGTCGCCGCGCAGCTCCTGATCGCGCTGGCGCTCGCGCTGACGCTGAACGGCCGGATGCCCACGTGGCTGCGGTCGGTGTTCCGCTCGGCGTTCTTCTTCCCGCTCGTGCTGTCCGCCGCGTCCATCTCGGTGGTGATGAAGTACCTGTTCAACCAGGACTTCGGAGTGGTCAACTGGCTGATCGGCCTGTTCGGGATCGCTCCCGTGCCCTGGCTGACCTCCGAGCACGGCGCGATGGCCACGGTGGTCATCGTCTACGTGTGGCAGCAGTTCGGGTTCTCGTTCCTGCTGTTCGTGGGCGGACTGAACAACATCCCCAAGGAGATCCACGAGGCCGCCGCGCTCGACGGCGCGACCGGACCGCGCAAGCACCTCGCCATCACGCTGCCGCTGCTCTCCCCCACCCTGCTGGTGGCCTCGGTGGTCGGCATCATCAACGCGCTCCAGGTCTTCGAGCAGCCGTACGTCCTCACCGACGGCGGCCCCGGCGACTCCACCCGCACGGTCGTGATGGTCATCTACGAGAAGGCCTTCGAGCAGCTGCGGTTCGGCGAGGCGTCCGCGGTGGGCGTGCTGCTGTTCGTGCTGATCATGGCGGTCACCGCCCTCCAGTTCCGGCTCAGCCGGCGTTTCGTCCACTACCAGTGAGCCGGGTGAGTCCCATGAGCCAAGCAGTTCCGACCCTCAGCCGTGCCCGGTACGCGCTCGGACCGTGGGCGCGGATCGCCGGGCTGACGGTGTGCGCGCTGCTGACCCTCGGGCCGGTCGTGTGGACCGTGTCCACCTCGCTGCGCACTCCGGCGGAGTCGTTCGACCTGCCGCCGCAGATCATTCCCGCGCATCCCAGCGCCGCCGCCTACCACGGTGTGTTCGAGCAGATCGACGTGTGGCTGCTCGCGCTGAACTCGACGCTCGTGACCGCGTTGATCGCGGTCGGCCAGATGATCACCGCGGGGCTCGCCGGTTACGCCTTCGCCCGGCTCGACTTCCGTTTCAAGAAGCCGCTGTTCGGTCTGGTCCTGGCGACCATGATGGTCCCCTTGCAGGTCACGATCGTCCCGGTGTTCCTGGTGCTCAAGTCGACGGGCCTGACCGACACCCTGCTCGGTCTGATCGTTCCGGCGTTCCCGACGGCGTTCGGCACCTTCCTGATGCGCCAGTACTTCCTCGGCATGCCGAAGGACCTGGGCGAGGCGGCGATGCTGGACGGCGCCGGGCCCTGGCGGATCTTCCGTTCCGTGTACGCCCCGCTGGCCCGGCCGGGCCTCGCCATCGTCGGGGTGCTCGCCTTCAACTACCACTGGAACGAGTTCTTCCGCCCGCTGATCCTGGAGACCTCCGGCCAGAACTACACCCTTCCGCTGGGATTGGTCTCCCTCCAGGGCAACCTCGGCACCGGTTCCGTCTCGGTGGTCCTCGCGGGTGTCGTCCTGTCCATGATCCCCGCCGTCGCCGTGTTCGTCGTCGGCCAGCGCCCTCTCCGCGAGGGCATCACCTCCGCAGGAGTCAACCGTTGAGCCCCGCCGCTCCCGCCCCGGACCCGGACGCCCCCCGTTTCCGGGTCCGCCCGCCCGCCCACTGGATCAACGACCCCAACGGCCCCTTCCGCTGGCGCGGCCGTCACCACCTCTTCTACCAGTACAACCCGGCCGCCCCGGTGCACGCCGACATCCACTGGGGCCACGCCTCCAGCCCCGACCTGGTCCGCTGGGAGCACCACCCGATCGCCCTCACCCCGACCCCCGGCGGCCCCGACGAGGCCGGCTGCTGGTCGGGCTGCGTGGTGGACGACGGAGGTGTGCCCACGGCGGTGTACACCGGTGTGGACCACGCCCACACCGGGCTGGGCACCATCTGTCTGGCGCGCGCGGCCGACCCGGCCGACGACCGGCTGCTGGCCTGGCGGCCGCTGCCCGTCCCGGTGGTCCCGGGGCCGCCCCCGGGGCTCGACGTGGTGATGTTCCGCGACCCGTTCGTCTTCCGGCACGCCGGCCACCGCTGGGCCCTGGTCGGAGCGGGCCACGCCGACGGGACCGCGTCGGTGCTGCTGTACGGCTGCGACGAGCTGACCGACTGGCGGTTCGCGGGTGTCCTGCTGGACGGCCACGACCCCGTCGCGGCCGGCGCGTTCGGCGACAAGGCGGTCGGCTGGGAGTGCCCGCAGCTGTTCGGGACGTCCGCCGGCGACCACGTCCTGGTGGTGTCCCTGTGGGACGGCAACCCCCGGACCACCGGCTATCTGACGGGCCGGCTGACGCCGGGAGCGCAGCCCCGGTTCGTGCCCCGCGCCGGCGGCCGGCTCGACCACGGACGGGACTTCTACGCCCCCGCCGTCCTGCAGGAGCCGGGCCGGGCCCTGATGTGGGGCTGGTCCTGGGAGGCGCGGGACGAGACGGCGGTGCTGGCGGCCGGCTGGGCGGGCACGCTCACCGCTCCCCGGGTCGTCGACGCCGGCCCCGACGGCACCCTGCGGGTCGCACCGGCCCCGGAGCTGGAACTCCTGCGCGCCGGCGCCCCGTTCGCTACCGGGCCGGGCCGGGCGGTGCCGCTTCCGCCGGCGTACGACCTGACGGTGACGGCGCACGGCGTCACCACCGTCACCCTGCTGCGGTCGGCGGACCGGGCGCTGACGCTCCGGCTGGACCCGGACGCCGGCACCGCCGTCCTGGACCGCTCCGGGTGGCCCCGCGAGGGTGCCGGGGGAGCGGAACCGGTGACGGTGGCGGTGCCGCCGGGGCCGGACCTCCCCGTGCGCGTCCTCGCCGACGGCTCGCTGCTCGAACTGTTCGTGGCGGACCGGGCGACGGTGACCGAACGGGTCTACCGCCGGCCGGGCGACGCCGCCGAACTGCTGGTCGAGGGCGACGCCGGGGTCAGCGCGTGGGAGCAGGTCCCACCGAGGCGCGGCTGACCACGGGACAGGCCAGCCGCCGCACGGTGGCGGGCGGGGTCCGGCCGGTGTCGATGGCGTCGAGCAGCAGCCGGGCCGCGGCCTCGCCCATCGCCCGGTGCGGCAGCGCGACGGTGGTGAGGGCCGGGGTGAGGAAGGCGGCCATGTGCTCCTGGTCGTCGTAGCCGACCACCGACAGCTCGCCGGGCACGGCGATCCCGAGCCGGGTCGCGGCGTGCAGCACGCCCGCCGCGACCCGGTCGTTGTAGCAGAAGATCCCGGTGGGCCGGTGGTGCGGTGCGGTGCCCGCGAGCAGCCGGGTGGCTCCCTCGTGGCCGCTGGTGATCTCGCCGCCGGTGCGCACGACCCACTCCCTGGGCACGGTGATGCCCTCGGCGCGCAGTGCGTCCCGGAAGCCGCGCAGCCGTTCCACCGAGGCGATGTCGTCCTGCCCGCCGACCAGGGCCACCCTGCGGTGCCCGGCCTCCAGCAGCAGGCGTGCAGCGGTCCGGCCGCCGGCCCGTTCGGCGGGGACGACGGCGGGCAGCGAGCCGTCCTCGGGCAGGCAGTTGGCGAGCACGGAGTGGGTGCGGTGCAGGCCCTCGGGGACGCGGACCCGACGCAGGGACATCGCGGCGTAGATGATGCCGTCCACGCGCCGGTCGAGGAGTTCCGCGACGGCCGCGTCCTCCTTGGCGGGGTCGCCGCCGGAGTCCACGGTGAGGACGAGGTGGTCGCTGTCCCAGGCGGTCTCCATGGCCCCGCGCAGCAGCCGCCCGGCGAACGGGGACGTGGCGATCTCGTCGGTGACCAGGCCGATCACGGCCGTACGGCGGCGGCGCAGACCGCGGGCGACCGGGTCGGGCCGGTAGCCGAGCCGGGCGGCGGCCTGCCGGATGCGTTCCTGGGTGGCGGGTGAGAGGTTGCCCTCGGCGCGGCCGTTGAAGACGAAGGAGACGGCGGTGTGCGAGACGCCGGCGAGCCGGGCGACGTCCCGTGAGGTGGGCCGCCCGCCGCCCACGCCGTTCCTGTCCGCGCCGCCGCCCATGCCGTCCGCCGCCCTCTTCCCACCCGCCCGGTTGATCACCGCTCACCCTATCCGTGAGGCTGGAGACAGACACAGAGCAGACGATCGAGGGAAGGTCTCATCGTGAACGGTGTTCCGCTGTACACGCTCAACGACGGTACGACGATCCCCGCCATCGGCCTCGGCACCTGGCCCCTGGACGACACGCAGGCCGAGCGGGCCGTGCGCACGGCGCTGGAGGCGGGCTACCGGCTGGTCGACACCGCGACGAACTACCGCAACGAGACCGGCGTCGGCCGGGGCGTGGCGGGCAGCGGGGTGCCCCGCGAGGAGGTGGTGGTGACGACCAAGCTGCCGGGCCGGCACCACGGGTACGAGGAGACCCTCGCGTCCTTCGAGGAGTCCCGGCGGCGGCTCGGCCTGGAGTACGTGGACCTGTATCTGATCCACTGGCCGAACCCGCGGGTGGACAAGTACGTCGACGCGTGGAAGGCGATGATCCGGCTGCGTGAGGACGGTCTGGTCCGCTCGATCGGCGTCTCCAACTTCACGCCGGAGCACATCACCCGGCTGGAGAAGGAGACCGGGGTGCTGCCGTCGGTGAACCAGATCGAGCTGCACCCGCTGTTCCCGCAGGAGCAGCTGCGCGCCTTCCACACGGAGAAGGGCATCGCCACCGAGAGCTGGAGCCCGCTGGGCCGGGGCAGCGATCTGCTGGACGATCCGGCGGTCGCCGGGATCGCGCGGGCGCACGGGGTCACGCCCGCACAGGTGCTGCTGCGCTGGCACGTGCAGCTCGGCGCGCTGCCGGTCCCGAAGTCGGCGGACCCCGCACGGCAGCGCGCCAACCTGGACGTGTTCGGCTTCGAGCTGGACGAGGACCAGATGGCGGCCGTCGCCCGCCGCTCCCCGCGCCGGCTCGGCGGGGATCCCGAGACGCACGAGGAGTTCTGAGCCCACGGGGAGCCCGGGGCTACGGCTCCTCGGTCTGCTCCTCCTTGCGTTCCGCGCCGTGCGCGCTCGTCCGCCCCGGAGCGGCGAGGCTGCCGAGGATGTCCAGCAGTTCGGCGCTGCGGCTGCCGGGTTCGGCGTGGAAGACGACCAGGGTGAGTCCGTCGGTGCCGTCCACGGACAGCTTGTGGGAGTGCAGGTCGAGGTCGCCGACCTGGGGATGGCTGAGGTGGCTCACCCGGCCGCGCCGGGGACGGACCTCGTGGCGGGCCCACAGGGTGCGGAAGCGTTCGCTGCGCAGGGACAGCTCGCCGACCAGGTCGCGCAGCCGGGGGTCGTCCGGGTCGGTCCCGGCCTCGGACCGCAGGGCGGCCACGCCTTCCGCGGTGAGGTCCGTCCAGTCCCGGCGCAGGGCACGCTCGGCGGGGTCGAGGAACACGGCCCTCAGCAGATTGACGCCGGGCGCGTAGTTCGGGGTGAGCGCGGTGGCCAGGGCGTTGGCGGCCAGGCAGTCGGTGTAGCGGTTCTGGAGGTAGGCGGGGTTGCGCGGCCAGCCGTCGATGAGCTGGAGCAGGCTCGCCGGGACCTGCTGCGCCCGCCGCCCGGGGCGCGGGCCGGGCCCGGGCCGCTCCTGGGCGAGCCCGACGAGGTGGGCGGTGGCGTCCGTGTCCAGTCGCAGCACCCGGGCGATGGCCTCCAGCACCTGCACGGAGGGGTTGCGGTCGCGGCCCTGCTCCAGCCGCAGGTAGTAGTCGGAGCTGATGCCGGCCAGCATCGCCACCTCCTCGCGGCGCAGCCCCGGCACCCGGCGCAGGCCGCCACCGGGCAGCCCCACGTCCTGGGGCCGTACCAGCGCCCGGCGGGCGCGCAGGAACTCACCGAGCGCGTTCGATCCGTCCACGCCCCCACCGTACGGCCGGCCGGGCGCCGGTGACTGGCCCTGTCACTCCCAGGATCGCGGGGGCACTGCCGTACCGCGCGGACCGGGCGGAGGGTGGATCGCGAGGCCACCGGGAACGTCCGGTGGCCGGAACACCTGGAGAGGTACGACATGACTGCACAGCTCGGTGGCACCGTCACCCCGGCCGACGGCCTGACCCTGACCCGCGTCGGGTACGGCGCCATGCAGCTGGCCGGACCGCACGTCTTCGGCCCGCCGCGGGACCGTGACCGGGCGGTGGCGGTACTGCGCGCGGTGGTGGAGGCGGGCATCACCCACATCGACACGGCCGACTTCTACGGGCCCGTCGTCGTCAACCAGATCATCAAGGAGGCCCTGCACCCCTACCCGGACGATCTGCGCGTGGTCACCAAGGTCGGGGCCCGGCGGGGAGCCGACGGCAGCTGGATCATGTCCCGGCACCCCGAGGACCTGAAGGCGCAGGTGTACGACAACCTGCGCAACCTCGGCGTGGACACGCTGGACGTGGTCAATCTGCGGCTCGGCGACATGGACACACCGAACGAGGACTCGGTCGCCGACCAGTTCGGCGCCCTGGCCGAGCTGCGCGAGCGCGGGCTGATCCGGCACCTGGGGCTGAGCGCCGCGTCCCTCGCCCAGCTGGACGAGGCCCGGGCGATTGCGCCCGTGGTGACCGTGCAGAACCTGTACAACCTGGCGAACCGGCAGGACGACGCGCTGCTGGAACGTACGGCGGCGGAGAACATCGCCTTTGTCCCGTACTTCCCCCTCGGCGGGTTCACCCCGCTGCAGTCGGACGTGCTCGCGAAGGTGGCCGCCCGGCTGGGGGCGTCACCGCAGCAGGTGGCGCTGGCCTGGCTGCTGCGCCGCTCGCCGAACATCGCGCTCATCCCCGGCACCTCCTCCCCCGACCACCTGCGGGAGAACATCGCCGCGGCGGGCCTGGTGCTGCCGGACGACGCGATGGCCGAGCTGAACGGCATCGCGGGCTGACCGCGCGGGGGCGGGGTACCCGGGGGCACACGGGGTGTGGTGCAAGGCGTCGTGGGAAGGGGCCGGAGGTGGCGGCACAGGACCGGTTGCGGACGTACCGCGGCAAGCGCGACTTCGAGCGGACCCGTGAGCCCTCGGGGCGGGTGGACCGGACGCGGGGCGAGGAGCCCCGGTTCGTGGTGCAGATCCACGACGCGCGGCGGATGCACTTCGACTTCCGGCTCCAGGTCGACGACGTCCTGAAGTCCTGGTCCGTGCCCAAGGGCCCGTCCACCGACCCCGGGGACAAGCGGCTGGCGGTGCCGACCGAGGACCATCCGCTGGAGTACGAGGACTTCGAGGGCGTCATCCCGAAGGGCGAGTACGGCGGCGGCACCGTGATCGTGTGGGACCGCGGGACGTACGAGCCGCTCAGCCACGACCGGCGGGGGCGCCCGGTGGACTTCGCCGAGTCCCTGGAGCGCGGGCACGCCACCTTCCGGCTGCACGGCGCGAAGCTGCACGGCGAGTACGCCCTCACCCGCTTCCGCGGCGGCAGGGACGGGGAGGAGGCCTGGCTGCTGGTGCGCAAGGGGCCGGCGCGGCCGGACGGGCACGGCACCCCCGATCCCCGGCGGGCCCGCTCGGTGCGCAGCGGGCGCACCCTGGCCCAGGTCGCCGCCGCCGGCGGAGAGTGAGACCGGCCGAGCCGCGCCGTCCGGAGTGACGGTTTCGGCGCGGCCCGCGGGCGCCGGGATCCGGATCACCGGGTTCCGGCCCCAACCCGCCTTCGGGGCCTCTAAGTTCGGGCGGTGTCCGCTCGCGCCCCTGGAGGCCCCGCATGCGCACCGCACTCCGTACCGCCGTCGTCGGCGTGGTGACCGCCGCCGCCCTCACCCTCTGCGGCCCCGCCGGGGCGACCCCGGCCGGCCCCGGGGTGACGGCCCGGATCCTCGCGCAGACCACCGTCGGCGGCACCGACTACACCGTGCGGGAGATCACGGTCCCGCCCGGCCAGAGCACCGGCTGGCATTACCACGACGGTCCGCTGTACGGCGTCGTGAAGGAGGGGACGCTCAGCCACTTCGACGCCACGTGCGCCTCGGACGGCGTGTACCGGACGGGCGCGGCGATCCGGGAGCCGTCCGGGAGCGACCACGTCCACATCGGCCGCAACCTGGGCGACACGCCGCTCGTCCTGGAGGTGCTGTACGTGCTGCCGCACGGCTCGCCGTTCTCCGAGGACGCGCCGAACCCGGGCTGCGCGTTCCAGTGATCAGTCGTCGGGCAGCGCCTGTTCGGCCCAGATGGTCTTGCCCGCGACGGTCTGCCGGCTGCCCCAGCGCTGGGTGAGCTGGGCGACGAGCAGCAGTCCCCGGCCCCCCTCGTCGTAGGCGTGCGCCCGGCGCAGGTGCGGGGAGGTGGAACTGGCGTCGGAGACCTCGCAGATGAGGGCGCGGTCACGGATCAGGCGCAGCCGGATGGGCGGTTCGCCGTAGCGGATGGCGTTGGTGACGAGTTCGCTGACGACGAGTTCGGTGACGAAGGCGGTCTCGGCGAGCCCCCAGGCGGTCAGTTGCTCGGTCGCGGCCTGCCGCAGGACGGCGACCTGGGCGGGGTCGGGCGGCACGTCCCAGGTGGCGACCCGGTCGGTGCCCAGGGCACGGGTGCGCACGAGGAGCAGGGCGACGTCGTCGCCGGGCTGATCGGGCAGGACGGCTTTCAGGACGTCGTCGGCGAGGGCTTCGAGGGAGGCGGCGGGTGCGGTGAGGGCGCGGCGCAGTTCCTCGGTGGCGCCGTCCAGGTCCCGGTCGCGGTCCTCGATCAGGCCGTCGGTGTAGAGGGCGACGACCGAGCCCTCGGGCAGTTCCCGTTCCGTCGCCTCGAACGGCAGTCCGCCGACGCCGAGCGGTGGCCCGGCGGCGACCGGGAGGAACTGCGCGGTGCCGCCGGGCAGGACGACGGCCGGGGCGGGGTGGCCGGCGGCGGCCAGGGAGAGACAGCGGGAGACCGGGTCGTAGACGGCGTACAGGCAGGTCGCGCCGAGTTCGGCGACCTCCTCCCCGCTGCCGTCGGCGGCGAGGTGGGTGACCAGGTCGTCCAGGTGGGTGAGGAGTTCGTCGGGCGGCAGGTCGACGTCGGCGAGGGTGCGCACGGCCGTGCGCAGCCGGCCCATGGTGGCGGAGGACTGGATGCCGTGGCCGACCACGTCACCCACGACCAGGCCGACCCTTCCTCCGGAGAGCGGGATGACGTCGAACCAGTCGCCGCCGATGCCGGCCAGGGATCCGCTGGGCAGGTAGCGGTGGGCGACGTCGACCGCGGCCTGTCCGGGCAGGCCGCGCGGGAGCAGGCTGTGCTGGAGGGTGAGGGCCGTGGCGCGTTCGCGGGTGAAGCGGCGGGCGTTGTCGATGCAGACGGCGGCGCGGCTGGCGAGTTCCTCCGCGAAGACGGCGTCGTCGGGCCCGTAGTCGTCGGGGTGGCGCATGCGGACGAAGACCGCGACGCCCAGGGTGGTGCCGCGGGCCCGCAGCGGTACCGCGATCATGGAGTGGGCGCCCTGCCGGAACGGGCGGCCCCCGGGTGAGCGCGCGTTGCGTTCCGCCAGCCAGTGGACGAACCCGGGCTCGCCCGCCTGGCTGAGCACCGCGCGGCCCTGGAGCAGCGCGCGGGCGGGCGGGGAGGTCGGCTGGTAGACGTCGGTCTCACCGAGGTGCAGCGCCGCCGCGGGGTTGCCGGGACGGGTGGAGCCGTGGGCGACGCGGCGCAGGACGACTCCGCCGTCCGGCGGCGTCGGCGGTTCCTCGGCGCCGAGCACCCAGTCGAGCAGGTCGACGCTGGCGAAGTCCGCGTACTGCGGGACCAGCACGGCGATCATCTCCTCGGCGGTGCCGATCACGTCCAGGGTGGTGCCGACGCAGGTCGCGGCCTCGTTCAGCAGGGCGAGGCGGCGCCGGGCCCAGTACTGCTCGCTGCTGTCGGACGCGGCGAGCGCGACCGCGGCCGGTTCGCCGGAGGCGTCGCGCAGCGGCCACATCTCGATGCTCCAGGCCTGTTCCTGGTCGAGGGCGGGGGCGCCGGTGTAGCTCTCGTAGCGCACCGGGCGGCCGGTCTCGGCGACCTCGCGCAGACGGGCGAGGAAGCCGCGGCTGTGCTCGGTGTCCGCGACGGTGTCGGGGAAGGACCGGCCGAGCAGCGCTTCCTCGGAAACGCCCATGACGTGGCAGGCGGCGGCGTTGACGCGCAGGTAGCGCTGGCGGAGGTCGAAGACCGACATCGACATGGACGCCTGCTCGAAGGCCTGCGCGGCCAGGGTGGTGCCGTGAGGCAGGGCCGTGACGACGTAGCCGGCGGGCTGTCCGGCGGCGCCGGCGAGCGGGCAGACGGTGAGGGGCAGCACCAGGCGGTGGCCGTCGCGGTGGCGCACGGCGACCGGGCCGGCGCGGGCGGTCAGGATGCCGCCGGGGAGGTCCTCGGCCAGCAGGTCCGTGGCCTGCCGGCCCACGACCTCGTCGGCCGGATGGCCGGTGAGCAGCCGCGCGCCCTCGGTCCACCCGGTCACCGTGCCGTGCGCGTCGATGACCGCCACGGCGGCGACATCTTTCATATGCCCCAGGATGATCCGATTGTCCCGGTCCATCAAGCGGCGGGGTGTCCGCTTCGCCCCCGGTGTCCGCTTCAGCCCTGGTGGGCGCGGAGGGCGGCGAGGGCCCGGTCGGCGTGGGTGTTCATGCGCAGTTCGCTGCGGACGACCTCCAGGACGGTACGGTCCTGGGCGATCACGAAGGTGACCCGTTTGGTCGGCGCCAGGGAGAAGCCGCGTCTGACGCCGAACCGCTCGCGGACCGTGCCGTCGGCGTCGGAGAGGAGTGTCATGCCGAGACGGTGCCGGCCGGTGAACTCCTGCTGCTTGTCGACGGTGTCCCCGCTGATCCCGACGGGCCGGGCGCCGACGGCTGCGAACTCGGCGGCGAGGTCGCGGAAGTGGCAGGCTTCGGCGGTGCAGGCGGGGGTGAGGGCGGCGGGGTAGAAGAAGAGGACGACCGGTCCGGCCGCCAGCAGCTCGGTGAGCCGGCGGGTGGTGCCGGTCTCGTCCGGCAGGGCGAAGTCCTCGGCCTTGGTCCCGATCCCGACGCGCCCGGTCATGACCGCCCCTTCCCGTTCCGGGCGACCCCGCGCGCCCACAGCACCAGCGGCACCTGGAGGGGCAGCCGGGCGAGGGCCGCCGCCCTGAGCGGCGCGGGCCGGTCGCGCCAGTCGACGGCCATCTGGACGTTGGCCGGGAACACGCCGACGAAGAAGGCGGCCGACGCCTTCGCGGCGAACGCGCGGGTGCGGGGCGCCGCGACCCCGGCCGCGAGGGCCAGCTCGACGACCCCGCTCCCGTACGTCCAGGCCCTGGGCGGGCCCGGCAGCGCGCGGGGCACGGTCGCGTCGAACTGACGCGGAACGGCGAAATGGGCCACTCCGGCGGCCGCCAGCAGACCGGCGAGCAGCAGGGGTGAGCGTGGGGACCGGGGCACGGTTCCTCCTTCGGTGTCCTGCCGCCGGATATTACTGGACGGTAGGCGCGGGGGTGGCCGTTCCGCCCGGCTCGGGGCGGCGCCAGGTACGGAGTCTCAGCCGCTGGTGACCGGCTTCCGTCCGGCCTCGCCGGGCTCGGGGCGCCGCGCCGGACGCAGGGCGGCGATGCCGATGAACACCAGGGACGACACCCCGGCCAGGGCGAAGGCCATGAAGCCCCGGTCGCCGTTGCCCGTGGCGAGCAGCTGCCCGCCGGGCCAGGGGCCGACGACGGCGCCGAAGCGGCCCAAGCCGGAGGTCCGGCCGACGGCGAGGGCCCGGCTGCGGCATGCGCACGCTGAGCCGGAACACGCCGGACACGGCGAGCGCACCGGGCTGGGCGGGGCGTTCGGCCCCGTAGCGGGCGACCCCTTGGCGACCAGGAAGAAGTTCGGCGACTCCGGCATCGCCTTGAGCAGGCCCGGGACGTGGGGCAGCGGTACGTCGCAGACCCCGGGGGCGGCGCGCCGGCCGACGGGTTCCACCAGCCACTGGGCGACGCAGGCGGAGAGGATCCCGCCCGCGTGGTCGGCGGTCATGAGGGCGCCGATGGTCGGGGCCCCGGCCGCCACCCCCTCCTGATGCCGGCCTTGCCCGGATCAGGCGCCCGGGGCAGCCTGGTAGCTATGGGTGCTCAGGACGGTCCCACCCTGATCGGCTCCGTACAGCGGGCCTTCCGGCTGCTGGAGGCGGTGAGCGCGCACGAGAACGGCGCACCGGCGAAGCAGCTGGCGCGCGAGACGGGGCTGCCCCTGGCCACCGCCTACCACCTGCTGCGCACCCTGCTGCACGACGGATACGTGCGGAAACTGGACGACGGCGGGTTCGTCCTCGGCGACCGGCTGGACTCGCTGCACGCGGCGGGCGGCGCCCAGTCGCTGCTCAGCCGCGTGCGCCCGGCGCTGGCGGCCCTGCGGGACGAGCTGTCCACGCCCGCCTACCTCACGTTCTACGAGGACGGCGAGATCAGGGTGGCCGAGATCGTCGACGGTCCCCGTGCGCCCCGGGTGGACCTCTGGGTGGGGTTCGAGGACGCCGGCCACGCCACCGCGCTGGGCAAGTCCGTGCTGCGCGAGCTGGACGAGGAGGCCCGCCGGGACTACCTGTCCAGGCACCACCTCGCCGACCTCACGCCCCGCACGGTCACGAGCCTCCCGGAGCTGCTCCGCAGGATCGAGTCGCCCCCGATGGCACCGGCCGTGACGGACCTGGAGGAGTACGCGCTCGGCACCGTCTGCGTCGCCGTGCCCGTCTATCGCGGCACCACCCTCGGCTCACTCGGCGTCTCCCTGCCGGTGGAGCGACAGGACCGGCTCCGGGAGATCGGGATCCGGCTCTTCTCCATCGCCGGCCGGGTGACCAGAGGGCTCTCGCTCACTATCTGAAAATCCGCTCCTTGTGGCCGCCCCCTCCCGCCCCGTTTGCTGGATGAAAGCGACATTGCGGGTGTGCACCCCCCTACAGGCGAGGACTGCGGACGAGACATGCGCCAAGCCCCAGACCAGCTGTGCGGGAACCGGGCGGCCGGTGACCGGGGAGGGGTCCACCGGCGTGCCGGCCGGCTGCCGGCCGCGGTCGTGCACGGGCTGCCGGTCCTGGTCGCCGCGCTCGTCGTGCTCGTCGGCGTCGCCGGGGGCACCGGCACGGCCTGGCTGCCGCTGCTGGCCGCCGGACCGGCCCTGGCCGCCACCGTCAACGGCCCGCACGGCGTGCTCTGCGCCGGTCTCTCCGCCGCGGCGACGGGCACGGCCCTGGCCCTGATGCACAGGGTTCCCGGATACGAGCTCGCGGCCGTCCTGTGCGCCCTGGTGGCCGTCACCGCGGCGAGCGGCCTGACAGGCGCGCTGCGCGGTCGCCGGGAACGGGTCCTGGCGGACGTGCGCTCGGTCGCCGAGGCCGCCCAGCAGGCAGTGCTCCAGCCGGTGCCCGGGACCGTGGGCCCGTTCCAGGTGGCCGTCCGGTACAGCGCCGCCGCGGCGCAGGCCCGGATCGGCGGGGATCTCTACGCCGTGGTGCCCACCCCGCACGGTGTCCGGCTGATCGTCGGCGACGTGCGCGGCAAGGGACTGCCCGCCGTGGGGACCGCCGCGCTGGTGCTCGGGGTGTTCCGCGAGGCCGCCCACGACGAGCCCGACCTGCTGGCCGTCGTGAGCCGGATCGAGCGGAGCCTGGCGCGCAACCTCGGCCCGGACGACTTCGTCACCGCCGTGGTCGTCGGCTGCCCCTCGGCGGGGCACCTGGAGGTGGTGAACTGCGGACACGCGCCTCCCCTGCTGATACCGGCCGCCGGAGAGCCGGCGGCGGTGGAGCCCGCCCACCCCGCGCCACCCCTGGGGCTGCGCGCCCTCTCGGGCGAGGAGCCCCGCCTCCAGCGGCTGCCCTTCACGGCGGGCGACCAGCTGCTGCTCTACACCGACGGGGTCACCGAGGCCCGCGACGACGCGGGCGCGTTCTATCCCCTGGCCGAAGGCGTGGCCCGGCATCTGTCCGACGAGCCCGCCCGCACGCTCACCGGGCTCCACGGCGAACTGCTGGCCCACGTGGGCGGGCGGCTGCACGACGACGCGGCCCTCCTGCTGCTGCGCAGGACGGCCGCGTGGGAGCCGGTCTCCGCGCCGGCCGGACCGCGGGCGGCGCCGCGGACGCCTCAGACGAGCTCCGCCCAGCGGGTGACCCCGCCACGATGGACCCGTATGCCGTGACGCGTCGCCAGGGCGTGCACGATCGACTCGCCCCGGCCGTGCTCGTCCGGGTCGAGCCAGCCGAGCGGCTGCCCCGCCGGGCGCATTGGTCCGCCGTCGGTGACCTCCACGCGCAGCGTGCCGCCGCCCTCGCCCGCCTCCCAGGTCAGCCGCAGCTCGGCCGGCGGCCGGGCGTGCAGGATCGCGTTGGTGACAAGCTCCGACACCACGAGCAGCGCGTCCTCGGCGATCTCCGCAGACACGTCCCAGTCGGCGAGGGCCGCCGCCGCACCCCGGCGCACGGCCGAGACGGCGCCGGGGACGGGCGGCACCGGACACACGTGTTCGCGTGCCGCCGCCCGTAGCAGCGTGTTCAGCTGTGCCGCCATGTTCTCTCCCGATGGTGTGTGCCGGCCGGGCGCGTGAGTCGACGCCTTTCCGGGCTTCAATGAAACCTATGGAGACAAATCGGGCCGGTCAATGAACGGCGGTCGGCATTACCGAACGAGCGGTCCCGGGACCGTGTCCCGTCCGCGCGGCGAAGCGTTCGCAGCGGTAATAGGCTCGCTTCATGGCCGGCCCAGTCCAGTCGATCGAAAGGGCGGCGGCGATCCTGCGCCTGCTCGCCGGTGGCCCCCGCCGACTCGGTCTCGGCGAGGTGGCCGCGTCGCTCGGGCTGGCGAAGGGCACCGCCCACGGCATCCTGCGCACGCTCCAGCACGTGGACTTCGTGGAGCAGGACGCGACCACCGGGAAGTACCAGCTGGGAGCCGCCCTGCTGCACCTCGGCACCAGCTACCTGGACGTCAACGAACTGCGCTCGCGCTCCCTCAACTGGGCCGACGCCCTGGCCGCCCGCAGCGGGGAGGCGGTGCGCCTCGGGACCCCGCTGGAGGGCAGCGTCCTCATCGTCCACCACGTGTTCCGGCCGGACGACACCTTCCAGACCCTGGACGTGGGCGCGCTGCTGCCCCTGCACGCCTCCTCGCTCGGCAAGGTCCTGCTGGCCTACGGGACGGCGACCGTCGAGCCGGTCCGGCCGCCGGGGCTGGAGGCGTACACCCGGCACACGCTGGTCGACCCCGAGCGGCTCGCCCGGGCGCTCGCCGAGGTCAGGGAGCTCGGCTGGGCCGCCGAGATCCAGGAGATGAGCATGGGCGAGGCGGGGCTCTCGGCGCCGATCCGGGGGCACGGTGGGCTCGTCGTCGGCGCCATCGGGCTGTCCGGGCCGGTCGAGCGGATCTGCGACAGCCAGGGCCGGCCCCGCCCGCATCTGGTCAGTCTGATCCGGGAAGCCGCGCGGGCGGTCTCCAGGGACCTCGGAGCCACCCGCTGGTAGGCCAGGACAGCCGCCCCTCGATCCGTCGGAAGGCAGACCCGATCATGGCTGAACGGTACGTAATGTCCGTCGATCAGGGCACCAACTCGACCCGCTGCATCCTGTTCGACCACCGTGGGCGGCTGGTCTCGGTCGCGCAGAAGGAGCACCAGCAGCACTTCCCGAAGCCCGGATGGGTCGAGCACGACGCCGTTGAGATCTGGCAGAACCTGCGGCGCGTGGTGCCCGAGGCCCTGGCGGACGCCGGTGTGGGCGAGGGGCAGATCGCGGCGATCGGCCTGGCCAACCAGCGGGAGACGACGGTGCTCTGGGACCGGCGGACCGGCGCGCCGCTCGGCCGGGCGATCGTCTGGCAGGACACCCGCACGGCGCCGCTCGTCGACGCCCTCGCGGACGACCCCGGGGAGGCGTTCTTCCTCGAACGGTGCGGCCTGCCGCCGTCGACCTACTTCTCCGCGCTGCGCATCCGGTGGCTGTTCGACCACGTCAAGGGGCTCGAGCAGCGCGCCCGGGACGGCGAGGTGCTGTTCGGCACGATGGAGAGCTGGCTGGTCTGGAACCTCACCGGCGGACCCGACGGCGGTCTGCACATCACGGACGCCACCAATGCCAGCCGCACGATGCTGATGAACATCCGCAAGCTCGCCTGGGACGACGAACTGCTGGCCTTCTTCGGAGTGCCCCGCTCGATGCTGCCCGAGATCAGGTCCTCCGCGGAGCCGTACGGCGAGGCCCGCTCGCTGCTGCCGGGCGTCTCCATCACCGCCGCGCTCGGCGACCAGCAGGCCGCCCTGTTCGGCCAGACCTGCTTCTCCCCGGGCGAGGCCAAGTGCACCTACGGAACGGGCAGCTTCCTGCTGCTCAACACCGGGACCGACCTGGTGCGGTCCCGGCACGGGCTCCTCACGACGGTCGCCTACAAGATCGGGGAACAGCAGCCCGCCTACGCACTGGAAGGGTCGATCGCCGTCACCGGCGCGCTCGTCCAGTGGTTCCGTGACCGCCTGGGGCTGATCAGCAGCGCGCCGGAGATCGAGACCCTCGCCCGGACGGTCGAGGACAACGGCGGCTGCTACATCGTCCCCGCCTTCTCGGGCCTGTTCGCGCCGCGCTGGCGCAGCGATGCGCGCGGGGTCATCGTCGGGCTCACCTCGTACATCACCAAGGGGCACCTGGCGCGGGCCGTCCTGGAGGCCACGGGGTGGCAGACCCGGGAGGTCGTCGACGCCATGAACGCCGACTCCTCGGTCGCCCTGCGGCAGCTCAAGGTGGACGGGGGCATGACCTCGGACAACCTGCTCATGCAGTTCGTGGCCGACGTGCTCGACGTGCCGGTGGTCCGGCCGATGGTCGCCGAGACGGTCTCCCTCGGCGCCGCCTACGCGGCCGGGCTCGCCGCCGGCTACTGGTCCGACCTCGAGGTGCTGCGCCGCAACTGGCACAAGGCCGGCCAGTGGCTGCCCGCCATGGACCCCGGGCTGCGGGAGGAGGAGTACGACAACTGGCAGCGGGCCGTCGAACGCTCGCTGGGCTGGGTCGGACCGCCGCGGTCCTCCTGACCCGGGTCAGCCGCTCGCGGCCCGGCGGACGGTGCCCACGGGGGCCGGCCACTGGCCCACGTGGCCGCGACTCCGAGCCCGGAACCGGCGACCGAACGGCCGGCCTGAGCGGACACGGCCGTGCGGGCTGGCAGGGTGCGCGGGGTACCACGCACCGGCGAGCGGGTCGGGGAGGCCGGCCGGAGAGACCCCGCCGCCGGAACGGGGCGGCTGAGCGGGGCTCGTCGTCCCGTGCGGCCGACCCCGTCCGGGACGGCCCCGACGGCGCCTCCCGGCGGATCGGCCGGCCCGGTGCCGTACCTGCCCACCCGCCCCACACGCAGGCCCGTGTCATCCGGGTCCGGTACGGACCGGCTCGGCCCGGCGGCGGACGGCGGACCGCAGCCGGTCGTCTGACGGCCCGCGGCCACCGGTCAGCCGGCGGTCGCCGGGCCGAGCGGCACGGCCCGCCGGCCCGCCTCACCCCGCCACCACGCCTCCTTGCCGCCCCGCACCGGGCCCCACCCGGTGCCGCTCCCCGTCCGGTCCAGCCGGCGCGACCGAGTGCCGCCCCCGGCGCGGGACCGTTCAGGGGAACCCGGTGGGAAAGGTGCGTGACGGGGGCGGGGGTGGTCGAGATCTCTGCCGTGACCGCCGTGACCCTGCCGCTCATTCCGCCCATGCTCGCGACGCCCGGCAGCCTGCCGCCCGCCGCGCAGGACGTGCGGTGGGCGTACGAGACCAAGCAGGACGGCCAGCGGGTGATGGCGTACCTGCCCGGCGACGGCAGTGTGCTGCTGCGCGCCCGCTCGGGCGAGGACATCACCGGTGCCTACCCGGAGCTGCGGCCGCTCGGCGGAGCGCTGGGCATCACCCCCGCCGTGCTGGACGGGGAGGTGCTGGCCCTGGACGAGCGGGGCCGGGCCGACTTCCAGCTCCTCCAGAGCCGGATGGGCCTCGCGCACGCCCCCGCGCGGGCGGCGCGCCGGGCCGCGCAGGTCCCGGTGCACCTGGTGCTGTTCGACGTGCCCTATCTGGAGGAGTCCCTGGTACGGCTGCCGTACCACCGCCGGCGGGCGCGGCTGGAGGAGCTGGGACTGGCGGGCCCGTACTGGTCGACGCCCGGGGCGGTGACCGGGCACGGCGCCGAGGCGCTCGCGGCGACCAGGGAACACGGCCTGGAGGGCCTGGTGTGCAAGCGGCTGGACTCGGTGTACGAACCCGGCGTGCGCTCCCGTGCCTGGATCAAGATCCGGAACATGCGGGCCGAGGACGTGATCGTCGGCGGCTGGCTGCCCGGGAAGGGCCGGCTGACCGGACTGCCCGGGGCGGTGCTGGTCGGCCAGCGCGACCCGGAGGGCCGGCTGCGGTACGTCGGCGGGGTGGGCACCGGCTGGAGCGGGGCCGAGCGCGCCCGGCTGGCGGACCTGCTGCGGGACACGGCGAGCGACCGGTGCCCCTTCGACCCCGTGCCCCGCGTCCCCGGCGCCCGCTGGGTGCTGCCCCGGCTGGTGGGCGAGGTCAGCTACAGCACCCGTACCCGGCACGGCATGCTGCGCCAGTCCTCCTGGCTGCGGCTGCGCCCGGATCTCGCCCCGGAGGAGTCGGCGGCGGACCTGCCCGGGGAATCCGGCTCAGGCCGATAGGTCTATCGTGTCCCGCATGCCGGTTCCCGAACTGATCCGAATCGTCTCCCGCGACTCGCCCATGGCTCTGGCCCAAGTGGAACGCGTCCGCGCCGAGTTGGCGGTGCTGCACCCGGGCGTGCGCACCGCGGTCGTACCGGTGAAGACCACCGGCGACAGGTGGCTCGGCGATCTCTCCCAGGTCGAGGGCAAGGGGGCGTTCACCAAGGAGGTGGACGCCGCCCTGCTGGCCGGGGAGGCGGATCTCGCGGTGCACTGCGTCAAGGACGTGCCCGCCGACCGGCCGCTGCCGGCCGGGACGGTGTTCGCCGCGTTCCTGAAGCGGGACGACATCCGGGACGCGCTGGTACACCCGGACGGGCTCACCCTGGACGAGCTTCCGGCCGGCACCCGGATCGGCACCTCGGCGGTGCGCCGCATCGCCCAACTGGCCGCCACCCACCCGCACCTGGTGTGCGTGCCGTTCCGGGGCAACGCCAACCGCAGGCTGGAGAAGCTGGCCGCCGGTGAGGCGGACGCGCTGCTGCTGGCGGTGTCCGGCCTGGAGCGCATCGGCCGGACGGACGTGATCAGTGAGGTGCTGTCCCCTGAGGCGATGGTGCCGCCGATCGGCGCGGGCATCCTCGCGTTGCAGTGCCGGGAGGACGACACCGAGCTGATCGAAGCGGTCGGCGGGCTCAGCGACCCGGACACGCACCGGGAGGCGACGGCGGAGCGGATGTTCCTGCACGTGCTGCAGGGACACTGCAACAGCCCCATCGCCGGCTACGCGCGAGTGGACCGGAGCGGCGAACTCTCCCTGCGGGCCTGTGTCTTCACGCCGGACGGCAAGACCCGGCTGAACGCCCACGAATGGTCGGGCCGGCTCGATCCGGCCACGCTCGGCACCTCGGTCGCGGTGGCGCTGCTGCGGCAGGGCGCGCGCGAGATCATCGACGGCATCCCGCACTGAGCGCCGTACGGCGCGGCGCGCGGGCGCTCGTCAGGCGGAACCGGGCTCGGTCTGGTCCTTCAGGAACGCGCTGACCTGGTGGGCCAGGCTGCCCTGGCCGGTGCCGGCGGGCGCGGCGGGCGCGGCCGGTTCCGCGATGCCGATGCCGCCCGCCCACAGCCGGCGGTCGGTCCACTCGTCCTCCACCCGCAGCTGGACCTGTACGTCCACGTGCGTGAGGGCGGCCTCGGGCGCGGCGGCGTAGACGACGGCGGTGGCCCGGCGCAGCGGGTAGACGTCGAAGCCCTCGATGAACTGGGAGTTGCGCCAGTCGATGAAGGCACCCTCGCCGTCCGCGCCGACGCGGACGTCGATCTGACCGTCCTCCAGGTGGATGCCGTAGTGCCGCGCGCCGCGGTTCTCCACGGTCACCCGGACGCTGAAGTACGTCAGCCCGGCGGCGGCGTCGTCCCGTCCGCGCGGCGGCTCGGCCGGCTCCAGACGGTGGACGCGGACCCGCAGACCGGCATGCTCGTCGTACTCCTGCCAGTCCCCGACCACGTTCGGCTCGTACACAGTGCCCCTCTCGACCTTCGAGAGGTGCTGTCTATCTGTGCGCTCAGCGCACTGTCAAATGAGCGGAATGCGCCGTGGCCAGGGGATTCACCCGCTTTGATCGGTGATCAAGCGCTGCGCAGGAAGAATCCGTGTCCGGCCCCTCGCGGCCGGGTACGCGCGCGTGCCGCACATCACGTCCGCGGCAAGATCAGCGGGCCAGCCGGCCGAGCAGCGCGGAGGCCGCGGTGATGCCCGCCGCCGCGGCCACCGCCAGCACCCCGAAGTCGGCGGCGAGATGCGCGGGCGTACCGAGCAGCAGACCCCGCAGTGCGTCCACTTGGTAGCTCAGCGGGTTGACCTTGCTGACCGCCTGAAGCCAGCCGGGCATGACCGACACGGGATAGAGGGCGTTGGAGCCGAAGAACAGCGGCATCGTGATCGCCTGTCCGAAGCCCATCAGCCGGTCGCGGCTGAGCACGATCCCCGCGATGGTCATCGACAGGCAGGAGAAGAACACGGAGGCGAGGACCACCGCGAGGGCGACGCCGAGCAGCCGGAGCGGGTTCCAGGTGAGGGCGACGCCGAGCAGTGCGGCGATCACGATCACGACGACCGCCTGGACCAGGGACTTCACCCCGGCCGCGAACGCCTTCCCGGTGATCAGGGCCGAGCGCGGGGTCGGGGTGACGAGCAGCTTGTTCAGGATGCCCGCGTCCCGCTCCCAGATGATCTGGATGCCGTAGAAGATCGCGATGAACATCGCCGACTGGGCGATGATGCCGGGCGCCAGATAGTCGATGTACGGGACCCCGCCGGTGGGGATCGCCCGGATCCGGGTGAAGGTCTGTCCGAAGATCAGCAGCCACAGGGCGGGCTGGACCGCGCGGGTGTACAGCTCGGTCCGGTCGTGGCGCAGCTTCTGGAGCTCGACGGCGCACATGGCGGCCACCCGGGCGGGCAGGACGCGCCAGCCGGCGCGCGGCACGGGCGGGGTGAGCAGCAGGGCGGTGCCGTCTTCGGGAGTGCCGTCAGCCGACGCGGTGCGCGGTGCGGCGGGTGCTTCGGACATCGCGGAAACCTCCTGCGGGGTGGTCGTCGAGGCCGCTGCCGGCGACGTCGCGGAAGACGTCCTCCAGTGTGGGCAGGCGGTCGGCGCCCTGCCGCTCGGCGAGGCCGCGGCGCAGGGCCGCCGGGGTGCCGAGGGCGCGGACCCGGCCGCGGTGCATGAGGCCGACCCGGTCGCAGTACTGGTCCGCCTCGTCCATGTAGTGGGTGGTGACCAGGACGGTCATCCCGGTGACGGCGCGTACGGCGTTGATGTGCTCCCAGACGCCGGTGCGGGCGATCGGGTCCAGGCCGATCGTGGGCTCGTCCAGGATCAGCAGCCGGGGTGCGCTGACCAGGGCCTGGGCGAGTTCCAGACGGCGGACCATGCCTCCGGAGTAGGTGCCGGCCAGCCGGTCCGCGGCGTCGGCGAGGCCGACGGCGGCGAGGGCCTGGGCGACGCGTGCGGCGCGCTCGCGGCGCGGCACGTCGAAGACCCGGGCGAACAGGGCGACGTTCTCCCGGCCGGTGAGCCCGCTGTCGGCGGACAGTTGCTGCGGGACGTAGCCGAGCAGCCGGCGCACCGCCATCCGCTCCCTGGCGGCGTCGTGCCCGAAGACGCGGACCATGCCGGCGGGGACGGGCAGCAGGGTGGTGATGCACCGGATGGCGGTGGTCTTGCCGGCCCCGTTGGGCCCCAGCAGCCCGAAGACCTCGCCCTCCCGGACGGCCAGGTCGAGCCCGTCGACGGCACGGGTCTCACCGAAGGCATGGGCGAGCCCGGTACAGGACACGGCTTCGACGCCGTCACGGGCCGCGGCCGCGGAGGAAGCACCGGGGTCACCGGCGGCGGCCGTGGCGTCGGAGGGAACCCCGGGGGGACTCTGCGGCGCGCCGGAGACCCGGGACGCGCCGACCGCGGAGGTACCCGCCACCTCGGAGGTGGCGGGAGCCTCGGGGGCACCTCCGGACACGGATGCGTCGGGCATGTCGCTCGTCATGTTTCCTCGGCCTCCTCGTGCAGCATGACGGCCAGTCTGCGCAGGGCCGGGAGGGCCGCGCGCAGCGCTTCGCGGTCGGCCTCGCCGAGCCGGGAGACGTGCCGGCCGACCAGTTCGGCCCGGCGGCGCCGCCAGTCGGCGAGCCGCCGCTCGGCGGCCGCGGTCAGCAGCAGCCGGGCGGCACGCCGGTCGGCCGGGTCGGTCTCGCGGACCAGGTACCCGTCGCGGACGAGCTGGTTGACCAGGGTCGACACGGAGTTGCCGGCCAGGTGCAGCTGTCGCGCCGCGTCCGAGACGCCGATGCCGGGCCGGGACTCGACCAGCCGCAGCAGTTCGACCTCGGCGCCGCGCAGCCGGGGGCCGGTGAGCCCGCCGCGCAGCCGGCGCCGGATCAGCCGCTGGACACGAACCAGCGCGTCGGCCAGTTCCTCCGGGAAGGCGTCGGCGTTCACGCTTCGCAGATTACCTCTGTCACAGAGGTATCGCCGCCCAAGGATCGGTCAAGACACCGCGTCCGGCTCTCCCGATATCTACGTGTTTGTTTTGAGATGTCCGTCAGCGGGAATGAGAGCAGAAGTGCTTCGGACAGGAGGCACGTCCGTGGGAGCCGGCCTTCCGCCGGACGCCCCGGTGTCCTATCCATGGTCCGAGCGCACCTCCCACGGTGTCTGTCATCCAGCACCTGCTGAGAGAGGTGCGCGCGATGCGTGTCAATGGCAGCACGAAACCCCATCCCCACGACGACGCCCCGGACACCAGCGGCGCTTTCGCGCGGCTCGCCGGCCTGCACGACGGTCCCGAGCGCCAGGCGCTGCGGGACGAGCTCGTCCGGTTGTGGCTGCCCATGGCCGAGCGGATCGCCGTGCGGTTCCGCGGGCGTGGCGAGGCCCTGGAGGACCTGTACCAGGTGGCCGCACTGGGCCTGGTCAAGGCGGTCGACCACTTCGATCCCGACCGCGGCCGGGCCTTCGAGGCGTACGCGGTGCCCACCATCACCGGGGAGATCAAGCGCCACTTCCGCGACCACATGTGGACTCTGCACGTGCCGCGCCGGGTGCAGGACCTGCGCAACCGGGTCCGCGCCGCCACCAAGGAGCTGGCGCAGACCACACCGGGCCGGGCGCCCACCGTCGCCGAGATCGCCGCGTTCACGCGGCTCAGCGAGGACGAGGTGCGCACCGGGATGGAGGCGCTGGAGTGCTTCTCCGCGCTGTCCCTGGACGCCGAGGTGGCCGGCACGGACGGCTACGCCCTGGGCGACTCCCTGGGCGGTCCGGACCCGGGGTTCGACCTCGTCGTGGACCGGGCCGCGGTCAAGCCGTGTCTGGAGGCGCTGCCCGAGCGTGAACGCACCATCCTCTACCTGCGGTTCTTCGGCGGTATGACACAGAGCCGGATCGCCGAGCAGCTGGGTATCTCGCAGATGCACGTCTCGCGGCTGCTCAGCGGCTGCTTCGACCGGCTGCGCGACGAACTGCTGGCGGAGGTCCGCGCCCGCTGACCCCCGCTCCCCCGGCCCCGCAGCCCCTGTTCCCCGGGGCCTACTGTCCCTCGGACCCCGGCACCTGGGTGGGGCCGTACCGGTCCAGCGCGTCCTCCAGTTCGGCCCTGATCCGGGCCGGGATGTCGCCGCGCCGCCCCCAGATCAGGATCAGCTCCGCGACGTTGCGCAGCTTGATGTTGGTGTGCTGGGAGACCTCCTTCAGCACCTGCCAGCCCTGGTCCGGGGTCACCCGGCCGAGTGCCACGACCATCCCGATCGCCTGGTCGATGACCGCGTGGGAGGTCATGGCCTCCTTCAGCTGGTCGACCTCCGCCTGCAGCGCGGCGATCCGGTCCGGCTCCATGTCTCCCATCCCTCCATCCTGCGCAGGGGCCTGCACCCCCGCCACCCGGGGTACTCGACAGGCAGCCCACCCGTTTCCGGTCGGACACTGGTGTCAGAACGGTGGCCGCCCGGCCCCGAGAGCAGGACGCGACTGCCATGAACCATGACACCCGCACCGGCGGCGAGCCCCGCAGAAAAGAAGTCGTCTCCACCCACTCGGTCTTCGGCGCACCGTGCTGGGTGAGCCTGACCAGCCGCGATCTCCAGACCACCCAGGACTTCTACGCCGCCGTCCTCGGCTGGCGCTGGCGCGGTGCCAAGCTCGGCGAGCACTTCCGGATCGCCCTGGCGGACGGGGTCCCGGTGGCCGGGATCGCCGCCGTCGCCGCCATGTGGCAGATGGCCGTGGCCTGGACGCCGTACTTCGCCGTGGCGGACGCGGACGTGGCCGTGTCACGGGTGCGGGAGCGCGGCGGCACGTCGGCGGTCGGACCGCTGTCGTTCCCGCCGGGCCGGGCGGCGCTGCTCGCCGACCGGGACGGGGCCACGTTCGGGATCTGGCAGGGCGAACTGGTCACCAACTGGGAGGCGTGGCGGCAGGCGGCCCCGACGTTCGTCCGGCTGCACACCCGGGACGCCTTCGACGCCGCGATCTTCTACGGCGAGGTCCTGGGCTGGGCGACCGGGCAGCCGGGCTGCTGCGAGGTCGAGTACGAGGGCGGCGAGGTGGTGCTGCGCAGCCAGGGCGACATCGTGGCGCGCATCGACTCGGGAGCGGTGGAGGCGGCCCCGGACCCCTCGGTACGACCGCATTGGCAGATCCACTTCGCGGTGGCCGACGTGCCCGGCTGCGCCCGCACGGCGGAGAAGCACGGTGGCAGCGTGCTGCGGGAGGAGGAGACGGAGGCGATCCTGCGCGACCCGGACGGCGCCCAGTTCACGGTGACCTCCCGCCGGAGCCGTTGAGGCCGGCAGTCCGGGCCGACGGCGCCGCACCCGGCGGGGGTGCGGCGCCGTCGGCTCGTTCCCGTCACTTTCCGGCGGCACGCGACGGGCGTGACAGCAGGACCAGGCTGCGCGCCTCCACGCGCAGCCTGGTGCCCGCCTTCCGCTCGCGTTCGTCGGGGACGCCCTCGGGGTCGGCGGTGTCGATCAGGGTGGTCCAGCGCTCCCCGAAGGAGTCGTCGGGCAGGCGGAAGACGACCGGCTCCCAGTAGCCGTTGACGAACAGCAGGAAGGAGTCGTCGATCATGCGGCGGCCGTAGGAGTCGCGCTCGGCGATGGCGTCCCCGTTGAGGAACACCCCGACCGTGTGCGCGTCCCCGCGCTGCCAGTCGCGGTCGGTCATCTCCCGGGCGTCGGGCCGCAGCCACATCAGGTCGGGCAGCGGCTGCCTGGCGTGGGTCGCGGTCTCGCCGCGGAAGAAGCGGCGGCGGCGCAGCACCGGGTGCGCGGCGCGCAGCGCGATCAGGCGCCGGGTGAACCCGGCGAGGGCGCGCTGCTCGTCGGTCAGCTCCCAGTCGATCCAGGAGATCTCGTTGTCCTGGCAGTAGGCGTTGTTGTTGCCCCGCTGGGTGCGGCCGAGTTCGTCGCCGTGGCAGAGCATCGGGATGCCCTGCGAGAGCAGCAGCGTGGCCAGCAGGTTGCGTTGCTGGCGGGCCCGCAGTTCGAGCACGGCCGGGTCGTCGGTGTCGCCCTCCGCCCCGCAGTTCCAGGACCGGTTGTGGCTCTCGCCGTCCCGGTTCTCCTCGCCGTTGGCCTCGTTGTGCTTGTCGTTGTACGACACCAGGTCGCGCAGGGTGAAACCGTCGTGCGCGGTGACGAAGTTGACGCTCGCGCGCGGCCGGCGCCGGCTGTGCTGGTAGAGGTCGGAGGAGCCGGTGAGCCGGGAGGCGAACTCGCCGAGCGAGCCGGGCTCGGCCCGCCAGAAGTCCCGTACCGCGTCACGGTACTTGCCGTTCCACTCCGACCACAGCGGCGGGAAGTTCCCCACCTGGTAGCCGCCCTCGCCGACGTCCCAGGGCTCGGCGATGAGCTTGACCCGGCTGATGACGGGGTCCTGCTGGATCAGGTCGAAGAACGCCGACAGCCGGTCCACCTCGTGGAACTGCCGGGCCAGTGTGGCCGCGAGGTCGAAGCGGAAGCCGTCGACGTGCATCTCGGTGACCCAGTACCGCAGCGAGTCCATGATCAGCTGGAGTACGTAGGGGTGCCGCATCAGCAGGCTGTTGCCGGTGCCGGTGGTGTCGTAGTAGTGCGCCCAGTCGCCGTCGACCAGACGGTAGTAGGAGGCGTTGTCGATGCCGCGGAAGGACAGCGTGGGGCCCAGTTCGTTGCCCTCGGCGGTGTGGTTGTAGACCACGTCGAGGATGACTTCGAGGCCGGCCGCGTGCAGCGCCTTCACCATGGCCTTGAACTCGTTGACCTGCTGGCCGCGGGTGCCGAAGGCGGCGTAGGCGTTGTGCGGGGCGAAGAAGCCGATGGTGTTGTAGCCCCAGTAGTTGGACAGGCCGCGGTCCTGGAGCACGCCGTCCTGGACGAACTGGTGGACCGGCATCAGCTCCACGGCGGTCACCCCGAGCGAGGTGAGGTGCTCGGTCACCGCGGGGTGGGCGAGCCCGGCGTAGGTGCCGCGCAGCCGCTCCGGAACGTCCGGGTGGGTCATGGTCAGGCCGCGCACATGGGCCTCGTAGATCACCGAGTCCGCGTACGCCGTCCTGGGCGGACGGTCGTCGCCCCAGTCGAAGAACGGGTCGGTGACCACGCCCAGCATGGAGTGGCCGGCGCTGTCGGCCGGGGCGGGCCCGTCCGGGGCGCGCTCGTACAGGGAGGCGTGGTTGTCGATCTGGCCGTCCACGGCACGGGCGTACGGGTCGAGCAGCAGCTTGGCCGGGTTGCAGCGGTGGCCGAGCGAGGGCTGCCAGGGGCCGTGCACCCGGTAGCCGTAGCGCTGGCCGGGTCCGACGCCGGGCAGGTAGGCGTGCCACACGAAGCCGTCGACCTCCTGCAGCGGGACGGAAGCGGTGGTGCCGGAGTCGTCGACGAGGACCAGCTCGACCCGCTCGGCGACCTCGCTGAACAGGGCGAAGTTGGTGCCCTGTCCGTCGAACGCGGCGCCCAACGGGTAGGGGTGCCCGCTCCACACGGGCACCCCTTTGCGGTTCTTCCGGGCGGTCACCGGCTGTCCTCCAGGGCGTCGTCACCGGCGGGCGCCGGCGCGGCGAGCACGGCCACCGGCTCCTCGCGCGGCACCGTGAGGCCCTCCCGCAGCGTCGGCGCGGGGGCGGTGGGCACCAGCGGGACGCGCTGTCCGGCGCGGGCGCGCTGCGAGAACCAGATGATCTTGCTGCCGGTGTCCGAGGCGCAGCAGCCCCAGCCGTCGCTCATGGCGGCGATGTCCGCGAGGCAGGACCGCAGGTCCAGGTCCGGGCGCAGATCCGGGTCGTCGTCGCCGAAGGCGGTGATGAGGTGCTGGCCGTTCCACCACATCTCGATCGAGGTGTGCTTGTCCGTCGCGTGCGCGTCGATCGCACGCAGCAGCATTTCGGCGCCTCGGCAGACGGGGTCCACGAGGTTATCGAGGTCCCAGTAGCGGAGGTGGGCGGCCAGGATGCGGCTGACCTGTCCCACCCGTTCCGGGCTGACTTCCACGTCGAGGTGGTAGTAGCAGGGCACTGCGGTCTTCATCGTCGCTTGCTCCTCACCGGCGAAGCTCTCGCTCCCCTTGCCCCGTCCGGGAGGGATCCCGGACACATAGCGTGAGCGCTGATCGCTTCTGAGTCACCTCCACGGTGAGCCCACTACGCCATTCGTGCAACACGAGCACCCGACACCCCCGAATGGTTGAAGCTCCAACAAGACGCTGCGTCGTCGCGCGTGCACCATAAGTGAAAGCCTCGATCGCCGTAACGGTGCCGCGCCTTCCCGTGCGCGGACGCCACCCGACCGTCGGGAACGCGCCCAGTCGAGAGCGTGGAAGGTGGCTGAGGGTCATGCTGCTACCCGCCAAGGCCGAAGTGGCCCGGCAGTTGCGGCGTTACCGGGCGTGGGAGCGCGTGATGCTCGCCTCGCCCCACGACCGCACGGTCCGGGCCACCTTCGAGGACTCGGGGTACACGCTGTGCGTGCTGATGGGCAAACGCTGCGCCCGCGAGGCCGCGGACGCCGCCGAACGCTATCTGCGCACGAACCTGGTCACCTACCTGCGCGAGCAGGACGGACGGCCGCAGCCACGCCGGGCGGCCAGAAGAGCGCCGCCACCGGAGCGGCGTTCCACGGCGCCAAGCCCCTGACCTGGCACCGTACAAGGCGTTCCTCTCGGGACCGGTTCGCGCCGGCCCGACTTTCGGATCGCGGAGCCGGGCCGGGTGCCCGGCTCCGCGCACGGCGGAGGTGAGATACATGCGCAGGACCCCGGCCATCGGCCGTGTCCCGGTACGTGACGTCCGGCCGGCCGTGGAGTGCGGCAGGCGCCCGGCGAAAGCGGTGACCGGGGAGACCTTCGAGGTCACGGCCACCGTGTTCCGCGAAGGGCACGATGCCGTGGGGGCGAACGTGGTCCTGCGTGATCCCCAGGGCCGCCGGGGCCCCTGGACGCCGATGCGGGAACTCTCCCCGGGCAGCGACCGCTGGGGTGCGTGGATCACCCCGGACGCGACGGGACGCTGGACCTTCCGGGTGGAGGCCTGGAGCCATCCGCTGGCGACGTGGCGGCACACCGCGTCCGTGAAGGTGCCGGCCGGGATCGACACCGGCCTGGTCCTGGAGGAGGGCGCGGAGCTGTACGGACGGGCCGCCGCCGGAGTGCCCAAGGGCCCCGAGCGCGCCCTGGTCCTGGCCGCCGCACATGACCTCGGCGACGACTCCCTGTCGGTGCACGACCGTCTGAAGGCCGCTCTGGCGCCGGAGGTGGAGTCGGTCCTGGCGCGGTATCCGCTGCGGGAGTTGGTCACGGCGTCGGATCCGATGCCGTTGCTGGTGGAGCGTGAACGGGCGCTGTACGGCTCGTGGTACGAGTTCTTCCC
>NZ_JBEYXM010000006.1:0-214571 GCF_040704595.1 Streptomyces sp. NPDC046870
AGCGTGAGGGAAACGCCCGGTTACATTCCGAACCCGGAAGCTAAGCCTCACAGCGCCGATGGTACTGCAGGGGGGACCCTGTGGGAGAGTAGGACGCCGCCGAACAATCTTTGGAGGACCCCTGGTCACCAGCGTTCAGCTGGGACCAGGGGTCCTTTTGTTTTTACAATGCTTGTGGTACCGAAGACAGGAGTCACCATGTCCACCAACTCTCCCGACGATCGACCGGAGCGCGACCAGCGGCGACGGGACAGTGGTGACCGGGGTGACCGTGGCGGTTTCCGGCGCGACAATGACCGGCGCGACAACGACCGGCGTGGTGGCGACCGTGGTGGCTACGGCCGCCGTGACGATCGCCGTGATGACCGCCGCGACGACCGGCGTGACGACCGCCGGGGTGGCGGTTTCCGCCGCGAGGGCGAGCGGGGCACGCGTCCGGGATTCCAGCGCGATGACCGAGACCGGGGTGACCGCGGCGGGTTCCGTCGCGACGACCGCCGTGACGACCGCCGTGACGATCGGCGTGACGACCGCAGGGACGACAGCCGTGGCGGCGGTTTCCGCCGTGACGACCGCGGTGACCGGGGGGACCGCCCGTCCTTCCGCCGCGACGACGACCGCGGCGGCTACGGCCGGCGCGACGACAACCGTGGTGGCTACGGCCGCCGTGACGACCGTCGTGATGACCGCCGTGACGACCGCGACCGGGGGGAGCGTGGCGGCTTCCGTCGCGACGACCGCCGTGACGATCGGCGTGACGACCGCAGGGACGACAGCCGTGGCGGCGGTTTCCGCCGTGACGACCGCGGCGACCGGGGTGCGCGCCCGGCCTTCCGGCGTGACGACCGCCGGGACGACCGTCGCGATGACCGCCGGGACGACCGTGGGGACCGCGGCTTCCGCCGTGACGACCGCGGTGACCGGGGGGACCGTCCGTCCTTCCGCCGCGACGACGACCGCGGTGGCTTCCGGCGCGACGACCGGCGTGACGACGACCGCGGCGGCTTCCGGCGTGACGACCACCGAGGTGGCTTCCGGCGTGACGACCGCCGCGACGACCGCGACCGTGGCGACCGCGACCGTGGGGAGCGCGGTGGTTTCCGCCGGGACGACAGCCGGGGTGAGCGTGGCGGCTTCCGTCGCGATGACCGGCGCGACGACCGTGGGGGCCGTGGGCCCCGCAGGGACGACCGTGGTGACCGCGGTGGCCGCCCCGGTGGGTTCCGGGGCCGTGACGGCCGTGACGGCCGGGACGACCGTCGAGGCGGGGGCCGGTTCCGTGACGACCGGGACCGCGACCGGGAGCCGATCAAGCGGCTGCCGATCCCGGAGGACGTCACCGGCGACGAGATCGACAAGGATGTCCGGCAGGAACTGCAGAGCCTGCCCAAGACGCTCGCGGAGGACGTCGCCAAGAACCTGGTGATGGTCGCCCGGCTCATCGACGAGGACCCCGAGGGCGCCTACGGCTACTCCAAGGTGGCACTGCGCCTGGCGTCCCGGGTGGCCGCCGTGCGCGAGGCCGCGGGCTTCGCCGCGTACGCGAACCAGAAGTACGGCGAGGCGCTCGCCGAGTTCCGGGCCGCCCGGCGGATGACCGGCACCGTGGACCTGTGGCCGGTGATGGCCGACTGCGAGCGCGGGCTCGGCCGGCCGGAGAAGGCGCTGGACATGGCCGGCGCCCCGGAGGTGCACAAGCTGGACAAGGCCGGTCAGGTCGAGATGCGGCTCGTCGCCGCCGGCGCCCGGCGCGACATGGGCCAGCTGGACGCGGCCATCGTGACCCTGCAGAGCCCGGAGCTGGCCTCCAACTCGGTGCAGCCGTGGACCGCTCGCCTGCGCTACGCGTACGCGGACGCCCTGCTGGCCGCCGGCCGGGAGCGCGAGGCGCGGGAGTGGTTCGCGAAGGCCGTCGAGGCCGACCGGGACGGCAGCACGGACGCCTCCGACCGGCTCGCCGAGCTGGACGGCGTGGAGTTCGTCGACGCCCTGTCCGAGGCGGACGAGGACGTCGAGGACGGCCAGGACGCCACCGGCGAGTCCGCCGACGCCTCCCCGGAGGACGGCGGCAAGGACTGACGTCGGTCACCGGGAAGAGGGCAGGCTCCTGACGGAGCCTGCCCTCTTCCGTGTTCCGGCGGGCCGTGCTTCGACGGCCGCCGTCGGCTCAGATCTCCAGTGCCCGCAGGACCAGTCCCGAGGCCGGCTTCGGGCCGAACGACGTCGACTTGCGGGGCATGGTGACGCCCTGCCGGGCCAGGTCGCGTACGACCTCCTCGCGCACCGGATGCATCAGGACCGCCGTACTGCCGTCGCGTTCCGCCTTCTCCACGGTCGCGGCCGTGTCGTGGATGTAGGCGATGTGGGCCGGGGAGTCCTCGGGGATGTGCCAGACGTGGTCCAGCAGCGTGGCGTGCAGGACGGTGGCGTCCAGCGCGCGCCAGGCGGGCGGGCGGTCCGCGGGGACGGTCCGGGCCAGCAGGTCGGGGTCCGGGCGGTCGAGCAGGTGGAAGGCGCCGTCGCCGGCGAGCAGGAAGGCGTTGCCGGCGCAGGCCGCGTCCGCCAGCGTCTCCAGGGCCTGGGCGAGGGGCTTGTCCAGGTGCCGTACCCGGAACAGGCCGTCGACCGCGGCCAGCGCGTCCGCGACGGGCAGGCCGTGCAGCAGCCGGTGGATGGCGCGCACGCGCAGCGGGTAGCGCACGGTGTCGACCAGGAGGACCAGACCGTAGTCCCAGGGGCTGGGGGAGGGGTGTTCCAGGCGCAGCCGGCGGTAGGTGGCCCAGCGGTGGTGGCCGTCGGCGATGAGGGCCTGGCGGCCGGCGAGGTCGCTCTGGACGCGGGCCAGTTCGCCCGGGTCGGTGACGGACCACAGGCGGTGCCGGAAGCCGTCCTCGGTGGTCGTGGCCAGCAGGGGCGGGCGGTGGGCCGTGCGGTCGACGACCTCGGCCGCGGTGCCGTCGCCCCGGTAGGTCAGCAGCAGCGGTTCCAGGTTCGCGCGTGTCGCCCGCATCAGGGCCGCGCGGTCGGCGACCACCGGCGGCATGACGTCCTCGTGCGGCAGCACCACGCCCTCCGCGGGTTCGGTGACCCGCAGGGTGCCGATGATGCCGCGCTGGAGCATGCCGTCGTCGTGCCGCTGCTCGTACACGTAGAGGCCCGGCTCGGGGTCGGCGGTGAGGACGCCCTCGTCCAGCCAGCGGCGCAGTGTGTCGGCGGCCTGCTCGGTGCGGGCGCTGGGGGTGCCGGCCTGGGGAAGGATCAGCCGGACGATGTTGTAGGGGTCGGCCGACTGGAGGTGGTGCAGGCCGTCGGGGCGCACGACGACGTCGTAGGGCGGGGAGGTGACGGAGGCGAGGCTGCCGACCCGGTCGGGGTCGTAGCGAAGGCCCCGGAACGGGGTGAGTTCCAGGCCTCGACGCGGTGTCGCCTCCCAGTGACCTGCTGTGTTCATCCCGGCATCGTACGTGTGTCGGCGGCATGCGGGATGATCGGGGGAAAGGCGAGTGAACGAGGAGCGATGTGGACATGAGCCAGGGCGTCAGGACGAGGCCCGAGGGCAGTGGGCAGCCCCTGAGCGAGGCGTACGACACGGCGCTGCTCGATCTGGACGGGGTGGTGTACGCGGGCGGGAGCGCGATCGCGCACGCGGTCGACTCGCTGGCGGTGGCCCGGTCGGGCGGGATGCGTCTCGCGTACGTCACCAACAACGCCCTGCGGACCCCGGACGCGGTGGCCGGGCATCTGACGGAGCTGGGCATACCGACGGGCGCGGACGAGGTCATCACCTCCGCGCAGGCCGTCGCGCGGCTGATCAGCGAGCAGGTTCCGGCCGGGGCGCGGGTGCTGGTGATCGGTGGCGAGGGGCTGCGGGTGGCGCTGCGCGAGCGGGGTCTGACGCCGGTGGAGTCGGCGGACGACGACCCGGCGGCGGTCGTGCAGGGCTACGGCGGGCCGGAGCTGCCCTGGGGGCGGTTCGCGGAGGCCTCGTACGCCGTCCGGCGGGGTGTGCCGTGGTTCGCGTCCAACACGGATCTGACGATTCCGAGCGGACGGGGCATCGCGCCGGGCAACGGGGCGGCCGTGGAGGTCGTGCGGATCGCGACGGGCGCCGAGCCGCAGGTCGCGGGCAAGCCGCTGCCCCCGATGCACCGGGAGACGATCATCCGGACCGGTGCCGAGCGGCCGCTGGTGGTCGGGGACCGGCTGGACACGGACATCGAGGGGGCCATCAACGGCGGGGTGGACTCGCTGCTGGTGCTGACGGGGGTGACCGACGGGGCGCAGTTGCTCGCCGCGCCGCCGCAGCACCGTCCGACGTATGTGGACGCCGATCTGCGCGGGCTGCTCACCGGGCAGCCGGACATCACCCGGGAAGGTGACGGTTTCCGTTGCGGCGGGTGGACGGCGGCGGCCGGGACGGACCGGTTGGAGCTGACGGGCGACGGCGAGCCGCTGGACGGGCTGCGGGCGCTGTGCGCGGCGGCCTGGACGGCGGCGGGGGAGGGGACCTGCGCGCTGGACGGGGAGAAGGCGCTGACCCGGCTGGGTCTCTGACGGTTCTTCAGGAGGAGCCCGGCGGGCCTCGGGGCGACGGGAGGACGCCGGACCTCCGGGGCCTCGGCGGAGCTTCACGGCGACCAGGGATCGAGATCGTATGCGAGGGTAGGCTAACCTAACCTCGTGTTGGTCGACAGTCCTCCGGAACAGCGCGCGGAGACCGCCCCCGCGCCCCCAACCCGCCGGGCGGCGCGGGCCCTTGGGCTCCTGCTCTCGGTCGTGCTCCTGGTGTGCGTCGCGCTGGCGAGCATCGCGATCGGGGCGAAGGCACTGTCGCTGGAACAGGTCTGGCACGGCCTGTTCCACGGCACGGGGACGTACGGCGACGTGGTCGTCGACGAGCGGCTCTCACGTACCGCCCTCGGTCTGCTGGCCGGTGCCGCGCTCGGCCTGTCCGGCGCGGTGCTCCAGGCGCTGACCCGCAACCCGCTGGCCGAGCCCGGGCTGCTCGGCATGAACGCGGGCGCCTCCGCCGCCGTCGTCACGGCCATGACCTACTTCGGCGTCACCAGCCTCAGCGGCTATGTGTGGTTCGCGTTCCTCGGTGCGGCCGCCGTCGGCGCGCTGGTGTGGTTCCTCGGCGGCAGCCGGGGCGCCACCCCGGTACGGCTCGCGCTCGCCGGCACGGCGATCAGCGCGGCCCTGTACGGCTACCTCCAGGCCGTGATGATCACGGACGGCGCGGCCCTGGGCAAGATGCGTTTCTGGACGGTGGGTTCGCTGGTCTCCGCCACGAACGCGACCATCGTGCAGGTCCTGCCGTTCCTCGCGGTCGGCACGGTCCTCGCGCTCGCCCTGGCCCGGCCGCTGAACGCCGTGGAGATGGGCGACGACACCGCGCGCGCCCTCGGCGCGAACCTCAACCGCACCCGGGCGCTGGCCATGCTGGCCGCCGTGGTGCTGTGCGGTGCCGCGACCGCCGCGTGCGGCCCGATCGTCTTCGTCGGCCTGATGGTCCCGCACGTGGTGCGCTCCTTCACCGGTCCCGACCTGCGCTGGATCCTGCCGTACGCCACGGTCCTGGCGCCCGTGCTGCTGCTCGGCGCCGATGTCGTCGGCCGGGTCGTGGCCCGCCCCGCCGAGCTCCAGGTCGGCATCGTCACCGCGATCGTCGGCGGCCCGCTCTTCATCTTTCTCGTACGACGGCGGAGGACGGCCCAGCTGTGAAGACACACTCCAGGAGCCGTGCCGTGCGCACCCCCGGCGGGCTCTCGCTGCGCCTGGACCCGCGTGCGCTGATCGTCGTCGCGCTGCTGCTCGGCGCTGCCTGCGCCGCCGGTGTGGCGTTGATCGGCACCGGCGAGGCGAGGATCCCGGCGGCCGACGTGCTGCGGACGCTCGCCGGCGACGGCACCGCCTACCAGGACTTCATCGTCAACGAGCTGCGGCTGCCGCGGGTCCTGGTCGGCCTGCTGGTCGGCGCCTCGCTCGGCCTGGGCGGAGCACTGTTCCAGTCGGTCTCCCGCAACCCGCTGGGCAGCCCGGACGTGCTCGGCCTGTCGCAGGGCTCGACGGCCGGCGCGCTCGTCGTGATCGTGCTGATGTCCGGCAGCGCCTCCCAGGTGACCCTGGGCGCGCTGGCCGGGGGCCTGGCGACCGGTGTCGCCGTCTACGCGCTCGCCTGGAAGCGGGGCGTGCACGGATACCGGCTGGTGCTCGTGGGCATCGGCGTCAACGCGATCATGACGGCGGTGAACGGCTATCTGCTGACCAAGGCCGACCTGGTCGACGCGACCCGCGCGGTGGTGTGGATGACCGGCTCCCTGAACGGCCGGGACTGGGACCAGGTGTGGCCGCTGCTCGGGCTGTGCGCCGTCCTCGTCCCGCTGGTCCTGGCGAACGCGCGCGGCCTGCGGATGATGGAGATGGGCGACGACGTCTCGAACGCCCTCGGCGTGCGCGTGCAGCGCGTCCGGCTCGTGCTCATGGTCTGCGCCGTCCTGCTCGTCGCCGCCGCCACGGCCGCCGCCGGCCCCGTCAGCTTCGTCGCGCTGACCGCGCCGCAGCTCGCCCGCCGCCTCACCCGCTCGCCGGGACCGAACCTGGTGCCCTCCCTGTGCATGGGGGCGACCCTGCTCGTCGCCGCCGACTGGGCCTCGCAGCGCGCCTTCGGCGCCGACCAGCTGCCCGTCGGCGTGGTCACCGGCGTCCTGGGTGGCGCCTACCTGCTGTGGCTGCTGGTCACCGAGCGCCGGGCGGGCCGGATATGAAGCGCGCGCAGGGCCCGGACACAAGCGCCGCCCACCCGAACACCCCGAGGAGCACCGTGAACCGCCTGTCCGCCGACAACGTCACCCTCGCCTACGACCAGCGGGTCATCGCCGAGCAGCTGTCGGTGGAGATCCCCGACAACTCCTTCACGGTGATCGTCGGGCCGAACGCGTGCGGCAAGTCGACGCTGCTGCGGGCGCTGTCCCGGATGCTCAGGCCCAGCGAGGGCCGGGTGCTGCTGGACGGGCAGGCCATCCAGTCGATGCCCGCCAAGAAGGTCGCGCGGACCCTCGGCCTGCTGCCGCAGTCGTCCGTCGCGCCCGACGGCATCACCGTCGCCGACCTCGTCGGCCGCGGCCGCTACCCGCACCAGGGTCTGCTGCGCCAGTGGTCGGCGCAGGACGAGCGGGTCGTGCGGGAGTCGATGCGGCAGACCGGGGTGGCGGAGCTGGCCGAGCGGTACGTGGACGAGCTGTCCGGCGGGCAGCGGCAGCGGGTGTGGATCGCCATGGCGCTCGCCCAGCAGACCCCGCTGCTGCTCCTGGACGAGCCGACCACCTACCTGGACATCCAGCACCAGATCGACGTCCTCGACCTGTGCGCCGAGCTGCACGAGGAGCAGGGCCGGACGCTGGTGGCGGTGCTGCACGACCTCAACCACGCGGCCCGTTACGCCACCCACCTGATCGCCCTGCGCGGCGGCACGGTGATCGCCGAGGGCGCCCCGAACGACATCGTCACGGCCGAGCTGGTCGAGGAGGTCTTCGGGCTGCGCTGCCAGGTCATCGACGACCCGGAGACGGGCACCCCGCTGGTGGTGCCGGCGGCCCGGAAGGCGCGCGCGGAGAAGGCCGCGGCGGCGTCCTGAGGGCGCGCGTCGGAGACGGCCACGGTGGCCGTGCCGACGACGTGAACGCCTTACAGCAGCTTCCGGAGCCGGAACAGGTCCAGCAGGCTCGCCTCCAGTTTCACCCGGCCCGAGCCCCAGGCGGTCGCGAAGTTCAGCTCGCCGCCCACCAGGGCCACCAGGTCGTCCCCGGCCATGGCGAGCCTGATCTGCGCCTTCTCGCGCGGCGGGCCCGGATGCGTCTCGTCGACCTCGATCCGGCCGTCGGTCATCCGGCCCGCGAAGGTGACGTCGAGATCGGTGATGTGGCAGCTCACCGAGCGGTCGAGCGCGGCGGCCGCGCGGGCGTCGCCCTCGGCCCCCTGCATGTTGTCCGAAAGCTTCCCCAGTGCGGCGCGGCACTCCTCGATCGTGGCCATCGCCCACGACGGTACCGCAGCGGTTCGGGGTAGCGTCTGGGCATGAGCGAGTCCGTGTCCGAGGCCCACATCGACACCGAGGCGGCGCCCGCGTACGACCCCGCGGCGCCCGCCCCCCTGAACGTCCCGCGCACCCCCACCGGCAACGCCGAGGTCGACGCCCGGCTCGACCGGCTGGCCGACGCGGACCACCTCGCCACCGACGGGCATGTCGAGGTGTACGAGGATGTGCACCGGGGGCTGCGCGACGCGCTGACCGCGCTCGACGCCCGTCCGGGACCCGCGGCCCCCGCACCGTCACACCACCAGAGCAGGAGCTGAACCGAACGTGGCAGGAGTCGCACGCCGCCGTCTCGACGCGGAGCTGGTCCGCCGGAAGCTCGCCCGTTCACGCGAGCACGCCAGCCAGCTGATCGCCGCCGGGCGGGTCACCGTCGGCAAGACCGTGGCGACCAAGCCGGCCACCCAGGTGGAGACCGCGGCGGCGATCGTGGTCCAGGCCGACGACAGCGATCCCGACTACGTCTCCCGGGGCGGGCACAAGCTCGCCGGCGCGCTGGCGGCCTTCGTGCCGCAGGGGCTCGTCGTCGAGGGCCGGCGGGCGCTGGACGCCGGCGCGTCCACCGGCGGCTTCACCGACGTCCTGCTGCGCGCGGGCGCCGCCCACGTCGTCGCGGTGGACGTCGGCTACGGCCAACTCGCCTGGTCGCTCCAGAAGGATGAACGCGTCACCGTCAAGGACCGTACGAACGTACGCGAGTTGACGCTTGAGGCGATCGATGGGAAACCTGTGGATCTTGTCGTGGGCGATCTGTCCTTCATCCCGCTCGGGCTGGTGCTGCCCGCCCTGAAGCGGTGCGTGACGCCGGACGCCGACCTGGTGATGATGGTCAAGCCGCAGTTCGAGGTGGGGAAGGAGCGGCTCGGCAGCGGGGGTGTCGTACGGAGTCCGCAGCTGCGGACGGAGGCCGTGCGCGCCGTGGCCGAGAAGGCGTGGGAGCTGGGGCTCGGGGTGCGCGGGGTCATCGCGAGCCCGCTGCCCGGGCCCTCGGGGAACGTGGAGTACTTTCTCTGGCTGCGGGCGGGCGCACCTCAGGTGGACCCGGCCGACGTCGACCGTGCAGTGGCGGAGGGGCCGCGGTGACACAGAACCTGGCGCGTACTGTTTTCCTGCTCGCCCACACCGGGCGGCCCGCGGCGATCCGCAGCGCGGAACTCGTCGTCAAGGGCCTGCTGCGGCATGGCATCGGGGTGCGGGTGCTGGAGGAGGAGGCGCGCGACCTGCCGCTCCCGGACGAGGTGGCCCTCGTCAAGGAGGCCACCCCGCAGTGCCTGGACGGCTGCGAGCTGCTGATCGTTCTGGGCGGCGACGGCACGCTGCTGCGCGGCGCCGAGTTCGCGCGGGCCTCCGGGGTGCCGATGCTCGGCGTCAACCTCGGACGCGTCGGATTCCTCGCGGAGGCCGAGCGGGACGACCTGGACCGGGTCGTGGACCGGGTGGTGGCGCGGTCGTACGAGGTCGAGGAGCGGATGACCGTCGACGTCGTGGTGCACCGCAACGGTGACATCGTGCACACCGACTGGGCGCTGAACGAGGCCGCCGTGCAGAAGGCCGGCGCCGAGAAGCTGCTGGAAGTCGTCCTGGAGATCGACGGGCGGCCGGTGACGGGCTTCGGGTGCGACGGCGTCGTGCTGTCCACGCCGACCGGGTCCACGGCGTACGCCTTCTCCGCCGGGGGGCCGGTGGTGTGGCCGGAGGTGGAGGCCCTGCTGATGGTGCCGATCAGCGCGCACGCGCTGTTCGCCAAGCCGCTGGTCACCTCGCCGGACTCCGTGCTGGCGGTGGAGGTGCTGCCGCACATCCCGCCGGGGGTCCTGTGGTGTGACGGCCGGCGGACCGTGGAGCTGCCGCCGGGGGCGCGGGTCGAGGTGCGGCGGGGCGCCGTGCCGGTACGGCTGGCCCGGCTGCACCACTCGTCCTTCACCGACCGGCTCGTGGCGAAGTTCGCGCTGCCCACCACGGGATGGCGGGGCGCGCCCCACCACCCCTCGGAGTGACACGGGCGGGCCATGTGCGTTCCCGGCCCCGGACCTCGTATGGTCTGTTCCGTGTTGGAGGAGATGCGGATACGGTCGCTCGGGGTCATCGACGATGCCGTCGTCGAGCTGTCGCCGGGGTTCACCGCCGTCACCGGTGAGACGGGTGCGGGCAAGACCATGGTGGTCACGAGCCTGGGGCTGCTGCTCGGCGGACGGGCTGACCCGGCGCTCGTGCGGATCGGGGCCGAGAAGGCGGTGGTGGAGGGGCGGGTCGCCGTGCCACCCGGCGCCGCCGCCGTCGTGCGTGCCGAGGAGGCCGGGGCCGAGCTGGACGACGGTGCCCTGCTGATCAGCCGTACCGTTTCCGCCGAGGGCCGCTCCCGGGCGCACCTGGGCGGGCGCAGCGTGCCCGTCGGGCTGCTCGCCGAGCTGGCCGACGACCTGGTGGCCGTGCACGGGCAGACCGACCAGCAGGGGCTGCTGAAGCTGTCCCGGCAGCGGCAGGCGCTCGACCGGTACGCGGGCGACGCCGTGGCCGTGCCGCTCGCCAAGTACGGCGAGGCGTACAAGCGGCTGCGGGCCGTCTCCGCCGAGCTGGAGGAGATCACCACGCGCGCGCGTGAGCGGGCGCAGGAAGCCGACATGCTGCGGTACGGGCTCGACGAGATCGCCGCCGTGGAACCCCGGCCCGGCGAGGACGTGGAGCTGGCCGAGGAGGCCGAGCGGCTGGGGCACGCCGAGGCGCTGTCGTCCGCCGCGACGGCCGCCCACGCCGCTCTCGCGGGCAATCCGGAGGACCCCGAGGGGATCGACGCCTCGACCCTCGTCGCGGGCGCGCACCGGGCGCTGGAGGCCGTGCGGTCGCACGATCCGGCACTGTCCGCGCTCGCCGACCGGATCGGGGAGATCGGCATCCTGCTGGCTGACGTGGCGGGCGAGCTGGCGGGGTACGCCGACGACCTCGACGCCGACCCGCTGCGGCTGGCGGCGGTGGAGGAGCGCCGGGCCGCCCTGAACGCCCTGACCCGCAAGTACGGTGACGACGTCGCCGGCGTCCTGGCCTGGGCCGAGCGGAGCGCCGCGCGGCTCACCGAGCTGGACGGCGACGACGAGCGGATCGAGGAGCTGACGGCCGAGCGGGACGCGCTGCGCACCGAGCTGGGCGGGCTCGCGCAGGCCCTGACGGACGCGCGGACGGAGGCCGCCGAGCGGTTCGCCGCCGCCGTGACCGCCGAGCTGGCCTCGCTGGCGATGCCCCACGCGCGCGTGTCCTTCGACATCCGCCAGAACGAGGACGCGGACGGCGTCGAGGTCGGCGGGCGGACGGTCGCCTACGGCCCCTCGGGCGTGGACGAGGTCGAACTGCTGCTCGCCCCGCACCCGGGCGCCCCGCCGCGGCCCATCGCCAAGGGCGCGTCCGGCGGTGAGCTGTCCCGCGTGATGCTCGCGGTGGAGGTGGTGTTCGCGGGCACCGACCCGGTGCCGACGTACCTCTTCGACGAGGTCGACGCCGGTGTCGGCGGCAAGGCGGCGGTCGAGATCGGGCGGCGCCTGGCCAAGCTCGCCAGGACCGCGCAGGTCGTCGTGGTCACCCACCTGCCCCAGGTCGCCGCGTTCGCCGACCGCCAGCTGCTGGTGGAGAAGACCAACGACGGCTCCGTGACCCGCTCCGGTGTGAAGGTGCTGGAGGGCGAGGAGCGCGTCCGCGAGCTGTCCCGCATGCTGGCGGGCCAGGAGGACTCCGAAACGGCCCGCGCCCACGCGGAGGAGCTCCTGGCGACGGCCAGGGCGGACCTTTAGGGCCGGCACCGCCCGGGTGTCCCCCTGCGGGGTGCCGGGGCTCGTGGGGAGGGGCCCCCGGGCCCGGCCGGTCGCCGGGGCGACAGGTGCCGTCGTGGCCGTGCCGCCCGACGGCCTCGGTGAGTGCGCGACGCCCGGGGACACGGGGCGCTCGCCCCCGAGGCCGCACCGGGGGGCGGCCGTGGTGGTGGGAAACCGGCGCGCGGAGGTGCTCGCGCGCGCCGTCGCTCCGGTGGCCGCCGCCCGGCACGGGGACCCGGTCGATGTCCGGGAGCGGGTCTGTGCGGGGCTGACCTCGCCGTATGCCCTCGTGCACCGTTCGGACGCGGCAGGCGTCCCCTCACCCGTGTGGGTGATGTGCTCCGGCGCATTGCCCCGGCCCGCCGCACGGTGCGCCCTCCCGGCTGTCCCTGAACGGCCGTACGTCCTGGCATGCTTGACGGGGAACGCGGGGCGGGCAGCGGGTACGGACGGTCCGCCGGGGAGGCGCGCGGGGTGCGTCCTTCCGCCCCCCTGGGCCCGCTACCTTCTGTACGTTTCCTCGTGACCACCCCACGCCGACCCCGTGCCCGTCCCCGTGAACCAGGAGCCCGGCCCCGTGAGCCCCCTGAGCAGCAACGCACCGCACGGCCAGTCGCCGCTGCGCACCGTGCAGGTGCTCGGCGGAGGGAACGCCGGCAGCAGCGCGCACGTGCGCTCCCTGGCCGAGGGACTGGTGGCGAGGGGCGTGCGGGTCACCGTGTGCGCCCCCGCCGAGGCCGATCACGCCTACGACTTCGCCGGGGTCGGCGCCGACCACGTGCACGTGCCGCGCAGCAGCGACCCCGTCGCCGTGGCCGCGCTCCGCACGGCCTGCGCGAACGCGGACCTGGTGCACGCGCACGGCCTGCACGCCTCCTTCCGTACCGTGCTCGCGCTCAGCGGGCGCACCACCCCGCTCGTGGTCACCTGGCACAACCGGGCCCACGCGGAGGGCCCGCGGGCCCATCTGCTGCGGCTGCTGGAGCGGCGCGTGATGCGGACCGCGGCCGTGGTCCTCGGCACCAGCCCCGACCTGGTCGACCGGGCCCGGCGCACCGGCGCGCGCGACGCCCGGCTCGCGGCCGTCGGCCTGCCGGGCCGGCACCGCACCGGCGGCCTCCTCGACGCCGACGCCCTCGGCCCCGAAGGCTCCGACCCCTTCGACGGCCACGACCGCGACGACCCCGACCGGCTGCGGCCCAAGACGCGGGCCGAACTCGGCGCCACCGGACGCCCGTTGCTTATCGCAGTCGGCTCCCTGGAGCGGCACCGCGGCTACGACGTCCTGCTCGACGCCGCCCGCGCCTGGCGCGACCTCGAACCGGCGCCGCTGGTGGTCGTCGCGGGGGAGGGGCCCCTGCGGCCGGTGCTGCAACGGCGGATCGAGGACGAGGAACTGCCGGTGCGCCTCATCGGGCACCGCGAAGACGTGCCCGAGCTGCTCGCCGCCGCCGACCTGGCCCTGCTGACCAGCAGTCGGGAGTCGCGGTCCGTCCTCGCCCAGGAGGCGCTGCACGCCCGCGTGCCGCTCGTCGCCACCCGCGTCGGCGGCATCCCGGACCTCGTCGGCGACGCCGCCGAACTCGTCCCGTACGGCGACCCGGGAGCCCTCGCCGGCACCGTCGTACGGCTCCTCGCGGACCCGGAACGCCGCGCGGTGCTGCGCGAGCGCGGGACGCGGCAGGCCGCCACCTGGCCGACCGAGGACGAGACCGTCGCCCAAGTGCTCAGCGTGTACGACGAGTTGACGCAGCCGCGGCCGCTGCCCTGAGCGGTCTCAGGGCACGTGCCGGCGCGCCCGCAGGGCCAGGCTCAACGCCAGTACCGTCTGCGGGTCGTCCAGGTCGGTGCCCAGCAACTCCCCGATCCGGGCGAGCCGGTTGTACAGCGTCTGCCGGTTGAGGTGCAGTTCGCGGGCCGTCTCCGCCTTGCGGCCGGCGTGCGCCAGATAGGTCTCCAGGGTCGGCAGCAGCGGCGGCCTGGAGCGCTGGTCGTGGTCGCGCAGCGGGCCGATCGCCCGGTCCACGAAGGACGCCAGGTCCGGGTGGTCGCGCAGCCGCCACAGCAGCAGGTCGATGTCCAGGCGCCGGGCGTCGTACCAGGGCCGGTCGGTCAGGCCCTGGGCCGCCGTCGCGGTCTCCGCCGCGTGCCGCAGCCCCGCCGAGGCAGCCGCCCAGCCGCCCGCCACCCCGACCACCACCACCGGCGGCGGCGAGCCCGGCCGGCGCATCCCGGCCCGCTCCACCCCCGCCCGCAGCGCCGCCGCCACCCGGTCCGCGACCGTGACCCGCTCCGACTCCGGGCGCAGCCCCAGCAGCACCAGCACCCGGCCCTCCACCGGCCGCACCCCCAGCAGCACCGGCACCCCCACCGCGGCCAGCTCCTCGGAGACCGCGCGGGCCAGCACCGCCCAGCCGCCGCCGGGGGAGAGGCTGTCGCCGATCCGCATCACCACGGGCAGCAGCGGGCTGTCGCCGGGCTTGAAGCCGAGCACCCGGGCCTGCGCGGGAGCGTCCTCCGCCGCGATCCGGCCCTCGGCGAGATCGGTGAGGAAGTCACCACGCCCGCGCGCCGCCAGCTCCTCCTCCTGCCGCGCCTGCATCAGCACCACGGCCAGGATTCCCGCGGCCCGCTCGGCGGCGATCCGGTGCACCGGGTCCAGCGGTGAGCGGACCGGCAGCAGCACCAGCCGGGCGCGCACGGCACCGGCCGTCCCGGGCCCGCCGCCGGGCACGTCCACCAGCACCGACCCGGCGGGCGGCGGGGCCTGCTTGTGCGGGCCGCGCAGCCCCTCCCACACCTGGAGCGGGTCCGCGCCCGCCGGCCCGGCGCCGGCGGCGTACAGCAGCCGGCCGTCGGCGGTCTCCAGGAACACCGGGTTGCCGCCGAAGCCGGCCAGGATGTCCAGCACCTGCGGCACCCCGCCCCCGCCCAGCAGGGCCTCGGTGCAGCGCCGGTGCACCTCCTCCGCGCGCTGGAGCAGCGCGTAGTGGCCGTTGACGATCTCCGTGTGGATCTCCTCGGTCACCGCCACGAACGGCACCTCGCGGTGCAGCTGGACCAGCGGCAGCCCGGCCGCCCGCGCCGTGTCCACCAAGGCGGCGGGCAGCCGGGTGAAGCGCGGGCCCAGCTCCACCACGAGGGCGGCGATCCCGCGCTCGGCGAGGGTGCGCACGAACGCCCGCTGCTCGGCCGGCCGGGTGCCCAGGCCGTAGCCGGTGGTCAGCAGCAGCTCGCCGCCCTTGAGCAGCGAGGCGATGTTCGGGACCTCGCCCGCGTGCACCCAGCGCACCGTGCGGCCGAGCCGGTCGGCGCCCGCCAGCACCTCCGGCAGCCCGCTGCGCAGTCCGGGCAGCTCCAGCGCCCGCTGCACGGTGATCCCGGCGCCCTGGTTGTCGGATCGGTGGTCCGTACGGCTGTGCATGCGGCGACGCTACCTGCGACAACGCCCTCAGGACAGCTCCCGCCCGGAGCGAACGCCCTCAGGACAGCTCCCGCCTAGACCGGACGGATGTTGTGGTTGAAGCGGAAGACGTTGTCGGGGTCGTAGCGCCGCTTCACCTTCGCCAGACGCAGGGTGTTCCCGGCGCCCAGGCCCGCGCGGACCCGCTCGGGGCCCTCGTCGCCGATGAAGTTGAGGTGCACCGCCCCCGTGCTCCACCGCCGCAGGCCGGCGCGCACGTCCCGCACCCAGCTGATCGCCCGCTCGTCGTCGGCCGGGTCCGGCCAGATCGCGAGCGGGTGCGCCGCCCAGGGCGCGTCCCGGTAAGGCACCGGGTACTCGTGCGGACCGGCGGCGACGGCCCCGCCCTGCGGGAAGAGCAGGTGCTGGGTGGGGGTCGGCGCCGGCATGCCGTCCGCGCGGGCGCAGAAGGCGTCCACGGCCTCGTCCGGCAGCCCGGCCAGACACTCCGCCGACCAGTGGTTGCGCAACCCCGCCGGCCGGTCGAGCAGGGACTGCGCGTCGGCGTACGGCATGTCACCGGCCAGCTCCACCTCGTGCGGCAGCGCGAGCAGCGGCTCGGCGAGCTTGCGCAGCTCGTCCTCACCGCCGGCGTAGGTCAGCAGGGCCGCGCACAGCGGCACGCCCACCAGCTCCGGCGGTGTGAACCGCGCGGGCGGGCCGGTGAGGTACAGCGCCGCGCCGCCCACCTCGTCCGGCCCGGTGCGGAAGATCTCGCGGAAGGTGCGGAGCACGTCCGGTCCGGCGTCCGGCAGGAACATCAGCAGGACGACCGAGAACTCCGGCAGCTCGTGCAGCCGCAGGGTGAGCGCGGTGGCGACGCCGAAGTTGCCGCCCCCGCCGTGCAGCGCCCAGAACAGCTCGGGGTTCTCGTCGGCGCTCGCGTGCACCCGCTCGGCGTCGGCGGTCACCAGCTCCACGGCGATGAGGTTGTCCACGGCGAGGCCGAAGGCGCGGTCGAGCCAGCCGGTGCCCCCGCCGAGGACGTAACCGCCGACGCCGGTGGTGGAGTCCCGCCCGCCGGTGGTCGCGAGGCCGTACGGCTGGGTGGCGCGGTCCAGCCGGCCCGTCGTGGCGCCGCCCTCGACCCGGACCGCCTCGGCCGCCGGGTCGACGGTCACCCGGTGCATCCGGCGCAGGTCCACCACGAGCGCGCCGTCGCCCAGCGCCGTACCGGCCACGCCGTGGCCGCCGCCGTGCACCGCGATGTGCAGGTCGAGGTCCCTGCCGAAGCGCACGGCCCGCACCACGTCGGTCGCGTCCGCGCACTGTGCGATCACCGCGGGCCGCCGGTCGACCATCGCGTTGAAGACCGCACGGGCCTCCTCGTAGCCCGGGTCCGCGGGGACGAGCACATCGCCGACCAGATCCTCGCGGAGCGCGGCGAGCGCCGCGCCCGCCTTCGAGAGGGAAGCCATGGCCGCCCCCTTCCGGAAGGGGCATCTGTCCGGTTCCAGCGTAGGCGGAGCGCACCCCGGAGCGGGCGCGGGGAACCGCGCGACCAGCCACGACGGGACCGCGGACGCGGGCGGGGAGCCCGCGCCGCGTCCCCCGAGGAACGGCTAGCCCCCGTAGGCGCCCGACGCCGTCAGCCGCAGGGCCGTGTCGATCAGCGGGACGTGGCTGAACGCCTGCGGGAAGTTGCCCACCTGGCGCTTCAGACGCGGGTCCCACTCCTCGGCGAGCAGACCGAGGTCGTTGCGCAGCGCGAGGAGCTTCTCGAAGAGCTTGCGGGCCTCGTCCACCCGGCCGATCATCGCCAGGTCGTCCGCCATCCAGAACGAGCAGGCCAGGAACGCGCCCTCGTCACCCGGCAGGCCGTCGACGCCCTCGCGGTCGCCCTCCGTCGGATAGCGCAGGATGAACCCGTCCGTGGTGGACAGCTCGCGCTGGATCGCCTCGATGGTGCCGATCACCCGCTTGTCGTCCGGCGGCAGGAAACCCATCTGCGGGATGAGCAGCAGCGAGGCGTCCAGCTCCTGGGAGCCGTAGGACTGGGTGAAGGTGTTGCGCTCCTTGTCGTAGCCCTTCTCGCACACGTCCCGGTGGATGTCGTCGCGCAGTTCCTTCCAGCGCTCCAGCGGGCCGTCCGCGTCACCGGACTCGATCAGCTTGATCGTGCGGTCGACGGCGACCCAGGCCATCACCTTGGAGTGCACGAAGTGCCGGCGCGGGCCGCGCACCTCCCAGATGCCCTCGTCCGGCTCCTGCCAGTGGTCCTCCAGGTAGCGGATGAGCTTCAGCTGGAGCAGGGACGCGTAGTCGTTGCGGGCGAGCCCGGTCATGTGACCCAGGTGCAGGGCCTCGGTGACCTCGCCGTACACGTCCAGCTGGAGCTGGTGCGCGGCGCCGTTGCCGACCCGGACCGGGGCGGACTTCTCGTAGCCCGGCAGCCAGTCCAGCTCCGCCTCGCCCAGCTCGCGCTCACCGGCGATGCCGTACATGATCTGCAGGTTCTCCGGGTCGCCGGCGACCGCGCGCAGCAGCCACTCGCGCCAGGCGCGGGCCTCCTCGCGGTAGCCGGTGCGCAGCAGCGAGGACAGGGTGATCGCCGCGTCCCGCAGCCAGGTGTAGCGGTAGTCCCAGTTGCGCACACCGCCGATGTCCTCGGGCAGGGAGGTCGTCGGGGCGGCGACGATGCCGCCCGTGGGGGCGTAGGTCAGCGCCTTGAGGGTGATCAGCGAGCGGATCACCGCCTCGCGGTACGGCCCGTGGTACGTACAGTGCTCGACCCACTCGCGCCAGAAGTCCTCCGTCGCCGACAGCGAGGCCTCCGGCTCCGGCAGCGGCGGCGGCTGCTTGTGCGAGGGCTGCCAGGAGATGGTGAACGCGATCCGGTCACCGGGGGCGACCGTGAAGTCGGCGTACGTCGTGAGCGCCTTGCCGTAGGTCTCGGTCTCGGTGTCGAACCACACCGAGTCCGGTCCGGCGACGGCCACCGTGCGCCCCTCGTGCTTGTGCACCCACGGCACCACCCGGCCGTAGGAGAACCGCATCCGCAGGGCCGAGCGCATCGGGACCCGGCCGGTGACGCCCTCCACGATCCGGATCAGCTGCGGGGCGCCGTCACGCGGAGGCATGAAATCGGTCACACGGACCGTGCCGCGCGGGGTGTCCCACTCGGATTCCAGGATCAGCGAGTCGCCGCGGTAGCTGCGCCGGGCGGCCGTGGGCGGCTTGGCGTCGGCGGCGTGCGCCGGTCCGAGCCGCCAGAAACCGTGCTCCTCGGTGCCCAGCAGGCCGGCGAAGATGGCATGCGAGTCGAAGCGGGGCAGGCACAGCCAGTCCACCGTGCCATCCCGGCAGACCAGCGCCGCTGTCTGCATGTCTCCGATGAGTGCGTAGTCTTCGATGCGCCCGGCCACGTGCAACTCCAGTCGAACGGCCACGTCACACCCCCGCGCAGGGGGCTGTCGCTAGTGCGGTCAAGGGATCGTTGTTAAGCGTCGTTGAGCGGTGAAGCAAAGCAGCCCGCCGAGCCCTGAGGCAACACGACAGTCTTTGCTCAACGAACTGCCGCGCTCTCGTTGTTCCGGGTGATGTTGGCGGGGGTGTGCCGTCGTTCCGGCCGGGCTCGGCAGCCAATGTCCGAGCAGGATACGACGCACGTAGATGATCTGCGTGCCGCTCCGGGCAACCTGTGTGGGCCGAACGAGTGAGCACCGGGTGAGGACGGTGTGTCCGCAGTCCGTCCAGAGTGACACAGGTGACCTGTGCTGCGGCCCCTTGTGCCCGGGCGGGTGCGAAGAGTGGTCGGGAGCCATCCCGCCCAGGCGCTGATACGCTGGTAGCCCGTGGACCGGTGGGAGAAAACCCCCGAACCGCAGCGACGGCACCCCCGGAGACACCCGGGAGGGTCGCCGTATCGCACCCCCAGACCGCGACCACGGGAGCCCCCTCTTGGCCATGCCGCCCAACACCACGACGACCAAGCACATCTTCGTGACCGGGGGTGTCGCCTCCTCGCTCGGCAAGGGTCTGACCGCCTCCAGCCTGGGCATGCTGCTCAAGGCGCGGGGTCTGCGTGTCGTGATGCAGAAGCTCGACCCGTACCTGAACGTCGACCCGGGCACGATGAACCCGTTCCAGCACGGTGAGGTGTTCGTCACCAACGACGGCGCCGAGACCGACCTGGACATCGGCCACTACGAGCGGTTCCTCGACCGGGACCTGGACGGCAGCGCCAACGTCACCACCGGCCAGGTCTACTCCACGGTGATCGCCAAGGAGCGCCGCGGCGAGTACCTGGGCGACACGGTGCAGGTCATCCCGCACATCACCAACGAGATCAAGCACCGCATCCGGCGCATGGCCACTGACCAGGTCGACGTCGTGATCACCGAGGTCGGCGGCACGGTCGGCGACATCGAGTCGCTGCCGTTCCTGGAGACCGTCCGCCAGGTCCGCCACGAGGTCGGCCGGGACAACGTCTTCGTGGTGCACATCTCGCTGCTGCCCTACATCGGCCCGTCCGGTGAGCTGAAGACCAAGCCGACCCAGCACTCGGTGGCCGCGCTCAGGAACATCGGCCTCCAGCCGGACGCGATCGTGCTGCGCTGCGACCGGGAGGTGCCGACCGCGATCAAGCGGAAGATCTCCCTCATGTGCGACGTCGACGAGGCCGCCGTCGTCGCCTGCCCCGACGCCCGCTCGATCTACGACATCCCGAAGGTCGTGCACTCCGAGGGCCTGGACGCCTACGTCGTCCGCAAGCTCGACCTGCCCTTCCGGGACGTGGACTGGACGACCTGGGACGACCTGCTCGACCGTGTCCACAACCCCGACCACGAGGTCACGCTGGCGCTGGTCGGCAAGTACATCGACCTGCCGGACGCCTACCTGTCGGTCACCGAGGCGCTGCGCGCGGGCGGCTTCGCCAACAAGGCCCGCGTGAAGATCAAGTGGGTCACCTCGGACGACTGCAAGACCCCGGCCGGCGCCAAGGCCCAGCTGGAGGACGTGGACGGCGTCTGCATCCCCGGCGGCTTCGGCGACCGCGGTGTGCTCGGCAAGGTCGGCGCGATCCGCTACGCCCGGGAGAACAAGATCCCGCTGCTCGGCCTCTGCCTGGGTCTGCAGTGCATCGTGATCGAGGCCGCCCGCAACCTGGCCGACATCCCGGACGCCAACTCCACCGAGTTCGACCCGGCCACCGCCCACCCGGTCATCTCCACCATGGCCGAGCAGCTCGACATCGTCGCCGGTGAGGGCGACATGGGCGGCACGATGCGGCTGGGCATGTACCCCGCCAAGCTGGCCGAGGGCTCGATCGTGCGTGAGGTCTACGACGGCAAGGAGTACGTCGAGGAGCGCCACCGGCACCGCTACGAGGTCAACAACGCCTACCGCGCGGAACTGGAGAAGAAGGCCGGACTCGTCTTCTCCGGCACCTCCCCCGACGGCAAGCTCGTGGAGTACGTGGAGTACCCGCGTGACGTCCACCCGTACCTGGTCGCCACGCAGGCGCACCCCGAGCTGCGCTCGCGGCCGACCCGCGCGAACCCGCTCTTCGCCGGCCTGGTGAAGGCCGCGGTCGAGCGGAAGAATTCGAAGTAACACACCAGTTGTACGGTGGCCGGGGTGCGAACCTTCAAAGGTGAGCGCCCCGGCTTTCTTTGTCGGCCGGTCGTCTCGCACAGCACGTGGAAGGACAGGGCATGACGATCAAGGACACCCCCGAGGAATGGGAGATCCGGGCCACGGACACCCCCTTCGTGGGCAACAAGACCTCCGTCCGCACGGACGACGTGGTCATGCCCGACGGGTCGGTGGCCCGCCGTGACTACCAGGTCCACCCCGGCTCCGTGGCCGTCCTCGCCCTGGACGAGGACGACCGGGTGCTGCTGATCAACCAGTACCGGCACCCGGTGCGGCACAAGCTGTGGGAAATCCCGGCGGGGCTGCTGGACGTGCCCGGCGAGAACCCGCTGCACGCCGCGCAGCGGGAGCTGTACGAGGAGGCGCACGTCAAGGCCGAGGACTGGCGGGTGCTGACCGACGTGTACACCACCCCGGGCGGCTGCGACGAGGCCGTACGGATCTTCCTGGCCCGCGGCCTGTCCGACGCCGAGGGCGAGCGCTTCGCGGCGGAGCACGAGGAGACCGACATGCAGCACGCGCGCGTGCCGGTCGAGGAACTGGTGCGCCGCGTCCTGGCCGGGGACCTGCACAACAACTGCCTCGTGGTCGGCGTGCTCGCCCTGGTCGCCGCCCGCGGCGGGGACGGCCTGGACGCGCTGCGCCCCGCCGACGCGCCCTGGCCGGCACGCCCCTTCGAGAACTGACCCGCCGGGGGCCTGGCCGGCCTGTCCGGGGTGCGGCTCGGCCCGGTCGTGCGGGGCCCGGCCCGGCCTGTTCGGTACGGCGAGCGGCCGTCTCCTCTGGGGCCTGGCCCGGCCTGTCCGGGATGCGGCTCGGCTCGGCTCGGCTGGGGCCTGGCCTGGCACAGGCACGCGAGCGCCGTCTCGTGGGGGGCTCGGCTTGGCCCGCCTTGGGAGGCTCCCCGGCCCGCCTGGGACGTGACCGGCGCGACTGGGACCCGACCCGCCCCGCCGCGAGCCTGGCCGGCCTGTCCGGGGCCGGACCCGTCCGGACCCGACCGGGCTCGTCTGGAAGGTGACCGGCGCGTCTGGGACGAACCGATCCCGCGCGGGGTCTGGCCCGGCCTGTCTGGGACGTGGTCGGCGCGCCGGGGACGCGACCTGACTCCGTCCGGGGCTTGGCCCGGCCCGTCTGGGATGCGAACCGGCGCCTCCGGGACCCGGCCTGACCCCGTTCGGGACCTGACCCGGCCCCTTTGGGAGCCGACCCTGCCTGGGTGGGCCCGGCCCGCCCGAGACCTGGTCCTGCCTGTTTGGGGCTCGGTCCGGCCTGTCGGGGACGCGACCTGGCCCGTTCGGGACCTGACCCGTCCGCTTCGGGACCTGACCCGTCCCGTCCGGGAACTGACCCGTCGCCTGCCGGACCTGACCCGGCCCGTCCAGGGCCCCCCTCCCGCCCCCTCCGGGGTCCAGGACGTGACCCGCTCCTCCGGGATCCGGCCCGCCCCCTCCCGGATCCGGCCGGGCTCGTTCGGGGGCGGGACCCGTCCCTGCCCCGCCCCGGGGACCCGGGCCGCCCCCGGCCGGGCCCGTTCGGGCTGTCGGTGTGACGATCGCCTGATCCGATCGGGCGATCCCGCCGCCGCGCTCTTCCGGGAACGTCGCAGAGCGTGAACTAGGCTCTTCAACGCCCGCATCGGAAGACACCGGCGGGCTTGCGCGTGCGGTGGGACGGGAGTGTGGCCCGTGACGGATCAGGCGGTGGACCCAGACGGTGCGGAGCGGACCGCGCACCCGGCCAGGGAGGACCGATTCCTGGGCCGGACGCGGGAGTTGAAGGAGCTGCGCGCCGACATCGAGCGCGCCGGACTGGACACCCTCTCCGGCCGCAAGGCCCCCCGCGCGCGCGTGCTCCTGATCGCCGGACGCCCCGGTTCCGGCCGGACCAGCCTCGCCGAGCAGCTCGTCCGGCAGGTCGCCGGCCGCTACCCCGACGGGGTGCTGCGGGCCCGGCTCAGCGAGCCCGGCGGCACCCCGGTACCCGTCGAGCAGGCCGCCCGCGACCTGCTCGCCGCACTGGAGCTGCCCGCCCCCGCCGGAGCCGCCGAGGACGACCTGACCGCGGCCCTGCGCACCGCCCTGGCCGGCCGGCGGATGCTGCTCCTGCTGGACGACGCGGCCGGCGCCGAGCAGGTCGACGCGCTGCTCCCGGACGCCCCGGACTGCCTGGTGGTGGCGGTCTCCGGGGGCCCGCTCACCGGCATCGCGGACGTCCGCCCCTGCACGATCGGCGGCCTGGACACCAAATCCGCGGTGGAACTGCTCACCGGCTACGCCGGCTCCGTCCGCGTCACCGTCGACCCGCGCTCGGCGGAGAGCCTGGTCGAGGCCTGCCAGGGCCACCCGGCCGCGCTGGTGCTGGCCGGCGGCTGGCTCGCCGCCCGCCCCCAGACCGCCGTCTCCGACCTCACCAAACGGCTGCACACCGACGCCGGCGACGGCACCCCGCTGTCCCGGGTCTTCCGGCTCGTGTACGACCAGTTGCCCGGACCGGCCGCCCGCATACTGCGACTGCTCTGCCTCGCCCCGGCCGGCCTGGCCGACCCGCACACCGCCTCCGCGCTCGCCGGCTGCTCGGTCGACGCCGCCCGCACCACCCTGGACGACCTCGTCGCCCTCGGCCTGCTGCGCGCGCTGGACACTCCGCTGCCCCAGTACGAGGTCCCCGGCTGTCTGCATCCGCTGCTGCGCGCCCTGGCCGAGACCCAGGAGCGGCCCGCCGAGTTGCAGCTGGCCCGGGCCCGGATGCTGGAGCGGACGGTACGGCTGCTGCAGTCCTGCCGGGCGATCACCGAGACCGACAGCCCGCAGGCGCGGGAGAAGCTGAGCGGCCTGCCCCCCGCGCTGCGCTTCCCGACCCCGCGGGCCGCCGCCGACTGGCTGCGCACCCGGCGGTCCGCCCTGCTGGCGTCCGCGCGCCTGGCGGTGGCCGACGGCGAGCTGGACACCCTCGCCAGGCGACTGATGTCCCAGCTGGTCAGGGCCCTGGCCGCGCACGTCGGCACGCAGGCCGCCGCCCCCGACCTGTACGGCCTGCACGGCCTCGTCCTGGACGTCGCCGAGCGGCGCGGGCTGCCCCGGGAGAAGGCCGCGGCCCTGCTGAACCTGGGGGACCTGGACGCGCAGACCGGCCGGACCCGGGAGGCGCTGGTCCGCTACCGGGCCGCCCTGGACGCCGGACGCGAGGCGAACGACCCGTACGCGACCGGCCGCGCGATGGAATCCGTAGGCGGCGCGTACCAGGAGCTGGGGGACCACGACCGGGCCGCCGACTGGTTCGGCCGGGCGCTGGCCGAACGGCTGGCCCGGGGGGAGCACCCGGAGGCGGCCCGGCTGTACGGCCGCATCGGCACCGCCCACACCTACGCCGGCCGGTACGGGGAGGCGCTGCGGAACTGGCGGGCCGCCCTCGCCGGCTACCGCAGGAGCGGCGATGTCGCCGCCAGCGCGCGGGCGTTGAGCGAGATCGCCCGGGTGCAGGAGTACGCGGGGCGGCCCGAGGAGTCGCTGCGCACCTGCCAGGAGGCCGTGGAGTGGGCGCGGCGCGCCGAGGACGCCCGGTTGCAGGCCGCACTCCAGCTGCGGCTCGCCGACACCCTGGACCGGCTGGGCGACCCCGCGTCCGCCCGCCTGCACCGCGCAGCGGCCGAGCGCATGCTGGGTGAGGAGGCACCGGAAGAGGACGCAGGGCCGGAACACGGCGCTAACGCCTGCGAAATCCGTAGTGTGTCCAGCGAAGATTGATGCAATGGAAGGCTAGACAGCCGGAACACCTTCATTAAACTGGCTCTGCCGCTCGTTCTCCTGCGGTGTCTCCCGGTATGCCCCCGCATGTCTGGGTACGTCTGTAATGCACCCCCCTACCCTCTGAGCCAAGGACCGTGATCGACGTGAAGGTCGGCATCCCCCGCGAGGTCAAGAACAACGAGTTCCGGGTGGCCATCACCCCCGCCGGTGTGCACGAGCTGGTGCGCAACGGCCACCAGGTCGTCGTCGAGCGGGGCGCCGGCCTCGGCTCCTCCATCACGGACGAGGAGTACGCCTCCGCCGGTGCCGCCATCCTCGACACGGCCGACGAGGTGTGGGCCGCCGCCGACCTGCTGCTGAAGGTCAAGGAGCCCATCGCCGAGGAGTACCACCGGCTGCGCAAGGACCAGATCCTCTTCACCTACCTGCACCTGGCCGCCTCCAAGGAGTGCACGGACGCGCTGATCGAGTCCGGCACCACCGCCATCGCCTACGAGACCGTCGAGCTGCCGAACCGCGCCCTGCCGCTGCTCGCCCCGATGTCCGAGGTCGCGGGCCGGCTGGCCCCGCAGGTCGGCGCCTACCACCTGATGCGCGCGGCCGGCGGCCGCGGCGTGCTGCCGGGCGGCGTCCCGGGCGTGACCCCGGCCAAGGCCGTGGTCATCGGCGGCGGTGTCTCCGGCTGGAACGCCACCCAGGTGGCCATCGGCATGGGCTTCGAGGTGACCCTGCTCGACCGCGACATCAACAAGCTGCGCGAGGCCGACCGGATCTTCGGCACGAAGGTCAAGGCGATCATGTCCAACGCCTTCGAGCTGGAGAAGGCCGTCCTCGACGCCGACCTCGTCATCGGCGCGGTCCTCATCCCGGGCGCCAAGGCCCCGAAGCTGGTGACCAACGAGATGGTGTCCCGGATGAAGCCGGGAAGTGTCCTTGTCGACATCGCGATCGACCAGGGCGGCTGCTTCGAGGACTCCCGCCCCACCACGCACGCCGAGCCGACCTTCCGGGTCCACAACTCGGTCTTCTACTGCGTCGCCAACATGCCGGGCGCGGTGCCCAACACCTCCACCAACGCCCTCACCAACGCGACGCTGCCGTACATCGTCTCCGTGGCCAACAACGGCTGGGTGGAGGCGCTGCGCCGCGACCCCGCGCTCGCCAAGGGCCTCAACACCCATGACGGCAAGGTGGTTTACAAGGAGGTCGCCGAGGCTCACGGCCTGGACCACGTCGAGCTGGAGAGCCTTCTCGGCTGAGCCAAAAGGCGATTCGTCAACACGGCTCGTCAACAGCGCGCACCCGGCCGGACCTTGCCCGACAAGGTCCGGCCGGGTGTGTGTATGGTCACTTTGCGGCTCTCGGTCAACTCGCCTCGAACGTAACCCTTCGACCGATTCGCACACCGGTGAAACCTGCTGTGCGACGGCCGTACGCCCTTGACAGAGGGATGTTTCATTGCCGACACATCCTGCCGGGTCCGGCGGATTGTGTTGCTGCGGACGCCCGACACGCCATAGAGTCGCCAACCGTCGGCATGGTGCCACGCTGACCTTGTCTAGAAGTTTCCTGGTCACCAAGGAGGTAAGACGACTTGTGAATGAGTCGACATTTTCTCCCGGGGGTGGTCGACCAGGAATGCCCGCAGGGGGCCAGGGCCCCGCGGGATTCGAGGCTGTCGGCTCCGTAGCTGTGCGCACCTTCGCAGCCCACCAGAGTTCCGGTCCGCAGGCGGCCGGGACAGCACACCAGAGCATGGATGGCCATCACGTGAACGCCATGGCCGGCGACGGAAGTGGCGCGCCCCACAACCACTTCGCCGACTACGACGAACTGCCCGAGGGGCACTTCTACGACCCCGACGCCGAGTACGAGCCCGATCCCGAGTACGCGGCCACGCTCGCGCCCGACGCGGCCCGCCAGCGCCGTGAGCGCATCGGCCCGACCGGACGCCCGCTGCCGTACTTCCCGATCCCGGGCCCGCTGACCGACCACGGCCCCGCGACGATCATCGCGATGTGCAACCAGAAGGGCGGCGTCGGCAAGACGACGTCGACCATCAACCTGGGTGCCGCGCTCGCGGAGTACGGCCGGCGCGTGCTGCTCGTGGACTTCGACCCGCAGGGCGCGCTGTCGGTCGGTCTCGGCGTCAACCCGATGGAGCTGGACCTCACCGTCTACAACCTGCTCATGGAGCGGGGCATGTCCGCGGACGAGGTCCTGCTGAAGACGGCGGTCCCCAACATGGACCTGCTGCCGTCCAACATCGACCTGTCGGCCGCCGAGGTCCAGCTGGTCTCCGAGGTCGCGCGCGAGTCGACGCTCCAGCGCGCCCTGAAGCCGCTGCTGCCCGACTACGACTACATCGTCATCGACTGCCAGCCCTCGCTCGGCCTGCTCACCGTCAACGCGCTGACAGCCGCGCACAAGGTGATCGTGCCGCTGGAGTGCGAGTTCTTCGCCCTGCGCGGTGTGGCCCTGCTGACCGAGACCATCGAGAAGGTCCAGGAGCGGCTCAACCCGGAGCTGGAGCTCGACGGCATCCTCGCCACGATGTACGACTCGCGCACCGTGCACAGCCGTGAGGTGCTCGCGCGTGTCGTCGAGGCGTTCGACGACCACGTCTACCACACGGTCATCGGCCGCACGGTCCGCTTCCCGGAGACCACGGTCGCCGGTGAGCCGATCACCACGTACGCCTCCAACTCCGTCGGTGCCGCCGCCTACCGCCAGCTCGCCAGGGAGGTGCTCGCCCGGTGTCACGCCGAGTGAGTCTGCCCGGGGCCGACGAACTGTTCCGCACGACCGGGGGGATGGCGCTCCAGCCGTCCACGCCCCGCCGCGCGGCCAACGGCGAGGCCCGGGTGCCGGCTCCCGCGGGGGAGAGCGACGAGGCGGCCGCCGCCGAGGACGTACCGCAGTCGGTACCCGTCCAGAGCGGTGACGGAGAGGGCGCGGAGCACGTGGCGGCGGAGGCCGAGTCCGGCGAGTCCCGCACCCGCCCGGCACGCCGGCAGGCGGCGCAGGAAGGTTCTGCCGCGCAACCGCGCAAGCGCGGACGGGCGGCGGCCCGGCGGCCCAGCGGGCGCGAGCGGCACGACGAGAAGATCACCGTCTACGTCTCCGCCGAGGAGCTGATGGACCTGGAGCACGCGCGGCTGGTGCTCCGCGGCGAGCACGGGCTCGCGGTGGACCGCGGCCGGATCGTCCGCGAGGCGGTGGCCGTGGTCCTGGCTGACCTGGAGTCCCGTGGGGACGCGAGCATCCTCGTGCGCCGGCTGCGCGGGCGGTAGCGGTAGCCTGCGGGGGCTATGACCTCGTATGGAGCCCCTGCCCCCGGCGCATCCGCCGGTCGTCGGCGTGCGCTGGGGCGAGGGCCGGGAACCGTGCCGGACGAGGCTCCCGGACGGGGGCTGCCCGAGCCGGAGCCGAAGCCCGCACCGGAACCCGCCGAGCCGGAGCTGCCCGAGCCGGAGTCGCCGGAGCCCGCACCGGAGCTGCCGGAGCCGAAGCCGAAGCCCGCACCGGAGCTGCCGGAGCCGGAGCCGGAGCCCGCACCGGAACCCGCCGAGCCGGAGTCGCCGGAGCCCGCACCGGAGCTGCCGGAGCCGAAGCCGAAGCCCGCATCGGAACCCGCCGAGCCGGAGCTGCCCGAGCCGGAGTCGCCGGAGCCGGAGCCGGAGCCCGTACCGGAACCCGCCGAGCCGGAGCTGCCCGAGCCGGAGTCGCCGGAGCCCGCACCGGAGCTGCCGGAGCCGGAGCCGAAGCCCGCACCGGAACCCGCCGAGCCCGAGCCGGAGCCCGTACCCGAGTCCGCCGAGTCCGAGCCCGTTTCCGACGGCGTCTTCACCGTCCGCCTCGCGAACTTCGAGGGCCCCTTCGACCTGCTCCTCCAGCTGATCTCCAAGCACAAGCTGGACGTCACCGAGGTCGCCCTGTCCAAGGTCACCGACGAGTTCATGGCGCACATCCGGGCCATGGGGGCCGACTGGGACCTGGACCAGACCACGGAGTTCCTGGTCGTCGCGGCCACGCTGCTCGACCTGAAGGCCGCCCGGCTGCTGCCCGCCGCGGAGGTGGAGGACGAGGCCGACCTGGCCCTGCTGGAGGCCCGGGACCTGCTGTTCGCCCGGCTGCTGCAGTACCGCGCCTACAAGCAGATCGCCGACATCTTCGACCGGCGGCTCGACGACGAGGCCCGGCGCCGGCCCCGTACCGTCGGCCTCGAACCGCAGCACGCCGAACTGCTGCCCGAGGTCGTCATCAGCATCGGCCCCGAGGGCTTCGCCAGGCTCGCCGTCAAGGCCATGCAGCCGAGGCCCAGACCGCAGGTCTACGTCGACCACATCCACGCCCCGCTGGTCAGCGTGCAGGAGCAGGCGGGGATCGTGGTCGCCCGGCTGCGCGAGCTGGGCGAGGCCAGCTTCCGGGCGCTGATCGAGGACACCGACGACACGCTCACCGTCGTGGCGCGGTTCCTCGCCCTGCTGGAGCTGTACCGGGAGAAGGCCGTGGCCCTGGAGCAGGAGGCCGCGCTGGGGGAGCTGACCGTGCGCTGGACCGGCGGGGACACGGACGCGACGCCCAGGGTCACCGACGAGTTCGACCGGCCGCCCGAGCCGCCCAAGGAGGAGGAGAAGCCGTGAGTGAGCAGACCGCCGAGGTCCCGGCCGGGCTGCGGACCGTCGCCGACCTCGACCTCAAGCCCGCCCTGGAGGCGATGCTCATGGTCGTGGACGAGCCCGCGACCGAGGAGCACCTGGCGAAGATCCTGGAGCGTCCCAAGCGGCAGATCGCGGACGCCCTGCGCGAGCTGGCCGACGAGTACACCGTGCAGGGCCGCGGCTTCGAGCTGCGGTTCGTCGCCGGCGGCTGGCGCTTCTACACCCGTGCCGCCTACGCGCCCGCCGTCGAGCGGCTGGTCCTGGACGGCCAGACCGCCCGGCTCACCCAGGCCGCCCTGGAGACCCTGGCGGTCGTCGCCTACCGCCAGCCGGTCAGCCGCAGCCGGGTCTCCGCCGTGCGCGGGGTGAACTGTGACGGCGTGATGCGCACCCTCCTCCAGCGCGGTCTGGTCGAGGAGGCGGGCACGGAACCCGAAACAGGTGCGATCCTGTACAGGACGACGAACTACTTCCTGGAGCGGATGGGCCTGCGCGGCCTGGACGAACTCCCGGAGCTCGCGCCCTTCCTCCCGGAGGCGGAGGCGATCGAGGCCGAGACCCAGGAGGGGGTGCCGTCGTTCGACCCGGACGCGCCCGACGCGCCCGGCGGTCAGGACGCAGACGACTAAGACGGAAACCTTGATGCGAAGCAGCGGCAGCGGCAAGAGCGGCGGGCGCGGTAACTACCGCGGCGCAGGCAACGACAGGGACCAGAAGCAGGGGCAGGGCCGGCCCCGCAAGCCCCGCCCCGAGGAGCGCCGCTACGACGTGGGCCCGGGGGCCACCAAGGACGGCCCCAAGGCCGGGCGCGGCGGTGCCGCGCGGGGAGGGGCCAAGGGCGGCCCGAAGCGGTCCCAGCAGGACGGCCGTACGGCCCCGTCGCGCTCCCGCGAGTACGAGACGCGGGTCGAGGAGCGCAACCGGGAGCGGTACGCCGGCAAGAAGGACATCAAGCTGCCCAAGACCTTCCCGGGCGCCGAGCAGGAGGGCGAGCGGCTGCAGAAGGTCCTCGCCCGCGCGGGCTACGGGTCGCGGCGCGCCTGCGAGGAGCTGATCGAGCAGGCCCGGGTCGAGGTGAACGGCGAGATCGTCACCGAGCAGGGCAAGCGGGTCGACCCGGAGAAGGACGAGGTCAAGGTCGACGGCCTGACGGTCGCGACCCAGTCGTACCAGTTCTTCTCGCTGAACAAGCCCGCGGGCGTGGTCTCCACCATGGAGGACCCGGAGGGCCGGCAGTGCCTCGGTGACTACGTCACCAACCGCGAGACCCGGCTCTTCCACGTCGGCCGGCTGGACACCGAGACCGAGGGCGTCATCCTGCTCACCAACCACGGCGAGCTGGCCCACCGCCTCACGCACCCCAAGTACGGCGTGAAGAAGACCTACCTCGCGCACATCGTCGGCCCGATCCCGCGCGACCTGGGCAAGCGGCTGAAGGACGGCATCCAGCTGGAGGACGGCTACGCGCGCGCGGACCACTTCCGCGTGGTCGAGCAGACCGGCAAGAACTACCTGGTCGAGGTGACCCTGCACGAGGGCCGCAAGCACATCGTGCGCCGCATGCTGGCCGAGGCGGGCTTCCCGGTCGACAAGCTGGTGCGCACCGCCTTCGGCCCGATCACCCTGGGCGACCAGAAGTCGGGCTGGCTGCGCCGTCTGTCCAACACCGAGGTCGGCATGCTGATGAAGGAAGTCGACCTCTAAGCGCCTTGCCGTGATCACCGTCCCCCTTTATTGTCATGATGACGATAAAGGGGGACGACGCATATGCCCAGACAGCCGGCGACCGGGGCACTCCTCGGTCTCGCCCTCGGGGACGCCCTCGGCTACCCGGCCGAGTTCAAGACCGTGCCGCTGATCCTCTCGATGTCCGGGCCGTGGCGGGAGATGCGGCTGCCGGAGCGCGCCCGGGTCTCCGACGACACCCAGATGACCCTCGCCGTCGGCCGCGCGCTCGCCACCGCCCTCGAACGCGGCCCCCTCGCGCCGAAGCGTCTGGAACGGCCCCTGCGCGAGGAGTTCGTGGACTGGTACCAGTCGCCCGAGAACAACCGGGCCCCGGGCAACACCTGCCTGACCGCCTGCCATCTGCTCAAGGCGGAGGGCCGCGCCTGGCAGGACGCCAGCCAGACCGGCTCCAAGGGCTGCGGCGCCAACATGCGGGTCGCCCCGATCGGGCTCGCGCCGGGCCTGAGTGGCGAACAGCGCGCCGGCGCCGCCCAGTTCCAGGCCGCGCTCACCCACGGCCACCCCACCGCACTGGCCGCCTCCGACCTCACCGCCCACGCCGTCCACCTGCTCGCCCGGGGCACCGACCCGGCCGGACTGGTCGGGCAGCTGCGCTCCTACGCCCTCGAGAACCGCACCCGCTACCACCACGCCTGGCTCGGCGACCTGTGGACCCGCGCGCAGGACCCGGGCCCCGAGCAGTTCATCGCGCGCGGCTGGGACGAGTGCCTGGAGATCCTCGGCCGGCTCCAGGCGGCCGTACGGACCGTCTCCCCGGAGACCGATCCGTGCCTGGCCACCGGCGAGGGCTGGATCGCCGAGGAGGCCCTCGCGACCGGGCTGCTGTGCTTCCTGCTCTTCCCCGACGAGCCCGTCACCGCCCTGCGCCGGGCCGCCTGCACGGCCGGCGACTCCGACTCCATCGCCTGCCTCACCGGCGCCTTCGCGGGCGCCTGGCTGGGCGCCGGGGCCTGGCCCGCCGACTGGGCGGAGCGGATCGAGTACCGGGGGGACCTGTTGGCCCTGGGAGCGCTCTGGGACGCTTGAGCCCATGATCGACGATCTCGACCTGGACCTGACCCCGGTGGTCGCGGAACAGCCCGACCCCCTGCTGTTCGCCACCGTCTCCGGGGCCCACCTGTACGGGTTCCCCTCGCAGGACTCCGACGTGGACCTGCGGGGCGTCCACCTGCTGCCCGCCGCCGACCTCGTCGGGCTGCGCGAGCCGGAGGAGACCCGCTCGCGGACCTGGGTCCACTACGGCGTCGAACTGGACCTGGTCACCCACGACCTGCGCAAGTTCGTACGGCTGATGCTCCGCCGCAACGGCTACGTACTGGAGCAGCTGCTCTCGCCCCTGGTCGTGCACACCTCGGAGGCGCACCGGGAGCTGGCCGCCCTGGCCCCCGGTGTCCTCACCGCCCACCACGCCCACCACTACCGGGGGTTCGCGGTGACCCAGTGGCGGCTTTTCGAGAAGACCGGCGAACTCAAGCCGCTGCTCTACACCTTCCGCGTGCTGCTCACCGGCATCCACCTCATGCGCAGCGGCGAGGTCCAGGCCCATCTGCCCACGCTGCTGGACGACATGGGCGGCCCCGGCTACCTGCCCGAGCTGATCGCCGCCAAGCGGGAGCGGGAGCACGGCAAGGCCGACGTCGACCACGCGCGCGTGGAGGCCGACGTGGAGCGGCTGCACACCGTGCTGGACGAGGCGCAGGCCGGTTCAGTCCTGCCCGACGCGGGCGGTGCCCAGGACGCCCTGCACGACCTGGTGGTCCGGCTCCGCCTCAAGGGCTGAGGCCCGGCGCACCCGGTGGAGGAACGCGGCCACGCGCGCGTGGTCCGGCTCCGGCGGCAGCGGGCTGCCCGGCAGGGCCTCCTCGGCCTCGTCGGCCAGCCGGACCATCCACGCCTCCACCCGCGCCCACGGCACCTCGCCGTGCTTCACCGCCAGCAGGCGCCCGCGCTGCTCACCGACGTCGATCCGCAGCTCGCCGGTGCGCAGCAGGTCCCGTGCGCTCATCAGCAGGCGCAGCAGGTGCATCGCGTGCTTCCAGCGCGGGGCGCCCGTCGTGCGGACGTCGGCGTCGAGCTTCCTGCGCTGGCCGAGGGCGTACCGCGTGAAGGTGCCGTACGCCTGCCGGGACAGGAAGGCGCCGCGCAGGGACAGCAGCTCGCGGCCGGTGCCGTCCACGTACTCCACCAGCGGGGAGTGCAGGCACTCCAGGATGTTCGGGTTGCCGCGCAGCGCCAGCTCGCAGAACCGCTCCAGCTCCCAGGAGAACCGCTCCTCGCCCGGCCCCTCCACATGCGTCGGCGGCTTGTCGAACCGCCAGAACAGCGGGGTCGGGGCGAGGAACACCCCGCGCCGGTCGGTGTCGCTGGCGTCCGTCGCCAGACCGAAGGCGCGGGAGCCCATGACACAGGCGTAGACCGTGTGGTCGCGTACGAGATCCTCGGGCCGCATCCCCGGAGCGTACGCGGCGACCCTCAGGTCAGGCGGATGGATTTCCCCTCCACCTCGATCGACCGCCTGGGCAGCGGCCTGGTCGCGGGGCCGTGGGCCACCGAGCCGTCGGCGATGCGGAACCTGCTGCCGTGACAGGGGCAGTCGATGGTGCCGTCCGCCACCGTGTTCACCGTGCAGCCCTGGTGCGTGCAGATCGCCGAGAAGGCCTTGAAGTCACCCTTCTTCGGCTGGGTGACCACCACCTTCTCCTCCTTGAACACCTTGCCGCCGCCCTCCGGGATGTCGCTCGTCCTCGCCAGCGCCTTCCCGCCCGCGCCGGCCCCCTCCGGGGACGACGCCGGCGCCGAAGCCGGGGCCGACGCCGACCGCGAGGCCGACGTGGCCCCACCGCCCTCCTTGCCGCCGCACCCCACACAACCCAGGGCGAGCGCACCGGCGCCCGTGGCGATGACCGTCCGCCGTGTCGCTGGCTGGGGCATGTCAGACCTCCGTACAGACGTGCGTATCGGTGGATACCGGAACTCTCGCATCGTCTCAGCGAGCGAGCGGCGCGCGCCCGTCCCGCGCGGGCTGACTACGCTGGACGGACCAAGAACGGAACACGCACGTCAGCGAGGAGCAGCGCCGTGGCGGTACGAGCGGTCCGGGGGGCCGTCCAACTGGAGCGGGACGAGGCCGGTCACATGGAGGAGCGGGTAGGGGCCCTGCTCACCGCCGTCCTGGAGCGGAACGGGCTGACCGCCGCCGACCTGATCAGCATCTGGTTCACGGCCACCCCCGACCTGCACAGCGACTTCCCGGCCGCCGCCGCCCGCAAGCTCGGCATCGTGGACGTCCCCCTCATCTGCGCGCAGGAACTGGACGTCGAGGGCGCCATGCCCCGCGTCGTGCGGCTCCTCGCGCACATCGAGTCGGACAAGCCCCGCGCCGACATCGCCCACGTCTACCTCGGCGCCGCCGCGGCCCTGCGCAAGGACATCGCCCAGTGAGAACCGCACTCGTCATCGGAACCGGCCTCATCGGCACCTCCGCCGCCCTGGCCCTCACCCAGCGCGGTGTCACCGTCCACCTCGCCGACCACGACCCCGAGCAGGCCCGCACGGCCGCCGCGCTGGGCGCCGGCACCGACCAGGCCCCCGAGCGCCCGGTCGACCTGGCGATCGTGGCGGCCCCGCCTGCCCACGTGGCCCGCGTCCTCGCCGACGCCATGCGCCGGGGCGTGGCCCGCGGCTACGTGGACGTCGCCAGCGTCAAGGGCGGCCCCCGCCGCGAACTGGAGGCGCTCGGCCTGGACCTCGCCGCGTACATCGGCACGCACCCCATGTCCGGCCGCGAGAAGTCCGGCCCGCTGGCCGCCACCGGCGACCTCTTCGAGGGCCGCCCCTGGGTGCTCACCCCGACCCGGGACACCGACACCGAGGTGCTCAACCTCGCCCTGGAACTGGTCTCGCACTGCCGGGCCGTCCCGGTCGTCATGGATGCCGACGCCCACGACCGCGCCGTCGCCCTCGTCTCCCACATGCCCCACCTGGTGTCCAACATGGTCGCCGCGCGTCTGGAGCACGCCGAGGAGGCCGCCGTACGGCTGTGCGGGCAGGGCATCCGGGACGTGACCCGGATCGCCGCCTCCGACCCGGGCATGTGGATCGACATCCTGTCCGCGAACCCGGGACCGGTCGCCGACCTGCTCTCCGACGTCGCCGCCGACCTGGACGAGACGGTCCGGGCACTGCGCGCCCTGCAGTCCGCCGACGAGGCCAAGCGCGGCGAGGGCACCGCCGGGATCGAGGACGTGCTGCGCCGTGGGAACGCGGGCCAGGTGCGGGTACCCGGCAAGCACGGCAGCGCCCCGCGCGCGTACGAGACCGTCGTCGTCCTCATCGACGACCAGCCCGGCCAGCTGGCCCGCATCTTCGCCGACGCGGGCAGGGCGGGGGTCAACATCGAGGACGTCCGGATCGAGCACGCGACGGGGCAGCAGGCCGGTCTGGTCCAGCTGAGCGTCGAACCGAAGGCGGTGCCCGTGCTGGAGGAGGCACTGCGCGAGCGGGGCTGGGCGCTGCGCCGGTAACACCCGGTGAGGGCGCCTCCCGCGAGCCAGTAACCTTGTGCGGGGCGCCCTCGCGCCCCGGACCCCGCTCCCCACCCTTCACCAGGAAGGTGCCCTCCCGTGGAAAACGGCGCCGCCCCGACCGCCAAGCCCGTGATCGTCGCGATCGACGGTCCCTCCGGCACGGGCAAGTCGAGCACGTCGAAGGCCGTGGCCGCACAGCTCGGCCTCAGCTACCTGGACACCGGTGCCCAGTACCGGGCGATCACCTGGTGGATGGTGACCAACGGCATCGACCTGGAGGACCCGACCGCCATCGCGGCCGTCGCCGGCAAGCCGGAGATCGTCTCCGGCACCGACCCGGCCGCCCCGACCATCACGGTCGACGGCGTCGACGTGGCCGGCCCGATCCGCACCCAGGAGGTCACCTCCAAGGTCAGCGCGGTCAGCGCGGTGCCCGAGGTGCGCGCCCGCATCACCGAGCTGCAGCGCTCCCTGGCCGCCGGCGCGGCGAACGGCATCGTGGTCGAGGGCCGGGACATCGGCACGACCGTCCTGCCGGACGCCGACCTGAAGATCTTCCTCACCGCCTCCCCGGAGGCCCGCGCGGCCCGCCGCAGCGGCGAGCTGAAGGGCGCCGACGTCAACGCCACCCGCGAGGCCCTGATCAAGCGGGACGCCGCCGACTCCAGCCGCAAGACCTCGCCGCTCGCCAAGGCCGGCGACGCCGTCGAGGTGGACACCACCGAGCTCACCCTCGCCCAGGTCATCGAGTGCGTCGTCACCCTGGTCGAGGAGAAGCGGGCCGGGAAGTGAGCCGTCCGCCGGTCGCGTCGGAGCGGGGCGCCGAGATCGGGCGGCGCATCGGCGTCGGCCTGATGTACGGGCTGTGGCGGCCGCGCGTGCTCGGCGCCTGGAAGGTGCCGGCCACCGGACCGGTGATCCTCGCGGTGAACCACTCCCACAACATCGACGGCCCGATGGTCATGGGCGTGGCACCCCGGCCGACGCACTTCCTGATCAAGAAGGAAGCCTTCACCGGCCCGCTGGACCCCTTCCTGACCGGCATCGGCCAGCTGAAGGTGGACCGTGCCGCCGCCGACCGCACCGCGATCGGCCAGGCCCTCGACGTGCTGGCGGCCGGGGGAGTGCTGGGCATCTTCCCGGAGGGCACCCGGGGCGAGGGCGACTTCGCCGCGCTGCGGGCCGGGCTGGCCTACTTCGCGGTCCGCAGCGGGGCGCCGATCGTCCCCGTGGCCGTCCTGGGAAGCGCGGAGCGTCCCGGCCGGCTGGTGAAGGCGCTGCCGCCGCTGCGCTCCCGCGTCGACGTCGTCTTCGGCGACCCGTTCCCGGCGGGCGACGGCAGCGGGCGGCGTACGCGCAAGGCGCTGGACGAGGCGACCGAGCGCATCCGCAAGCAGCTCACCAGCCACCTGGAAAACGCCAGGCGCCTGACCGGGCGCCGGGCGACACTTGAGTAGTGGATCAGCCGCTGGACAGCGGTCCACCGATCACCACGAACGAACGAGGTACGGACTTCATGAACGACGACATCCAGCCCGACGGCTCGGACGTGTACGACAACGCGCACGAGTACGAGCACGGGGCTCTCGGCGACGCCGAGTACGCGCAGTTCATGGAGCTCGCCGCGGATGAGGGCTTCGACATCGAGGACGTCGAGGGCGCCATCGAGGCGGCGGGCCACGGTCCGCTGCCCGTGCTCGCCGTCGTCGGCCGTCCCAATGTCGGCAAGTCGACACTGGTGAACCGGATGATCGGCCGCCGTGAGGCGGTCGTGGAGGACCGGCCGGGTGTCACCCGCGACCGCGTCACCTACGAGGCCGAGTGGGCCGGCCGCCGCTTCAAGGTCGTCGACACCGGCGGCTGGGAGCAGGACGTCCTCGGCATCGACGCCTCCGTGGCCGCCCAGGCCGAGTACGCGATCGAGGCGGCCGACGCGGTCGTCTTCGTGGTCGACGCCAAGGTCGGCGCGACCGACACCGACGAGGCGGTCGTCCGGCTGCTGCGCAAGGCCGGCAAGCCGGTCGTGCTGTGCGCCAACAAGGTCGACGGCCCGAGCGGCGAGGCCGACGCGGCCTACCTGTGGAACCTGGGCCTCGGCGAGCCGCACCCGGTCTCGGCCCTGCACGGCCGCGGCACGGGCGACATGCTCGACGCCGTCCTCGAGGTGCTGCCGGACGCGCCCGAGCAGTCCTTCGGCACCGCGATCGGCGGCCCCCGGCGCGTGGCCCTGATCGGCCGCCCCAACGTCGGCAAGTCCTCGCTGCTGAACAAGGTGGCCGGCGAGGAACGCGTCGTCGTCAACGAGCTGGCGGGCACCACCCGCGACCCGGTGGACGAGATCATCGAACTCGGCGGCAAGACCTGGAAGTTCGTGGACACCGCCGGTATCCGCAAGCGGGTCCACCTCCAGCAGGGCGCCGACTACTACGCCTCGCTGCGCACGGCCGCCGCCGTGGAGAAGGCCGAGGTCGCCGTCGTGCTGATCGACGCCTCCGAGTCCATCTCCGTGCAGGACCAGCGGATCATCAGCATGGCGGTCGAGGCGGGCCGCGCGATGGTCATCGCCCTCAACAAGTGGGACACGCTGGACGAGGAGCGCCGCTACTACCTGGAGCGGGAGATCGAGACCGAGCTGGGCCAGGTCGCCTGGGCGCCCCGGGTCAACGTCTCGGCGCGCACCGGCCGGCACATGGAGAAGCTGGTCCCGGCGATCGAGACGGCGCTGGCCGGCTGGGAGACGCGCGTGCCCACGGGCCGGCTGAACGCATTCCTCGGCGAGCTGGTCGCGGCCCACCCGCACCCCGTCCGGGGCGGCAAGCAGCCGCGCATCCTGTTCGGCACCCAGGCCGGCACCAAGCCGCCGCGGTTCGTGCTCTTCGCCTCCGGCTTCATCGAGGCGGGCTACCGGCGCTTCATCGAGCGCCGCCTGCGCGAGGAGTTCGGCTTCGAGGGCACCCCGATCCACATCTCGGTACGGGTGCGCGAGAAGCGCGGCGCGAAGAAGAAGTAACGGCGGTACGGCGAGGAGGGCGGCCCTGGTGTTCCAGGGCCGCCCTCCTCGTCCGTGTGCCCGTCACGCACCCCGGCGCGGCCCCGGCGGCAGGGCGGCCGCGGCCGGCACGTGGTGCATCCCCGTCTCGTGCTGCCGGCCCAGCGTGCCGACCCGCTGCCACTGCGACTGCTGCCGGGCGCTGTAGGCCCCCGCGCTGTAGGCGCTGTAGGAGCTGCTGAACGACCCCGCCCGGTGCCCGCCGTGCCCGCCGTGCCCGCCGTACGTGCCCGAACCGTCCGGGAGGTCCCCGAAGGCGCTGAACCCGAGCTCCTCCTCACCGCTGCGGTCCCCCGGCAGCGTGCGGAAGGTCCTGACCCACTCCGCGTAGAGCGAGTCGTAGATCGGCGTGGCCGAGGACCCGCCGGACGGCTCGTGCGCCGACCGGGCGGACGGCACGGAGGAGAAGGACCGGCGGGGAGGAGTGTCGTATGCGTGCACGTATGTCCAAACGACCGTAACCGGAAAGAGATGCGGCCGGCCGGCCCACCGGGGCTCAGGTGCCCGCGAGGGGAAGCGCGGCGGCGACCAGCCGGCCGCCCGCGGCGGCCCTGTCCAGCGCGTCCCGCAGCAGGTCCTCCCGCGGCTGGCGCCCGATGGACCCGACCGGCGCGGCGAACATCAGCACCTGCTGGTGCTTGTTCGCGGCGGCCCGCCAGCTGTCGGTCACCTGGAGCGGCTGGTGCGCCTGCCACCAGGCCACCGGCTGCCCGCCGGCCGCCGACGGCTGGAGCACCGCGTGCAGCTGGCCCACGGCCAGCAGGACGGACCAGCCGTGCAGCACCGGCGGGACGGACGCCAGCTCGGTCACCGGCATGAAGCCCTGCTCGATGAGCAGCGGCAGGAAGTCGTCGCCCGTGCCGGTGGTGCCCGGACGGACGATCGGCGAGGTCGGCTCGACGACGAGCGCGGGGTGCAGTTCGCCGTCGACCAGGACGAGTCCGCTGGTCACGCCGAGCACCGCCTGCTCGGGCACGGAGGTGCGCGGCTCACCGACGGCCGGGTCGCCGCCGACGGCGCCGATGGAGCGGACGGCGCCCTGGAGCTGCTCCTCCGTCACCTGGACGACCTGCGAGGGCAGACAGCTGGCGTGGGCGAAGGCGAGGACGGCGGTCTCGTCGCCGACGAACAGAACGGTGCTGGTGCGCTCCTGCTCGGAGTCGCCCGGGGTGCGACAGGACGTGCAGTCGTAACTGCCCGGGGCGTTCTCTCCGGCGAGCAGCCGGTCGGCTTCTTCGTCGCCGATCTCGGCGCGTACGGCGTCGCTGACGTCGAGCATGCGCGGCACGGGTGGCTCCCTCGGGATGCGGTGCAGGGTCGGCCGGGTGGCTCCCGGCCGATGAGCCCCGGGGTTCCGGGCTCATGAAGAAGACAACGGGCGTCCTGTGGTGGTGGTCACGCCCCGGGCGCGACCGGTTCGCACCGTCCACCGCGTACGGTCACCAGCGGTGCGGAATCGAACACTCACGGTCAAGTCCGTCCGCCGTCAAGGAACTTGAAGGAGTGAAGTGGGTCACAGGTCGCGTCGGCCGGTGGTCGACAAATCAGGAAATCAACGGATGTAGTGGGTGGCCGAAAATCGCCGATACCCGAGGTAACAGGCAAGTGGCCTGGAACGACGGCGAGTTGGTTGATTCCCCCCGCTCGTCCTCCTTACATTCCTCCGCCGTGTGCAACGAGCACCGCTCGGGTACGTCCGCCGGCCGGCACCAGGCAGCGCAGGATCGCCGACACCGGTCACGGCGGGCGGGGCGGGCGCGAGGAACCGCGGTCCTACGCGGTGAGCCGCGCTCCGCCTTGGGGGAGCCCGGGTTCGTGGAGAGGGAACTACATGTCCGAGTGTGCCGATACCACCCGTAGCACCGCCCGTCCCGACGGCGCCCGTTCCGACGGCGCCCGCAGGGGCCGTACGACGGCCGCGCTCGCCGGAGCCGCCCTGCTGGCCCCGCTGGGACTGCTGGCAGCGACCGGCAACGCCACCGCGGCGGACAACGGGGTGTGGGACCGCATCGCCCAGTGCGAGAGCGGCGGCAACTGGCACATCAACACCGGCAACGGCTACTACGGCGGGCTCCAGTTCTCCGCCGGCACCTGGCGCGCGTACGGCGGGACCGCCTACGCCCCGACGGCCGACCAGGCCTCCAGGAGCGCGCAGATCGCCGTCGCCACCAGGGTCCAGCAGGCCCAGGGCTGGGGCGCCTGGCCGGTCTGCTCGGGCCGGGCCGGAGCCTCCGGCGCCGCCCCGGCGGCGGCCCGCACCGGCTCCTCCGGCACGGCGGCCCGCACCAGCGGCGCGACGACGAAGTCCGCCCCCGCCCGGTCCACCCCGGCACAGGCGCCACAACGCCCCGCGGCCACCACCCACCGTGGTGCCCCGCACGGTGACTACACCGTCCGCCAGGGCGACACCCTGAGCACCATCGCGACCCGGCACGGCACCACCTGGCAGCGGATCTACGCCGCCAACAGGGCCGTCATCGGCGACGACCCGAACCTGATCGTGCCCGGGCAGCGCCTCGCGCTCTGAGCCCGGCCCGCGAGGCGGACGGCCGCTGCTTCCCTCGGGGACAGCGGCTGTCCGCGTCCCCTGGCAGACCCGGGCCCGTGCCTGCCGCGCTGCGGCGAGCCTCGGCGTGATGGTTGCTCACCTGCTGATGCCGGGCCTGCCGTTCGAGGGAACGAGCCGGCCGGGCTAACCGGCGCCGTCAGGAGGCTTCGGGACGGGCTTGATGGCGCTTTGGCTCGGGCTGCGGGGCCTGGGCCGCGTACTCCGGGTGGTGCAGGTCGAACGCCGGGGACTCCGAGCGGATCCGGGGCAGGGTGACGAAGTTGTGCCGGGGCGGCGGGCAGGACGTGGCCCACTCCAGCGACCGGCCGTAGCCCCAGGGGTCGTCGGTGTCCACCCTCTCCCCGTACACGGCGGTCTTCCAGACGTTGTAGAGGAACGGCAGCGTCGACAGGCCCAGCAGGAAGGAACCGATGGTCGACACCGTGTTGAGCGTGGTGAACCCGTCGGCGGCCAGGTAGTCGGCGTACCGGCGGGGCATCCCCCCGGCGCCCAGCCAGTGCTGCACCAGGAACGTGGCGTGGAAGCCCACGAACAAGGTCCAGAACTGGATCTTCCCCAGCCGCTCGTCCAGCATCTTGCCGGTGAACTTCGGCCACCAGAAGTAGAAGCCGCCGAAGACCGCGAAGACGACCGTGCCGAAGACCACGTAGTGGAAGTGGGCGACGACGAAGTACGAGTCCGTCACGTGGAAGTCCATCGGCGGGGACGCCAGGATCACCCCGGTCAGCCCGCCGAGCAGGAACGTGGCCAGGAAGCCCATCGCCCACAGCATCGGCGTCTCGAAGGACAGCGAACCCTTGATCATCGTGCCGGTCCAGTTGAAGAACTTCACCCCCGTCGGCACCGCGATCAGGAACGACATGAAGGAGAAGAACGGCAGCAGCACCGCGCCCGTGGCGAACATGTGGTGCGCCCACACCACCATGGACAGCCCGGTGATCGCCATCGTCGCGCCGACCAGTGTCAGATAGCCGAAGATCGGCTTCCGGCTGAACACCGGGATGATCTCCGTGATGATCCCGAAGAACGGCAGCGCGATGATGTACACCTCGGGGTGCCCGAAGAACCAGAACAGGTGCTGCCACAGCAGCGCCCCGCCGTTCGGCGCCTGGAACACCTGCGAGCCGAACCGCCGGTCCGACTCCAGCACAAGCAGCGCCGCCGCCAGCACCGGGAACGCCATCAGGATCATGATCGACGTGAAGAGCGTGTTCCAGGTGAAGATCGGCAGCCGGAACATCGTCATGCCCGGCGCGCGCATCCCGATGATGGTGGCGAGGAAGTTGACCGCGCCGAGGATCGTCCCGAAGCCGGCCAGCGCCAGGCCCATGATCCACAGGTCCGGTCCGACGCCGGGGGAGTGCCGGGCGTCGTTGAGCGGCGCGTAGGCGAACCAGCCGAAGGCGGCCGGCCCGGTGGGCACCAGCAGCGAGCCGAGCACGATGAGCCCGCCGAACGCGAAGAGCCAGTACGACAGCATGTTCAGCCGGGGGAAGGCCACGTCCGGGGAGCCGATCTGCAACGGCATCAGCTCGTTGGCGAAGCCCGCGAAGCTGGGGGTCGCGAACAGCAGCAGCATGATGGTGCCGTGCAGCGTGAACAACTGGTTGTACTGGTTGTTGCCCATGAGCTGAAGCCCCGGCCGGGCGAGTTCCGCGCGCATCAGCAGCGCCATGACCCCGCCCGCCAGGAAGAACCCGAAGCCCGTGATCAGGTACAGGTGGCCGATCTTCTTGTGGTCGGTGGTCGTGAGCCAGTCCACCACCAGCCGGCCGGCCCTGGCCCGGCGCACCGGCCGCGCCGGCGCCCCTGCCGTCTCGGTCCGCATCGCTCGCTCGCCCCTTCGCATCGTCGCGCCCGCGCCCGCGGCTCCCGCGGCGCGCACCCGCCAGCTGCCGCCCTGGGGCTCGCCGGGCGCGCGCTCCGACAGGGCGCGTCCGGCGGTTGTGTGCTGAATCCGTGAATTTCCCATGTGGCGTCAGCTGCCGTGGCGCCACCGCGGATTGCGGGGAATCGCGGTCCCGGGCCCGCCCCGATCCCCACTGCGGCACTTTCCGCCGGGTAATTCGGAGCGGCCCTCCGACACGCGTGAATTCTGTTCGAATACCCCGATGGGCCCAACGGAAACCCTCGTTCGTGTGACCCGCCGTCGCAGCCGATGATGTGACCGTGGCCGAAACGGGGTCGCAGTGGCTGTGACAGAAGTGTGACGGGAGCCGGATACGGCTCTTACCCGTCCGTGCCCCGCTTCCGTCACCGCCGGTCGCGGCCTAGCGTGGCCGCATGGCACCGATTCCCACTCCGTCAGCGGAGCCCCAGGACAGCCCGGACGGGTACGTCGGCCTCGAAGCGGCGCACGCCGAACGGCTCGCGCGGCAGCGCGGCTGGTCGACGGTGCGGTCGCTGCCGCCGGGCGCGATCATCACCATGGAGTACCGGGCCGGACGGCTGAACTTCGAGGTGCGGGACGGCCGGGTGGCCCGCGCCTGGAAGGGCTGACGACCCGTTCCCGGCCTCCGACGCCCGAAGGCCCCGCTCCACGGCAGGAGCGGGGCCTTCGGCATGGCGTGGGGCGGTGGTGCGTACCGGGCCCCGTGCCGGTGGCGGCCCGTCAGCCGCCCGTCAGCGGCCGGGCCGGCTGGGACGTGCCGCGCGGGAGGCGGTCGGCGTGCGGCGGGCGGCGGCTGCCCGCCGGGGTGACCGGGGTGCGTTCCGAACGGGCCGTGTGCGGCCCCGGCGCGAGGTGCGCCAGGCCCCGCGAGGACCGGGTGGAGGCCACCGGCTCGCGGGCCGGCACCGGCTGTTCGGCCGGCAGGTCGCGCGGCCTGAACGGCACCGGCGTGACCGGCACGGCCGGTCCGGGCGCGGGCAGGCCGCGGCGGGCACGCCAGCGGTCGCGCAGGTCGAAGAGCCCCAGCTCGGCCCTGGCGATCAGCGGCTCGAACCAGGGCAGGGCGAGCAGGATCAGCAGACCGGCGGCCCAGCCCAGCAGCACGTCGCTCAGCCAGTGCGTACCGAGGTAGACGGTGGTGAGGCCGACGCCGAGCGAGGTGACCGCGGAGAGGGCCGACAGCCAGCGGCGCGCCGTCGGGGTGGAGGCCAGATACGCCAGGATTCCCCAGGTCACCACCGCGTTGGCGGTGTGGCCGCTGGGGAATATATCGCCGCCCAGGCCCATCTCGTTCGAGCCGATCACGGTCGCGTAGTGCGGACCGAGCCGCCCCATGCCGAGCTTGGCGGCGCCGACCGTGATGTTCAGCAGGAGCAGCGAGGTGGCCAGGGTGAGCAGCGGGCGGAGGGTGTGCTGCCGCCAGGAGCGCCAGCCGAGCCAGGCCGCGACCATCACGGCGGTCGGGCCGCGCTGGCCCAGCACCACGTAGTAGTCGAGGAACGCGTGGATCTCGGGCCACTGCTGGTACGGCCGGAAGAACATGACCTGCCAGTCCAGCCGGACCAGCCAGGAGGTCGTCACGACGGCCCACACGATCGCCAGGTAGAAAGCCAGGGTCGCGGAGAACAGAACGACCCGGTGCCGGCTCATCCTCGGCACATCGATGTGGGCCGGTCGTTCCGGCTCACGGTCCAGTCTGGCGAACACCCGGTCCAGACGCCGGGTGAGGTTTCGTTCGGTACGCACCCAATCGACGTTACAGCGAGTGAGCGGTGTTCCCGGTCGAAACAGCGTCTTTGTGATGACGATGTGATGTGGGAAACCTCTCAAGGGCGGCCCCAATTCTCGGGATTCCGCAATCCTGTGAGTCCGATCGGGCCAATTCCTTTGATCATGCCGGGTGTTGTTTATATGGCGCTTATGAATGTGTTAACCCGGTCCTGGTGCGCAATTCTCCGGGGCGTCATCGGACGGCCCGGCCGGTCACGGCGGCCCGGAGCCGTTCAGCCAGAAGGCCCCGTAGACCGCCGCCGCGACCGCCAACCCCGCCGTGAGCAGGGCCGATCGGGACGTACGCGGCCGGGCCAGGGCACGGGCGAGCGGCAGCAGCAGCGGGAAGGCGGGCATCAGCAGCCGCGGCTTGGAGCCGAAGTAGCTCGAAGCGCACAGGGCGAGGGCGAGCACGACGCCCGTGTAGACCAGCAGTTCGACGGGCTGGCGCGCGCGGACCCCGGTGACGTACAGCCAGATCAGCAGGGCCACCCCGGCGATCAGGCCGAGACCGGCGAGAGCGGACGGAACGGACGTGAACTTGTCGGCCACGAAGCGGGCGAAGGCGTAGCCGCCGTCGAAGCCGTTGCGCCATCCGGCTTGCACGTCCAGATAGCCGAGGGGGCCCTTGCCGGTGCGGTGGCCGACCCAGAGGACGTAGCCGGCGGCCCCGAGCGGAGCGAGCAGCATGCCGAGCGCGCGCCGCCGGCCGGGGGCGTACGGGGTGACGAGTGCGCCGGGTCCGGGCGCGGGCGCGTGTCCGCCCTCGTGCACGCCCGGCGCGTGCCGCGTGCCGCGCTCTCGCCCGAACGAGACCAACGCGTCGCGCTCCCGCCTGAACGAGAGCGCGCCCGCCACCCACACGGCGGCGACGACCGCCGCCCCCACCGGCCGGGTCAGCCCGGCCAGGGCCGCCAGCGTGCCCGCGGCCACCCAGCGCCCGGTCAGCACCGCGTACAGCGACCAGGCCGCCAGCGCCGTGAACAGCGACTCGCTGTACGCCATCGACTGCACGATCCCGACCGGCAGCACCGCCCACAGCAGCACCGCGCACACCCCGACCCGGGGGCCGTACACGCGGTCCGCGACCGCGAAGATCCCGGCCGCCGCGGCGAGCGAGGCCACCAGACTCACCGCGAACCCGGCCCCCGCGTACGACAGCGGGGTGACCGTGTGCAGCAGCCGTTCCAGCCAGGGCAGCAGCGGGAAGAACGCGAGGTTGGAGTGGACGTCCCCGTTCGGCAGCCGGACCTCGTAGCCGTACCCCAGCTCGGCGACCCGCGTGTACCAGAGCGAGTCCCAGCGCGCGGTCAGCAAGGTGAACGCGTTCTTGCCGCGCGCGGCGCTCCACACCGCCAGCACCACAAGACCCAGGGCGCGGACCGCCGCATAGCCCAGGAGGGCCCGAACGGCCCGGCGCGGGAGAGGGGCGCGGGTCGGGGCCACGCGCGTCGCGAGATCGGTCACGGGCTCGATTATCGACCGCGCGCTCCACCGGACCTCCCGCCGGGTCGGGGTCAAGAGGGTCCGACGTGGCGTACGCCACACGGGTTCCCTCCGGTGGGTGAGAGGTCCGCCACGTGACCGCGCGGCGGACTCGCGTACTGTGACGAGTCACCCGCGTGGGTAAGCGCGGGCCGGAGACACCGCTCCTCTCCGGCCGTACGACAGGGGGTCCCCACCCCGTCGGTCCGCCCCGCACGAGGGAGCATCTGGGAGGTACGTACATGTCCGGGACGACCACGGCCGCCGTACGGCCGCGCCGTCGGGTGCCCGGGGCAGGTGCCAACCGCTGGGTCGTCCTCGTCGTGCTCTGCGTCAGCCTGCTGCTCGTCGCGCTCGACGCGACCGTGCTGCACGTGGCGGTCCCCGCCGTCACCGAGGACCTCAAGCCCGGCGCCATCGAACTGCTCTGGATCGTCGACGTCTATCCGCTGGTCTGCGCCTCGCTGCTGATCCTCTTCGGCACCCTCGGCGACCGGGTCGGCCGCAGACGCGTCCTGCTGCTCGGCTACGCCCTCTTCGGGGTCGCCTCCGCCGTGGCCGCGTTCGCGCCGACCGCCGAGATGCTCATCGTGGCCCGCGCGCTGCTCGGCGTCGGCGGCGCCATGATCATGCCGGCCACCCTGTCGATCCTGCGCCAGGTCTTCCCCGACCGGCGCGAGCGTGCCCTCGCCATCGGGGTCTGGAGCGCGGTCGCGGCGGTCGGCGCGGCGGTCGGGCCGCTGCTCGGCGGCTTCCTGCTGGAGCACTTCTGGTGGGGCGCGGTCTTCCTGGTCAACATCCCGCTGATGCTGGTGAGCCTGCCGGTGGGCCGGGTGCTGCTGCCCGAATCCCGGGGCGACGGCGAGGGCCCCTGGGACGTGACCGGCGCGCTGATGGCGGCGGCCGGGCTGTTCGGCGTGGTCTTCGGCGTGAAGCGGCTCGGCGGCGCCGAGGCGGTCGCGAGCCCCCTCACCGTGCTGCCGCTGCTGACCGGCGCCGCTCTCCTCGTCCTCTTCGTACGGCGCCAGCGGCGGCTCGCGCATCCGCTGGTGGACCTGCGCATGTTCCGCCGGCCGGCGTTCAGCACCTCGGTGGGCTGCATCGTGCTGGCCATGCTCGCGCTGGTCGGCCTGGAGCTGATCGCCGCCCAGTACCTGCAACTGGTGCTCGGCCTGTCCCCGCTGCAGACCGGCCTGCGACTGCTGCCCCTCACGCTCGCCGCGATGGCGGCCGGCCTCGCGGGCGCGCGCATGCTGCGCCGCTTCGGTCCGCGCCGCATGGTGTGCTTCGGCTTCTGCCTGACGGCCGCGGCGGTGCTGACGCTGACGGGCATGGGCGGCACCGACGACCCGACCCTGCTGCTGGCCGGTTTCGTGCTGCTGGGCTTCGGCCTGGAGACCACGCTCTTCGGGGCCTACGAGTCGATGCTCAGCGAGGCCCCGGCCGACCAGGCCGGCGGCGCGGCGGCCATCGGCGAGACGTCGTACCAGCTCGGGGCCGGTATCGGCATCGCGCTGCTGGGCAGCGTGATGAACGCGGCCTACGCGCCGGGGCTGCGGTCGGTGCCGGGCGTGCCCCGGCCCGCCTCGGACGCGGCGGGTCACTCGCTCGGCGAGGCGTACGAGGTCTCCGGACGGCTCGGCGGTACGGCCGGGGCCGCGCTGCGCCGCGCCGCGCGCGAGTCCTTCGTGCACGGGCTGCATGTGACGCTGCTGGTGAGCGCCGGTCTGTTGCTGCTGGGAGCCGTGATGGCCCTGCGGCTGCCGTGGCTCATGCAGTGCGGTGAGGAGCCGGCGGGCGGTGAACCGGCGGGCGGCGAGCGCGCGCTGCCGTCGCCGCGCGAGGCCGAGGCCGCGGCCGGGAAGCCGCGGGTCACCGCCTGACCTCCTCTGGACGTGCGGGACACCGCGCCGTAACGTCGGCCGGAGAGCCGTAACTAGCGTTGCTAGTTTTGCCGACGTCCCGTGTGGCGTCCCGTGTTCCGGAGGGTGTTCCATGTCCGCGTCCGCGAAGCTGCCCCCGTTCGATGCCGCCGACCCGCTCGGGATCGACGACCTGCTGGAGCCGGAGGACCTGGCCGTCCGGGACACCGTCCGCACCTGGGCGGCCGACCGTGTGCTGCCGTACGTCGCCGACTGGTACGAGAAGGGTGAACTGCCCGGCATCCGGGACCTCGCCCGGGAACTCGGCTCGATCGGCGCCCTCGGCATGTCCCTCAGCGGCTACGGCTGCGCGGGCGCGAGCGCTGTCCAGTACGGCCTGGCCTGCCTCGAACTGGAGGCGGCCGACTCGGGCATCCGGTCGCTGGTCTCCGTGCAGGGCTCCCTCGCGATGTACGCCATCCACCGGTTCGGCAGCGAGGAGCAGAAGCTCCAGTGGCTGCCGCGCATGGCGGCCGGCGAGGTGATCGGCTGCTTCGGGCTGACCGAGCCCGACCACGGCTCCGACCCCGCCTCGATGCGCACCCGCGCCAAGCGGGACGGCGAGGACTGGGTGCTCGACGGCCGCAAGATGTGGATCACCAACGGCTCGGTCGCCGGGGTGGCCGTCGTCTGGGCGCAGACGGAGGAGGGCATCCGCGGTTTCGTCGTCCCCACCGACAGCCCCGGCTTCTCGGCACCGGAGATCAAGCACAAGTGGTCCCTGCGCGCCTCCGTCACCAGCGAACTCGTCCTGGACGGCGTACGGCTGCCCGCCACGGCCGTGCTGCCGGAGGTCACCGGGCTGCGCGGACCGCTCAGCTGTCTGTCCCACGCCCGCTACGGCATCGTCTGGGGCGCGATGGGCGCCGCCCGCAGCAGTTTCGAGGCGGCCCTCGACTACGCGCGGTCACGGGAGCAGTTCGGGCGGCCCATCGGCGGCTTCCAGCTCACCCAGGCCAAGCTCGCCGACATGGCCGTGGAACTGCACAAGGGGATTCTGCTCGCCCACCATCTGGGGCGGCGGATGGACGCCGGCCGCCTGCGTCCCGAGCAGGTCAGCTTCGGCAAGCTCAACAACGTCCGCGAGGCCATCGAGATCTGCCGCACGGCGCGGACGATCCTCGGGGCCAACGGGATCTCCCTGGAGTACCCGGTGATGCGGCACGCGACCAACCTGGAGTCGGTGCTCACCTACGAGGGCACCGTCGAGATGCACCAGCTCGTACTGGGCAAGGCGCTCACCGGGCTCGACGCCTTCCGGTGAGCACCGGGGCGGGGGCGGGGCCGGTGCGGCGGCCCCGCCTCAGCTCTGGTTGAAGAAGCCGTCCGAGCGGTGGGCGGACGCCTCGCCGCTGATGATCTCGGTGTCGGCCGGGGTGAGCAGGAACACCCGGTTCGAGACGCGGTCGATCGAGCCGCGCAGACCGAAGATGAGCCCCGCCGCGAAGTCCACGACCCGCTTGGCGTCGCCGGGCTCCATGTTGGTGAGGTTCATGATGACCGGGACGCCGTCCCGGAACAGCTCGCCGATGGCGCGGGCGTCCCGGAAGCTGTCCGGGGTCACCGTGCCGATCCGGCGGCCCTTGTCCTCGGCCGTGTCCGTGGCCACCTTCACCCGGGGGTCGGTGACCCAGGCGTCCCCGGACTCGGTGCCCTCGGAGTAGTCGTCGTCGTAGTAGCGCTCGTCATCGTTGTCGTCGACGAGGCCGAGCCACGCACTCGCCTTGCGTACCGATCCCATGGACGCCTCCTCTCACAGCGGTCTCTCTTGCTTTCCGCATCCCTATGGTCATCCATGATGCGGACGCCTCGCCAAGTGGATAGACGCCGCGCGGGGGGTTTGTGACGGTACTGGTGCACAGCGGATCCGTCGAGAGTCCTTGTGCCCCAAGGGGCGAGACTCATACGGCTGCTGACTGAGAGTGAAATATGATTGTCTGCGACGGACGGGTGATGCACGGTGCGTACGGGTGAACGCCAACGTCGTATCACAGTACGGGGGATGTTGTGTTCGGAATCGTCAGGCCCTGCGCCCACCGGCTCGGTGAGCGGTTCAGGGCCGACTGGACGGCGCACCTGTGCGGGCTGTGCCTGGCCCTGCGCCGCGACCACGGTCAGTTCGCGCGGATCGTGACGAATTACGACGGGCTTCTCCTATCGGTCCTGACGGAGGCTCAGACCGGCCCGCTGAGCGGTACCCGCCGCACGGCCGGACCGTGCGCGCTGCGTGGCATGCGGACCGCGTCCGTCACACAGGGTGACGGCGCCCGGCTCGCCGCCGCCGTCTCCCTCGTGCTCGCCTCCGCGAAGGTGCGCGACCACGTCACCGACCGGGACGGGCTGCTGGCCCGCGCGCCGGTCGCCGCCGCCGCGCGCCGGATCGCGGCGAACTGGGGCCGGGCCGGGGAGCGCGGCGGGGCGGCGGTCGGCTTCGACGCCGGCGTCCTCGTCGACGCCGTCGACCGGCAGCCCGGCGTCGAGGCCCTCGCCGGTCCCGGCACCCCGATCCTCACGGTCACCGAGCCGACCGAGACCGCGACCGCCGCGGCCTTCGCGCACACCGCGCTGCTGGCCGGGCGGCCGGACAACGCCGGCCCCCTGGCCGAGGCCGGGCGCCTCTTCGGCCGGCTCGCCCACCTGCTGGACGCCGTGGAGGACCGGCGGACCGACGCCCTGTCGGGTGCCTGGAACCCGCTCACCGCCACCGGCACGCCCCTCACCGAGGCGCGCCGGCTCGCCGACGACGCCCTGCACGGCATCCGGCTCGCCCTGCGGGACGCCGAGTTCCACGACGGCCGGCTCGTCCACCTCCTCCTCGTCCACGAACTGCGCCGCTCGGTGGACCGCGCCTTCGGGGCGGCACCGGGGTGCGCGGCCGGTCGGCACGAGGGGCCGCGGGGGTCCTACGACCCCGCCGCTCCCCTCCCGGGCAATCCGTACGCCGGCGGCGGCTTCGGTCCGCCGCCCGATCCGGTCAAGGGACGGCGCGGTTTCTGGGCGGGCTGCGGGATGTTCTTCGCGCTGTGCTGCACGTGCAGGATGTGCTGCGCGGAGGAGTACGAGGGGCCGTGGTCCCGGAAGAAGCGGGAGGGCTGCTGCCGGGGCTGCGACTGTCCCTGCGACGGCTGTGACGGCTGCGACTGCTGCTGCCCTTGCGACGGTTGCTGAGAGGCCGGCCAGGACCGGACCGGCGCTGGCATTGAGCCGCCGACGAGCTGCCGTAACACGGCGAAGGCCCCGCCAGGACGTGCCTGGCGGGGCCTTCGCGGTGCACTCGTCGAGCTTGTGGCGCTCGTCGACGGGCTGTTACCGGCTTTGCAGACGACGGACGTCCATTTGCTCAGCCCAGCCCCGCTCCAGGCACGCGCGGACCAGCTTTTCCCGGACCGCCGCCAATGATCGGGCCATGTCCTGAGCGCTGACAGTTGCCTCTTCGCCTGCGCCGTGGGCATTGGCTGAAACGCTCACGGAATCATCGCCGCGACCGACCAGATCGATCCAGAAAGGACCGTCGAAGAACCGCACTCTTGTGCTTCTGCCCGCGGCCTGGCGCGCAAAGGAAAGCGCGTCGATCAGTTCTGCGAGGAACGCGACCGGCATGTCGTTCCAGTTCGCCTCCGGGAAGGGCGAACCGGAGATCTCGATCCAGACGTCACCCCAGATGGAGCCCGACCTGGCGAGGTCGAGTGACTCCAGGTCACAGAACAGTTCGAACTCCATCAACGTCACCTCCAAACCGGGTAGGCGGTCTCGATCGTGCGGGTTGCCTTGTTCACCCACATCTCGATCTCGAGTCCGTTCGCCGATCCCCGCAGGAAGACCCGGTCTCCTTGCGAACGCCCGGCGACCGAGGACGACCTGTATGCCTGGCGAATCGTGGACTCGATTTCCCCCCGGGACATGTAGTCCGGGAATTTCGTCTTGATCCCGCTCTGCTTGTAGGTCTTGCCTGCGGCGGTGTGTCGGTCAAGGACATGGTCCATATCGATGTCCACCTTCCGCCACCCGGGAAGGTTGAGCGCCTTCGTGCACGTGCTGTTGTGCACCAGGACCGGCGTCCCGCCGGCCAGCACATAGTACGTGTGGACGTTCTCCACCGTGAGGTTGTACGTGCGGGCGTGCGTCGTGAACGGGCGGTTGGCGGTGATGACGACCGTGTGGCCGTCGTCGGTGCGCAGGGTCATGCCCGGCTTGAGGTCGCCGGCCTGGACCCAGTCGTGCTGCGAGGGCGACCAGAAGGGGTGTTCGTGGGTCGCGGTGAGTTTCTCGATGCCGTCCTCGGTCGCGACGGACAGCTCGTTGAAGTGCTTGTCGGTGTCGGTGACGATGCGGCGGGTCACCCGTTGTGCGGTCGTCCTACCGGTCTGCGGATCGGTGGTGAGGACCTTGTCGCCGACCTTGACGTCCTCGATGTCCTTGGTCGTCTTGCCGTCGCCCATCAGGACGTCCGTGCCGGCGAGGAAGCAGTTGCACCCCTTGGTGAGTTTGGCGACCCATTCCTCGGCGGCCTTGGCGCCCTTCTTCAGCACGGAGTCGGGCACCAGCTTCAGTGCCTTGCCCAGGGGCAGGTCGGTGCCGGCGATGAGGCAGCTGGAGACGCCCGAACCCGACAGGCAGTCCTTCCACGCCTTGGGGTCGGGCAGGAAGGTCGAGGCGAGCGCCTTGATGACCGTCACCTGGGCACTGATGTCCAGGGGCTTGTACACGATCTTCTTGCCGAGCGGGGGCAGGTCGCTGCCCGTCTTGACGACGCTGTGCAGCTCTCCCTGTCCGTTGTAGACGTAGTTGGAGTACTCGTAGTGGTACGACCAGGTGCCGTCACCATTGGGGGTCATCCAGTCCCGGTAGGACTGGTCACCGTGGTCGCAGCCGTACTCGCACGGCGTGATGGGCCTCAGCCCGTCGGGGTCGCTGTAGGTGACGGGGTTGTTGAGGGAGTACGAGTAGGCGTTGAGGTACTGCGGGTCGTACGGCGAGTTCAGCGGGTCGGGGCTGAGGAACCGGCCCAGTTTCGGGTCGTACATGCGGGCGCCCAGGATGGACAGGCCCGTCGCGTCGTCCTCGGTCTTGCCGAGGAAGCCCCGGTCCGAGCCGGACGGCAGGGCGGTGCCGCCGTTCTGGGCGCCGAAGGGCAGGTAGCGCCGGCGCTGCGCGGTGCCCGTGCCCGCGTCGATGGTCAGCTGCGTCGACGCCTGGGTGTCGGACATGATCCAGCTGAGCTTGCTGCTGGTCTTGTCCACCGCGGTGCGCATCGCCACGGTCGTCGTGCCGTCGCCGTAGTAGCGGGTGGCCTTCGGAGTGGCGCCGGGTGCCTTGTGGACCTCCTGGCCCGTGAGGTACAGGACGGTCTCGTCGGTGGACTTCCGCTCCAGGAGGTCACCGGAGGCCGCGTAGACGTAGCCGGTGGTGGCGGCGCCGGAGGCGGACGTCACCTGGTGCAGCTCGTTCCAGACGAGGGTCGTCTGTTTTCCGCCGACGGTGCGGCTCTTCATCTGGCCGTCGTCGTCGTAGTCGTAGAGGTCGGTGCCCGTCGGGGTCTTCACCGAGGTCACGGCGTGCGGGTGGGCGGCGCCGGCGGTGTACGTCGACTGGTCGGCGGAGTAGCCGGGGTAGACGTAGTCGTTGACCTGGGCGCCCGTGGCGGTGGTGTTGGTGACCTTCTGGAGGTTGCCGATGCCGTCGTAGGTGTAGTCGAGCTGGTAGGGGTCCTTGCCGGTGGCCAGGTCGGGGGAGAAGGGACCGGCGCAGCCGGTGCTCGCCCCGGTGGTCCAGGCGCGGCTGAGGCGGTTCAGCTCGTCATACGTGTAGCACTGGTGCTGTCCGGTGTTCCTGTCGGCCAGGTCGGTGGTCTGGCCGGCGTTGTCGTAGAGGTAGTCGTCGTTCTGGACGGTCCCCTTCGTGCTGCTGGTGGTGGTGATGTTCGTCAGCCAGCCGGTGCCGTCGGCGTCGTCGTAGCTGTACGAGCGGCGGGCCGTGGTCGTGGTGGTGGCCGTGGTGCCGTAGGTGCGGTCAGCCAGCCGGCCCACGCGGTCGAAGCCGGTGGAGTCGACGTAGACCGTGTTGTTCAGGTCGCTGGTGACCTTCTCCGGGTTGCCGAAGCCGTCGTACTGCGTGGTGACGGTCTCCTGCGGCAGGTCGCCGACGGCCGGGTAGGTGATGCCGGTCTGCTGGCCCAGCGCGTTGTAGGCGGTCTTCGTGACGTAGGTGTTCTCGAAGCCCGTGCCGTCCGCCGGGACGGTCGTCTGCGACTCGGTGGCGTTGCCGTCGGCGTCGTAGGTGTTGATCTTGTCGGTGTAGGCGTAACCACCCGCGTACGACGTCACGGTGGCCGGCTTGCCGATGCCGCCGGTGGCCGTGTCGTAGGTGGTGCGGGTCAGCACCTTGGTGCCGTTCTGCACGGTCAGCGGACGGCCGAGGTGGTCGTAGGTGTAGGTGAGGACCGTGCCGCCGGCGTCCTTGACGGTTTCGACGTTGCCGTTGCCGTCGTAGGTGATGGCACCCGTGCCGTTGAGGTCCGCGTCGGGGTCCTTGCCGCCGGTGCGTTCGCCGAGCCAGTTGTAGGTGTAGGTGGTGAGGTTCCCCTTGGAGTCGGTGATCTTGGAGAGCTGACCGCTGCGGTTGTACTCGTAATAGGTCGTGTACGTGGACGGACCGAACTCGACGACCTTGCTCACCTGCCCGAACACGTCGGTGTAGGTGTTGGTGCGCTCTCCGGCGGGAGGCATCGTGGTGGTGTAGTCACCGTGGTAGTTGGTGATCGTCTGGCCCTGGGCCTGCGGATCGCCGTTCACCATGATCCGGGACTCGGTGGTGCGGCCGGCGTAGTCGATGACCACGTCGGTGTAGGACGGCAGGCTGTCCACGGTGGGCAGGACCATGCCCGAGCCGGCGGCACCGGAGTTGTAGAACGCCGCACTGGTGCCGGTGACGTTGCCCGAGGTGTCGTACCGGGTCGAGATCACGGTGCGTCCTGTGCCGGTGGCCGCCGGGACCTGGGTCTCGCGGGCACGGCCGAGGCCGTCCAGGTAGTCGTAGCTGGTCAGGACCTTCCCGGCCGACTGGAGCGTGGTCGTGGTGACCTTGGGCGGGACGGTGGAGACCAGGTCCGGGACGCCGTCGCTGTTGTCCGACGTCGTGATGTCGTACTGGTACTTCAGGCTGGGCGTGCCGTCGGGGTAGGCGGAGATCTGCGAGGGCTTGAACATTTTCGAGACGCGGCCCACGGAGTCCAGGACGATACGCGTGGTCTGGTTGTTCGGGTCCTGGATGCGGTAGGGCACCCCCCACAGGCGGGAGTACCAGGTGGTGGTGGTCTGCGGTGCGGCCGGGCCGTCGCTGCCGTCCGGGTCGGGCGTGGTCACCTTGACGCCGTCGACCGGCCACGAGGTGTTCGGCTGGTACGTCGTCGTGGTGGTGTTCTGCTCGCCGTCGGTCGTGGAGGTCTGCCGGCCGGCCTGGTCGAACTTCGCCTTGGTCTCGCGGTAATGCGTGGCGTCCGTGTAGGCGCGCACGGTGGTGGGATGCCCGTCGGCCGGCTTGTCGGTGTCGACCGAGGTCGCGTCGTCGTACAGGGTGACGGCGTAGGCGTCCTGGTTGGCCGAGGACCTGGCCGCGCAGTCGGCGGCGTAGTGCCGGGTCTCGTCGGGCAGCACCATCCAGCGCTGGACCTGCGAGCCGGGGAAGTAGTCGGTGTTGTAGGCACGGCCGAACGTGGTGCACCGGTTGTCGTCCGTGTCCGACAGGCCCCAGTCGTTGGTGCGCATCGGCAGGCCGTACTTGGTGCTGGCCGGCTCGGTGTCGTCGTACTCGTTCTTGACGGTGTGCTCGCGCCAGCCGCTGGAGGTCAGCTCGTCCGTGGTCGTCTTGGAGTCGCGGACGAAGCGGGCGTCGGGCAGGCCGTCGTACTGCGCGGTGTCGTGGACCCAGTACTCGTGCCAGACCCGCTTGTGGGACTGGCCGGAACCGTCACGCTGACTGGTCTCCAGCACCTTGCCGTTGAGCCAGGGGGAGTCGGTCACCGCCGGCCGGCCGCTGTCACCGTCGTCGACGGTCACGCTGCGCGTCTTGGACGGGTCGTCCTTGTCGGTGCGGTCGCCGTCCATGCCGCGGTACAGCCAGTAGTAGGTGGAGGCCGCGTTGGACTTGGTGCCCGTGTGGACCTCGACCTGCTGGTAGCCGCGCCAGTCGGTCCAGGACTCGTCCTTGTCCTTGGTCAGCGGGTCGTTGGGGAATGCCCAGGCGGGCTTGCCGACGTAGTCGTACGTCGTCGTCATCACCGGGTCGCCGTCGTTGCCCGAACCCGATCCCGGGCCGGGATCGACGCTGACCTTGGAGACGACGTACTTCTTGAACCAGCCCGTCTTCTCGTCCGTGGCGCCCTCGGGCACCCAGCGCTGCTTGAAGCAGGCCTGGGTGTTGTTCGACTCGCTGGGCGGGTTGTCGATGTCGCAGGCGTCCTGCGCGTCGTAGTTGCGGTAGGTGACGTTGACGAACGAGCCGAGGTCCTGGTGGATCTGGGTGACCCGGCGGAAGTTGAGCACGCCGCCGCCGAGCTGGTTGTCCCGCCACTCACCGTTGATGTTGATGGTGGGCAGGGTGATGTCGGTGCCGTCGCCGTAGCCCTTGCGCTGGATGTAGTCCAGCCACAGGGTGTTGTCGATGGTGCCTTCGGGGTTGGGCAGCCCGTACTTCATCTGGTACTGCATCGCCGGGTCCCACGCGGAGCTGTCGTTGTCCCGCACGTAGGTCTTGACGTCCCACAGCATCTTCGTGGCGAAGAACGTCGGCGAGTACGTCTCGCCCTTGATCGTCCTGCATCCGTCGTCCGCGCTCGTGCCGTCGCACATCAGGTCCGTGGGCACGTCCGGGTAGGAGTCCGGGTGGTCGGAGATGCCCGGGCAGTCCGCCGGCTCACTGGCCAGCGGGTCCTTGTCCGACATCCGCTCCACACAGCGGCCCACGTAGCGCAGGTCCACCTTCGCGGGCAGCTGTGCGCCCGGAATCTGGGAGGCCCAGCCGTACTCGATACGCACCGGGTAGGCGGCGGAGTCGTACACGCGCGCCTGGTCGCTGAGCAGCACCGAGCGGTAGTGGTTCTGCTCCTTGTCGTAGAAGTAGGCCGTCTCCACCTCGTCGGCGTCCACGACCCGGTCCAGACCCCAGCGGTAGGCCTGGGTGGTGACGCCGACACCGCCGTTGTAGCCGGGCTCTCCCGGGTTGTTGCCGAAGACGGGCACGGTCAGCACCGAGTCCGTGGCCGCGTCGGTGCGCTCGGAGCGGCCCCAGCCGAAGTAGTAGCGCATGCCGTCCTGGGTGGAGACCACCCAGTACTCGTCGTCCGACCCGTGACCACCGGTCAGGTGCTGCACGCGCCAGCCCGGGTCGTCCTGCACGTGGTAGGAACCGGTGCCGTTGTCGTCCTGGACCAGGTTGGAGGTGACGCCGTTGAAGTTGATGACGTAGACGGCCCCGTCCGGCTCCTTGGCCGAGTTGGGCGAGTCCCAGCACAGGTCGCCGACCCAGCCGGTGCCCGTGCCGTCGTTCTGGCAGCCCCGGTAGCGACGCTCGATGAAGCCGATGCCGCTCAGGTCCCAGCCGAGGCCGGTCCAGTTCGCCTGGGTGTTCTGGGCGGAGGTGAGGGCGTCCACCGACTGCGAGTTGTACGACAGGGCGAGCGACGGCGCCTGACCGGCGGGCGGCTTGGGCACGTCGAAGGGCAGGCTGTACGAGAAGGCGCCCGAACCGGTCGAGACGTTCCAGGAACCGGACGGCTTCAGCGAGGACGCCCGGTAGTCACCGGCGTCGGAGGACGACGTCGATGCCAGCGCGTACACCGTGGCACCCGAGGCCGTGGCGGCGCTCAGCGCCGAGGACGAGAGCGCGGACTTCGCCGTCCGGTCCGGCTGGATGACGGAGATGGACGGTTCGGGGTCGGCGTCGGCCTGGACGGTCGCGGTGATGGTGCCCTTGGCCAGGTCGTTGTGGACCGGCACGGGCCGCGGGTCGGCCGTCGAGCAGCCCTTCGCCTCCGGTGTCGTCAGCGCGCAGGCGGGCAGGGCGACCAGACGCAGCCGGGCGGCGAAGTCGCCGCCGTAGGCGTACCTGAACTTGGAGTAGTCGAAGGTGACGTTCACCGGGCCGGGCGTGCCGCGGCCGTCGCGCCGGGTGAGCTGGACGCCCATGCCGATGCCGTTCGTCCGCTTCAGCCCGGTCCGGTCCAGGACCTTGACGTCGACGTCCGTGGGGGCGGGGACCGCGATGGCGGACCGCTGCCTGGCCAGCGCCGACGCGGGAGCCGGCCCCACCTTCACTGCGGCCGTGTCCGGGGCGTCGCCGGCCGGTGCCACCGGCAGGGTCCTGCCCGGCTTCAGACCCGACAGGGCCAGGCGGGCGTGCGCCGCCTTGGGCCACACCGGCCGGACCGGCTTGGTCCGGGTCGGCTCAGCGCCGTCACGCGGCACACCCCCGGCCGCCCGCGCGGGCACGTCGACCGGCTGCTTGCGCCCGGCCGCGACCGCCTTGGCCGTACCCGCGGCCTGCGCAGCGGGCGCGGCCAGCAACGATGCCGCCAGCGCCATGGCCAACGCCCAGGAGGCGCCTCTTCCTTGTCTGTGCGCGCGTCGCACGGACCATCCCCAACCCGAAGAAGGCCGGGACCCGGGCCCCGGCACGTGTGCAAAGCAAAGGCCACGTGGCATCGGGCTGTCGATGAAGTGAAAGCCGCGTGAGGCCAGGCCAACGCTGCACGTTAGGCAGGACTCAGCGTCGGCGAACAGCCCCTCAAAACGGACCGATGAGCCACAACCCCCTCTTCACGTCACGTTTACAGTTGTGGTCTCGATCACGTTTGCTTTCGCGGTCCTGGCGAGGCCTCTGAGCTGGGCGGACGAGGCTGGCGCGAGGCCGGACGGCGTGGTTCAATCCACCGTCGCACACATCGTGCACACATCAAGGCCCCGATGGTGGGCCGACGCAACGTCCCGGAGATCACATGAAGCGCGAGACGTCCGGCGGTCCGAGCCGGCGCCAGATACTGCGGCGTGCCGGCGGGTTGACGGCGGCGGCCGTCGTCGGAGCCGTCGTCCTCGACCAGGCCGGCACCGCCTCCGCGGCCGTCGGCACCTCCAAGCGCTTCGACCTCACCGACGGATCCGACGAATGGTTCCGGGAGATCCCGCTCAACGAGACCCGGATCCTGCAGTCGTTCGCGTTCGACAACACCAACAAGCACCTGTACACGGCCCAGTTGGTCCAGGGCGGCCGCATCCTGCCCGGGGAGACACAGGCCTACAGCGGCACCGACCGGTCCAAGAACGGCGATCTGTGCATCACCCGCCTGGACTGGCAGGGCTACATCATCGGCCGGATGTACCTCAAGGGCTTCGGACACGGCGTGTCCATCGGGGTCGAGCCCTCCGGCAACAGCGCCTACCTGTGGACCGAGTGCGACTCCGTGCCCGACAGCGAGAACAACGGCTACGGCACGAAGATCGCCCGGTTCAAGTTCGCCAACGGCGCCGTCCTGCGGCCCGACTCCGCGCAGGTCACCCGGTTCACCCCGGTCCCCGGCTCCGACCACAACACCGTCGCCATCGACCCGGTCACCAACCGCATCGCCCACCGCCACCGCCTCAACGGCACCTGGAAGTACAGCCTGTACGACCTGGCCACGTTCAAGGCCGGCACGTTCACCCCGCTGGCCACCATCACCCAGCCCGCCGTGCTCACCGGGCCCACCTTCCAGGGCTACACCAGCATGGGCCAGTACCTGTACACCATCGACGGCACCGCCTACACCTACGACGCCGACGGCAACCGGACCAGCTCCAGCAACACCTACGTCACGTCGGTCGACTGGAACACCGGCACCGTCTACGAACGCCGGCTCAGCAAGGCGGGCGAGAGCCTGTTCTACCGGGAGCCGGAAGGACTGGCCGTCCAGATCCCCGACACGAGCACCCCGGCCGTCGCCCGCCTGCACCTCGGCTTCGGTTCCGAGGAATCCCTCACCCAGACCGACAAGAAGGCCAGCTTCTACTACAAGGACCTGCTCGTCTGACGCCCGGGAGGGGTACGCGTCAGTCCTTCAGCTCCGGCGGGCTGATACGGGACTCCTTGATCGCGGAACCCGTCGTGCCCCACTTCCTGAGGATCCTGTCGTAACTGCCGTCGGACAGCAGCCTGTTCACCGCCGCCTGGAACGCCGGCGCCAGTTTCGTGCCCTTCTTGAAGGCGAAACCGACGTCCAGGCGGTGGTACTCGTTGAGGAACTTCAGGCCCTGCTGGTGCGCCACGGCGTACCGCAGGCCGTTGATCGTGGACATCACGACGTCGCTGCGGCCCTGCTGGAGCGAGGACCAGATCGCGCTCGGCTCGGCGTACGTCTGCACCTGGTACGCCTTCTTGCCCGCGTCGGAGCACACGTGCTTGCCGGCCTCCAGCGTGGCCTCGAACGTCGTGCCGGCGCCGGTCGCGACGTTCAGGCCGCACAGCTGCCTCAGATCGGTGATCTTCCCGAGCTTGCTGTCCTTCCGGGTGGCGAAGCCCTGGCCGTCGTTGACGTAGGTGACGAAGTCGATGGTCTTGCGGCGCTCGTCCGTGACGCCGAAGTTGCTCGCGCCGAAGTCGTACTTGCCGCTGTCCAGGGCGGGCAGGATCGCCTCGAAGCTCGCCTGCTCGATCTTCAGTTTGATGCCGAGCACCCGGGCGACCGCCTTGGTGAAGTCGACGTCCTGACCGGTCAGGGTCGTGCCGTCGGCCAGGTACGTGGTGCCGGGCGGGGTGCCGCCGACGCTGACCGCGACGGTGAGGCCCGTGGTGCCGGCGGGCAGCAGCTTCGCCGCGGCGTCGTCCTTCCGCACGGCGGAGACGACGTCCGTGGTGGGCACCTCGTCGGACTTGGCCGCCACCCCGGAGGCGTCCGTGCCGCCCGGGTCACCGGAGCCGCAGGCGGTGAGGAGCAGCGCGGCCGAGGTGATGGCGACAAAGGGCATGAAATGGCGATAAGAGGGCGTGCGCATCGGGTAGCGGTCTCCTGAGGCGGAAGGGGTGCGGAACGCGAGGGGAGGGGTGCGCGTGTGAAGGCGGAGAACAAGCCGGGAACCGGCGGGAGAACGCGGGCAGGCCCGCCCGGAGGACGGGCGGGAGCAGGGGGTCAGCTCAACAGGAAGAGGACCACACGCGACCGAAGTCGATGTGGGAGCGGGTGACCAGCCACTGCTGTGGATGCATGGGCCAAGTGGAACAGGCATCCGGTTCCGCGTCAACCGACCTGAGACGTACTGCTCACAGTGCGGACAACCTTGACAGCATACGGAAACGCCCCCGTACTCTCGGTGTACGGCCCTGCTGAGGGGCTCGGCCGTGTCCGCGCCGCGCGGCGCGCCCCCGTGTGAAGGCACCACCCGTTCTGACGACTCGGCGCGTCCCCGGCGACGCGCGTCACGGAGCCTTCATGTCATCGGACACCCTCGCCAAGATCCCCACCGTCCCGGACACACCCGAGCCCGCCGACGTCCCGCGGATCGTCCCGCAGCGCCGGTACGGCCAGTGGGCGGCGGCCGTCGTCGTCCTCGCGCTGCTCGGGTTCGCCGTCGACTCCGTCGTGCGCAACAAGGCGTTCCAATGGGACGTGGTCGGCGACTACTTCACCTCCGACTCCGTCCTGCGCGGGCTGTGGCTCACGCTGTGGCTGACCGCGGTCGTGATGGTCCTCGGCTTCGCCCTCGGCACCCTGCTCGCCGCGTTCCGGCTCTCCGCCAACCCCGTGCTGCGGGCGGTCAGCTGGGGATACGTGTGGCTGTTCCGGTCCATCCCGATCCTGGTGCAGCTGCTGCTGTGGTTCAACATCGGCGCGCTGTACCCGCGGGTGTTCGGCGTGCGGACGGTCGACCTGCTCAGCCCGGTCGCCGTCGCGATCATCGGCCTCACCCTGCACGAGGCCGCCTACGCCGCCGAGGTCGTGCGCGGCGGCATCCTCTCGGTCGACCGCGGGCAGATCGAGGCCGCCCAGGCGCTCGGTCTGAGCCGGTGGCGGCGCTGGCGGCGGATCGTGCTGCCGCAGGCGATGCGCGCGATCGTGCCGCCCGCCGGCAACATGCTGATCGGCACCCTCAAGGGCACCTCGATCGTCAGCGTCATCGCCGTCAACGACCTGTTGTTCTCCGCCCAGTTGATCTACCACCGCACCTATCAGGTGATCCCGCTGCTGATGGTCGCCACCCTCTGGTACGCCCTCGTCACCACCCTGCTGGGCATCGCCCAGACGTTCGTCGAGAAGCACTACGCGCGCGGCACGGAGAACGCCCGATGAGGCAGCAACTGGTCATCGTCGGAGCCGGGCCGCGGGGGACCGGCCTCCTCGAACGCCTCGCCGCCAACGCGCCCGAGCTGTACGCCGGTCCGGGCCTCGACATCCACCTGGTCGACCCCCATCCGCCCGGCGGCGGGCGCATATGGCGGCAGGAGCAGTCGCCGCTGCTGTGGATGAACTCGCAGGCCGAGGACGTCACCATGTTCACCGACGACACGGTGGCCATGGCCGGCCCGGTGCGCGAGGGCCCCACCCTGCACGAGTGGGCCCGGCTGGACGGCCGTACCTTCCCCGACCGCCGCACCCAGGGCCGCTACCTGCGCTGGGTGTACGAACGGGCCGTCGCCGACCTGCCCCCGAACGTCACCGTCCACCACCACCCCCACCGCGCGGTCCGGGTCGACGGCCCCCGCGAGGGCCGCCAGCGGGTGTGGCTGGAAGGCCGCCCGCACCCGCTCCACGCCGACCTGGTGATCCTCACCCTGGGCCACCTGGACGGCGAACCCGACGCCGAGCAGGAGGAGCTGTCCGCCTACGCCCGTGAGCACGGCCTGGTGCACCTGCCGCCCGACTTCACCGCCGACAGCGACCTGACTGCCCTGGCGCCCGGCGAACCCGTCCTCGTCCGCGGCTTCGGGCTGGCCTTCGTCGACCTGATGGTGCTGCTCACCGAGGGGCGCGGCGGACGGTACGAGGGGGAGACGTACCGTCCCTCGGGGCGGGAGCCGGTGCTGTACGTCGGCTCGCGGCGCGGAGTGCCGTACCACTCGAAGATCGGCTACGACTGGACCGGCGACCGGCCCCCGCTGCCCCGCTTCCTCGGCCCCGCCGAGGTGGCGGAGCTGCTGGCCCGGCCCGCGGGCTTCGACTTCCGGCGCGATGTGTGGCCCCTGGTCGAGAAGGAGCTGGGCTTCGCCCACTACCACCGGCTGTTCACCGCCCACCCCGGGCGTACGGCGATGGCCTGGGCCGACTTCGAGGAGAAGTGGGCGGCGGCCGTGGACCCCGCCGAGACCCGGGCGCTCGTCGCCGCCGCCGTACCCGACCCGGCCGACCGGCTCGACCTCACCGCGCTCGACCACCCCCTGGAGGGTGTGCGGTACGCCTCGCACGAGGACTTCCAGGAAGGACTGCGGGGCTACATCGAGGACGACCTGCGACGCCGCCACGATCCCGCCCACAGCCCGGACCTCGGGGTGTTCCTCGGGCTGCTCTCCGTCTACGGGCAGCTGGTGCGGCTCGGGGACATCGGGTCCTGGTGGCACGGGTTCTTCAGCTACCTGGCGTCCGGGCCGCCCGGGCCCCGGCTGCGGCAGATGCTCGCGCTGTCCCGGGCCGGGCTGCTCCGGTTCGTCGGGGCCGGCATGACCGTCACCGCCGAGGACGGGGTGTTCCGGGCCACCAGCCCCACCGTGCCGGGCTTCTCCGTCGAGGCCCGGGCGCTGGTGGAGGCCCGGCTGCCCGCGCCCACCGTCCGGCGCGCCCGCGACAGCCTGCTGCGGGAACTGCACGCCGACGGCGCGGCCGAGACCCCCGACGGGCTGCTCCGGGTCGACCCCGGCGACGGCCGCGTCCTCGACCGTGCCGGACGCCCGCACCCCCGGCGCTTCGCGCTCGGCCCGTACACCGACACCCGCGCCCCCGGCGCCTTCACCCGTCCCCGCACCGGTGGGCCGGCGTTCCGGCAGAACGACGCGACCGCCCGGGCGGTGCTGGCCTTCCTCAGCGGCTCACTCGTAAAGGAACTCGCGCGATGAGCGTCATGGTCGACATCAGGTCGGTGCACAAGAGCTTCGGCCCGCTCGACGTGCTCCGGGGCATCGACCTCCAGGTGCGCGCCGGCGAGGTCACCGTCGTGCTCGGCCCCTCCGGCTCCGGCAAGTCCACGCTGCTGCGCGCCATCAACCACCTGGAGAAGGTGGACCGGGGCGAGATCAGCGTGGACGGCGCGCTGCTGGGGTACCGGCGGGCCGGTGACAGGCTGTACGAACTGCCCGAGCGCGAGGTGCTCCGCCAGCGCACCCGGATCGGGTTCGTCTTCCAGAACTTCAACCTCTTCCCGCACCTCACGGTCCTGGACAACGTCGTCGAGGCGCCGGTGTCCGCGCTGAAGCGGCCCCGGAAGGCGGCGGTGGAGAGCGCGCACCGGCTGTTGGAGCGGGTCGGGCTCGGGGACAAGGCCGACGCCTACCCGCGGCAGCTGTCCGGCGGGCAGCAGCAGCGGGTCGCCATCGCGCGGGCGCTCGCACTGGAGCCGAAGCTGTTGCTGTTCGACGAGCCGACGTCCGCGCTCGATCCCGAGCTGGTGGGGGAGGTGCTGGACGTCATCCGGGACCTGGCGGCGCGGGGGACGACGATGATCGTCGTCACGCACGAGATCGCGTTCGCCCGGGAGGTCGCCGACACGGTGGTGTTCATGGCCGACGGGCGGATCGTGGAGCGGGGTACGCCGGAGGAGGTGCTGGACGCTCCGCGGGAGGAGCGGACCCGGGCGTTCCTGGCGAAGGTGCTGTGAGGGCGGGGGCCGTCGTGGCGACACGGGGTCAGTTCCCTCTTGGGCCGGTCGGTGCCTCCGGCAGGAGAGACGTTTTTCATCGAGGAAAGGAACCGACGGCATGACGACGGACGCGTCCGACGCCTGGAAGCAGTGGCATGAGCAGCGCGTGGAGCGGGTCTCGGCGCCCTACGGGCCGCTCGCGCTGACCGCGACGCACTGGATCGAGGACTATCCGGATGGTCGAATTCCGGACATTCCCGGGAACTGGGTGGCGGACGAGGGCGGGGTGGTGCTCACGGCCGCCGGGACCGACGGCCTGACCGTGGACGGCCGGCCCCTCGCGGGCGAGGTCAGGCTGACCGCCGACCGTGGCCCGGAGGCGCGGGCTCGGGTCGCGCTCGGCGAGAAACGGCTGGTCGTGCTGGTGCGCGAGGGCGTCTGGGGAGTGCGGGTGTACGACCCCGGCTCGGCCGCCCGGCAGGCCTTCCGGGGCATCGAGGCCGGGCCCTACGACCCCCGCTGGTCGGTGCCGGGGCGGTTCACGCCCTACGAGGGCACGCGGACCGTCCGGCTCGGCAACGCGGACGGCCGCGAGCGCGGCTTCGACCTCGCCGGGGAACTCGCCTTCACCCTGGCCGGACAGGAACGGACGCTGAAGGTCGCGCGGCAGGGGGACGGACTGCTGTGGGCGGTGTTCGCCGACGCCACCAGCGGCGACACGAGCTTCCGGTTCCGCTTCCTCTTCTCGCCGGCCCCGGACGCCGAGGGGCGCACGACCGTCGACCTCAACCGCGCACAGCTCCCGCCGTGCGCCTTCGCCGACCACTTCATCTGCCCCTTCCCGCCCCCCGGCAACACGCTGGACGTGGCGGTCGAGGCGGGGGAGCGCCAGGTGAGCCGGTCCCGGTCGGCGTAGCCGGCCTCGGCCGAACGCGTGGGAGGGGGCCGACGGCCGAAAGGCACCCTTGTGCCGACCGGCCGTTCGGCCGAATACTCCCCCTCAGCGCTTGTCAGGGGCATGCATATTCGAATCCGGTCGAGCCCCTGGCTGCGCCTCACGGGCCCCGACCCCACGCGGGCCCCCGACTTCCCTTGGAGGGAACGACAAGTGAGGATCAAGCGCACCACTCCCCGTGGCGGTACGGCGAGACGGGTCCGGCTGACCGCCGTGGCCACCGGCTTCCTGGCCGCCGCCGCGTTCGCGGCCCCCACCGCGAACGCCAGCGACGTCCACACCTTCAGCGCCACCCAGCTCACCAAGGCGAGCGACTCCGTCCGCCAGGCCGACGTCCCCGGCACCGCCTGGGCGGTGGACAGCAAGACCGGCCGTGTCGTGGTCACCGTCGACAGCACGGTGTCCCAGGCCGAGATCGCCAAGATCAAGAAGCAGGCCGGCGCCAACGCCGACGCCCTGGTCGTCAAGCACACGCCGGGCAAGTTCAACAAGCTGATCTCCGGCGGCGACGCCATCTACGCGAGCAGCTGGCGCTGCTCGCTGGGCTTCAACGTCCAGGACTCCAGCGGGAACTACTACTTCCTCACCGCCGGGCACTGCACCGACGGCGCGGGCACCTGGTGGTCGAACTCCTCCCACAGCACCACGCTCGGCACCACGGCCGGTTCCAGCTTCCCCGGCAACGACTACGGCATCGTGCGGTACACCAACAGCTCGGTGACCAAGTCCGGCGCCGTGGGCAGCCAGGACATCACCAGCGCGGCCACGCCCTCCGTGGGCACGACCGTCTACCGCCGCGGGTCCACGACCGGTACGCACAGCGGCCGCGTCACCGCGCTCAACGCCACGGTCAACTACGGCGGCGGCGACATCGTCTCCGGCCTGATCCAGACCACCGTCTGCGCGGAGCCCGGCGACTCCGGCGGCCCGCTGTACGGCGGCACCACGGCCTACGGTCTGACCTCGGGCGGCAGCGGTGACTGCACCTCCGGCGGTACGACCTTCTTCCAGCCGGTCACCGAGGCGCTGAGCGCCTACGGGGTGCACGTCTACTGACGGCCCGCCTCCGCTGACGGACGACACCGGGAAGCCCTCGCGCGCGCACGGCGCACGGGGGCTTCCTGGTGCGTTTGCGCAGGTGAGAGACGCTCGAACGGATGTCGTACACATGTTCGGGAATGGGGGTATGGTGGGAGTGGGGAAACTGGGAACTGATGTTCGAGAACCGTTCGGGGCTCACGAGTGCGGGAGGTGTGCGTGCCGGGCTTCGCGCATCTGCGCACCGTCTCCGGGTTCTCCCTGCGGTACGGGGCGTCCCACCCGGAGCGGCTGGCCGAGCGTGCCTCCGAGCGGGGGATGGACGCCCTCGCCCTGACCGATCGCGACACCCTCGCCGGGGCGGTGCGCTTCGCCAAGGCCTGCGCCGGCACGGGCGTCCGTCCGCTGTTCGGAGTGGACCTGGCCGTGGCGACGGCGGAGTCCGTACGCCGTGACCGGCGGCGGACGCCGGTGCGCGGAGGCGCCTTCGTGGACGAGTCGGCCCCCCGCGTGACCTTCCTCGCCCGGGACGGCGCCCGCGGGTGGGCCGGGCTGTGCCGGCTCGTCACGGCGGCGCACGAGGGCGGGGGCACTCCGCTGCTGCCCTGGGCCGGCCAGCACGGCGACGGCCTGGTGGTGCTGCTCGGGCCCGGTTCGGACGTGGGGCGCGCGCTCGCCGCCGGGCGGCCCGACCGGGCGGCCGAACTGCTCGCGCCGTGGCGTGAGATCCACGGCGACGCGCTGCGCCTGGAGGCCGTCTGGCACGGCCGTACCGGCACGGGGGCCGGTTCCCTGCGGCTGGCGGCCCGCACCGTCGGGTTCGCCGCCGAGCAGGGGGTGCGGCCGGTGCTCAGCAACGCCGTCCGGTACGCCGATCCCGGGACGGGGCCGGTCGCCGATGTGCTGGACGCCGCGCGGCGGCTGGTGCCGATCGACCCCCGGGGGGAGCTGGACTCCGGCGAGGCGTGGCTGAAGGACCCGCAGACCATGCTGGGCGTCGCCGAGCGGGTCGTGGAGGCCGCCGGGTTCCGGCGGGAGACGGCCCACCGGCTGCTGGAACAGACCCTGGCGACGGCCGCCGAGTGCCGTGTCGACCCCGAGGACGACCTCGGCATCGGCACCGTCCACTTCCCCGAGGCGCACCTCGTCGGCGCCGGCCGGCGCACCGCGCAGCGCGCGCTCGCCTCGCGGGCGGCGGAGGGGATGCTGCGGCTCGGGTACGGGGGGCGGCGCGCGTACTGGGAGCGGATGCACCAGGAGCTGGACATCATCGCCCACCACGGCTTCGCCTCCTACTTCCTGACGGTGGCCCAGGTGGTCGACGACGTCCGGGACATGGGGATCCGGGTGGCCGCCCGCGGCTCCGGGGCCGGGTCGCTCGTCAACCACCTGCTCGGCATCGCGCACGCCGACCCGGTCGAGCACGGGCTGCTGATGGAGCGCTTCCTGTCCAAGGAGCGGGTGGTGCTGCCGGACATCGACATCGACGTGGAGTCCGCGCGCCGGCTGGAGGTCTACCGGGCGATCATCGGCCGGTTCGGCACCGAGCGGGTCGCCACCGTCTCCATGCCGGAGACCTACCGGGTCCGGCACGCGATCCGGGACGTGGGCGCCGCGCTGTCCATGGACCCGGCCGAGATCGACCGGATCGCCAAGTCCTTCCCGCACATCCGGGCGCGCGACGCCCGCGCGGCGCTGGAGGAACTGCCCGAGCTGAAGCGGCTGGCGGGGGAGAAGGAGAAGTACGGCAGGCTGTGGGAGCTGGTCGAGGCGCTCGACGCCCTGCCGCGCGGGACCGCCATGCACCCGTGCGGGGTGCTGCTGTCGGACGCCTCCCTGCTCGCCCGTACGCCCGTGGTGCCGACCAGCGGTGAGGGCCTGCCCATGTCGCAGTTCGACAAGGAGGACGTGGAGGACCTCGGGCTGCTCAAGCTGGACGTGCTGGGCGTGCGGATGCAGTCGGCGATGGCGCACGCGGTCGCCGAGGTGGAGCGGGTGAGCGGGGAGCGGATCGACCTGGACGCGGTGGAGCCGGGGGACCCGGAGACGTACCGGCTGATCCGGTCCGCCGAGACCCTCGGGTGCTTCCAGATCGAGTCGCCGGGGCAGCGGGACCTGGTGGGGCGGCTCCAGCCCGCCGGCTTCCACGACCTGGTCGTCGACATCTCGCTGTTCCGGCCCGGACCGGTCGCCGCCGACATGGTGCGGCCGTTCATCGAGGCGCGGCACGGGCGGGCGCCGGTGCGCTACCCGCACCCGGACCTGGAGGAGCCGCTGAAGGGGACGTACGGGGTCGTCGTCTTCCACGAGCAGATCATCGACATCGTCTCCATCATGACCGGCTGCGGGCGCGGCGAGGCCGACCGGGTGCGGCGCGGGCTGTCCGATCCCGAGTCGCAGGGGCGGATCAGGGTGTGGTTCGCCCAGCGGGCCGCGGCCAAGGGGTACGACGCGGAGACGATCGGGCGGACCTGGGAGATCGTGGAGGCCTTCGGGTCCTACGGCTTCTGCAAGGCGCACGCCGTCGCCTTCGCCGTACCCACCTACCAGTCGGCGTGGCTGAAGGCCCATCACCCGGCCGCCTTCTACGCCGGGCTGCTCACGCACGACCCCGGGATGTACCCGAAGCGGCTGCTGCTGGCCGACGCGCGGCGGCGCGGGGTGCCGATCCTGCCGCTGGACGTGAACGTGTCCGGGGTCGCACACAGGATCGAACTGGTGTCTGAATCACCGGCGGTGTGGGGGCTGCGGCTCGCGCTCTGCGACGTCCACGGCATCAGCGAGGCCGAGGCGGAGCGGATCGCGGACGGGCAGCCGTACTCCTCGCTGGTGGACTTCTGGGAGCGGGCCCGGCCCAGCCGGCCGCTCGCCGGGCGGCTCGCGCAGGTGGGCGCGCTGGACGCCTTCGGCGCCAACCGGCGCGATCTGCAACTGCACCTGACCGAGCTGCACCGTGGCGCCCGGGGTGGTGGCGGTGGCCAGCTCCCACTGGCCGGCGGACGGAAGACCGCGCCGGCCGGGCTGCCCGACCTGACCTCGGCGGAGCGGCTCAGCGCCGAACTGGGCGTGCTGTCGATGGACGCCTCGCGCAATCTGATGGACGACCACCGGGAGTTCCTCCAGGAGCTGGGCGTGGTCTCCGCGCGCCGGCTGCGCGAGGCCCGGCACGGCGAGACCGTGCTGGTCGCGGGCGCCAAGGCGGCCACCCAGACCCCGCCGATCCGCTCCGGCAAGCGGGTCATCTTCTCCACCCTGGACGACGGGACGGGACTGGTGGACCTGGCCTTCTTCGACGACTCGCACGACGCCTGCGCCCACACCGTCTTCCACTCCTGGCTGCTGCTGGTGCGCGGAGTGGTGCAGCGGCGCGGTCCGCGCAGCCTGAGCGTGGTGGGCTCCGCCGCCTGGAACCTCGCCGAACTGGTGGAGGTGCGCCGGGAGGAGGGACTCGACGGGGTCGCGGCCCGCCTGGCCGGACCGACCGGAGCGGACGGCTCGCCGGACGGGGACGAAGGCGGTCCGCTGCGGGCCCGGCTCGCCGGTTCCGAGGGGCTGCCCGCACCGGCCGGCTCCGCGGCCCGTGACCGGATGGCGGACCGGACGATCCGCATGCCCACGGGGTACGAGATGCACCCCTGGGCCGATCTGCGGCCCGCGGGCCAGGACGCCGCGCAAGGGCCGGCGTCGGTAAGGAAGTTGTGGCACCAGAGCCCGGGGAGTGCGGGATGACCATCCTCTGCGTACGTTTCCAGCTGCCGCCGGCGCACGAGGCCGTCCTGCCGGAACTGCTCGGGCTGCTGGAGGAGTTCACACCGGTCGTGGAGGCGCTGCCGCCGGACGGGGCGCTGGCCGATCTGCGCGGCGCCGAGCGGTACTTCGGGCGCGGCGCGGTGGAACTGGCCTCGGTGATCCGGGTGCGGGCCCTCGCGCGGTACGGCGTCGACTGCGCGATCGGCGCCGGGCCGGGCCCGATGCTGGCCCGCGTGGCGCTGCGCCACGCCCGGCCCGGGGTGACCCGCGCGGTGCCCGAGGACGCGGTCGCCGAGTTCCTCGCCGACAAGCCCGTCGCCGCGCTGCCCGGCGTCGGCGCGGCGACCGCCCGCACCCTGGACGAGTACGGCCTGGACACCCTGGGCCGGGTCGCCGCCGCGCCGCTGTCCACGCTCCAGCGGCTGATCGGCGCCAAGGCGGGCCGGGAACTGCGGGAGAAGGCGAGCGGCATCGACCGCGGCCGGGTCGTCCCGAACGCCGTCTCGCGGTCACTGGTGACGGAACGGGCCTTCGGCATCGACGAGCTGGATCCCGGCCGGCACCGCCGGGCACTGCTCTCGGCCGCCGAGGAGATCGGCTCCCGGCTGCGCGCGGTGGAGAAGGTCTGCCGCACCCTGACCCTCACCGTGCGCTACGCCGACCGCTCCTCGACCACCCGCAGCCGCACCCTGCGGGAGCCGACCGCGCACTCCGCGGACCTGACCAGGGCGGCCTACGGCATGTACGAGGCGCTCGGTCTGCAACGTGCCCGGGTCCGCGCGCTCGTCCTGCGCGCCGAGGGCCTGACCTCCGCCGACCAGGCCTCCCACCAGCTCACCTTCGATCCGGTGGACGAGAAGGTCCGCCGTGTCGAGGAGGTCGCGGACCGGGTGCGGGCGAAGTTCGGGCCGCGGGCGGTGGTGCCGGGGACGCTGGCCCTGGCGTGCGCCCTCAGTCGGCCCGCGGCGGCGTGAGGCGGGTGCCGTCGGCCAGCCGTGCCTCCAGGCCGATCGAGGTGGTGACCCAGGAGATCGCGGTGTGGCCGGTGGGATTCTCGACGGCGAGGGCCGCACCGGGGTGGACGATCACCGTGTCGCCCGCCGCGACCCGCTCGGTGTGACCGTCGAGGGTTGACGGTGCGGGCGGTTCCCTCGTCCCGGGCGGGATCTCGCCGCGCCAGGCGCACAGTTCCCTGCTCCCGGCGAGAGCCGATCCGTCCGGCCTGGTGACGCCGCGCCGGCGTCCCGGCGGGTCCCCGGTCGCCGCCGCGAGTTTTTACCGACGCGTAACTTCACACGTGCGCTACTCGCTCGTAACTTGACGAGTGAACAGCATCCCGTGATCCGGATCACAGGGTTAGGCCGTGCACCTCCCGTGAGCCGCAAGGAGATCACACGATGCTGCCCTGGAAACGCGTGCTCAGACCCCTCGCCGCCCTGCTCCTCACCGCCGCCGTCGCCGTCGTGCCGGCCGCCACCGCCGGCGCCGCGGACGCCCCCCACTCCGGCTGGAACGACTACACCTGCCGGCCCTCCGCCGCCCACCCCCGCCCCGTCGTCCTCGTCCACGGCACCCTGGGCAACTCGGTCGACAACTGGCTCGGTCTCGCCCCCTATCTGCAGAGCCGCGGATACTGCGTCTACTCCCTCGACTACGGCCAACTGCCCGGCGTCCCCCTCTTCCACGGCCTCGGCCCCATCGACGCGTCGGCCGGACAACTGGCCGCCTTCGTCGACAAGGTGCTCGCCGCGACCGGAGCCGCCGAGGCCGACCTGGTCGGCCACTCCCAGGGCGGCATGATGCCCCGCTACTACCTGAAGTTCCTCGGCGGAGCCGCCAAGGTGAACGCCCTCGTCGGCATCGCCCCCGACAACCACGGCACCGACCTCGACGGCCTCACCCACCTGCTGCCGTACTTCCCCGGCGCCGAGGACCTGCTCAAGGCCACCACCCCCGGCCTCGCCGACCAGATCACCGGCTCCGCCTTCCTCACCAAGCTCAACGCGGGCGGCGACACCGTCCCCGGGGTGCGCTACACGGTCATCGCCAGCCGGTACGACGAAGTGGTCACCCCGTGGCGCACCCAGTACCTGAGCGGGTCCGACGTCCGCAACGTGCTGCTCCAAGACCTGTGCCCGCTCGATCTCTCCGAGCACCTCGCGATCGGCCTGTTCGACCGGATCGCCTTCCACGAGGTGGCCAACGCGCTCGACCCGGCCCACGCCACCGCCACCACCTGCGCGTCCGCCTTCAGCTGAGGGGCCGCCGGGGTCTGTCCGGCCTGAGCCGCCGGACAGACTCCGGGACCCTCACCGGCGCCGACCACCGGACACGCGGCGCGCGGGCACGCCGAACTCCTCCGAACGGTCCGTGGGAAGGGCTCGGATCCCGTGGGGTGATCCGAAACTAACCCCGGGGAACCGTGGAATCACCCGCCGGGAGCGGGCGGAGGAGATTCTTATGGCCGGCTTAAGGAAGCGCTCAGACTGCGCTCAGGCAGACGGCGTGCCGGCATGACCGGCGTGATGCGGGAGCGGCTGCGCCGGGCCGGCTCCGTGTCAGCCGTCGGGCCACCAGGTGCGGGCGATGTCCTTGCGCACCTCGGGGCGCCCCGCCGGGCGCTCCTCCACCTCGTCGCGGATCCGGCGGCTGTCCGTCCTCTTCAGGGGCTTCTGCACGGTCGTACGGCGCATGGCTGCCTCCTTCAGTGCCTACCGGGTTCCGCGTTGTCACGGAGGTAGACGCTTTCGGCGAGAGTTCCTCATCGATGCCGGTTTGTCAGTGGCGGCTGTCACCTCCGCGCTGTCAGTGGCCTGTGTCACCCTCTGGGCATGACGAGCGAGAACGCGAACAGGGATGAGGCTGCCCCGGAAACGGACTGGGATGCGCAGGCCGCGGCCTTCGACGACGAACCCGACCACGGCCTGCGCGACCCCGAGGTGCGCGCGGCCTGGGCGGACCGGCTGCGCAGCTGGCTCCCCGGGCACTCCGCGGACGTCCTCGACCTCGGCTGCGGCACCGGCAGCCTGTCACTCCTCGCCTGCGAACAGGGGCACCGGGTGACCGGAGTCGACCGGTCCCCGGCGATGGCCGAGCGGGCCCGGGCCAAGCTCGCCGGGCGCCCCGCGACGATCCTGTGCGGGGACGCCGCGGCCCCGCCGGTGGGAGAGCGACGCTTCGACGTGGTCCTGGTACGGCATGTGCTGTGGGCGCTGCCGGACCCGGCCGGGGCGCTGCGGCACTGGCGGGAGCTGTTGCTCCCCGGAGGCCGGTTCGTGCTGGTCGAGGGCGTATGGGGGACCCTCAGCCCGGTCGGCATACCGGCCCTTCGGCTCACCGCCCTGCTCGAGCCGGTGAGCCGGGACGTGCGCGTGGAGCGACTGTCCGGTGACTCCCTGCTGTGGGGCAAGGACGTGGACGACGAGCGGTACGCCGTGGTGGCCACCGTGTGACCCCGGGCGGCCGGGCCGGCGGTCAGTCCAGCAGCTCCGCGAAGCCGTCGGGGCGGGCCGCCAGCGCCTCCAGCGCGTCGAGGGCGGCCACCGCGGCGGACGCGGCCTGCGGGTCCGTCTCCGCGAGACCGCTCGCGGCGAACTCGTCCTCGTCCAGACGCCGTACGTCCCGCCCGTCCGCGGAGCGCCACAGGTCCAGGTCGAGATCCTCCACGACCAGCTCCGTGCCGGAGCGGACCGCGGGACGCGTGATGTCGCAGTACCAGCCCTTCACCGAGCCGTCCGCGGCGCGGACCTCCTTCACCGAGTACCACCGGTCGCGCCAGTAGTACTCGGTGAACACGTCACCGGGTTCGAACCGCACGAACCCGAAGTCCCGCACCTCCGAGCCCGCCCACGGGGCGCGCACGGCGATCCGGTCGCCGTCGTCCCCCAGCAGTTCCGCCGGGTAACGGATCTTCGTACGGCCCGCCTTGACCAGGACGACCTCCAGCCGGGCCGGCTCAGCCGAGTTCGCGGACATAGCGCACCTCCGTCGCGCAGACCTGGTACCCGAGCCACTTGTTGACCGCGATCATGGGAGCATTGCCGGTGTCGTTGCCCGTGAAGGCCTCGGTGACACCGGCGGCGCGGGCCCGGTGCAGAGAGTGGACCTTGGTGAGCTTGGCCAGGCCGCGGCCACGGTGGGCGCGGGCGGTGCCGGTCATCGCCGTGGAGTAGCGGCCGTCGCCGTCGGTGTAGGCGACGGTGAAGGCGACCGGACGGCCGTCGACACAGGCGGCCGTGGTCAGCTCCCGGTCCAGCAGCGGGTGGTTCCAGTTCTGCGCGAGCCAGGCGTCGTAGTCCGTGAACTCGTAGTCCACGTCGCCCGGTTCGTCGAGCACCGTCTCCGCGTCCAGTGCGAACAGCGGCCGGGGGTCGTCCGCGAAGTCGGCGGCCGTGCGCAGTGCGACGCCGGGCGGCACTTCCAGGAGCGGCGGCAGCGTGCCGTGCGCCAGGTCCAGGCGGAGGAAGTGCGCGCGGCGGCCCCGCCGGTAGCCGCGCCGCTCGGCGAAGGCCTGGTTGGCCGGCTCGTCCAGGGCCCAGGCGAACAGCTTGGTCGCGCCCACCTCCGCCAGGTACTCCTCGGCGGCCCGGACCAGCAGCCGGCCGGCACCGCGGTGGGTCCGGTCCGGGCGGACGTAGACGTTGAGGGCGCCCTGGCCCGGGTCGGGGCTGTCGGGGATCAGGTGCACCTGTGCCGTGCCGATGATCTCGCCGTCCTCCTCCGCGACGAGCGGCCGGTAGCGGGCGTCCGGGTGCGTGTGGGCCGCCGTGTGCCTGACCGAGTCCGGCGTGAACAGGATGTACGGCAGGGCGAGGCGGCGGACGCGGGCGAAACCCTCGGCGTCCGCGGGGACGTCGGGGCGCAGGGGGCGCACGAGGACGGTCATGAGGAGGCACCGTACGGGCCGGGAGGACCGGGTGCCTCTCATTTTCCGGCGGGTGCGGGACAATCGCCCGTGTGAGCCTGAAGATCCGCATCGACGACAGCGCGCCCCCGTACGAGCAGGTGCGGGCGCAGATCAGTGAGCAGGCGCGGTCCGGCGCGCTCCCGGTGGGGTACCGGCTGCCGACCGTGCGGGGGCTGGCCGAGTCCCTCGGGCTCGCGGTGAACACGGTGGCGAAGGCGTACCGGGCGCTGGAGGGCGACGGGGTGATCGAGACGCGGGGGCGCAACGGCACGTTCGTGGCCGCCGCCGGCTCGGCCGCGGTACGGGAGGCCGCCCTGGCCGCCCAGGCGTACGTCGAGCGTGTGCGGCGGCTCGGGCTCGCCGAGGACGAGGCGCTGGGCGCGGTGCGGGATGCTCTGCGGGCGGCCTACGGGCAGGGCTGAGGCGCCCGGGGGAGGGACACGGACGGCGGGAGGGGTGAGCGGCGCGGACGTGCCGGCCGGACGGGGGATCAGCCCAGTCCCGCCGGCTCCGGTGTCCTCGTCACCGTCAGGCCCGCCCGGCGCGCCGTCCGGGCGAACGCCACCGCGTCCTGGACCGCCGCGCCTCCGGGGTCGTTGTTGAAGTACGCGTACACGTCCTCGGTGCCGGACCAGGTCGTCGCGACACGGTCCACCCAGGTCTCCAGCGAGCGGCGGCCGTAGCGCGGCCAGGGCCGGGCGCGGCCCTGGTGGAAGCGGACGTAGCCCCAGCCGGCGGTGCGCCACAGCGGGGTGACCGGGCGGGCCAGGACGTCCGCCCAGCACAGGGCCGCGCCGCGGGACGCCAGCACCTCGCGCACCTCGCCCGTCCACCAGGAGTCGTGGCGGGGTTCCACCGCCACCCTCGTACCGGCCGGGAAACGGGCCAGGCAGGCGTCCAGCAGCGGCGGATCGGCGCGCAGGGTGGGCGGGAGCTGGAGGAGGACCGGGCCCAGGCGGTCGCCGAGGCCCGCGGCGTGGCTCATCAGGCGGTGCACCGGCTCCTCGGGGTCCCTGAGCCGCTTGATGTGGGTGAGGAACCGGCTGGCCTTGACCGCGACCACGAAGTCCGGCGGGACCCGGACGCGCCAGGCGGCGAAGGTGTCGTACGACGGCAGCCGGTAGAACGCGTTGTTGATCTCCACGGTCGCGAACAGCCGGGTGTACTCCTCCAGCCACAGCCGTGTCGGCACCCCGGCCGGGTAGACCTGGTCCCGCCAGTCCTTGTACTGCCACCCCGACGTGCCGACGAACAGGGTCATACCCTCATCAAAGCACTACAGGTACAGGCCCGCGTCCGCGCCCTCCCGCGCCCCCGGCACCGAGGTCGGCGCGGTGCCCCGGCGCAGCGCGTACAGCTCGGCCAGGGTCGCGCCGTCCCGGCCGACGCCCTCCTCGGTGCCGAGCCACTTCACCGCCTCCGGACGGGTCAGCGGGCCGACCTCGATGCGGGCCAGGCAGCGGCCGGGGCGGACCACGGCCGGGTGCAGCCGCTCCAGGTCCTCGTTGGTGGTGACGCCGACCAGGACGTTGCGGCCCTGGCCGAGCAGGCCGTCGGTGAGGTTCAGCAGCCGGGACAGGGCCTGGCCCGCCGTGTGCCGGGCCTCGCCCCGGATCAGCTCGTCGCAGTCCTCCAGCAGCAGCAGGCGCCAGCGGCCCTTGCCCGCGCCGTCGTCCTCCCCGATGGCGATGTCCATCAGATAGCCGACGTCGGAGAAGAGCCGCTCCGGGTCCAGGACGCAGTCGACCTGGCACCAGTCCCGCCAGGACCGGGCGAGGGTGCGCAGGGCCGAGGTCTTGCCGGTGCCGGGCGGGCCGTGGAGCAGCAGCAGCCGGCCCGCGATGTCCTGCGGGGTCGTCTTCATCAGGTGGTCCATCGCGTCCGCCACCGGCGCCGTGTAGTTGGGCCGGACCTCGTCCCACGTGCCCGCGGAGATCTGCCGGGTGGTGCGGTGCGGACCGCGCCTGGGGGAGACGTACCAGAACCCCATCGTCACGTTCTCCGGCTGCGGTTCGGGCTCGTCGGCGGCGCCGTCCGTGGCCTGCCGGAGGATCCGCTCGGCCAGTTCGTCGCTGGTCGCGGTGACGGTGACGTCCGCACCCCGGTTCCAGCGGGAGACCAGCAGCGTCCAGCCGTCCCCCTCGGCGAGGGTCGCGCTGCGGTCGTCGTCGCGGGCCATCCGCAGCACGCGGGCGCCCTCCGGCAGGAGGGTCGCGCCCGAGCGCACCCGGTCGATGTTCGCGGCGTGCGAGTACGGCTGCTCGCCCGTCGCGAAGCGGCCGAGGAACAGCGCGTCGACGACGTCGGACGGCGAGTCGGAGTCGTCGACGTGGAGCCGGATCGGCAGAGCGTCGTGTGGGTTGGCAGACATGCCGCCATGATCCGTCACGGATGGGGCCCGCGCACGGTATTTCCCTCCCCTCGTCCCGGCGGTGACGGGTGGTCAGCAGACAGGGCATGCATGCGCAATAGATGAGCGGTGAACGTCCTGGGCCGATCCTGTTGAGATGGCGACAGTTTTGGCATGGACACTTCCTGTCAACACGCGTAGCTGCTACCACAGTTGCTGGCAGACATCCTGCTAAAGGGAGGTTCCATGAGACGTTCCCGACTTACCGGATTCGTGACCTCGCTCCTCCTCGCCGCCGGCCTCGGTCTCACCGGGGCCGCTTCGGCGCAGGCGTCCTCGACCGCCGCGACCGGCGGCTACGTCGCACTCGGTGACTCCTACTCCTCCGGGGTGGGCGCCGGCAGTTACATCAGCTCGAGCGGCGACTGCGACCGCAGCACGAAGGCCTACCCCTACCTGTGGAACGCCGCCCACAGCCCCTCCTCGTTCGCCTTCAACGCCTGTTCCGGGGCGAAGACGGACGACGTGCTGGCGGGCCAGCTCGGCTCGCTGAACTCCTCCACCTCACTGGTGTCCATCACCATAGGCGGCAACGACGCCGGTTTCGCCGACGTGATGACCACCTGCGTGACCAGCTCGGACAGCACGTGCCTGTCCCGCATCAACACCGCCAGGGCGTACGTCGCCAACACGCTCCCCGGCAAGCTGGACACCGTCTACAACACGATCAGCGCCAAAGCCCCGTCCGCCCGGGTGGTCGTCATCGGCTATCCCCGCTTCTACCTGCTCGGCCAGACCTGCCTCGGCCTCTCCGAGACCAAGCGCTCCGCGATCAACGACGCCGCCGACTACATGGACAACGCCATCAAGGCCCGCGCCACCGCCCACGGCTTCGTCTTCGGCGACGTCCGCACCACGTTCTCCGGCCACGAGATCTGCTCCGGCGACTCCTGGCTGCACAGCGTCAACTGGCTCGACATCGGCGAGTCGTACCACCCGACCGCGTCCGGCCAGTCCGGCGGCTACCTGCCGGTGCTGAACAACGCGGCATGACCCGTCCGGGCTCACCTGCTGTTCTCAGGGTGAGCCCGAGGGTGAGGCGGGGGTCCCGGACGACGGGGTCTCCGCCGCCGTCGTACGCCCGCCTCGGGAAAGGGGCTCAGCCCAGTGCGGACGCGGCCCCCTTGGCCACCAGTCCCACGCCCAGCGCCAGCACGACCAGGGCCGACCCGAGCGGCAGGGACCGGCGCGCCAGGACGGCCACCGGGTGGGCGCTCCAGCGCGGGCGCCGCTCCAGCACCCGCACCGCCCCCGCGCCCAGCCGTACGACGGCGAACCCGGCGGCGGTGAGCGTCAGCGCGAGACCGGCCCCGTACGCCACGACGAGCAACAGGCCGAACCAGGCCTTGCCGAGGGCGGCGGCACCGACCAGGACGACCACGGCAGACGGGCTGGGCACCAGCCCGCCGGCGAACCCGAGCAGGATCGTGCCGCGGAGTGTGGGCGCGGTGGGGTGGGTGTGGGTGTGGCCGCCGTGGGTGTGCGTGTGTCCGCCGTGGCCGTGCGAGTGTGTGTGTGCGTGGTCCCCATGGGCGTGTTCCACACCGTCGTGGTGGTGATGGTGGTGGGCGGCACTGTGTCCGCCGCCCACCGTGGCCAACTCCCGCTCCTCGGCCGCGTCCTGGGCCACAGTGACCGCCCGCACACGGTCGCGCCAGGCACGGCGGACGAGGGTGACGCCCGCAGTCAGCACCAGGACGCCACCGGCGAGGCCCAGCCAGGAGATCACCGCCGGTGTGGCCGCCGAGCCGGCCGTGACCAGGAGGCCCAGGGCGACCACACCGAGGGTGTGGGTCACGGTGACCGAGGCGGCCATCGGCAGCACGTCCCGTGGCCGGGCCCGGCCCCCGCGGGCCGCCGCCGTCGCGGCCATCAGGGTCTTGCCGTGGCCCGGCGCGAGCGCGTGCAGCGCGCCCAGGGCGACGGCGACGAGCAGGGCCAGACCGGCGAAGCCGACGGTGAGGTGCTGCCGGGCCACGAGGTCGTCAAGGGCCCGGGTCCAGCGGTCGGCGCCCCGGGGCAGCACCCCGGCACCCGGGGCCGCCTGCCGCTGCGCGTCCGCCGCGAGCGCCGGGCCGCCGGGCCGCACCCGCAGCGAGGCCGTCCCGGTGTCGGCGGGGGAGGACAGCAGGTCCTTGGGGTAGGAGGTCAGCTCCCGGGACACCGACTCCCGCGGCACGTCGCTTGAGGCGAGCGTCATGCGGTCGCCCCGCGCCGTGATCTCCCGCCAGCCGGGCCCGCCGGCGGCGCCCGCGCCCCGGAAGTCCAGGGTGACGGTGCTCGCGCGCGGCAGCGGGGCGGTCAGCCGGCACTCCACGCGCAGGGTGTCGAGGCCCGCCTGGCCGGGACGTGTGCGCGCGCTGCCACGGGCGGCGGTGAGGGCGGTCCTACGCCCGTCGACGCGCAGGCCGCTGTCGGCGGCGGCCCGTGCGCACCGCTGCCGGGCCCACGCGCCCAGTCCCAGCCGCTCGATGTCGGCCTTGGCCTGGGTCGCCGGGATCTCGGCGAGGTCCTCCACATGGTCGACGCGCAGCTGTCCGGGAGCGGCGACCAGGCCGTCGTAGCGGTTGACGGTGAAGTTGCCGAGGGGGTGCGCGTTCGCGGCGCCGGCCGGGAGGAGCGCCAGGGCGCAGACGGCGATCAGGACGCACAGGAGACGCGGTGCCACCCGGCGCGGACGCGGTTCGACGGGGCGTGGACGTGGGGTCACTCGGCTCCCTCCAGTGCGGCGCGGGCCCGCGCCGCACCCAGCGGTGAGAAGCCGGGGTTCAGTTCCAGGGCCGAGGCGAGCGAGGCCCGGCCGGCGGCCCGGTGGCCGGTGGCCAGCTCGATCACGCCCCGGTGGTAGCGGAAGGCGGCGCTGCGGTAGCCGGTGGCGGTGGCCCGGCGGGCGAAGGGCAGGGCTTCGGCGTCGCGGCCGTTGACGTGCAGCGCCCAGGCGAGGGCGTCGGCGGTGTGCACGGTGTGCCGGCGGGCCCATTCGGCGCGGGCCGCGCGCAGGGCGGCCCGCTTGTCGCCGTGGTCTGCCGCGGCCAGCGCGGTGTCCAGGTCGGCGTTGACGCCGTTGGCGCGGGCCAGCGCGCCCCAGGCGTCGACCAGCGCGTACTGCCGCCGGGCCCGCGCCCGGTCGCCGGCCGCGCCGCGCGCCTCGTACAGCTCGCCGAGTTCGACCAGGGGGCCGGGCAGCGGGGAGCGGGCGACCACCGTCTCCATGTCCGTGACCGCCCCGGCACGGTCACCGCTCGCCGCCCGCGCGCGGGCCCGGCCCTCCAGCGCCGGCAGGTAGCCGTCGTCGGCGGCCAGGGCGCGGGCGTAGAAGCTGAGTGCCGCTTCGTAGTCCCCCTGGTTCCAGGCGAGTTGGCCGAGCTGTGTGGCCACGTACGCCGTGTCGCCCGGCGAACCGGCGACGGACAGCGCCTGTTGCAGGACCCGGCGTGCCGTGGTCACGTCCCCGCGCAGCTCGTGCACGTACGCGTACCGGGTGAAGACCGGTACGCCCGGCTTGCGCGCGTCGGCGGTCCTCGCTGCCCCGGCGGCGTCGGCGTACCGGCCGAGTTCGACCAGGGCGTCGATCCGGGAGGACAGCGCGCGTTCGCTGTACGGGTTCCGGCGCAGGGCCGCGTCCGCGAAGGTCAGGGCGTCCTTGAAGTCGTGCCGGGCGGCGGCGAGGGCGGCGCGGCCGGCCAGGGCCTGGTCACCGCCCGGCGCCAGCGACAGGGACCGCCGCAGCGCCTGTTCCGCCCGCGGGTAGCGGGACGGGTCGCCCTTGGTCCGCGCCTGCTCGACGTAGGCCAGACCGAGGGTGGCCCAGCCGCCGGCGTCCTTCGGCTGGGCCCGCAGGTGCGTCTGGAGCGCAGTGACGCTCGCGTCCAGATCGCCGCCGCCGAGAACACCGGGGTCGACGGCGCCCGCGGACACCGGCGCCGTCGCCGGCACCCGGTCCGCACCGAGCGCGATCGCCCCACCGGTCAGCGCGACCGCCAGCAGGGCGGCGCTGAGCGTGAGCCGGGCCCTGCCCCGCCACAGCCGCCCGGCAGCACCGACCCGCCGCACGGCGGCGACCCGCTCGTCGCCGCTCGAGGAGGCCGCCCCGGAAGGCGAGGGCGCCGGTGCGGACGGTGTCGGCGACTCGGCCTCGGCCGTACCCGTGCCCGGCCCGTGCCCCTCGGCACCCTCCGTCCTCCGCCCGTCCTGCTCGTGGTCCTGCTCCACCACCCGCTGCCCGTCCTGCTCGTCGTCCTGCCCGCCCGGGCCCATGCCTTCTCCTCCGTCGGTCGTGTGGGAGGCGCGGCCCGCCGTGGGGGAGAGGAACACGGGCCGCGCCGGTCTAGGGCCTCTCGTTGGGATCATGCCGGGCTCGCGGGCCCTGGCACCGCGCCTCGCCGCGTTGTCGTCGGGGGGGGGGGGGGCGCCCAGGGGGCCCCCCCCCCCCGGGGGCCCCCCGGCCCCCCAGGGGACCGGCGGGGGGGGGGGCGGGGGGGCGCCTGGGCCCCGCCTGGCCCCCCTCCTCCGCCTTGCGACGCACGGCACCAGACCCCGCTCTGATCCGGCCTGATCCAAACGAAAGACCTGAGGTGGGTGCGGGTCAGTACGGGCGCTGCACGCGCCGGCGCCACCAGGCGACGGCGCTGCCGATCAGCAGGATCCCGGCCGCACCGGAGGCCGCCGACCCGGCGATCAGCACGGTGTCGCCGGAGCCGCCGGAGGCCCCGGCCGGCTGAAGGGCGTCCCCGAGCTGGCTGCGCACGTCCGTCCCCGCCGTCGTGCCCTTGGCGAGCGCGCCGCGCGAGCCGGACGTGGGCTGGGCGACGTAGGGGAAGTAGTTCTCGAGCTTCTTGTCGTTCTTGTCGACCGCGTCGCCCAGGTCGTTCTTGGAGCCGACCAGTTCGCCCTCCACCACCTGCAGGGCCGCGTCGATGACGTCGTCGGTGAGCCGGCGGCCGTTCGGGAAGCCCGCGTTGTCGCCGTCCAGCACCCCCAGCCGCTTCGGGTGCATGCTCGGCTTGACGGAGGTGTTCAGCCGCAGCTCCTCCGCGGGCCGCACGTTCGGCGGCTGGTTGAGGCCCTTGACGCCCTTGAGGAAGACGTCGACCAGGTCGTTGCGCGGCTCGGCGGGTGCCTTGATCTTGTAGATCGACTCGATGAGCTTCGGCAGCTCCGGGTTGGTGACGTTCTTCAGGAACTGCGCGTCGTACGCGGGCTGGGACGCGTTGAACCTGTCCTTGTCCTTCTGCGGGTTGACGACCTCGTTGACCAGCGGGTTCCCAAGGCGCGAGACCTGGCTGTAGTAGCCCTGCGCGTTGCGGCGCTGGGTGGTCGACCACAGGCCGACGACCGGCTGGTGGGCGGACTCGCGGATCAGCTCGTTCGGCACCTGGAGGGCGATGGTGTTGACGTTGTAGCCCTTGAGGGTGTCCCGGCCGACCTCGGTGAGGTTCCCGCCGTACAGCAGGTCGAAGACGCGCAGGTCCGCGAAGAACGGGTCGTCCGCCTGCCCGGCGAAGGTCGCCGCGCCGCCCGCCGTCCTGTACACCGCCTGCGCGCGCAGCTTGCCGTAGTCCGGCATGGACGCCTTGCCGACGTTCGACGGCGCCACCGGCACGTCGTCGGCCAGCTTGGTCCGCGCCATCTCGTGCCCGCCCCGGAGCCGGATGAGATCGATGTCGTAGGTCTGGGTGACGTTGAGGTCGGGGTCGTCCAGGCTGGTGACCGGACCGGTGTTGTACAGGAACGTGTTCCCGTTCTTCGTGCGGGTCCTGAAGGTGTAGCGGAAGACCAGGTCGCCCTGCGAGTCACCGTTGTTGTCGATGTGCAGGTCGTACTGGGCGTCGTCGGCGAACGTGTAGAAGTTCGGTCCGCCGGCCGGCTCCTCGAACGGGATCCAGTTCGCCACGATCGTCGTCGTGTCGGGCTTGTCCGGGCTGACGAACGCGTACAGGTCCGTGTTGTCGTACTGCGGGGTGCCCGAGATCAGCGGGGCCTCCCGGTGGGAGGAGGCGGCGGCCGTCCCGGGTTCCAGCGTCGCGACGCCGGCGGCCGTGAGCCCTCCGGCGGCCAGCGCCCCGCAGATGAGCGTGACCAGGCCCGTGCGTCCGGTGCCGCGCCCGGAGTGCGCCCTCGTGGCGAGGGCGCCCCTGGAGAAGAGAGGTGTCATGCCGTCCGTCCTCAGTGCCGACTTGCCTTTGACGGACGGGTATACGGAGCGGGGACGCCGATCGGATTGGTCGGACGGGAAAAACTTTTCACCGCTTCCGGACCCGCGTTTTCGGCCCGCTGATCCGTACCCCCTAGGGGAGGTGTGTCACGGTGCGGATGCGCGGTGCGCGAGGAAGAGCCGGCTGCGGCCACAAAGAGGGGGCCCGCACGCAGGCGGACGAGCTGCTGGTGCTCGTGGCCGGCGGCGACCACAGGGCGTTCGAGGAGCTGTACGGGCTGGTCTCCGGGCCGGTGTTCGGCCTGGTGCGACGGGTGGTGCGGGACCCCGCCCAGTCCGAGGAGGTCGCCCAGGAGGTGCTGCTCGAACTGTGGCGCTCCGCCGCCCGGTTCGACCCCGGCCGGGGCAGCGCCCTGTCCTGGATCCTCACCCTCGCCCATCGCCGCGCCGTGGACCGGGTGCGCAGTGCCCGCGCGGCCGGCGAACGCGAGCAGCGCGAGGCCCTGCGCGCCGGGGAGCCCGCGTTCGACCAGGTCGCCGAGGAGGTCGAGGCCGGTCTGGAACGCGAGTGGGTGCGCCGCTGCCTGAACCGGCTCACGGCCCTGCAACGCCAGTCGGTGACCCTGGCCTACTACGACGGGTACACCTACCGTGAGGTGGCCGAGCGGCTCTCGCTGCCGCTCGGCACGGTCAAGACGCGGATGCGCGACGGACTCACCCGGCTGCGCCAGTGCCTGGGAGGCGCCGCATGAGCATCCTCGGCAAGCTGCTGCGCCGCGAGGACCCGCACTCCCTCGCCGCGCCCTACGCGCTCGACGCGCTGGAACCGGGCGAGCGCCGCCGCTTCGAGAAGCACCTGGCGGGCTGCGACCGGTGCGCCGCCGAGGTGCGGGAGCTGGCCGAGGACGCGGTCCGCCTCGCCTGGTCGACGGCGGCCCCGGCGCCCCCCGCCCTGCGCGACCGGGTCCTGGCCGCCGTCCGTACCACCCCGCAGGAGCCGGCGCGCGGACGCGCGGGCACACGGGACCGGGCGCCGGCCCGGGAGCGCGCGCCCCAGCTCCCGCCGCACGTCTGGGGCGCCCAGCCCCCGCCGGGCCGCGCCCGTGCGTCCCGCACGCGCCGCCCCCTCCTCGCCCCGTTCGCCACGGTCACGGCCGCCGCGGCGCTCGTCGTCGCCTCCCTCTTCGCCCTCCAGGCCCACCGCACCGAGGACCGGCTGGCCGCCGAGCGGGTCCGGGCACGTGAGATCGCCCACGTTCTGGCCGCTCCGGACGCCCGCGCGGTGAGCAGCGGGGACGCGCGCGGCCGCAGTATCGGAGTAATCGCTTCCGCCTCCGAGCGGGAAGCCGTCGTCACCCTCAGCGGGTACGGCACCCCGTCCGGCGGGCGCGTGCACCAGCTGTGGCTCATGCGTCCCCGGGTGCGACCGCTCTCCCTGGGGCTTCTGGCGGGCGACACGCCCTTGGTCGCCAAGGGTCTCGACGCCGCTTCGACGTCACTCGCCGTGACCGTCGAGCCTGACGGTGGGTCAGCTCAACCCACTGGTCAGCCCATTGTCCAACTCACCCTGAAATCGGTCGGATTCGGAGAGTAGTCAAAGGTGGATGATCAACCACCTTACGGGGAAGGTGAATCCTGTGGCCGAGATACACGCGTGCCCCACCGGGGCGATAGGGTTACCCTGCCCGGGCCGGGTGGACTCGTACGGGTGGGGAGTGACATGGAGCAGATAACAGTGCGCAGCAGGGCGAGGGTCCCTGCGATCACCTGCGGGAGCAGTGCGACCAGTTCGCGGCTCGACCGCCATCTGTCGGTGCTGGCGGGTCCCGCCATACCGCAGCGGGAGACGGTCGAGGCGACGTCGCTGATGCGGGAACTGACGGCGCGTGACTCCGTGCGCCAGCGCAGTGACCGGGGCACGCGGATCGGCCGCGTCTCCCTCTTCGCGCCGCTGCGCCGGCTGCGCCGCTCGCTGTTCGGCGGTCACTGACCGCACCGCAGGGCCCCTGACCCGAGCAGGGGTGCCCGCGCTCAGGCCGCCACACCGTCCCGGCGCAGCGCTGCGATCTCGTCGTCCGTCATCCCCACGGCACGCAGCAGCGCCCCGGTGTGCTGTCCGAGAGCGGGCACGTCACCCATCCGTGCCTCGTTCCCGCCCGGCAGCGTGATCGGGGGCAGCAACGCCTTCAGCGGGCCGGCCGGCGACCCCACCTGACGCCACCGCTCCCGGGCCGCCAGCTGCGGGTGCTCCGCCAGCTCGTGCAGATCCCGCAGCCGGGCGCAGGCGATGCCCGCCTTCTCCAGCCGGGCCAGCGCCTCCTCGGTGTCCAGCACCGCCAGCGCCCCCGCCACCAGGGCGTCGGTCTCCTCGCGGTGCGCCACCCGCGCGGCATTGGTCGCGTACGCCGGATCGGCGGCCAGTTCCGGGCGCCCCATGACCTGTTCGGCCAGCCGCCGCCACTCCCGGTCGTTCTGCACCGACAGCAGCACCCGCCCGCCGTCCGCCGTCGGATAGGCGTCGTACGGCGCGATCACGGCGTGCGCGAGTCCGGTGCGGGCCGGCGGCTCGCCGCCGTGCAGCGCGTGGTGCAGCGGATGGCCCATCCACTCGGCGAGCGCCTCCAGCATGGACACCTCCACCGGCCCGCCCCGCCCGGTCGTCCCGCGCCGCACGAGCGCGGCCAGTACCCCGGAGAAGGCGTACATGGCCGCCGCGATGTCCGCCGCCGGGATGCCCGCCTTCACCGGCTGCTCGGGCGTCCCGGTCACCGACACCAGCCCCGCCTCGCACTGCACCAGCATGTCGTACGCCCGCTTGTCCGTGTACGGCCCCGAGCCGCCGTAGCCCGAGATGTCCACGGCGATCAGCCGCGGGTGCGCGGCGCACAGCGTGGCCGCGTCCAGGCCGAGCCGGGCCGCCGCGCCGTGCGCGAGGTTCTGCACGAACACGTCCGCGTCCGCGACCAGCCGCCGTACGACGTCCAGACCGCGCGGGTCCTTCAGGTCCAGCGCGATGGACTCCTTGCCCCGGTTGCACCATACGAAGTGCGAGGCGAGACCGCGGGCCGCGGTGTCGTAGCCGCGCGCGAAGTCGCCGCCGTCGACCCGCTCCACCTTGATGACCCTGGCCCCCAGGTCGGCGAGCTGCCGGGTCGCGAAGGGCGCGGACACGGCCTGTTCGACGGCGACGACGGTGATGCCGTCCAGCGGCAGCGGGAGATGGTCCATGGGGTGGATGATCTCCCCTGACCGCCGGCCCTGTCAGCAGTGCGGGCTCACTCGGTCCGTGCGTACCTGCGCACGGCGAGCGGCAGGAACACCGCGGTCAGGGCGAGGCTCCAGGCGAGTGACCCGGCGACCGGATGGGCCACCGGCCAGGCGGCGCCTTCCGGGACGGGCGCGTTGCCGAAGAGGTCCCGCAGGGCGGTGGTCACCGCGCTGATCGGGTTCCACTCGGCCAGGGCTCGCAGCCAGCCCGGCAGGTTGCCGGTCGGGATGTACGCGTTCGACAGCAGCGGCAGCACGAAGGAGGAGGCGCCGAGCTGCCCGGCGGCGTCCTCGCTGCGGGACAGCAGGCCCAGGAAGATCCCGGCGCAGGTGCACCCGAACCGGAAGAGCAGCAGCAGCCCCACCGCACCGGCCGCACCGGCCGCGGATCCCTCGATCCGCCAGCCCACCGCGAGCCCGGTCAGCAGCAGCGGCACCGTCCCGACCGTCGTGATGAGGAGGTCGGCGACGGCCTGCCCGAGGGGGACGGCGGCCCGGCTCACCGGCATGGTGCGGAACCGGTCCATCACGCCCCGGTGGGTGTCCTGGGCGGCCTGGAACATGCCGGTCATCAGCCCGCCGGCGGCGGTCGCGACGAGCAGCCCGGGCACCAGGAAGGAGCGGTACTCGCGGCCGGGCACCGCCAGGGCGCTGCCGAAGACGTAGCCGAAGAACAGCAGCATGTTGACCGGCATCAGCTGGGTCAGGACCGCCAGGCCGGGGTTGTTGCGGACCCGGCGCAGCTGCCGGCCCGCCATCGCCAGTCCGTCGTACGCCAACGCGCTCACGCGGCACGCTCCCCGGTGTCGGCGGACTCACCGGTGAGCCGCAGGAAGACGTCGTCGAGGGTGGGCGGCCGGATGCCGGCGTCCAGCAACGGCACACCGGCCGCGTCGAGTTCCCGCACCAGGCGGGGCAGCGTGAGCGTCGGATCGGTGGTGACCGCGCCGACCGCGCCGCGCTCCCGGTCGAACACGGGCTCGCTGCCGGTCAGCCGGTCGAGCACGGCCGCCGCCCGGGTCAGCGCGTCGGCGTCCGCGACCACCGCCTCCACCTGTGACCCGATGAGCGCCTTGAGCGCGGCGGGCGAGCCGGTGTGGGCGACCCGGCCCCGGTCGACCAGGGCGACGTCGTCGGCGAGTTGGTCGGCCTCCTCCAGGTACTGGGTGGTCAGCAGCACGGTCGTGCCGTCCGCCTTCAGCTCGCGCACCGCCTGCCAGATGCGGGCGCGGCTGGCCGGGTCCAGTCCGGTGGTCGGCTCGTCCAGGAAGAGCACGTCAGGACGGCGCAGCAGGCTCGCGGCGAGGTCCAGCCGGCGCCGTATGCCGCCCGAGTACACCGCCGCCTTCCGGTCCGCCGCCTCGGTCAGCCCGAAGCGCTCCAGCAGCTCGTCGGCGCGTGCGGCCGGCCCGCGCACCCGGTGCAGCCGGGCGAACAGCCGCAGGTTCTCCCGGCCGGTGAGGTCCCCGTCGACCGAGGCGTACTGGCCGGTGACCCCGATCCGGCGCCGCACGGCCGCGGCCTCCCGTACGAGGTCGTGCCCGGCGATCCGCGCCGAGCCCCCGTCCGGGCGCAGCAGCGTGGTCAGCAGCCGCACCGCCGTCGTCTTCCCCGCCCCGTTCGGGCCCAGCAGCCCGCAGACCGTGCCCTCGGCCACGGCGAGATCGAACCCGCGCACGGCCCGTACGGCACCGAAGCGCTTCTCCAGACCTTCACTAAGTACAGCGTACGTAGTCGTCATGCGGGGACCATACCGCACTCCGTACGGTGTACGTAACTAGGATGGTGGCCGAGGTGATGAGCGATGGCAGTCCGAGGGGCCGTTCCCGAAGTGATCTGGGCGCGCCCCGAGCGCGCCGGACGGGGTCCGAAACCGGCGTACACGCGCGACGACATCGCCGCCGCCGCCGTCCGGATCGCCGACGCGCGGGGGCTCGACGCGGTGTCGATGCGGCACGTGGCGGCCGAGCTGGGCTGCGGCACCATGTCGCTGTACAACTACGTCCCCCGCAAGGAGGACCTGCACGAGCTCATGGTGGATGCGGTGAGTGCGGAGCACGAGCTGTGGGAGCCGAGCGGCGACTGGCGCGACGACATGCGCCGGGTGGCCCGCCGGACGCGTGAGCTGATGCACCGGCACCCGTGGCTGCCGCGCCTGATGTCCCCCGTCCACGGCTTCAGCCCGCACGCCCTGCGCTACCTGGAGCACTGCCTGGCCTGCCTGGACCCGCTGGAGGCGGCGTACGGCACCAAGCTGGAGCTGATCGCGATGCTCAACGGCGTCGTGACGACGTACGTCCGCAACGAACTCGACACCGCGGAGCGGGCCCGCGCCCTGCCGTGGTCGCAGGACGAGGAGAACGCGGTCCGCATCGCCTACCTGGGCCGCCGGATCGCCTCCGGCGCCTACCCGCGCATGGCCGCGGCGTTCAGCGAGGACCCGGGCCCGGTCGACCTGGAGGCGGTGTTCGAGCGGACGGTGGAGCGGGTCCTCGACTCCTTCGACCACGAACGGCGGAGCCGGTGAACCACGAGCGCGCCCGGCGCCGACTGGACCATGTCGCAGCGGTTCGGAAGGCCGCCCGGGCCGTCGGCGTCCCGCTGTGGCCGCGCGGCGGCTGGACCATGGACTTCTGCCTGGAGAGGTCACCCGGGACCACGGGGACATCGACTGGTTCGCCTGGGCGAAGGACGCGGCGCCGCTCACGGGCGCCCTGGCCCGGCTCGGCCGCACCCCGGTACCCGGGCCGTCCGCCGACCTCCGGCCGGACTTCGTCAAGGACGGCCTGGACAGCAGCTTCACCCGCGTCCGCACGGACGCGGCGGGCCGGGTGACCGTCGCCGGCGGACCCTGGGCCGGCACGCCCTGGCCGGACGGGCTGCTCGGCGCGGAGCCGGGCCGCATCGGCGCGCTGGAGGCGCCGATCGTCGATCCGCGCGTCCAGATCGAGATCAAGCGCATGATGCCGGTCTGGGACCCCTCCCGGCCCCGCCGCGCCAAGGACGCCGAGGACATCGCCCGGCTGGAGGCCGCCCTGCGCCGGCGGCCTAGAGCAGCGCGAACTGCCCGTCCGGGCCCTCCTCGTGGTGGTCCAGGACCGAGGCGGGGCGGCGGGAGGAGTCCGGTACCGGCAGGACGCCCGCCTCGCGCAGCTCGGCCGCCGTGACCGGTGACGTCACCTTCATCTCGTCCCGCGTCGGGCGCACTTCCGCCAGCAGGGCGAGGACCGTGATCAGCTCCAGCAGTTCCGACGTCCACGTCTGCGGCCAGACCGCGGGGCGGATCGCGGCGAGCGTGCCCGGCTCCCCGAGCGCGGTGCGCGCCGCGAACCAGCTCTCCAGGACCCGCACCCCGGCCACCTCGTGGTCCCAGGCCTCGGGCGGGACGGGCGAGATCCGGCCCTCGTCCAGGTGCAGGGTCTCCTCGTCGCGGTCGTAGTGCAGGGTGAGCGGACGGCCCGGCAGGGGCGCGCGGACATACGGGCGCCGTCCGCCGGGCAGCCGGGGGCGCTCGCCGTCGCGGACCATGAGCCACAGCGTCCGGCGGCCCACCTCCACACCGGCCGCCCACATGCCGGGGTCCTCGGTGAGGGGGACCCTGAGGTCCGGGCGGGCCGTCGCCAGGATCCAGGCGAGCACGTCCGGTGCCGAGGGCCGCGTGCCCAGCCGGGCGGCCAGGTGGTCCAGCAGGCCGGGGGCGAGGTTCGGTTCCGTGCCGCCGGGACGGCGGTAGAGCGGGCGGACGCGGCCCGGGCGCAGGGTGGGCAGGAGCCCGGTCGCCAGCAGCGGGGCGCCGGCGTCGCCGGTCTCGACCGTGAACACCTGGTGCGCGTCCGCCACCCGCCACAGCTCCGGGCGGGCCGTGTCGATCAGCCGGTGGTCCGGGATCAGCCACTGCTCGTCGAAGGGAGCGGCCAGCACCCGCACCGGTTCCGGGCAGGGTCCCACGGCGCGCGCGAGCCGCTCGGTGCCGGCGGGGGAACCGGGCAGCTGGCCCACCGCCGACTGGAGCGTACGGGCGCGGGTGGGCTCGAACAGGGCCTCCCGGTCCGGGCCTGCCGCCTTCAGCAACGCGTCCCAGCGGGCCCTGAGCGAGGCCGGGTCCGGTGCCGTCGGCCAGGAGCGGCCCGGCCGCAGCGGTGCGACGGACCACGGCATGAGGTCCGCCAGCAGCGGAGCGTCGTCGTGCGTCACGCACGGCATGCTACGACAGCGGGTGGCGCCCCCGGAGGGGTGCGAGGAACCGCGGGACCCACCGTGAAGGGCCCCGCGGGTGACGGACGGCCCGACCAGGCCGGGCCGGCGGAGCGCTCACGCGTCGAGCGTGACGGTGAACGAGAAGCGGTCGCCCCGGTAGTGGATGACCGCCACGTCCAGCACCCGGCCCTCGCTGTCGTAGGTCACCCCGGTGTAGTGCAGGATCGGGCTGAGCAGCGGGACTTCGAGCAGCCGGGCCGTCTCGGGGTCGGCGAGCCGGGCCTCCACGGTGTCGGTGATCCGGCTGATGTCCGCTTTCACCACGTCCCGCAGCACCTTGGTCATCGGCCAGCGGGCCAGGTCCTCCGGGTCGATGCCCTCGGCCAGTTCGGGGCGGACGTGGTTGACGGCGTGGTTGGTGGGCTCACCGGTCTTCTCGTCGCTGCGCAGCCGGTGGTACGCGGCCACCTCCGCGAGATCCGGGAAGTACTCGGCGAGCCCGGCGGGCACCGGCACGCGGCCGTGGCCGAGCAGTTCCGTCGTCATCCCGGACTGCTGGGCCACGATCGCGTCCACCGAGCCCAGCAGCCGGACCGGGGCCCCGCGCCGCGCCGCGGGCTCGATGAACGTGCCGCGCCGCCGGTGCCGGCTGATCAGACCCTCGTCCTCCAGCTCCTTCAGCGCCTGCCGCATGGTCAGCACGCTCACCCCGTAGTGCTCCGCCAGCCGCTCCTCTGTGGGCAGGCGCAGCGGGTCCTCGGGGGAGCGGCCCAGTATCGAGGCGCGCAGCGACTGCGACACCTGGTACCACAGCGGCAGCTTGCGGTTCAGGACGATCGAATCCGGGGCGAAGGAGGTCACGCGGCTATCCGTACCTGGCGGAGAACGTTCGGCGCAACGGCGGGGGTCACCCCCGGAAGTGCCGCTCCAGTCCCCGCCACACGTCGTCGTAGCGCTGCTGGAGGTGGTCGGCGCCCGCCGCCTGCGGGGTGAGGGTCACCGGCCAGCGGGTCTCGAACATGAACGCCAGTCCGTCGTCGAGCTTCTGCGGCTTCAGTTCGGCCGCGCTCGCCCGGTCGAACGTGTCCCGGTCCGGCCCGTGCGCCGACATCATGTTGTGCAGCGAGCCGCCGCCGGGTACGAAGCCCTCCGCCTTGGCGTCGTAGGCGCCCTCGATCAGGCCCATGTACTCGCTCATCACGTTCCGGTGGAAGTACGGCGGCCGGAAGGTGTCCTCGCCCACCAGCCAGCGCGGCGCGAAGACCACGAAGTCGACGCCGGCCAGGCCCGGGGTGTCCGACGGGGAGGTCAGCACCGTGAAGACGGACGGGTCCGGGTGGTCGTAGGAGATGGTGCCGATCACATTGAAGCGGCGCAGGTCGTAGACGTACGGCACGTGGTTGCCGTGCCAGGCGACCACGTCCAGGGGACTGTGGTCGTAGGTCGCCGTCCAGAGGTTGCCGCAGAACTTGTTCACCACCTCCACCGGCCCTTCGACGTCCTCGTACGCCGCCACCGGCGCCCGGAAGTCGCGGGGATGGGCGAGCCCGTTGGCACCGATCGGGCCGAGGTCGGGCAGCCGGAAGGGTGCCCCATAGTTCTCGCACACATAGCCCCGGGCCGACTCATCGAGGAGCTCCACACGGAAGCGCACTCCACGGGGGATCAGCGCCACATGGCCCGGCTCCACATGGAGGCGGCCGAACTCGGTGTGGAGCAGCAGCCCGCCGCGCTCGGGCACGATCAGCAGCTCGCCGTCGGCGTCCGAGAAGACCCGTTCCATCGAGGCGTTGGCGTGGTACAGGTGCACGGCCATGCCGGTGCGCTGGGTCGCGTCGCCGTTGCCGCCCAGCGTCCAGAGCCCGGCCAGGAAGTCGGTGCCGGCGGGGGGCTCCGGCAGCGGGTTCCAGCGCAGCCGGTTGGGGTCGGGCACCGTCTCGGTGAAGGGCGCCGTGCGGATCGCGCCGTTGCCGGTGCGGGTGAACGCAGGATGCGCGGCCGAGGGGCGGATGCGGTAGAGCCAGGAGCGGCGGTTGTGCGCCCGCGGCTCGGTGAACGCCGTACCGCTCAGCTGCTCGGCGTACAGGCCCAGCGGCGCGCGCTGCGGCGAGTTGCGGCCCTCGGGCAGGGCGCCCGGCACCGCCTCCGAGGCGTGTTCGTTGCCGAACCCGGTCAGATACGACAGCCCCTCGGCGGTCTTCCGTCCTCCCTCACGCTCGAACACGCTCGCGCGGGAGGTGCCCCCATCGCTCATGATCGCTCCTTGTGCTCCCGATTCCTATGCATCACCGTAGGAATGAGTCAGGGTCCGCGCAAGAGGGTCGCCGTCCTCCTCGCGGGGTAGGGCGGGAACCAGACTTCAGGGGGATCCGGAGCGCCGCTGTGCTGTTCTACGCTCCCGGTCATGTCGTGGACGAAGTGGACGCGTGGAGCCCTCGCCGCGCTCGCGGTGGGCGTCCTGCTGCCGCTCGGAGCGGCGGCCTGCACCAGCGGTGAGGCGCGCGGCGGGTCGACCGTCTCGCCGTCGCCCGTGGGGAAGGTGCTGGACGACACCGACGAGACCGGCCGGAACCTGCGCGAGGTGGCCCAGCGCAACGCCCCCGAGGTCGCCTTCGAGATCATCCCGGACTCGGCGGGCGGCTGGGACGTGCGGCTGACCCTCCGTCACTTCCGGCTCTCCCCGCCCGGCACCCGGCCGGCGGCGGCCATCGGCCGCGGGCTCGCCCACCTGTTCGTCGACGGCCACCGGGTGGCACGGCTGCGCACACCCACGTACCACCTGGCAGCCGGCCGCGTCCCGCACGGCACCCACCAGATCACCGTCCGCCTGTACGCCGACGACGGCACGGTGTGGGCCGTCCGCGGCAAGCCGGTCCAGAGCACGGCCGACATCACGGTGTCCGGCGCGGAGACGGGCACGGGGTGAGCGCCCGCCGGCGCCGCCCTCACCGGCACCTCGCTCCCGTCGGCGCGGGAGCGGCACCGGCCCCCGCCCTCGCCGGCGAATGAGTGCAGGGGCCACCTGTCTCCGTACTGTGGGGGGAGGTTCACCGGACCCCGGCGGAAAGGCATCATGAAGCCCGTGCCCCACGCGACATCGCTCCGCCGCGCGCCCGTCCAGCGGCGCAGCGCCGAACGGCTGACCAGGATCCTGGACGCCTGCGCCGAACTCCTCGACGAGGTCGGCTACGACGCCCTGAGCACACGCGCGGTCGCCCAGCGCGCCGGCGTGCCCATCGGCTCGGTCTACCGCTTCTTCGGCAACAAGCGGCAGATGGCCGACGCCCTCGCCCAGCGCAACCTGGAGCGGTACGTCGAGCGGGTCACCGAGCGGCTGAAGAAGGCGGGCAAGGGGGACTGGCGGGCCGCCATGGACGCCGTCCTGGACGAGTACCTGGGCATGAAGCGCACGGCGCCCGGTTTCTCCCTGGTGGACTTCGGCAACCAGATCCCGGTCGGCTCCCGCCACACCGAGCCCAACACCCGGGTCGCCGACCGGCTCACCGACCTGCTCGCGGGTTATCTCGGCCGCACCCCGGACACGGACCTGCGGCGGGTGTTCCTGGTCGCCGTGGAGAGCGCCGACACCCTGGTCCAGCTGGCCTTCCGGGTCGATCCACAAGGGGACGAGGCGATCATCACGGAGACCCGGGAACTGCTCCGGTCGTACCTGGGACGCGTGCTGGACTGAGACGGGGCCGGCCGCGGTGCCGTCCGCCGGCCCGCGCGGGCCGCGTGGAGGCCCCCGAGGCCGGTGGGCCGGACGTGCCGCGCTCAGCGGCGGCGGCAACCGCCGGCATCGGCGGCCGGGGTGGGCCGGGGCCGGGCGTCTTCCGGCGGTCGGCGTGGGCCGGCCGCAGTGCCGCTGCCAGGGCCGGCGTGGGTCCACGGCGGGCCGGCTGATGCGGCACCCGGCGGCCGGTGCCGGGCTGCCGAAGCGGCCGCCCGGGCGGGCGGGAACGCACAGGGCCTCCCCTCCGTGCATACCGGTCGGTATGCTCGGCCCAGCCGGTCCGTCCGCTCGTGTGCGGGCGACCCCGTCGCCGACCCCTCCGGGAGGACATGTGTCCCGCACCGCCCTGCGAATCTGCCCCCTGTGCGAGGCCACCTGCGGGCTGACCCTCACCGTCGAGGGCACCCGCGTCACCGGTGCCCGCGGTGACCGGGACGACGTGTTCAGCAAGGGGTTCATCTGCCCCAAGGGCGCCGCCTTCGGTGCCGTCGACGGCGATCCCGACCGGCTGCGCACCCCGCTCGTCCGCGAGAACGGCAGTCTGCGCGAGGCCACCTGGGAGGAGGCCTTCGACGCGGTCGCCGCGGGCCTGCACCCGGTGGTGGAGCGGTACGGCCCCGACGCCGTGGGCGTGGTCCTCGGCAACCCCAACGTGCACACCATGGCCGGCGCCCTCTACCCGCAGGTCCTGCTCGGCGCCCTGCGCACCCGCAGCCTGTTCACCGCCTCCACGGTCGACCAGATGCCCAAGCACGTCTCCAGCGGGCTGCTGTTCGGCGATGCCAACGCCATCCCGGTGCCGGACCTCGACCACACCGGCCACCTGCTGCTCATCGGCGCCAACCCCCTGGAGTCCAACGGCAGTCTGTGCACCGCCCCCGACTTCCCCGGCCGGCTCAAGGCCCTCAAGGCGCGCGGCGGACGGCTCACCGTCGTGGACCCGCGCCGCACCCGCACCGCGAAGCTCGCCGACCGTCACCTGGCGATACGGCCCGGTACCGACGCGCTGCTGCTCGCCGCGATGGCCCACACCCTCTTCACGGAGGACCTCGTCGACCTGCGGCACCTGGCCCCGCACGTCCAGGGGCTGGGCGAACTCCGCGACGCGCTGGGCGACTTCACCCCCGAGGCCGTAGCCCCCGCCTGCGACCTGGACGCCGGCGTCATCCGCACCCTCGCCCGCGAACTGGCCGCCGCCCCGGCCGCCGCCGTCTACGCACGCATCGGCAGCTGCACCGTCCCGCACGGCACCCTGGCCAGCTGGCTGGTCGACGTCCTCAACATCCTCACCGGCAACCTGGACCGGCCCGGCGGCGCGCTCTTCCCGCAGGCCGCCACCGACAGGACGCCCCGCCCGGCCGGCCCCGGCCGCGGCTTCGCGCTCGGCCGCTGGCACTCCCGGGTGAGCGGACACCCGGAGGCGAAGGGGGAGTTGCCGCTCGCCGCGCTCGCCGAGGAGATCGACACCGCGACCGGCGAGGGGACGCCCGTGCGCGCGCTGATCGCCGTCGCCGCCAACCCCGTGCTCTCCGCGCCCGACGGCGACCGGCTCGACAAGGCCCTCGACTCGCTGGACTTCATGGTCAGCGTCGACCCGTACCTCAACGAGACCTCACGGCACGCGCACGTCGTGCTGCCCCCGCCCCCGCCCTCCCAGAGCCCGCACCACGACTTCGCCTTCAACACCCTGGCCGTGCGCAACCAGGTCCGCTACACCCGCCCCGCCGTCCCGCTGGAGCCCGGCCGCATGGCGGAGACCGAGATCCTCGCCCGGCTGGTCCTTGCGGCCACCGGGATGCACGGCGCCGACCCCGCCGCCGTCGACGCGATGGTGATCGACCAGACCCTCGGCAAGGCCGTCCAGGACGCGCACGGGCCGGTGCACGGACGCGATCCGCACGAGCTCGCCGCCCTGCTGACCGGTGACAACGGCCCCGAGCGGCGGCTCGACCTGATGCTGCGCCTCGGCCCGTACGGCGACGGCTTCGGTGCCCGCCCCGACGGGCTGACCCTGGAGAAGCTGCTCGCCCACCCGCACGGCATCGACCTCGGCCCGCTGCGCCCGCGCCTGCCGCAGCCGCTGAAGACCCGCAGCGGCAAGGTCGAACTGCTGCCCGGGCCCATCGCCGGCGACCTGCCCCGGCTCCGCGCCGCCCTGCGCGAGCGGCCCGCGGGCCTCGTCCTCGTCGGCCGCCGCCATCTGCGTTCCAACAACAGCTGGATGCACAACGTGCCCGCGCTCACCGGCGGCAGCAACCGCTGCACCGTGCACATCCACCCCGAGGACGCGGCCCGCCTCGGCGTCCGGGACGGCGCGGACGTCCGCGTCAAGGGCGCCGGGGGAGAGGTGGTGGCCCCCGCCGAGGTCACCGACGGCGTCCGGCCCGGTGTGGTGAGCCTGCCGCACGGCTGGGGCCACGACCGGCCCGGCACCCGGCTGCGCCACGCCTCCACCGACCCCGGCGTCAACGTCAACCAGCTGCTCGACGGCAGCCTGCTCGACCCGCTGTCGGGCAACGCGGTGCTCAACGGCGTACCCGTCGAGCTCGTCGCACTGCCGTGACCTGGACTTTCGCGCTTATTGCTCGCACGTCAACATCTTGTTAACGCCGTTCGCGCGGACCTAACGTCATCGCACCGCCGGCCCCCAGGTGGGATGTTCAAGGGCGAACGTTAGGTATCCATTCATGTTGACCATCCTCGGCTTCGCCATGATCGCGACCTTCCTGGTCCTGATCATGCTGAAGAAGATGTCGCCGATCGCGGCGCTCGTTCTCGTACCCGCGCTGTTCTGCGTGTGCGTGGGCAAGGGCGCGGGGCTCGGCGACTACGTCATCGACGGCGTCACCGGCCTCGCCCCCACCGCGGCGATGCTCATGTTCGCGATCGTCTACTTCGGAGTGATGATCGACGTCGGCCTCTTCGACCCGGTCGTGCGGGGCATCCTCAGGTTCTGCAAGGCCGACCCGCTGCGGATCGTGGTCGGCACGGCGGTCCTCGCCGCGATCGTCTCCCTGGACGGCGACGGCTCGACCACCTTCATGATCACCGTCTCGGCGATGTACCCGCTGTACAAGCGCCTGAAGATGTCCCTGGTCGTGATGACCGGCGTCGCCGCGATGGCCAACGGCGTGATGAACACGCTGCCGTGGGGCGGCCCCACCGCCCGTGCCGCCACCGCGCTGAAGCTCGACGCCGGTGACATCTTCGTGCCGATGATCCCGGCCCTCGCCATGGGGCTGCTGTTCGTCTTCGCCCTCGCCTACGTCCTCGGCCGCCGCGAGCGCAGGCGGCTCGGTGTGCTGACGCTGGACGAGGTGCTGGTGGAGGAGACCGAGACGGTGCTGGTCGGCTCCGCTGCCGGCAAGGACGTGAAGAGGGCCGGCGGGGGAGTCGAGAGGGCCGGCGGTTCCGGCCCGGGCGTGGACCTGCCCGACGAGCCCGAGGACGAGGCTTTCCAGGGCCTGGACCCGCACCGCCCCACCCTGCGCCCCAGGCTCTACTGGTTCAACGCGCTGCTCACGGTCGCCCTGCTCACCGCCATGATCATGGAGTGGCTGCCGATCCCGGTGCTGTTCCTGCTCGGCGCCGCCCTCGCCCTGACCGTCAACTTCCCGCACATGCCGGACCAGAAGGCCCGGATCGCCGCCCACGCCGAGAACGTCCTCAACGTCTCGGGCATGGTCTTCGCCGCCGCCGTCTTCACCGGCGTCCTCCAGGGCACCGGCATGGTCGACCACATGGCGAGGTGGCTGGTCGACAACGTCCCCGACGGCATGGGCCCGCACATGGCCCTCGTCACCGGCGTGCTGAGCATCCCGCTGACGTACTTCATGTCCAACGACGGCTTCTACTTCGGCATCCTGCCGGTGCTCGCCGAGGCGGGCCAGGCGCACGGCGTCTCCGCGGTGGAGATCGCCCGCGCCTCGATCGTCGGCCAGCCGCTGCACATGTCCAGCCCGCTCGTCCCGGCCGTGTACGTCCTGGTCGGCATGGCCAAGGTGGAGTTCGGCGACCACACCCGGTTCGTGGTCAAGTGGGCCGCGCTCACCTCGCTCGTCGTCCTCGGCGCGGGCGTCCTGTTCGGCATCGTCTGACCCCCTGGAGGACATCATGGGGCCCGGTGGGAACCGCGGCTGGCTGCTCCGCCTCGTCATCGCCTTCGGCTGCGCGCAGGGGGCGGTGTCGATGGCCCGGCCCGCCGTCTCCTACCGGGCCCTCGCGCTCGGCGCGGACGAACGGGCGGTCGGCGTCATCGCCGGTGTCTACGCGCTGCTGCCGCTGTTCGCCGCCGTACCGCTCGGCCGCCGTACCGACCACGGCCGCTGCGCGCCCCTGCTGCCGGCCGGTGTCGTCCTCATCGCGGCCGGCTGCGCGCTCAGCGGGCTCGCCGGCTCGCTGTGGGCGATGGCCCTGTGGAGCGGGGTGATGGGGCTCGGCCACCTGTGCTTCGTGATCGGCGCCCAGTCGCTGGTGGCCCGGCAGTCCGCGCCGCACGAACAGGACCGCAACTTCGGCCACTTCACCATCGGCGCCTCCCTCGGCCAGCTCGTCGGACCCGTCGCCGCGGGCGCCCTCGTCGGCGGCCCCGACCTGGCCCGCAGCAGCAGCCTCGCCCTCGTCGTGGCGGGCGCGGGCGCGGCGGTCGCGTTCACCTCGCTGTGGCGCATCGAGGACCGTACGGCCGGGGGCTCCCCCGCGCGCGGCGGCGGGCGGGTGCCGGTCGGCGGCATCCTGCGCGCCCGGGGCGTGCCCGCGGGCATGCTGATCAGCCTGTCGGTGCTGTCCGCGACCGACATCCTCACCGCCTACCTGCCGGTGGTCGGCGAACACCGGGGGATCGCGCCCTCGGTGATCGGCGTCCTGCTCAGTCTCCGGGCGGGTGCCACCATCGCCTGCCGGCTCGTCCTCACCCCCCTGCTGCGGCTGCTCGGCCGGCCCGCGCTGCTCACCGTGACCTGCCTGCTGGCGGCCCTGCTGTGCGCGGGGGCGGCGCTGCCGGTGCCGGTGTGGGCGCTCGGCGCGATGCTGACGGCGCTCGGCTTCTGCCTCGGTGTGGGCCAGCCGCTGTCGATGACGACGGTGGTGCAGGCCGCGCCGGCCGAGGCCCGCTCCACCGCGCTCGCGCTGCGGCTGACCGGCAACCGGCTGGGCCAGGTCGCCGCCCCGGCCGCCGCCGGTCTGGTCGCCGGTGTGGCGGGCGTGGCTGCGCCGTTCGTGATGCTGGGGGCGCTGCTGCTGGTGTCGTCGGCCGTGGCGCTGCGCTCGCCGGGCCCGCCCGAGGGGTCGCCCGGCCGGGTGACCGGGAAGCGGCCGGAGCGCCCGGGATTGCGCCGCACGAGCGATCTCTGACGGCGCGTCGGGCGTCAGTGCCCTGGGCCGCGCGGCCCATGAAGGAGAGTCCAGGCGAACGAGCGATTTGTATGAAAATCGTCTGAACTCGGAGGAGCGCGCATGCCCACCATGACCCCACGTGCCGTCGGCCCCCGCGCGGGCGCCACAGTCGTCCTCACCGCACTCGCCGCGGCGGGCGCGTCATGGGTGGCGGCGCCGAGCGCGGTGGCCCAGGGGGAGAACGGCGACATCAGGATCCACGACGAGCGCCACCTCCACGGAACGCCGCTCGTGGGGTCGGCCAAGGACGATCCCGTGGTCTGCCGGTTCTATCTGGAGGCCGTCAACTTCGACACGCTCACCAGCATCGCCTACACCATCACCCCGCAGCCCCCGCTCCCCACCGCCGCCACCGTCGCCGGCACCATCCAGCTCGCCGGGGGCGCCGGGCACACCGACCCGCTCGGCCTCGCGGACGGCCAGTACAAGATCAGCTGGATCGTGGGCACCCCCGCCGCCCTGAAGGAGAAGGTGTTCCGCGTCAACTGCAAGGACGGGCGCAACGAGGGGGAGCACGGGCCGGGCGGGCAGATCTCCGACGGCCGGCACGACTCCGGCGGCCAGCACGACAACGACGCGTCCTGGGGCAGGGGCGACGAGAACGGCCCCAGGGGCGGGGTGCACGCGGGCGGGGGCGGTCTCATCGACACGGCTGCCGCCTACTCCCCGGTGGCCGCCGCGGGCGCCGTGGGTCTGATCGCCGTCTGTGGTGTCGTGTACGTCCGGCTGGTCCGCCGGCGGCCCCATGGCGCCGCGTAGGTACCGGCGCAGGCCCTGGTACCGCACCCGCGCCTACCGCCTCGCCAGGACGGCCCTGCTGGTGTCCGTCCTGGTGACGGTGGGGTCGCGCTGCGGACCGGGCGGCGGAGCGGCAGGGCCGGGTCCGCACGCCGTCGCGGCCGGCACGGACTCCGCCCGCGCCGATCCGGCCGCCCCTCCGGCGCCGCCGCCCCGCCCCCTGCCCCGGTCCCGGCCGACCTCCTTCCGCGTCCCCTCCCTGGGCATCGACGCCCCGGTCACCCCGCTGCGCCTCGAACGGAACCGGGAGCTGGAGACTCCTCCCGTCGACAGACCGCAGCTGGTCGGCTGGTACCAGGGCGGCCCCACGCCCGGCGAGGCCGGCACCGCCGTCGCCGTCGGCCACCGCGACACGCGCACCGGGGCCGCCGTCTTCGCCGGCCTCGCCCAGGTCAGGCCCGGCAAGACCGTGGAGGTCCGGCGGGCGGACGGCCGCGTCGCCGTCTACTCCGTCGACCGGGTGAAGGTCTACGACAAGGCCGGCTTCCCCGACGAGGAGGTCTACGGCCCGACCGGGCGCCCTGAACTGCGGGTCCTCACCTGCGGCGGCCTGTTCAGCCGGCGGACCGGCTACACCAGCAACGTGGTGGTCTTCGCCCATCTGACGGCGACCAGGTGACCGGTTCACCGGCCGGTGCGGGCGCCGTTCCCGCACCGGCCGGCCCCCTCCGTGACGCTGTCCCCGGACGTCCGCCGGCCGGGAATGTCTGGCGCAAGAAAACTATCATCGCTAGTTTGTGTGCCGGACGACGCGGACCCGCGGGAGGACACAGCAATGAAGGCACACGACGGCCTGTACATCGACGGCGCCTGGCGCCCCGCCGAGAGCACGGACGAGATCGAGGTCGTCAACCCGGCCGACGAGCAGGTCATCGCCCGGGTCCCGGCCGCGTCGGCCCTGGACGTCGACACCGCCGTACGCGCCGCGCGGGCCGCGCTGCCCGGCTGGGCCGCCACGCCCCCGGCCGGACGCGCCGCGCGCCTGGCCGCCCTCCGGGACGCCCTGGTGGCCCGCAAGGACGAGATCGCCGAGACGGTCACCGCGGAACTCGGCTCGCCGCCGGCGTTCTCCCAGGCCGTGCACGCGGCCGTGCCGATCGCGGTCGCGGGCTCCTACGCCGAGCTGGCCGCCGCCCACTCCTTCGAGGAGAAGGTCGGCAACTCCACGGTGCTGCACGAGCCGATCGGCGTGGTCGGCGCCATCACCCCCTGGAACTACCCCCTGCACCAGATCGTCGCCAAGGTCGCCCCGGCCCTCGCCGCCGGCTGCGCGATCGTCGTCAAGCCGGCCGAGGACACCCCGCTCACCGCCCAGCTGTTCGCCGAGGCGGTGCACGAGGCCGGCGTGCCGGCCGGTGTGTTCAACCTGGTCACCGGTCTCGGCCCGGTCGCCGGACAGGCCCTCGTCGAGCACCCGGGCGTGGACCTGGTCTCCTTCACCGGCTCCACGGCGGTCGGCCGGCGGATCGGCGCGGTGGCCGGCGCGGCCGTGAAGAAGGTCGCCCTGGAACTCGGCGGCAAGTCCGCCAACGTCATCCTGCCGAGCGCCGACCTCGCCAGGGCGGTGAACGTCGGTGTCGCCAACGTGATGTCCAACTCCGGGCAGACGTGCAGCGCCTGGACCCGCATGCTCGTCCACCGCGACCGCTACGCCGAGGCCGTCGAACTCGCCGCCACCGCCGCCGCCAAGTACGGCGACCGCATCGGACCGCTGGTCAGCGCCAGGCAGCAGGAGCGGGTGCGCGGTTACATCGAGAAGGGCGTCGCCGAGGGCGCCCGCCTCGTCGCGGGCGGCCCCGAATCCCCGCGCGAGCGCGGCTGGTTCGTCAGCCCGACGGTCTTCGCCGACGTCACCCCCGACATGACCATCGCCCAGGAGGAGATCTTCGGCCCGGTCCTGTCGATCCTGCGGTACGACGACGAGGACGACGCCCTGCGCATCGCCAACGGCACGGTGTACGGCCTCGCGGGCGCCGTCTGGGCCGCCGAGGAGGCCGAGGCGGTGGCCTTCGCGCGCCGCATGGACACCGGCCAGGTCGACATCAACGGCGGCCGGTTCAACCCGCTGGCGCCCTTCGGCGGTTACAAGCAGTCCGGCGTCGGCCGGGAACTCGGCGCGCACGGGCTCGCCGAGTACCTCCAGACCAAGTCCCTCCAGTTCTGAGGAGTCGCGTCACCCATGGCCGTACGAGCCGCCGTCCTGCCCGCCATCGGCGCCCCGCTGGAGATCAAGGGGATCGAGCTGCCCGACCCGGGCCCCGGACAGGTCCGGGTCCGCCTCGCCGCCGCCGGCGTCTGCCACTCCGACCTCTCCCTGTCCGACGGCACCATGCGGGTGCCGGTCCCGGCCGTCCTCGGCCACGAGGGCGCGGGCACGGTCGTCGCCGTCGGGGAGGGCGTCACCCATGTCTCGCCCGGGTCTCCCGTCGTCCTCAACTGGGCGCCGTCCTGCGGCGGTTGCCACGCCTGCGCGCTGGGCGAGGTCTGGCTGTGCGCCAACGCGCTGAACGGCGCGGCCGACGTCCACGCCCGCACGACCGACGGCACCGACCTGCACCCCGGGCTGAACGTGGCCGCGTTCGCCGAGGAGACGGTGGTCGCCGCGTCCTGTGTGCTGCCGCTGCCGGACGGGGTGCCGCTGGTGGACGCCGCCCTGCTGGGCTGCGCCGTCCTCACCGGCTACGGCGCGGTGCACCACTCGGCGCGGGTCCGGCCCGGCGAGACGGTGGCCGTGTTCGGTGCCGGCGGAGTCGGTCTCGCCACGCTGCAGTCGGCCCGCATCGCGGGGGCGTCCCGGATCATCGCCGTCGACGTCTCCCCCGGCAAGGAGGAACTGGCCCGTGCCGCCGGCGCCACGGACTTCGTCCTCGCCTCCGACGGCACTGCCCGCGAGATCCGCGGCCTGACCGGCAAGCAGGGCGTCGACGTCGCCGTGGAGTGCGTGGGCCGCGCGGTCTCCATCCGCGCGGCCTGGGAGTCCACGCGCCGGGGCGGCCGTACGACGGTCGTCGGCATCGGCGGCAAGGACCAGCAGGTCACCTTCAACGCCCTGGAGCTCTTCCACTGGGGCCGCACCCTGTCCGGCTGCGTCTACGGCAACAGCGACCCGTCCCGTGACGTGCCGCTCCTCGCCGAGCACGTGCGCGAGGGCCGCCTGGACCTCTCCCTGCTGGTCACGGACCGGATCACCCTGGAGGAGATCCCGACGGCCTTCGGGAACATGCTGGCGGGCAAGGGGGGACGGGCGGTGGTCGTCTTCTGAGGGTGAGCGCCCCGAGGGGCGCGGGGGACCGCGCGGCCGGCCATGACGCACCGGCGCCCGGCCCGGTGCCGGAACCCCGGCCCCTCACCCGGTCTCCAGCCAAGGCCGCCCGGAGATGCCGAGCAGGTCGGAGAACACCCGCTCCCCGGACGGAGTCACCGCGACCGCCCGGCCCGTTCCGACCCGCACGCACCACCCCGCCTCCAGCGCCCGCCGGCACAAGGCCGCCCCCGCCGCACCGGCGAGATGCGGTCGCCGTTCCGTCCAGTCGAGGCACGCGCGGGCCAGGGGCCGCCGGCCACCGGGGTCCAGGGGCACACCCGCCGTGCCGAACCACTTAACCCCCGCGTCCGTCAGCGCGAACCCGGTGTCCTGCCGCAGCAGCCCCCGCCGGGTCAGCGCGTCGGTGAGCACGGTCCCGAGCCGCCCGGCGAGATGGTCGTAACAGGTCCGCCCCCGGGCCAGGGCGGCGCCGGCGCTCGCCTCGCGCAGGCTGCGCGCAGGGCGCCGTACCGCCGCCGCGGGCACCTGCGCGGCGAGGTCCTCGACCACCTGCGCCACCCGGGCGTCGGCCAGCCGCACATACCGGTGCCGCCCCTGCCGTTCCTCCGCGAGCAGTCCGCCGGCCACCAGCTTGCCGAGGTGCTCGCTCAGCGTGGAGGCCGCGACCCCGGCGTGCCGGGCCAGCTCACCGGCCGTCCACGCCCGCCCGTCCAGCAGTGCCAGCAGGCACGCGGCCCGGGTCCGGTCGGCGATCAGCCCGGCCAGCGCCGCCAGCCCGGCCGCCTGGGGATTCTCGGTGCTCATGCCCCCAGCATGCGGCAGGGACGCTTCGGCCGCCGCCGAAACGTCCCTGCCGCCGCGTCCTCACACCCGCACCTGCCGGTACTGCTGCGCCAGCCCGTCCAGCAGCGCGGCGAGCCCCGTCTCGAAGGCCCGTTCGTCGATCTTCTCCTGCTGTTCGGCGAGCAGATGGGCCTGGCCGAGGTGGGGGTAGTCGGCGGGGTCGTACGCGCTCGCGTCGTCCACGAAGCCGCCGGCGAAGGAGCCGAGCGCCGACCCCATGATGAAGTACCGCATCAGCGCCCCGATGGAGGTCGCCTGCGCGGGCGGCCAGCCCGCGTCGACCATCGCGCCGTAGACCGCGTCCGCCAGCCGCAGCGCGGCCGGGCGGCGGCCGGGGCCCCGGGCGAGGACGGGGACGATGTTCGGGTGGTCGCGCAGGGCGGCCCGGTAGGAGACGGCCCAGTCGTGCAGCGCGGTCCGCCAGTCCCGGCCGTCCTCGAACATCGACAGGTCGACCAGGGCGCTCACCGAGTCCGCGACCGCCTCCAGGATCTCGTCCTTGGTGCGGAAGTGGTTGTAGAGCGAGGGCCCGCTCACGCCCAGCTCGGCGGCGAGCCGGCGCGTGGAGACGGCCGCCAGACCCTCCCGGTCCACGAGGCCCCGGGCCGTCTCGACGATCCGGTCGGTGCTGAGGAGGGGCTTGCGCGGTCGGGCCATGGCGCACATAGTAGGGCTGCGAGCAGAAACTAGCAGTGCTAATTTAAATGTACGGCTTTCAAGATCCATCGGTGACAGAGGTGATCTCGTGGTGAACCTGGGGCTCGGCGAGGAGCAGACGGCCGTACGGCGGCTCGCCCGGGAGTTCGTGGAGCGCGAGATCGCCCCGCACGTGATCGCCTGGGACCGCGCCGAGGAGGTCGACCGGGGCATCGTGAAGAAGCTCGGCGAGGTCGGCTTCCTCGGTCTGACCGTGCCCGAGGAGTACGGCGGCTCCGGCGGCGACCACCTCTCCTACTGCCTGGTCACCGAGGAACTGGGGCGCGGCGACTCCTCGGTCCGCGGGATCGTCTCCGTCTCCCTGGGCCTCGTCGCCAAGACGATCGCCGCCTGGGGGAGCGAGGAGCAGAAGAGCCGCTGGCTGCCGGGGCTCGCCGCGGGCGAGTACGTCGGCTGCTTCGGCCTCACCGAGCCAGGCACCGGCTCCGACGCGGGCAACCTCACCACCCGGGCGGTGCGCGACGGCGACGACTACGTCGTGAACGGCACCAAGATGTTCATCACCAACGGCACCTGGGCCGACGTCGTCCTGCTCTTCGCCCGCTCCACCGACGCCCCCGGCCACAAGGGCGTGTCCGCCTTCCTCGTGCCCACCGACACCCCCGGCCTGACCCGCCGCACCGTCCACGGCAAGCTCGGTCTGCGCGGCCAGGCCACCGCCGAACTCGTCCTGGAGGACGTGCGGGTGCCCGCCTCCGCGATGCTCGGCGCGGAGGGCAAGGGCTTCTCCGTCGCCATGTCCGCCCTCGCCAAGGGGCGGATGTCGGTGGCCGCCGGCTGTGTCGGGATAGCCCAGGCCGCGCTCGACGCGGCCGTGCGGTACGCCGGTGAGCGGGAGCAGTTCGGCAAGCCGATCGCCCGTCACCAGCTGGTGCAGGAACTGATCAGCGACATCGCCGTCGACGTGGACGCGGCCCGGCTGCTGACCTGGCGGGTCGCCGACCTCGTCGACCGCGGCGAGCCGTTCGCCGTGGAGTCCTCCAAGGCCAAGCTGTTCGCCTCCGAGGCCGCGGTGCGCGCCGCGAACAACGCCCTGCAGGTCTTCGGCGGCTACGGCTACATCGACGAGTACCCCGTCGGCAAACTCCTGCGCGACGCCCGCGTGATGACCCTCTACGAGGGCACCAGCCAGATCCAGAAGCTGCTCATCGGCCGCTCCCTGACCGGGGTCTCGGCCTTCTGAGTACGTGCCGCACCCGGTTCTGAGTATCCCGGCGGATGTGGCGCGGGCCACGTCCGCCGATGCTGGGCGCCATGAGTGACACACCGGTCAAACAGCAGAGCACGGCCGCGTTCTACGGCCAGGCCGTCGCCTCGTTCGCGGTCGCCATGGCCGCCACCGCCATCGGCATCGCCCGGCTCGACGCCAGCGCCTGGGTCCGCGGCTTCCTGGCGATCGCCGTCCTGTACCTCGTCACCTCCGCCTTCACCCTCGCCAAGGTGATCCGGGACCGGCAGGAGGCCGGGCAGATCGTCAGCCGTGTCGACCAGGCCCGGCTGGAGAAGCTGCTCGCCGAGCACGACCCCTTCGAGAAGCTCTGAGCGGCCCTAAGCGCCCGCTCACCGTCGGCGGTATGGTGGTGCTCCTGTCACCGAGAGGGGCGAGCGAGCGATGAGTACGGCGCAGGAGACGACCGGCGGCGACGTGGAGCCGTGGGAAGAGGTCACCCCTGACGCGGCCCGGCGGCTGCTCGTGGCGGCCGTGGAGGCCTTCGCCGAGCGTGGCTACCACGCGACGACGACCCGTGACATCGCGGGCCGCGCCGGCATGAGCCCGGCCGCGCTCTACATCCACTACAAGACCAAGGAAGAGCTGCTCCACCGGATCAGCCGCATCGGCCACGACAAGGCCCTCGACATCCTGCGCACGGCGGCACGGCGGGAGGGCACCGCGGCCGAGCGGCTGGCCGACGCGGTCGGCTCCTTCGTCCGCTGGCACGCGGGCCGGCGCACCACCGCGCGGGTCGTGCAGTACGAACTCGACGCCCTCGGCCCCGAGGCCCGCGCGGAGATCGTCGCGCTGCGCCGCCAGGTGGACGCGGAGGTGCGCGGGATCATCGAGGACGGCGTGGCCTCGGGCGAGTTCGACGTGCCGGACGTCCAGGGCACCACGCTCGCCGTGCTGTCGCTGTGCATCGACGTCGCCCGCTGGTTCAACGTGAACGGCCCGCGCACCCCCGAGGAGGTCGGCGCGCTCTACGCCGACCTCGTGCTGCGCATGGTCGGGGCCGGGTAGCCGCCGGGGTCTACAGGTAGTAGCGCGACACCGACTCCGCGACGCACACCGGCTTGTCGCCGCCCTCGCGCTCCACGGTGAAGGCGACCGTCACCTGCACTCCGCCGGTGACGTCCTCGACCCCGGTGATCCTGCCGGTGGCGCGCAGCCGGGAGCCAACGGGGACCGGGGCGGGGAAACGGACCTTGTTCGTCCCGTAGTTGACGCCCATCTTCACGCCCTCGACCCGGATGAGCCGCGGACCGAACAGCGGCAGCAGGGACAGGGTGAGGTAGCCGTGGGCGATGGTCGTCCCGAACGGCCCGGCGGCGGCCTTCTCCGGGTCCACGTGGATCCACTGGTGGTCCCCGGTCGCCTCGGCGAACAGGTCGATCCGCTTCTGGTCGATCTCCACCCAGTCGGTGGGGCCCAGCTCCTCGCCCACGGCTGCCCTCAGCTCGTCGGGGGAGGTGAAGGTCCTCGGTTCTGCCATGTTCCCGGCCTCTCGCTCGCGTCTCTAAGCAACTGCTTAGCATGGTCGGGTGAGAGGGCGATGTCAACGGAGCGTGGACCGGCCGGGTGGGTAGTCTCTGGGGAGTGCCCCAGATTCCCGAGAAGATCCACGAGCTGACCGTCGGCCAGTTGTCCGCCCGCAGCGGAGCCGCGGTGTCCGCCCTGCACTTCTACGAGTCCAAGGGACTGATCACCAGCCGGCGGACCCCCGGCAACCAGCGCCGCTACAGCCGGGACACACTGCGCCGGGTCGCCTTCGTCCGCGCGGCCCAGCGGGTGGGCATCCCGCTCGCGACGATCCGGGAGGCCCTGGCCGAACTGCCGGAGGAGCGGACGCCGACCAGGGAGGACTGGGCACGCCTGTCCGAGAAGTGGCGCTCGGAACTGGACGAGCGCATCCAGCAGCTGAACCGACTGCGCGACCACCTCACCGACTGCATCGGATGCGGCTGCCTGTCGATGGAGACGTGCGTGCTGTCCAACCCGGACGATGTGTTCGGCGCACGGCTGACCGGATCACGGCTGATGGCGGAGCGGCGCTGAGGAGGAGCGGGCCGGCCGGTGCCCTGCGTGCCCGGCGGCGCGTGCGTCAGACCGTGCCGGCCGCCGCGGCCAGGACACGGGCCAGCTCGGCGGGCCGGGAGACCATCGGCCAGTGGCCCGCGTCGACGTCGGCGAAGCGGACGTGCCCGGACCGGGCCAGCTCCGGTACGTCACCGCCGTCGATCCACGTGCGCGCCTGCGCCGGCGTGAACTCCGGGCACACGACCACGACCGGGACGTCGAAGCGCCGTTCGTCCGTCAGCCGCACCACGCCCCTGGCCACGGCGGCGGGCACGGGGATCGCGGCGGCCGCCAGCCGGCGCCTGGCCTCGTCGTCGAGGTCGGCGGTCTCCGGCCCTTCGAAGGGGTCCCAGCCCGGGAAGGGCATGACACCGTCCCGCACCTCGAAGAAGTCGGCGTACGTGTGCCCGTCGGAGAACGGGAAGCCTCCGACGAAGGCGACCGCGGCCAGCCGCTCCGGCCGCCGGTCGGCGGCCAGCCAGGCCAGGGTGCAGGCGGCGGAGTGACCCACCACCATGGGCTTGCCCGGCGCCGCGTCCACCGCGGCCAGCACCGCCGCCACCTGGTCCTCCAGGGTGGCCGACGCGGACCCGTCGCCCTGGCCCGGCAGGGTGAGCGGCACCGGGCGGTGGCCGAGCGACTCCAGCGCGGAGGCCACGCGGTCCCACACCGATCCGTCCAGCCACAGTCCGCCGATGAGCAGGATGTCCATGGTCGGTTCCCCTTCTTCCAGGTCGCGTGCGTTCTTCCCGGCCGTGGTGGCCACCGTAGGAGCGGTTCCGGACGATCCACTGCCGGTTCGTCCCGAGAGCACCGTCGGACCGGTGAGCGGACTAGCCTGCACGGGTGCCGAACGATCTCAGCCCCACCGCGCGAGCACTGCGCGCCCTGGAGGTCCTCCAGGCCCGCCCTGGTACGACGGCCGGCGAACTCGCCGCGCGGCTGGGCGTCACGGAACGGGCCGCGCGCCGGTACGTCGGCATCCTCCGCGAGGCCGGCATCCCCGTGGAGTCGGCCCGGGGGCCGTACGGCGGGTACCGGCTGGGGCGCGGGACACGGCTGCCGCCCGTGCACTTCACGCAGTCCGAGGCCCTCGGACTGGTGATGGCGGTCCTCGCCGGCCGGCCCGCAGCGGCCGACGCCGACGACCTGGTCGGCACCGCCCTGGGCAAGGTCGTCAAGGCGCTGCCGGAGAGCGTCGGCCGGCAGGCGGCCCTGCTGCGGGAGTACGCGGCCGCCGCGCCGGACCCGTACGCGGTCCGCCCGGACCCGGCCGTCACCAGCGAACTCGTCGCCGCCGTCGCGGCCCGGCGCCGGGTGTCGGTCACCTACCGCGCCGAGGCCGGTGACGAGTGGGAGGCGGAGGTGGATCCCTGGTCCGTCGTCGTCCGGCACGGACGCTGGTACCTGCTGTGCCACTCGCACCGCGCGGGGGCGATCCGCACCTACCGGGTCGACCGGGTCCGCGCGGTCCGGCCGACCACGCACGGCTTCGCACCGCCCGACGACCTCGACCCGGTGGCGGTGCTGGAGGAGAACCTGGGCCTGGGATGGGTGTTCCCCACCCGCGTGGTGTTCGCCGCGCCCCTCGCCGAGGTGGCCCCCTGGATCCAGCCGCCCATGGGACGGCTCGAACCCTCGGAGGACGGCTGCGTGCTGGCCGGCAGCACGCGCAACCCGGCCGCGTACGCACGGGAGTGGCTGGCGCGGGTGCCGTTCGCCTTCCGTGTCGAGGGCGGTGAGGAACTGCGCGCCGCGGTCGCACAGCTGGCGGCGCAGTTCACCGCGGCCGCCCCGGAGCAGCCCTGACCGGGCCGGGGCGATGCCCCGCGCCGGGCACGCCGGGGCTCAAGCCGGGGCCGAACTCGCTTGTGTGCCACCGTCGTTGCCGTCGCCCGCACGGGCATCGGCACCGTCCTCGGCGGTTCCGTACCGGGCCCGTGCCTCCGTCACCAAGCGGGCGTTGGACCCGGCCCGTCGGCCGTCCGGGAGGAACAGGGTGTCCTCCAGGCCGATCCGTGTGGCGAGGCCCAGCCGGCCCGCGAGCCGCAGCACCGGCCAGGTCCCGCCCTCCTCGCCGTGCAGCAGTACCGGCCGGCCGTGCGCCGCGCCCAGCTCGGCCAGCAGCGCACGCGCCGACGCCTCGGCCGTCGCCGGGTCCGGGTCGGTCACCTCGGCCAGCACCCGCAGCACGGCGGGCCTGAGCGGCGAGTCGGCGAACCGGCGCGCGCCCTCGGTGCCGGACCAGATGCCCGCCTCCACGGCCACGCCCCTCGACAGGAGCTGCCCGGCGACCTCCTCGGCGCCCGGCTCGTGCCAGTTGACCGACGCGAAGTCGGGCAGCACCGACCAGGACCGCACCCGGGCGAGGCGCGCGGACGGATCCGGTTCGGCCCAGGCACCGGTGGTCACCCCGACCGGCACCCGCACCCGTGCCCGGATCGCCTCCAGGGCCGGGGCCAGGACGCGCGGGGAGAGACTGTCGTGGCCGCACGGCGTCTTCGGGTGGACGTGGACCGAGGTGGCGCCGGCCGCCACCGCCTCGGCGGCGGAACGCGCCAGATCCTGTGGGGACATCGGCACGGCGACACCGTCGGCGGCCGTACGACGCCCGTTGAGACACACCTGCACCATGACTCGATGGTGCCGCACACCGCGGCAGAGGGCGCGGCATCCCCTGCGCGCCCCCCGTCAGCACGCCCCTGGGAACGGCACCGGCTCAGGCCGACATCAGCACGCGTCCCCGGCGGGCGTGCTCAAGAGCCCGCGGGCTGAGGACCGGACGCGGCACCAGGATGCCGCAGTCCGCGCACACCGGGCCGGACGACGGCTCGTGGTCCAGGCCGTACTTCCACACCAGGCGCTCGCCGCCGCACACCGGGCACGACGAGCCCGGGTCCCGCTCCAGCGCGGCGATCAGCCGGCGCAGCACCACCGCCAGCGGCTCACCGGGGTGCACCCGCGGGTCGTCGCACCAGGCGACCCCGAAGCCGCCCCACGTCAGCCGGTGCCAGTCGTCCACGCTGCCCGGCCGGCGCAGCCCGTCGTGCTTCTCCTTCCTGCGTCGTTCGGTGAAGTCGGTCTCGTAGGCCAGCCAGACGTCCCGGGCCTCCTCCAGCTCCTCCAGTGCGGCCACGAGCCGCGCCGGATCGGGGGAGCGGTCCTCGGGGCCGAACCCCGCCCGGGAGCACAGATGGTCCCAGGTCGCCCGATGCCCGTAAGGGGCGAACTTCTCCAGGCACTTGCGCAGCGAGTACCGCCGCAGCGCCAGATCACAGCCCGGATCGCGTACCTGTCTCGCCAGACTCCGGAAACCTGCCATCGCCCTGCACCTCCGTCACACCTGCACCTGTACTCCGGTCACTTCGGCGTCGTCGCACGGACGTCGTCGAATAGACGTATCGACAGGCGATTCGGCTCCATCTCTTCTCGGGATCTGTCTCCAGACTCCAGAAAGTGACGCATGTTCATCTTTAAAGCTGGGGATACCGGCGGTAACGTTCGGTCACCTCTGTCGCTAGGAGCTGCCATGCCACGGCGAACCCCACGTACCGCCCTTGACAGACTGAGAACGTCCCGCCGTCTTCCCGGGTTCCTGAAGACCGCGTCCGTATGCGTCCTCGTCGCCGGTCTTCTCTCCCCCCTCACCCGGACGGCGGTGGCGGCGACCGACGCCACGGCCGCGAACGACTACTGCGGCGGCCGGTGTTCGGACATCCTGCCGCCCGGCGAGAACGGCAACGCGACGCTCGCCCAGATCCTGCTCAACCAGGCCTTCGGCACCCAGCCCGCGCACGCCGAGGACCAGCTCGGCCCGTACGCGAACCTGGCCACCGGTTACAAGGGCCTGACCGACACCACGGTCAACACCTTCTTCAACGACGCCTCGTTCGGCGTCCCCGCCGACCAGGTCGCCTCCACCGAGAAGCCGGCCGGCCGCGGCGACGTGACCATCGTCCGGGACAAGAAGACCGGTGTGCCGCACATCACGGGCACCACCCGCTACGGCACCGAGTTCGGCGCCGGGTACGCCGCGGCCCAGGACCGGCTGTGGCTCATGGACGTCTTCCGGCACGTGGGCCGCGGCCAGCTGACCTCCTTCGCCGGCGGCGCACCCGCCAACCAGGGCCTCGAGCAGCAGTTCTACCGCAACGCGCCCTACACCGAGGCCGACCTCCAGGCGCAGATCGACAACGCGGTGGCGAAGAACGGCGCCCGCGGCCAGCAGGCCCTCGCCGACGTCAAGGCCTACCTCGACGGCATCAACGCCTACATCGACGCCTCCGACAGCGGCCGTTACTTCCCCGGCGAGTACGTCCTGACCGGTCACAAGGACTCGATCACCAACGCCGGCACCATAGATCACTTCAAGGTCACCGACCTCGTGGCGCTCGCCTCCGTCATCGGCTCGCTGTTCGGCTCCGGCGGCGGCGGCGAGGTCGACAACGCGCTCTCCCTGCTCGCCGCCCAGGCCCAGTACGGCGTCGAGGAGGGCACCAGGGTCTGGGAGTCCTTCCGCGAACGCAACGACCCCGAGGCCGTCCTCACCGTCCACGACGGCCAGAGCTTCCCCTACGGCGCCAAGCCCGCCGACGCCCAGGGCGAGGCCCTGCCGGACGCCGGCTCGGTGACCCAGGAACCGCTGGTCTACGACCGTACCGGCAGCGCCGCCACCGCCGCCGCCACCGGCACCTCGGCCTCCGCCGCGAAGACCGTCCTCGGCTCCGCCCGGCGCGGCATGTCCAACGCCCTCGTGGTCAGCGGCAAGTACACCGCCAGCGGCCACCCCGTCGCCGTCTTCGGACCGCAGACCGGCTACTTCGCCCCGCAGCTGCTCATGCTCCAGGAGATCCAGGGCCCGGGCATCAGCGCCCGCGGAGCCTCCTTCGCGGGCCTGAGCATGTACGTCGAACTCGGCCGCGGCCAGGACTACTCCTGGAGCGCCACCACCTCCGGCCAGGACATCATCGACACCTACGCGGTCGAGCTGTGCCAGGACGACTACCACTACCTGTACCACGGCACCTGCACGGCCATGGAGAAGATCGAGCAGAAGAACGCCTGGAAGCCGACCACCGCCGACGGCACGGCCGCCGGGTCGTACACCATGCGCGCCTGGCGGACCAGGTACGGTCCCGTGGAGTACCGCGCCACCGTCGGCGGCAAGAAGGTCGCCTACACCACCCTGCGCTCCTCCTACCTGCACGAGGCCGACTCCATCATCGGCTTCCAGATGCTCAACGACCCCGACTACGTCAAGGGGCCGAAGGACTTCCAGAGCGCGGCGCAGCACATCAACTTCACCTTCAACTGGTTCTACGCCGACTCCCAGCACACCGCCTACTACAACAGCGGTGACAACCCCGTCCGGGCGAGCGGTGTCGACAGCGAGTTCCCGGTGTGGGCGCAGCCGGCGTACGAGTGGCGGAACTGGGACCCGGCCACCAACACCGCCGACTACACCCCGCCCTCCGCGCACCCCAACTCCGTCGACCAGGACTACTACGTCTCCTGGAACAACAAGCAGGCCGAGGAGTACGCGGCCGCGCCCTGGGGCGAGGGCTCCGTGCACCGCGGCAACCTGCTGGACGACCGGGTGAAGAAGCTGGTCGCGGCCGGCGGGGTCACCCGGACCAAGCTGGTGCAGGCCATGGCCGACGCGGGCCTCGCCGATCTGCGCGCCGAGGACGTGCTGCCCAAGCTGCTCAAGGTGGTCACCTCCTCGCCGGTGACCGACTCCACGGCCGCCGCGGCGGTGAGCAGGCTCCAGGCATGGGTGGCCGCCGGCGCCAAGCGCACCGAGACGTCGGCCGGTTCCAGGAAGTACGCCGACGCCGACGCGATCCGCATCCTGGACGCCTGGTGGCCGCTGCTGGTCAAGGCCGAGTTCGAACCCGGCCTCGGCAGCGACCTGTACACGGCGGTCACCCGCAGCCTGCCGGTCGACGAGGCGCCGTCCGCCGGCCACGGCCCGACCGGCTCGCACGCCGGCAGTTCCTTCCAGTACGGCTGGTGGTCCTACGTCGACAAGGACATCCGGGCGGTGCTCGGGGAGCCCGTGCGGGGCGGACTCGCCCGGAAGTACTGCGGCGGCGGCAGCCTCACCGCCTGCCGGGACACCCTGATCAGCACCCTGAAGCAGGCCGCCGGCCTGACCGCCGCCCAGGTCTACCCGGGCGACGACCAGTGCTCGGCGGGCGACCAGTGGTGCGCCGACTCGATCGTCCAGCGCACGCTGGGCGGCATCAAGCACGGCAGGATCAGCTGGCAGAACCGGCCGACCTTCCAGCAGGTCGTGGAGTACACCTCGCACCGCTGAGCCGCCACGGGCGGCGGGTCAGGCGATACGGCCCGCCGCCAGCACCACCCGCGCCAGTTCGGGGTGCACGATGTCGCTGTGCGCCCCGGACGGCGCGCCACCGCGCCGGACCACGGCCGCCGCGTCCACGTTCACGCACCCCGACGCGGGCAGCCGGCCGCCGAGGGCCGCCGCCAGGTCGAGCCGGACGGTGCCCGGCACCGCCTGCGTCCCGTCGTGGCCCATGGCACCCCACCGGGGCCCGAGCACCGCCGCGATCTCGCTGCCCGCGCACGTCCGGTCGTCCCCGGTCAGCCGGGAGGCCAGCGGATAGAACGTGCCGAGGGCCGCGTCGAAGCGCGAGTGGCAGCACACCAGCGGGCCGTCGACGCGGCGCTGGAGGTCCCTGAGCGCGCCCGACCGGTCCGGGGCGTGCGGCAGCCGGGCCGCGAACGCGTAGTGCGAGAAGGCACCCTGGAGCAGGGTCACCGACTTCACCGCGGTGACCGAGGCGGGCAGCCCGCGCAGCGCGAACGCCACCAGCCGGCCGCCGAAGCTGTGCCCGACCAGATGCACGCGCACCCCGGGCGCCGCCCCCGCCAACCGCCCCAGCAGCGGGCCGAGTCCCCGCTCGCCGACCGTCCCGGCCCGCCGTTTCATCTGGAGGTACGTCGCCTGCCGCAGCAGCTCCTTCGCGCCGTCCCAGGGGTTCGGGAGGGCGAACCGGGGCGCGTCGCCGGACGCGTCGAGCGCGGCCAGGGCCTCGGCGAACTGCCGGCACACGGTCACCGGGTCGTCGCCGAACACGGCCGGTTCGCCGTCCTCGTCCGTGTCGGCCGCCACCCCCTGCCCGTCGTCGTCCAGCAGCAGCCGCACCAGCCCGCCGAACTCGCTCAGCCCCTCGGCGCCGCCCGGCCGTTCGTCCAGCATCCGGGCCAGCCGGTCCAGCACGGTCGTCCGGCCCGGGAACGCCTGGAGCAGGGCGCGCCGGGTGTCCTTGTCCAGCGCCGGGCGCGGTGCCGCCACCGCCTCCACGGCCGCCACGGACCCCGGGAGGTCCGGGATCGGCTCGTCGCTGAACCGCATCGACGGCCAGATCACGCCCACGTACCCCAGCCGGGCCCCCGGGGCCAGCGCCGGGATCGGCGCGAGGAAACGGCGGTACAACGCCGTCGCGCCCGAGCGGTCGTTGTTCCAGCCGTGCGAGAAGACGACCAGGTCACGGACGCCGTGGTCCGTGACCTGCGTCAGCAGGCGGTCGCGTTCGGGACCGTCCACGTCCCCGTCCGCGTCGAAGGTCAGCTCCCAGTAGGGAGTCACACTCATCCCGGGCTCCGCCATGCCAGACCCCCAAGCTCACGGAGGAAGGAGCGCTACGTGTACAGGAGATACCCCTTGCGGACCCGCCGGAACGCGGCCAGCTCCTCCTGCCAGGCGCCCGTCACCTCGTCGGTGCCGGCGCCCGCGTCGATCATCGTGCGGACCTGGGCGGAACCGGTGAGCTTGTCGATCCAGTCGTCGGACCGCCAGGCGAAGCCGCTCCACGCCTTCCTGGCGGTGACCAGCAGCGCGATCCCGGTGCGTACGGGGTCGTAGGCGGCCCGGTCGGTCACGTGGACCTGCACCCCGCCGACGGTCCTGCCCTGGAACTTGGAGAACGTGGGCGCGAAGTACGCCTCCCGGAACCGCACACCCGGCAGGCCCTCCTCGTTCGCGGCGGCGGCCCAGCGGCCGTCGATGCCCTCGGCGCCGAGGAGTTCGAAGGGCCGGGTCGTGCCACGCCCCTCCGAGAGGTTGGTGCCCTCGAACAGGCAGGTCCCGGAGTACACCAACGCGGTGTCCGGCGTGGGCATGTTGGGGCTCGGCGGCACCCAGGGCAGACCGGAGGCGTCGTAGAAACCGGAGCGCTTCCAGCCCGACATGCGGACGGTCTCCAGCGGGACGGGCGTGGCCAGGAACTCGCCGTTGAACAGGCGGGCCAGCTCCGCCACGGTCATCCCGTGCGCCTGCGCGATCGGCTGCCGGCCGACGAAGGTGGCGAACTCCTTGTGCAGCACCGGGCCCAGCGCCTCGCGTCCGGTCACCGGGTTCGGGCGGTCCAGTACGACGAACCGCTTGCCGGCGAGCTGGGCCGCCTCCATGCAGTCGTAGAGCGTCCAGATGTACGTGTAGAAGCGGGCGCCGACGTCCTGGATGTCGAAGACGACGGTGTCGACGCCGGAGGCGGTGAAGACGTCGGCGAGCGGGCGGCCGCTCTTCAGGTACGTGTCGTACACCGGGAGGCCGGTCGCGGGGTCGTCGTAGCGGCCCTCGGAGCCGCCTGCCTGCGCGGTGCCCCGGAAGCCGTGCTCGGGGCCGAAGACCGCCGTCAGCCTGACGCGGGGGTCCCGGTGCATGACGTCGACGATGTGCTCGGTGTCCCTGGTGACGCCGGTGGGGTTGGTGACGATGCCGACGCGCCGGCCGTCCAGGACCGAGTAGCCGCCGGCCGCGAGTCTCTCGAAGCCGGTGCGCAGACGCTCGCGGTGTCCGGGCGTGGTGGCGGGCAGGGCCGCTGTCGTCGCCGAGGCGAGAAGGGTCCGTCGGGACAGGGGCATGGGGACCTCCGGTGAGTGGGCACGTGCGGGCCGTCCGGGTTGCTCGCGCACACGCGGCGGAGCCGCATGCCGGCAACGCCCCGCGCCCCTAGAGGTTGGTGCAGTCACCCTTTCTTTTACACATACCGACCGGTTAGTCTGACGACCGCTGAGCCGAGTCGCACCGTGTCGAAGGAGACCGATGGTGGAAGCCGTGCAGGATGCGGGAGTGGTCGTCACCGGAGCCGGCGGGGGGATCGGGGCGGCGCTGGCCCGGCGGTTCGCCGCCGAGGGGGCGCGGGTCGTGGTGAACGACCTGGACGCCGCGCGGGCCAAGGCGGTGGCCGAGGAGATCGGCGGGACCGCCGTGCCCGGTGACGCCTCCGCGATCGTCGCCGAGGCCCGCGACGCGCTCGGCGGCACGGTGGACGTCTACTGCGCCAACGCGGGCGTCGCCTTCGAGGACGGCGACCTCGCGGGCACCCTGGACGAGAAGACCTGGGCCACCTCGTGGGACGTGAACCTGATGGCGCACGTCCGGGCCGCGCACGCGCTGCTGCCCGACTGGCTGGAGCGGGGCGGCGGGCGGTTCGTCTCCACCGTCTCCGCCGCCGGGCTGCTCACCATGATCGGCGCGCCCTCCTACAGCGTCACCAAGCACGGCGCCTACGCCTTCGCCGAATGGCTGTCGCTGACGTACCGGCACCGGGGGATCAAGGTCCACGCCATCTGCCCGCAGGGCGTCCGCACCGACATGCTGGCCGCCACCGGCAGCGCGGGCGACCTGGTGCTCCAGCCGACCGCGATCGCGCCCGAGGCCGTCGCCGACGCCCTGTTCGAGGGCATCGCCGAGGACCGCTTCCTGATCCTGCCGCACCCCGAGGTCGCCGGCTTCTACCACGCGCGGGCCGGCGAGCCCGACCGCTGGCTCACGAACATGAACCACCTCCAGCAGAAGTGGGAGGCCGCCCGGTGACCGCCTCCCCGTACGCGGCCCGCCCCTGGCTGGCGCTGCTGACCGAGGCCCAGCGCGCCCCGGTCGACCCCGCCGACTCGCTCGTGCACGCCCTGCGCGATGCCGTCGCCCAGGCCCCCGACCGCACCTTCCTCGCCTACTTCGACGGCCGGATCAGTTACCGGGAGGCCGACGAGCTGAGCGACGCCGTCGCCGCCCACCTCGCCGCGCGCGGCCTGGAGCGCGGCGACCGGGTGGCCGTCCTGCTGCAGAACTCCCCGCACTTCGTGCTCGCCGTGCTCGGCGCCTGGAAGGCCGGCGCGACCGTCGTCCCGGTCAACCCCATGTACAAGTCCGGGGAGGTGGCGCACGTCCTGCGGGACGGCGAGGTGGCCGCGCTGATCTGCTCCGACCGGGCCTGGGAGGCGTATCTGAGGGATACGGCCGCCGGCTCGCCCGTGCGGATCGTGCTCACCGCCTGCGAACGGGACTTCCAGACCCGCGACGACCCGCGCGTGCTGGGCTTCGAACGGCTGCCCCAGGCTCCGGACGCCGACGACCTCGTGGCCGTGGCCCGGCAGGGCGGCCGGCCCCCCGGGGGCCGCTCGCCGCGCCCGGAGGACATCGCGCTGATCAGCTACACCTCGGGCACCAGCGGCACGCCCAAGGGCGCCACCAACACGCACGCGAACATCATGTACAACGCCGAGCGGCAGGCCGCCGGACTCGGCCTGCCCGAGGCGCCCGTGTACTACGCGCTCGCGCCGCTGTTCCACATCACCGGCATGGTCTGCCAGTTCGGCGCGTGCCTGGTCGGCGCCGGGACCCTCGTGCTCACCTACCGCTTCGAGTCGGGCGTCGTCCTGGACGCCTTCGCCGAGCACCGCCCGCACTACACCGTCGGCCCCTCCACCGCCTACATGGCGCTCGCCGCCCGCCCCGACGCCACCCGCGAGCACTTCGCCTCGTTCGTCAACCTGTCGTCGGGCGGCGCCCCCGTGCCGCCGGCCCTGGTGGAGGCGTTCCGGGAGCGCTTCGGGCCGTACATCCGCGTCGGCTACGGCCTCACCGAGTGCACCGCCCCCTGCGCCTCCGTCCCGCCGCACCTGGAGGCGCCCGTGGACCCGGTCTCCGGGACGCTCTCGGTGGGCCTGCCCGGCGCCGACACGGTCGTGCGCATCCTGGACGAGCAGGGCGCGGAGGTGCCCTTCGGCGAGCACGGCGAGATCGTCGTGCGCGGGCCGCAGGTGGTGCCCGGCTACTGGCGGCGGCCGGACGCCACCGCCGAGACCTTCCCGGACGGCGAGCTGCGCACCGGCGACATCGGGTTCATGGACGAGCAGGGCTGGCTGTACGTCGTGGACCGCAAGAAGGACATGATCAACGCGTCCGGCTTCAAGGTGTGGCCGCGCGAGGTCGAGGACGTCCTCTACACCCACCCGGCGGTGCGCGAGGCGGCCGTCGTCGGCGTCCCCGACGGGTACCGTGGCGAGACCGTCAAGGCCTATATCAGCCTCCGTCCGGGGGCCGAGACGGACCCGGGCGAACTCGCGGCGTACTGCAAGGAGAGACTGGCCGCCTACAAGTACCCGCGCCAGGTGGAGATCCTGCCCGACTTGCCCAAGACGGCGAGTGGGAAGATCCTCCGGCGGGAACTGCGTTCCCGCGACAGCGAGTGACCTCACGGAAAGGCAGGTGGCGGCAGTGCCCAGGACGACGGACGGAGACGGGACGCCCGTCCCGCAGCGGCTGCTGGCCGCCGCCACCCGGCTCTTCGCGGAGCAGGGCTACGACCGCACCTCCGTGCAGGAGATCGTGGAGGCGGCCGGCGTCACCAAGGGGGCGCTGTACCACTACTTCGGCTCCAAGGACGACCTGCTGCACGAGGTGTACGCGCGCGTGCTGCGCCTCCAGCAGGAGCGGCTGGACACCTTCGCGAACGCCGACGAGCCGGTGGAGAAGCGGCTCAGGGACGCGGCGGCGGACGTCGTCGTCACCACGATCGACAACCTCGACGACGCGATGATCTTCTTCCGGTCCATGCACCACCTGAGCCCGGAGAAGAACAAGCAGGTCCGCGCCGAGCGCCGGCGCTACCACGAGCGTTTCCGCGCGCTCGTGGAGGAGGGCCAGAAGGCGGGCGTGTTCTCCACAGCGACCCCGGCCGACCTGGTCGTGGACTACCACTTCGGTTCGGTCCACCACCTGTCGACGTGGTACCGGCCGGACGGCCCGATGGGCCCGCAGGAGGTGGCCGACCACCTGGCCGACCTGCTGCTGCGGGCCCTGCGGCCCTAAGGCCCTGCCGTTTGGATCATCCCGGCGTCGCGGGGCCTGGCACGCACATCTGCCGCGTTGTCGTCGGTTGCCCGGCGGACCCCAGAGGCCGGGGCCTCTGGGGTGCCCGCGGCCTCAGAGGTACTTCTTCAGCTCCCGGCGGGCCAGCGACCGCTGGTGGACCTCGTCCGGGCCGTCGGCGAGCATCAGCGTGCGGGCGCTCGCGTACAGCTCGGCCAGCGGGAAGTCCTGGCTCACCCCGCCCGCGCCGTGCAGCTGGATCGCCCGGTCCAGGATGCCGACCACCGCGCGCGGTGTGGCGATCTTGATGGCCTGGATCTCCGTGTGGGCGCCCTTGTTGCCGACGGTGTCCATCAGCCAGGCCGTCTTCAGCACCAGCAGCCGCAGCTGCTCGACGGTGACCCGGGCGTCGGCGATCCAGTTCTGGACCACTCCCTGCTGGGCCAGCGCCTTGCCGAACGCCGTACGGCTCACGGCCCGCCGGCACATCAGCTCGATCGCCCGCTCGGCCATCCCGATCAGCCGCATGCAGTGGTGGATGCGGCCGGGGCCGAGCCGGGCCTGCGCGATGGCGAAGCCGCCGCCCTCCTCGCCGACGAGGTTCGCCACGGGCACGCGCGCGTGGTCGAAGACGACCTCGGCGTGGCCGCCGTGCGAGTGGTCCTCGTAGCCGAAGACCCGCATCGCGCGCCGCACGGTGACGCCCGGCGTGTCGCGCGGGACCAGGACCATGGACTGCTGGCGGCGGATGTCCGCCCCGTCCGGGTCCGTCTTGCCCATCACGATGAAGATCCTGCAGTCCGGGTTCATCGCCCCGGAGATGTACCACTTGCGGCCCGTGACGACGTACTCGTCGCCGTCCCGCTCGATGTGCGTGGTGATGTTGGTGGCGTCCGAGGACGCCACCTCCGGCTCGGTCATCGCGAACGCCGAGCGGATCTCACCGGCCAGCAGCGGCTCCAGCCACTGCTTCCTCTGCTCCTCGGTGCCGAACTGCGCCAGCACCTCCATGTTCCCGGTGTCGGGCGCGGCGCAGTTGGTCGCGGTCGGCGCCAGGTGCGGGGAACGGCCGGTGATCTCGGCGAGCGGCGCGTACTGGAGGTTGGTCAGCCCGGCGCCGTACTCGGCGTCCGGGAGGAAGAGGTTCCACAGACCCTGCCTGCGGGCCTCGGCCTTCAGCTCCTCGACCACGGCCGGCGTGTCCCAGGGGGAGGCCAGCCGAGCCCGCTGCTCCTCGGCGACCGCCTCGGCCGGGTACACGTGCTCGTCCATGAAGGCGAGGAGCCTGCCGCGCAGCTCCTCGGTGCGCGCGTCGAACGCGAAGTCCATGCCGGTCAGCCTTCCTGAAGGGTCGTGAGTCCGTGGTCGATGAAGACGGGCACCAGGTCGCCGATGCGGTCGAAGCCGCGGCCGACCGTCTGGCCGAGCGTGTACCGGTAGTGGATGCCCTCCAGGATCACGGCGAGCTTGAACCAGGCGAACGCCGTGTACCAGGAGACGGCCGAGACGTCCCGGCCGGAACGGGCGGCGTACCGCTCGACCAGCTCCCGCGGATCGGGGTGCCCCGGCGCCTCGGCGGTCGTGGACACGGGCGAGTCGGGCATGCCGAGCGGCAGGCTGTACATCACCAGCAGACCCAGGTCGGTGAGCGGGTCGCCGAGCGTGGACATCTCCCAGTCGAGGATCGCCTTGATCGTGTCGTCCTCCCCGATCAGGACGTTGTCCAGCCGGTAGTCGCCGTGGACGACCGCCGGGGCGGGGGAGACGGGCAGCCGGCGGCCGAGGGCCGCGTGCAGCTCGTCGATGCCCGCCAGCTCGCGGTTGCGGGAGGCGTCCAGCTGCTTGCCCCAGCGGCGCAGCTGGCGGTCCAGGAAGCCCTCCGGGCGGCCGAAGTCGGCGAGGCCCACCTCGGCGGGGTCCACGGCGTGCAGCTCGACCAGCGTGTCCACCAGGGACAGCACCGCGTTCCGGGTGCGCTCCGCACCGAGCGGGGCGAGCTGGTCGGCGGTGCGGTACGGCGTGCCCGCCACGAACTCCATGACGTAGAAGGGCGCCCCGAGCACCTCCTCGTCCTCGCACAGCAGCAGCGGGCGGGGGACCGGCACCCGGGTCGGGTGCAGCGCGCTGATCACGCGGTGCTCGCGCTTCATGTCGTGCGCGGTGGCCAGCACGTGGCCGAGCGGCGGCCGGCGGACGACCCACTGCGAGGTGCCGTCCGAGAGCGCGTAGGTGAGGTTCGAGCGTCCGCCCTCGATCAGCCGTCCGGTCAGGGGGCCGTTCACCAGACCGGGGCGCTCGCGGTCGAGCAGGGCGCGCAGCCGGTCCAGGTCGAGACCGGGCGGGTGGTCGGCGCTCATACGTCACTCCTACGAACGGGCGAACAGGTCTGGACTCATGATGCCGACCGGTCGGTATGCCGTCCAGTGCACGCGGTGAAGATCGGGCGGAACGTGACCGGAGCCACGATAGGCCGACGGCCCCCGGGCGCGCCGCCCGGAAGCCGTCGCCGTTCTTCCCCGGTGGGTCAGTGGTCGTCCCAGTGGTCCCCGTGCTCGGCGTGCCGGTGCCCGCCGTGCAGGTAGTCCACGTGGTCGCCGTGCGGCACGGCTTCGTGCCCGCACTCGTCGTGGTGCACGTGCTCATGGCCCTCGTGGACGGCGTGCCCGGCCGGCTCGCACTCGTCCCAGTGGCCCTCGTGCTCCCGGTGCAGATGGCCGTCGTGGACGTAGTCGACATGGTCGCCGTGCGGCACGGCTTCGTGCCCGCAGTCCGGTCCGTGGCGGTGCGTCGTGTGCTCGGCGTGTTCCTGGTGGACGGTGGTCATGGTGCTCACCTTCGAGGGGTGCGGGGTGCCTGACGTCGGAAGACTGCCACGCTGGAGCCGCATACCAGGACATCCCTGTCACGTGGCGGCTTCTCGGGACCGGCGTACCCGGCGGGGACCGAGGCACCGAGGGCGCGCCGGCCGGCCGCCACCGGCCGCGTCGGACCGGCCCCTAGAGCACCAGTACGGCGGCGCACACCGCCATGGCGACCGCGCACAGCACCGCCGCCGTCGCCTGGCGCGGGGCGAGGGCGGGCGGCGGGGTGCCGGCCGCCAGCGTGTGGATGCGCAGGTGGGCGACCCCCAGGAAGGCCAGGCACAGCCCGCAGCACAGCGCGCCCAGGGCGACCGCGCCGGCCGAGGCGCCGCCGTGCAGTGCCGCCCGCACGGCCAGTACGGCGGCCACGGCGGCCGACAGGGTCGTACGCCGCCAGGCCAGCCGGGTGCGTTCCGGCTGGAGCCCGGGATCGCGCCCGGCGCCCGGCTCCCCGGCGCTCATCCTTCCCACCCCACCAGGACCACCAGCACCATCGCCACGGCCACCACCGCGACGACCAGGCTCAGCAGCACGGGGAAGCGGGACGCGGGCAGGTCCTCGCCGCGGCGCATCGCACGCTCGCAGCGCACCCAGTGGTTCACCGCGCGCAGGGCGCACAGGACGCCGGCCGCGAGCAGGGCCAGCGCGAGACCGACCCGCCAGGCCCGGCGCAGGTCCGGGAGGAACTGGTCCACCGCGAATCCGCCGCCGATCAGCGCCAGCGCGGTGCGCAGCCAGGCGAGGAACGTGCGCTCGTTGGCCAGCGAGAACCGGTAGTCCGGGGTCCCGCCCTCGTCCCGCAACCGCTCCGGCGCGAACCACAGCCGGATGTTCCGTACGAATTCGCTCACGCGGCCGACCCTACCCGCCGGTCACCGGCCCGCCCGGAACGCCCGCAGCCGCTCGTAGGCCGCCAGCCCGTCCGGCACCCACTCCCACTCGCCGAGCCGCCGCGCGACCTCCTCCTCCGGCAGGAAGGCGTGCCACTGGACCTCCTCCGCCTGCGGCCGCACCGGCAGCTCGCAGCGGACCTCGTACACCGCCGACCACCAGCTGTTCCCGGCGCCGTCGTCGTAGAGGAACTTGAAGAGGAACTCCGGCCGGGGCAGCCCGGTCACGCCCAGCTCCTCCTCCGCCTCCCGCAGCGCCGCCTCGTCGTAGGACTCGCCCGCGCCGACGACCCCGCCGACGAACAGGTCGTACAGGGAGGGGAACACCAGCTTGGTCGCCGTGCGCCGGTGCACGAAGAGCCGGCCGGCCGCGTCCCGGGCCTCGATGAACACGCAACGGTGGCGCAGCCCGCGGGCATAGGCCTCGCCGCGCGCACTCCGACCGACGACCCGGTCGTGCTCGTCGACGATGTCGAGAATCTCGTCAGCAGGATTCATGCCGGTCATTCTCGACGGGAGGGTCCGGCTCGATCGCCCGGGGTCGCCTCGGCCGGGGGCGCCTGGACCGGGGGCGTCTCGATCCGGCGGGGGCCTGATGTTCGAGCGGGGTGCCTGGGCCGGGGAGGGTGCCCTGGAACGGGTGAGGGCATCTCCACCTGGCCGGGGGCGCCTTGTTCGGGCGGGGGTGTCTGGTCCGAGCAGGCGTGAGTCGACGGGGCGGGGGCGTCTCGGGCAGGACCGCCCGACCGGGACGGGGCCGTTCGGTCCGGCCGGGCTGCCCCGACCAGAGGCTGGCAACGTGTCCCCATGGGGGCGTGGCTCCCGGCCCGGGAGGGGGCAGGGGCCGTCGCGACCGGCCGGCCTCGTGTGAGCGGGGGTGCCCCGACGGGGCTGGGCGTCTCGTGCGGGCTGGGCCATGCGGGTGAGGCAGGGCGGGGCCGTCTCCGCCAGTTGGGGTCGCCACGGTCGGGCGGGGTCGCCACGGTCGGGCGTAGGCCGCGCCGTCTGGACAGGGCCCCCGGCCACGGGAAGCGGCAGGGGGCAGTGGGGCGGGTTCAGCGGCGTTGGAGGTCCCGGGGGCCCGGTTCCTGTTCCGTCGTGCCGCACGGCATCGCCGGGTGCAGGCCGAGCAGCACGATGCCCGCCACCACCGCCGCCAGTCCCGCCGCCTCCCCGGCCAGCGCGCCGACGTCGGTGCGCAGCCGGTCGCCCATGAAACCCACCCCGCACAGGATCCCGGCCAGCGGCTCGGCCGCCGTGAGCGCCGGCAGCGACATGCGCAGCGGGGCGGTCTCGAACGCGCTCTGCACCAGGACCAGACCGGTGACCCCGCAGGCCACCACCCCGTACGGCTGCCAGCCGGAGAACAGCTCGGTGAGGCCGCCGGCGGAGAAGCGGGTACCGCTCACCCGGGTCAGCGCGTCCTGGACGCCGTAGAGCAGTCCGGCCGCCAGGGCCAGCAGCACCGGACCCCAGCTCATCCGGGACCGCTTGGCGTACGTCGTCAGGACCAGGGCCACGCCCACCACCGCTCCGATGATCAGCCAGTGCCGCAGCGGATCGGTGACCGCCGTGCCGCCGCGCGGCTCGCCCGCGACGATGAACGCGCTCACGCCGCCCGCGAGGAGCAGCAGCCCGGCCCAGCCCTGACGCCCGAGCGGTTGCCCGGTCTGGTGCCGGGAGAGGGCGAGGGCGAACAGCAGGTTGGTCGCGAGCAGCGGCTCGACCAGGGAGATCTCACCCTTGCCGAGGGCGATCGCACCCAGCACCATGCCGGCCACCATCAGCCCGAGACCGCCCAGCCAGCGCGGTATCCGCATCAGGTCGATCAGCAGGCGGAAGGAGAGGAAGTCGCTGAGCGGTGCCTTCTGCGCCGCGTTCTGCTGGAGCACGAACCCGAAGCCCAGACAGCAGGCCGCGCTCACGGCGAGAAGGAGAACCAGAACCGACACGCTGTGTACCTCGATCATCCGGCCGTACCACGGGCGGTAGTGGCCGACTGTAGCGCTCCCGGGACGACATTGCCCCGGAAGTACCCGCAACCGGGCGATTGACTCGTCACGGTCCGGGTCCGACTCGCCATGCTCCGGGGCCCGGCCGCGCGGCGCCATGGCCTACGCCACAGAAGCCGGGGCGAGCGCCCCGGAAAACGAGATGGCATACGCCACAGGAACATTCCCGGCCCAGGCGGCCGTGACCGGGCCCACCTGCGTCGGGACGATCAAGTTCCGTTTCAGGAAGGGAAGTTGAAGCTCGCATCACCGCCGTTCCGCTTGACGTCGCCCTTGGCTGGGGGTTTGCTGTGCGTGATCGGTCGATGGCAGCCCGAGAAACAGGAAGTCACGCGGTGTCCCCTCTCCCGCCCCTGCTCGGCGCTCGCCGGGCCCCCACGGAACCGCCCGGCGAGACCGCCGGTGACGCTTCCGGGGCCTTCGACGCCGCCCTCGACGACGCGGAACTGCGCACCGCGCGGGACGCGTTGGCCCAGGGCCGGCGGCAGGCCGCCCGGTCCCTGCTGGTGCACACCGGGGACGACTGGGACCGCCGCGGCCACCGCCTCACCGCGCTCGCCCAGGACGCCCGCTCCGCCGCCTGGGCGACCGACTGGCTGGCCGCCGAACCCGGCTCCGCCGACGCCACCACCCTGCTCGCCCTGGCCCTGGTGCACCGCGCCGTGTGCGGCGAGGAGGAACCCGGCCGGGCCCGCGAGGCGTGCGACACGGCCGCCGCGCTGGTCCCCGACGACCCCACCCCCTGGCTCGGCCGGCTGCTGCTCGCCCGCGCCCTGGGCCCGGAGCGCGAGGTGCTCGCCGTCTTCGCCGAGCTGCGCCGCCGTCACCCCGAGCACCACCACGCCCACCACCTGCTGGTCGCCCGCCTCGCCGAACGACCCGCGGGCGGCCGTGCCGAGGCCCACGAGGTGTACGACGTCGCCGAGCTGGCCGCCGCCGAGGCCCCCGCCGACTCCCCGCTGGCCGTCCTGCCGGTCGTCGCCTACGCCGAACGCCACCGGGTCCTCGCCGCCACCGGCCTCGCCCCCGCCGGCCCCGCCGCCTGCGGGCACTGGTCCGGCCCGCGCGCCCGGCGCATCCTGCGCGCCTGCTTCGACTGGTGGCTGGAGTGGGAGCACGACGAGCACCCGCGCCGCCACGTGGACCTCAACCACCTCGCGTTCGCCCTGTCCTGCGCCGGCCGCCCGGCCGAGGCGGCGGCCCTCTTCCAGCGGATCGGCGCACACGCCACCCCTGCGCCCTGGTCGTACGCGCACCCCGACCCCCTGGCGGCCTTCCGGACGGCCCGCGCCCGCGCGCTCGGGCACGGAGACACCGGGGCCCGGGCGCCGTACACGACAAGCGACCCACGCACTAAGTGACGTACGGAAGAAGCGGTGCACGTAAGAAGTGGTTACGGAAATCTGACCAGTGGCCCGAACGCCTGGCCCCTCGCGGCCCCGAGTGCTCGAATGAACACGTGAACGCTGAACGATCCGAGGAACAGGCGCACGAGCGGGACGGCAGGCCCATCGGCCGCCGCGTCTTCCTCGGCACCCTCGGCCTGGGCGCGCTCGGCGTGGCCGCGGCACCCGCGCTGCAACGCGGCGTCGAGGGATTCCTCGGCGGCGTCGCCGGCAAGGACCCCACCGGCCTGACCGGTCTGCTGCCCAACGGCGGCGGCTTCCGCTACTACTCCGTCGCCGCCTCCGTGCCGCACAGGACCGCCGCGGACTACCGCCTCACCATCGACGGCCTGGTCGACCACCCGCGCGGCTACACCCTCGACGAGCTGCGCGCCCTGCCGCGGACCCGGCTGGTCAAGGACGTCCAGTGCGTCACCGGCTGGCGGGTCCCCGGCACTCCGTTCGAGGGCGTGCGCCTGTCCCACCTGCTCGACGCGGCGGGCGTCCGCTCCTCCGCCAGGGCCCTCCGCTTCACCTGCTTCGACGGCACCTACACCGAGAGCATCACCCTCGGCCAGGCGCGCCGTCCGGACGTGCTGGTCGCCCTGCGCATGCAGGACAAGGACATCGGCCACGACCACGGCGGCCCGGTCCGCCTCTACGTCGCCCCCATGTACTTCTACAAGTCCGCGAAGTGGCTCTCCGGCATCACCGTCACCGACCGGGTGGAGCCGGGCTACTGGGAGAACCTCGGCTACGACGTCGACGCCTGGGTCGGCCGCTCGAACGGACGCGACGATGAGCCTACGAGCTGAGACCCCGGCCCCGCCGAGCGCCCGCGTCCACCGCTTCACCCGCGCCGAACGCTGGGTGCACCGCGCGACGGCCGCGCTGATGGGCGTGTGCGTGGTGACCGCGGCCTTCCTCTACATCCCCCAGCTGGCGGTCCTGGTCGGCCGCCGGGAACTGGTCGTCCGGGTGCACGAATGCGCGGGGCTCGCGCTGCCGGTGCCGGTCCTGCTGGGCCTGGCCTCCCGCGCCTTCCGTGCCGACCTGCGCTTCCTGAACCGCTTCGGCCCGCACGACCGGGTCTGGCTGCGTGCCGCGCTGCGCCGCGACCGGCGCCCCGCATCGCGTCCCGCGGGCAAGTTCAACGCCGGCCAGAAGGTCTACGCCGCCTGGATCGCCGGGGCGACCCTGGTCATGCTCGGCACCGGCCTGATGATGTGGTTCACCCGGCTCACCCCGCTGATGTGGCGGACCTCGGCGACCTTCGTCCACGACTGGCTGGCCCTGACGATCGGCGTCGTCCTGGCCGGCCACATCGGCATGGCCCTGGGGGACCCGGAGGCGAGGCGGGGACTGCGGACGGGGACGGTGACGGGGGAGTGGGCGCGCAGGGAGCACTCCCTGTGGCGCCCGTGACGCCGGAACACCGACGGCTCGTTTCCCCGAGCGCCCTCAGAACTCCAGCAGCACCTTGCAGGACCGCTCCCGGTCAGCGGCGAGCGCGAACGCGGACTCGGCCTCCCGCACCGGAACCACAGCGCTGACCAGGCCGTCGAACTCGCCCCGGGCCGCGAGGAGTTCGAGCGCCTCGTCGAACTCGGCGTCGAACCGGAACGCGCCCCGCAGTTCGATCTCCCGGCTCACCACCAGGTTCCCGGCGAACGGCGTCCGCCCGGCCGGCAGCATCCCGAGCTGGACGACCACGCCCCCGCGCCGCACCCGCCGCAGACAGGTGTCCAGACCGGCGGCCACCCCGGACGCCTCCACGGCCACGTCCACCTCCGCCGGCCAGCCGGGGTCGTCCGGATCGTCGGCCCGCACCAGCGTGTCGGCCCCGGCGACGGCCGCGTACCCCAGTGCCTCGGGCAGCAGGTCGGTCACCGTCACCCGTGCCGCGCCCGCCGCCTTCGCCGCCGCGACGACCAGGCACCCGATCGGCCCGGCCCCGGTGACCAGGACGTGCCGTCCGGCCACCTCCCCGGCCCGCCGCACCGCGTGCAGCGCCACCGACAGCGGCTCGGCCAGCGCGGCCCGGCGCAGCCCGAGCCCGTCCGGCAGCGCCCTCAACTGGACTGCGGGAACCGCCACTTGCCCCGCGAACCCGCCCTGCACATGCGGAAAGCGCGCCGCACTTCCCAGATAGCGCGTGTCGCGGCACACGTTCGCCCGCCCGTCGGCGCACTCCGGGCACGTCCCGCACGGCGTGGCCGGGTGCACGGCGACGGCCGTACCCGGGGCGGGACCGGTGGCCCCGGGGCCGTAGGACACGACCGTGCCGACCACCTCGTGCCCGAGCACCATGGGCTCGCGGAGCCGGAAGTCCCCGACCCCGCCGTGCCGCCAGTAGTGCAGGTCGGACCCGCACACCCCGCCGTACCTGACCGCCACCAGCGCCTCGCCGGGCGCGGGCCGAGGGGGCGTCAGCTCCTCCACCCGCAGCTCGCCCGCCCCGTGGATCACACACCCCAGCACGCCCGCCGCCCCTTTCACAGCACGCTCGTCATGCCGCCGTCGACGTACAGCACCTGCCCGCCGACGAAGTCCGCCGCGGGCGAGGCCAGGAAGAGCAGCCCGCCCACCAGGTCCTCGGTACGGCCCCAGCGCCCGGCCGGGGTGCGGCGGCGCACCCACGCGCTGAACTCCTCGTCCGCCACCAGGGGCCGGGTCAGTTCGGTCTCGATGTAGCCGGGGCCGAGGCCGTTGACCTGGACGCCGTACGGCCCCCAGTCGGCGCACATGCCCTTGGTGAGCATCTTCAGCGCGCCCTTGGTCGCCGCGTACGGCGCGATGCCGGGCCGGACGACCTCGCTCTGCAGCGAGCAGATGTTGACGATCTTGCCGTGGCCGCGTGCCGTCATCCGCCGGGCGGCCTCCCGGCCGACGAGGAAGGCGCTGGTGAGGTTGGTGTCCAGGATGCGGTGCCAGTCGGCGTCCGCGAACTCCAGCAGCGGGGCGCGCAGTTGCATGCCCGCGTTGTTGACCAGGATGTCGAGCGGGCCCACCCGCTCCTCGACGTCCGCGATGCCGGCGGCCACGGCCGGACCGTCGGTCACGTCGAACACCGCCGTGCGCACCTCGCCGGGAAGGCCCGCGGCGGCCTCGGCCAGCCGGCCCGCGTCGCGCCCGTTGAGGACCACCGTGCAGCCGGCCTCGGCCAGGCCCCGGGCCAGCGCGAGGCCGATGCCCCGGCTGGACCCGGTGACCAGGGCCGTGCGGCCGCTGATGTCGAAGAGGGGGTGAGCCGTCATCGCCGTACTCCTAGATGATCAGGGAGAGGAGCAGGACCAGACCGCCGGCGACCACCGAGATGATCGTCTCCATCACCGACCAGGTCTTCACGGTCTGCCCGACGCTCAGCCCGAAGTACTCCTTCACCAGCCAGAAACCGGCGTCGTTGACATGGCTGAAGAACAGCGAGCCCGCGCCGACGGCCAGGACGAGCAGGGCCGCGTGCGTGGTCGACATGTCGGCCGCGAGCGGCGCGACCAGGCCGGCCGCCGAGACCGTCGCCACCGTCGCCGAGCCGGTCGCCAGCCGGATCGCCACCGCGATCAGCCAGGCCAGCAGCAGCGCCGGGATCGACCAGTCCTTGGAGATGTCCAGGATCATCTGGCCCACGCCCGAGTCGATCAGCGTCTGCTTGAAGCCGCCGCCCGCGCCCACGATCAGCAGGATGCCGGCGATGGGCATGAGGCCCTTCTCGACGGTCTGCTGGAGCCGGTCCTTGGTGAACCCGGCGGGCCGGCCCAGCGTGAAGAAGCCGACGATCACGGCGGCGAGCAGCGCGATCAGCGGGGAGCCGACGACGTCGAAGACGCGCTGGGTGGTGTCCGTGGCGTCGTCGATGACGATGTCCACCAGCGCCTTGGCCAGCATCAGGACCACCGGGAGCAGCACGGTGGCGAGCGTCGCGCCGAAGCCCGGACGGCGCTCCAGCTCCTCCGAGGCGCGCTGCGGCAGCATCCGGTCGGGCGCCGGCACGTCCACCCAGCGGGCCGCGACCTTCGAGAACAGCGGTCCGGCGATGATGACCGTCGGGATGGCGACCACGATGCCCAGCGCCAGGGTCACGCCCAGGTTGGCCTTGACCGCGTCGATGGCGACCAGCGGGCCGGGGTGCGGCGGGATCAGGCCGTGCATCACGGACAGACCGGCGAGCGCCGGGATGCCGATGCGCATCAGGGAGTAGTTGCCGCGCTTGGCGACCATCAGCACGACCGGGATCAGCAGCACGATGCCGACCTCGAAGAACAGGGGCAGGCCGATCACGGAGGCGATCAGCACCATCGCCCAGGGCATGGCGCGCCCGCCGGCCTTGGCGAGGATCGTGTCCACGATCTCGTCGGCACCGCCGGAGTCGGCGAGCAGCTTGCCCAGGATCGCCCCGAGCGCGATCAGGACGCCGACGCCGGCCACGGTGGAGCCGAGTCCGGTGGTGAAGCTGGTGATGGCCTTGTCGAGGGGCGCCCCGGCGACCGCCCCGAGCGCCAGCGACCCGATGGTCAGCGCCAGGAAGGCATGGAGCTTGAACTTGGTGATGAGCAGGACGATGACGGCGATGCCCACCAGGACGGCTATGCCCAACTGGGCGTGTCCTGCGGAGGTGATCGGCGGAGGCGCGTCCGCTGCCAGCATCTCGACGCTGAGTCTGGTCACGGGGGTTCCCTTGCGGTTACGGGGGTGTTCTGACGGGCGCTACTGAGCGGTGCCCGCGGTGTCGGGAAGCAGGCCGAGTGCCTGTACGGCGCGCTCGGTGATCTCCTGGGGGCTGCCGCTGACGTCCACAGCGACTCCCGCCTCGTCCGGCTCCAGGGGCTGGAGCGTCGCGAACTGGGAGTCCAGCAGCGCGGTGGGCATGAAGTGCCCCTGGCGCTGCGACATCCGCTCCTCGATCAGCTGCCGGTCGCCCGTCAGGTGCAGGAACACGACCCCGGGGGCCACGGCCCGGAGCCGGTCGCGGTACGACCGCTTCAGCGCCGAGCTGCTGACCACCCCGCCCAGTCCGGCCCGGCCGTGCGCCCAGTGCCCGATGGCCTCCAGCCACGGCCACCGGTCGGCGTCGTCGAGCGGGATCCCGGCCGACATCTTGTCGATGTTGGCCTGGGGGTGGAAGTCGTCGCCCTCGGCGTACGGCACGCCCAGCCGCGCGGCGAGCAAGGGACCGATCGTGGTCTTGCCCGTCCCCGCGACGCCCATCACGACGACGACCTGGGGGGTTCGCATCACTGCCTCGCTGTCTTCCTCGACATCGACGCCACTGCGGCGTCGCCACACTGAAACCCATTAGGTACGACGAATTCAAGAGTCTGTGACGTATAAGTCTGACTTTTTGTCGCTGTGATCCACGCCGTACGCTGAGTGCATGAGCACACCGGGCCGGGGGCTGCACGGCCATGTACTGGACACCCTCGGCCCCGCGATCACGGCGGGCGAGTACCCGCCGGGCAGCGTGCTGCGCACCGACGAGCTGGCCCAGCACTTCGAGGTGTCGCGCTCCGTGATGCGCGAGGCGGTCCGCGTGCTCGAATCCATGCACCTGGTCGAGTCCCGCCGCCGGGTCGGCGTCACCGTCCGCCCCAGGGCCGAGTGGAACGTCTACGATCCGCAGGTCATCCGCTGGCGCCTGGCGGGCGCCGACCGCCCGCACCAGCTGCGCTCCCTCACCGTGCTGCGCTCCGCTGTCGAACCCGTCGCGGCCGGCCTCGCGGCGCAGCACGCCACGGCCGAGCAGTGCGCCGAGCTCACCGAGTGCGCGCTCGGCATGGTGGCCAACTCACGCGGCCACAAGCTGGAGAAGTACCTGGTCCACGACATCGCCTTCCACCGGGTCGTCCTGACCGCCTCGGGCAACGAGATGTTCGCCCGCCTCGGTGACGTCGTCGCCGAGGTGCTGGCCGGCCGCACCCATCACGAGGTCATGTTCGAGGACCCCGACCCGGCGGCCGTCACCCTGCACGTCCAGGTGGCCGAGGCGGTCCGCGCGGGCGACGCGCCCCGCGCGCAGGAGCTGACCCGGCAGATCACCGTCGGCGCCCTCCAGGAACTGGACATCCTGGCGCCCTAGGGGCCTCTCGTTCGGATCATGCCGGGCTCGCGGGCCCCGGCCGGGCTACTCGCCCGGAAAGTCCCCGTCCACGTACACCCACGCCCCGTCCACCCGCTCGAACCGGCTCCGCTCGTGCAGCGACCCGCCCCGGTAGGAGGCCCGGAACGTCACCGTGCCGGTGCCGTGGAAGGCGGACCCGTCGGCGGTGTCCAGGATCTCCAGCCCCGTCCACCGCACCCGCGGGTCGAGGTCCAGCCGCGCGGGCCGGGTCCGCGGATGCCAGGTCCGCAGCAGGTACCCCGCGTCCCCCTTGACGAACGCGCTGTACCGCGAGCGCATCAACAGCTCGGCCGTCGGCGCGGCCGCCGCGCCCGCGTGGAAGCGGCCACAGCAGGCGTCGTAGGACCGGGGGAGGCCGCAGGGGCAGGTGCGCGAGGTCATGGCCCACATTCTGCCCCCGGCAGGGGAGGCGTCCGCAGCGGGTCGGGTGCACAGTGGAAGTGCCTGACTGGAGCGCCCCTCACGGGCGCGGGGAACTGCGCGACCAGCCACGATGGACCGTCACACGGCCGGCGGCCCGTCGCGGCACGGTCCGCGGAGCGAGGTGGCGGACGATGACCGGACCCATGAACAGCCGTCCCGCCGTCAAGGAATGGCGGCTGAACCTGTACCTGTCCGAGCACGATCCGGACACCACGGCCCGGATCATCCTCGACACCGGCGACAACGTCCTGGAGAGCCACGCGGAGGCCCGCCGCAACCCCTACGACCGGGCGATGCCGGACATCGGCGACGAACTCGCCGCCGGGCGTGCGCTCATCGCCATGGGACGCCTGCTGCTGCGTGCCGCCGACGGCGACATGAAGGCGACCGGAGCCGCCGACACGGAGGCCCCGGCGCCGCTCTGGCAGCCACGGGAGTGAAGGAGCCCGCCGTGCACTTCACGAACCGCCTCGAAGCGGGACGCAGACTGGGCGAACGCCTGGGGTACCTCAGGGGCCAGGACGTCGTGGTGCTCGGACTGCCACGGGGAGGGGTGCCGGTCGCCGCCGAGGTCGCCGCGGCGCTCGACGCGCCCCTGGACGTCTGCCTGGTGCGGAAACTGGGCGTGCCGTACCAGCCCGAGCTGGGCATGGGGGCGATCGGCGAGGACGGCGTCCGCGTGATCAACCAGGAGGTGCTGCGCGGCACCGGTGTCTCCACCGAGGACCTCGCCCGCGTCGAGGAACGCGAGCGCCGGGTGCTGGGGCAACGGGCCGCGCGCTACCGCGGCGCCGCGCCCGCCGTCTCCGTCGCCGGCCGGACCGCCGTCGTGGTGGACGACGGCGTGGCCACCGGCTCCACCGCGCGGGCCGCCTGCCGGACCGTGCGCGCCCGGGGCGCCGCCCGCATCGTGCTGGCCGTCCCCGTGGCCCCGCGGGACTTCGCCCGGCGCCTCGGCGGGGACGCCGACGAACTGGTCTGCCTCGACACCCCCTGGCACTTCGCCGCGGTCGGCCAGTTCTACGCCGACTTCGCCCAGGTCGACGACGAGGAGGTCACCGCCTGTCTGCGCCGGGCCGCCGGCCGCCACCGGCACACCGCGGGCGCCGGCTCCACCGACCGGGAGGTGACGGTGACCGCCGGCGGCGTCCGGCTGGGCGGACGGCTCACCCTGCCCGAGGACGCCACCGGGGTCGTTGCCTTCGCGCACGGCAGCGGCAGCAGCCGGCACAGCCCGCGCAACCGGTTCGTGGCCGAGGGGCTGCACCGGGCCGGCCTCGGCACCCTGCTGTTCGACCTGCTCACCGACGCGGAGGAGGCCGACCGGGGCAACGTGTTCGACATCGCCCTGCTGGCCGGACGGCTGCTGGACGCCACCCGCTGGCTGCGCGAGGAACCCGGCACCGAGGGCCTCGCCGTCGGCTTCTTCGGCGCCAGCACCGGCGCGGCCGCCGCCCTGTGGGCCGCCGCCGACCCCGACGCGCGGCCCGCCGCCGTCGTCTCCCGCGGCGGCCGGCCCGACCTCGCCGGACCCCGGCTGGCCGCGGTGACCGCACCCACCCTGCTCGTCGTCGGCGGCGCCGACCAGCACGTCCTCGCCCTCAACCGGGACGCGCAGGCACAGCTCAGGTGCGAGAACCGGCTGGAGGTGGTCCCCGGCGCCACCCACCTCTTCGAGGAGCCCGGCACGCTGGAACGGGTGACCGAGCTGGCACGTGACTGGTTCACGGACCACATGGCACCCGCGCACGTGTAGCCCCGCGCCATGGGCGAGAACACCGTCACCCTGTTCCTCGCCGGCGACGTCATGCTCGGCCGGGGCGTCGACCAGATCCTCCCGCACCCCGGCGACCCGGCCCTGCGCGAGGACTACCTCCGCGACGCCCGCGACTACGTCGCCCTGGCGGAGGCCGCGAACGGACCGGTACCCCGGCCCGTGCACCCCGCCTGGCCCTGGGGCGAGGCGCTGCCCTTCCTGGAGCGTGCCGCCCCGGACGTACGCGTGGTCAACCTGGAGACCGCCGTCACCCGGGACGGCGACTTCGCACCCGGCAAGGGCGTCCACTACCGGATGCACCCGGCCAACCTGCCCTGCCTCGCCGCCGTCCGGCCCGACGTCTGCGTCCTCGCCAACAACCACGTGCTCGACTTCGGGTCCTTTGGCCTCGCGGAGACCCTCGGCTCCCTCGCCGCCGCCGGGCTGCGCACCGCCGGGGCGGGCCCGGACGCGGACGCCGCCTGGCGCCCGGCGACCGTCCCGCTGCGGCCGGGCGGACGCGTCCTGGTCTTCGCCTTCGGCATGCCGTCCAGCGGCATCCCGCACAGCTGGGCCGCCACCGCCGGACACCCCGGCGTGGCCCTCCTCACCGCGCCCGCCCCCGCCGCCGCGAGGGACTTCGCCGACCGCCTGCGGCGCACCGGCCGGCGGCCCGGCGACCTCGTCGTCGCCTCCGTCCACTGGGGCCCCAACTGGGGCTACCGCGCCTCCCGCGACGAGGTCCGCCTCGCCCACGCGCTGATCGACGCGGGCGTCGACGTCGTCCACGGGCACTCCTCCCACCACCCGCGCCCACCGGAGGTCTACCGGGACCGGCTCGTCCTGTACGGCTGCGGCGACCTCGTCGACGACTACGAGGGCATCGGCGGCCACGAGCGCTACCGCGACGACCTGCGGCTGCTGCACCTCGTCTCGGTCGAGCCCGGCACCGGCCGGCTCACCGGTCTGCGGATGGTGCCCTTCCAGGCGCGCCGGCTGCGCCTGGAGCACGCCCGCGCCGAGGACACCGCCTGGCTGCGCACGGTCCTCGACGGGCACGCCCGCGCCCTCGGCACCCGCGTCGAGGACGGCGGGGACGGCACGCTCACGGTACGGCCGCTGCGCTGACCCTCAGCGACGCCCGCCCTTGCGCAGGAACCTCCGCAGCCGGGTCAGCGTCCAGGTGTTGATCACGTCCTCCCCGGTGAGCCAGCCGCGCTGCGCGGTCGCCACCCCGTAGCGCAACTGCCCGAGGTGCGGGACGGAGTGCGCGTCGGTGTTCACGGCGAACTTCACCCCGTGCTCCCTGGCCCGCAGGATGTCCTCGTCCCCCAGGTCCAGCCGGTCCGGCTGGGCGTTGACCTCCAGCGCGGTGCCGGTGCGCGCGCAGGCCGCGAACACCTCGTCCCAGTCGGCGTCGACCCCCGGCCGCCTGCCGATCAGCCGGGTCGTGGGATGCCCGATGATGTTGACGCACGGATGCTCGCAGGCCCGCACCAGCCGCCGCGTCATCGCCGCCCGGTCCAGGTCGAAGTGGGAGTGCAGCGAGGCCACGCACAGATCGAAACCGGCCAGGAACTCCTCCGGCCAGTCCACCTCCCCGTCCGGACCGATGTTCAGCTCGGTGCCGTGCAGCAGCCGCATCCGGCGCCGGGTGCCGTCCAGCTCCCGCACCCGCTCGCGCTGGGCGAGGATCTTCTCGTCCGTCATGCGCTGCATGTACAGGTTGGGCGCGTGGTCGGTGACCGCGTAGTACGCGTGACCGCGCTCGGCGGCGGCCTCCACCATCGCCTCCAGCGGGGCCAGACCGTCCGTGAGATCGGTGTGCGTGTGCAGGTCGCCGCGGATGTCCCGCTCCGTCACCACCCCGGGCAGCCCGTCGCCCAGCGCCGCCTCGATCTCCCCGCGGTCCTCGCGCAGCGTCGGCGGGATCCACGGCAGACCGAGCCGCGCGTACACCTCCTCCTCGGTGCGGGACGCGACCGACTCCCCGCTGTCGGTGTCGAACACGCCGTACTCGGAGAGCTTCAGCCCCTGGTGCACGGCGATGGTCCGGGTGCGGATGTTGTGCGCCTTGGACCCGGTGAAGTACTGCAGCGCGGCGCCCCAGGACTCCGGCGGCACCACCCGCAGATCCAGCTGGAGCCCCTTGCCGGTGCGCACCGACGTCTTCTTCGAGCCCCGCGCGATCACCTCCGCGGTGACCGGCAGCTCGCACAGCGCCTCCATGAACGGCGCCGACCGCCGCGCCGAGACCAGCACGTCCAGGTCGCCGACGGTCTCCCGCATCCGGCGCAGCGAACCGGCGTACCCGCAGCGCTCGCAGCCCGTCACGGCGGACAGCTCGGCGACGATCTCCTCGGCGGTGGCCAGCGCCACCGACAGCGGCACCCGCGCATCCGCCCGCCGGAGCAGCTCGATACCGTGCCTGATGTTCTCCTGCGTCTTCTCGCCGAAGCCCTTCAGATCGGCCAGCGCGTCCGCCTCGATGGCCGCTGCCAGCTCGCTCACCGAGGAGATGTGCAGGTCCTCGTAGAGCCGCAGCGCCTTCTTCGGCCCGAGGGTCGGGATCGTGATCAGCTCCCGCACCCCCGCCGGGATCCTCGCCCGGCGCTCCTCCACCACGGCCATCGTGCCCGTGCGCAGATACTCGGCCACCTTCTCGGCGATCGACCGGCCCACGTTCGGGATCTCCCGCAGCCCGTCCGCGTCCAGCGTCGAGACGTCCACCGGATGACCGCCGATCGCCCGCGCAGCCTTCTCGTAGGCGCGCGCCTTGAACGCGTCGCCTCCGGTGATCGCGACGAGATCGGCGTACTCCTTCAGGAGCGCCTCGACCTCGTCGTTGCGACGGGCCACCCCTCGATTCTAGGAAGCGGCGCCGGGGGACGCGAAAGGCCCCTGCCGAGCAGGGGCCTCACTGGTGTCCGAGGGGGGACTTGAACCCCCACGCCCGATAAAGGGCACTAGCACCTCAAGCTAGCGCGTCTGCCATTCCGCCACCCGGACAAGGTGTCTGTCGTGCGAGGCTTCCCCGGTGGGGTCTCCCTCGCGGCGACGAAGGAAACATTACCAGGCTTTCGAGGGTGCCTGATCACCCCCGGTCTCCGGGCCGGCCGCGCGTGAACGGCGTGTGACGGGCCGGGACCGGTCTTGGGCCCGGGGCGGCACCGGAGAGAGGATGACAGGGACCACCAGCAGTGACAGTGGGAGGAAGCAGCGTGAGCGAGACGGACACGACCAGGACCGTCACCGGCGAGGACGAGGTCGTGGACCTCTGCCGCGAGCTGATCCGGTTCGACACCAGCAACTACGGCGACCACTCCGGCCCCGGCGAGCGCAAGGCCGCCGAGTGGGTCGCCGAGAAGCTCGCCGAGGTCGGGCTGGAGCCGAAGATCTACGAGTCGCACCCCGGCCGCGCCTCCACGGTGGCCCGCATCGAGGGCGAGGACCCGTCCCGGCCCGCGCTGCTCATCCACGGCCACCTGGACGTCGTACCGGCCAACGCGGCCGACTGGACCCACCACCCGTTCTCCGGCGAGATCGCCGACGGCTGCGTGTGGGGACGCGGTGCCGTCGACATGAAGGACATGGACGCCATGACGCTGGCGGTCGTCCGCGACCGGCTGCGCAGCGGGCGCCGGCCCCCGCGGGACGTCGTCGTCGCGTTCCTCGCCGACGAGGAGGCCGGCGGCACGTACGGCGCCCGCTACCTGGTCGACCACCACCCCGAGCTGTTCGAGGGCGTGACCGAGGCGATCAGCGAGGTCGGCGGCTTCTCCTTCACCGTGAACGACCAGCGGCGGCTCTACCTGATCCAGACGGCCGAGAAGGGCATGCACTGGATGAAGCTGACCGTGGCCGGTACCGCCGGGCACGGCTCGATGATCCACCGCGACAACGCCATCACCGAGCTGTCCGAGGCCGTCGCCCGGGTCGGCCGGCACAAGTTCCCCGTACGGGTCACCAAGACCACCCGGGCCTTCCTCGACGAACTGGGCGACGCGCTCGGCACCGAGCTGGACCCGGAGGACATGGAGTCCACGCTCGCCAAGCTCGGCGGCATCGCCAAACTGATCGGCGCGACCCTGAGCAACACCGCCAACCCCACCCAGCTGACCGCCGGCTACAAGGTCAACGTCATCCCGGGCGAGGCCACCGCGCACATCGACGGACGGTTCCTGCCCGGCCACGAGGAGGAGTTCCTCGCCGACCTCGACCGGCTGCTCGGCCCGAAGGTCCGCCGCGAGGACGTGCACGCGGACAAGGCCGTCGAGACCACCTTCGACGGCGCCCTGGTCGAGGCGATGCAGGCCGCGCTGCTCGCGGAGGACCCGACCGCCAAGGCGATCCCGTACATGCTGTCCGGCGGCACCGACGCCAAGTCGTTCGACGACCTCGGCATCCGCGGCTTCGGCTTCGCACCGCTCAAGCTGCCGCCGGAGCTCGACTTCGCCGGCATGTTCCACGGCGTGGACGAGCGGGTGCCGGTGGACGGCCTGCGGTTCGGCGTCCGCGTGCTCGACCGGTTCATCGACGCCTCGTGAGCCGGACCCCCGCCCGGGGCGCGCACAGCGGGAATCGGGCAGCCGTACGAGATCGACTGAGAAGGGTGAATGCGACGATAGGCTCGTAGCTTCATCAGCCCCTCCTCGTTGCATCTGATGTGACCCCGCGCCTTGGGGTCGCATTGCCAACTAGGAGGAAGAATGATCAAGAAGGTCGTCGCTGCTGCGGCTGCCACCGGTGGGCTGGTTCTCGCGGGCGCGGGCCTGGCCGTCGCCGACTCCGGTGCCCAGGGTGCCGCCGTGCACTCCCCGGGCGTCGTCTCCGGCAACGTCATCCAGGTGCCCGTGCACGTCCCGGTGAACGTGTGCGGCAACACGATCAACGTGATCGGGCTCCTGAACCCCGCCTTCGGCAACGCCTGCGTCAACAAGTGACGCCGGCTCCCTGAGGGGCGTCTTTTACGAGCCGTCGGCCCCGGAGCGCGCGCCATGCGCTCCGGGGCCGAACGGTCTTTGAGGATCGAAGACATGGAAGGCAGGGGGGAATCCAGCATGCGACAGGGCACGCGCAAGAGCCTGATGACCATGGCCGCCGCGACCGGCGTCATCGCCGCCGCGGGCGGCTACGCACACGCCGACTCGGGCGCGGCGGGCTCCGCCGGGGGCTCACCCGGCGTACTGTCCGGCAACACGGTGCAGGCGCCCGTGCACGCGCCGGTGAACATCTGCGGCAACACCGTGAACGTCGTCGGGCTCCTGAACCCGTCGGTGGGCAACAGGTGCGCCGACCACGGCGGCGCCCCGGGGGGTCACCACAGCGGCTCCGGCGGCTCGCACGCGGGCGGCCACACCGGCGGCTCCCCGGGCGTCGGCTCCGGCAACACCGTGCAGGTGCCGATCGACGTCCCGGTGAACGTGTGCGGCAACAGCGTCGACGTCATCGGGGCGGGGAACGCCGCGGTGGGGAACGACTGCGCCGACGAGGGCGGGCACGGCAATCCGCCCGGGAAGCCGGGGCATCCTGGGCACCCGGGGCATCCCGGGCAGCCGGGCCACCCCGGTGAGCCTGGGCAGCCGGGTCATCCGGGGCAGCCTGGTGAGCCGGGTCACCCCGGGCAGCCCGGTAATCCGGGGCAGCCGGGTCACCCCGGCAAGCCCGGCAACCCGGGTCACCCCGGCACCGGCACCCGGACCGGCACGGGCGGCTCAGGGACGCACGGTACGTCCCAGGTCAGCACCCAGGTCGGCCGCTCCGGCCGGCCCCTGGACACCGCCCAGCTCGCCCACACGGGCAGTGACGTGCCGCTCGGCATCGCCCTGCCGGCCGGCGCGGGCGCGCTGCTCGCGGGCGCGGTGCTCTACCGCAAGGCGCGCGCCGGGGCGTGACGCGGAACGGAGCGGGCCCTGCCGTGCCGGCGGGCCCGCTCCGTTCACCTGTCCACCCTCATCCTGTGATCACGCTCACCATGTCGCGCGCACCTGACGGATGATCCGCCGGCGCAGCCGCACTCTGCGGCTGCCGTCGCGCAACAGGCTCAGTCGGTCCAACTCCCAGTGTCCGTACTCGGCATGGTCCGTCAGCAGACGTGTGGCCTCCTTGCGGGAGACCCCGCGAGGCACGTACACGTCGACAAATTCGTATTCCGGCATCGCATCTATTGTGCGGGCTGGTGCCCGGTACGGATAGCGTCTGCACTATGTCTGATGCTGCGCAGCCCACCGCTGCCGAGGTACGCGCCGCCGCCGAGGCCGTCAAGACCGCGCTCGACCGTCATCTCGCCGCGGTCGAACGCAGGTCGGGGGAGGACGACCCGGCCGTGTCCGAGGCGTTCAACCAGCTGGCCGCTGCCGCCGAGGCGTACGACGAACTGCTCTACGACCGCTACGACGAGGTCACCCCCTTCGAGATCCCCAGCGCGGACGAAGCGCTGCCGCCGTACGCCGGCCCGGAGCCGAACGCGATCAGTGTGCTGATCCGCCGCGACTACACCGTGGCGGAACCCCAGCGGCTGCTGGCGCAGGCCCAGCGGGTCGAGGCGGCGGAATACGACGCCGTGGACGAAGACGATGCCGCCGGGACGGTCCCGGGGGCACTGGGCGTCCTCTTCGGCGAGTTCGAACCGGACGAGATCGCCTCACGGCACAAGGAGTTCGGCCTTGAGGAAGGCGACTCCACGCTCTGGGTCACCGCTGCCGAGGAGCCGCCCGAGGCCGGGGAGTGGCTGGAGGCGCCGTTCGAACACATCGATCCGCAGCAGGTGGTGTGCCGCTTCGACGTGAGCGCGGTGTTCGACGACGAGGTCTCCGACGACGAGGACGACATCGACTTCGTCGACGAGGACGAGGAAGAGGAAGAAGAGGACGGGGACGGGGAGCTGGAGCCGATCAACGCCGAGAAGTGACAGGACGGACGTGACCGGGGCGGCGGTGCCGTGGGCCTGGGGCCGGTACGGCACCGCCGCAATCCGCCGCCCTGGCGAGGACCTGTGCGGGGCAGGCCTGCCGAGGAAGGCGCGCGGACGAAGAGTCAGGCCGCCGGGACCTGCGCGCGCAGCAGCGTCTGCAGGCGGGTCGTGCGCGGCTTGGGCGGAACCTCCGCCACCGCCTTCGGCAGGGCCTGTTCCACGCCCTGCACGACGGACAGGTGCCGTTCCGCCCGGCCGAACGCCGTGTACACCCACGGGCGGCTGAGGGCCTGCGCGGCGTCCCCGGGCAGCACGACCACCGCCGCCGGCCAGCGGGTGCCCACCGCCTGGTGCGCGGTCAGCGCCCAGCCGTGCCGCACGCTGCCGTCCACCCGCTCGCGCGGTACGACGACGGGGGCGCCGGCGCAGGACAGGTGCAGCCCGTCGGCGTCGGCCCCCACCACCACACCCGGCACGGTGCGTCCCGGCGCGGGGGAGTAGGCGATCCGGTCGCCGGGGTCGAAGCCGCCGAACCGGCCGGGGCCGGGATTCAGGCGCTCCTTCAGGACGGCGTTGAGGGCGCGGGTGCCCGCGGCGCCGCCGTGGCCCGGGGTGATCACCACGGTCTGGTCGGCCGGGACACCGATCGCCCGTGGCACCGAGTCCGCGACCAGCTGCACCGTCCGGTGCACGGCCTCGCCCGCGTCCCGCACCGGCACGATGACGATCTCCTTGCCCGGCGCGGCGACCTGGTTCAGCTCACCGACGCCGATGCCGGAGACCAGCTCGCCGAGCGGACCGGGGTCGGGGACGCGGGACGCGATCTGCGGGAAGGCACGGGCCGCGAGCAGATCGGCGAAGACACGGCCCGGACCGGCCGACCACAGCACCCCGGGGTCACCGCCGAGCAGCAGCCGCGCACCGTCGGGCAGCGACTCCACCAGCATCGCGGCGCTCTCCACGTCCAGCTGGGGCGCGTCCGGCACGATCAGCAGATCGAGTGCGAGGGCGCCGTCCGCGTCGCGGCCCGGACCCTCGGCACCGGACAGCAGCCCCGCGACCGTGCCCACGCCGTGCTCCGCCGCCTCCCCGCCCAGCCGCTCGGCCAGGCGACGGCTCCCGTCCGGTGTGTGGCAGGCGGCGAAGGCCCGCAGGCCCGCCGCACGGGCGGCGCCGAGCAGCGCGGCCGGTTCGGCGCGGGCCGCCTCCCCGCCGGTGTGCAGCACCAGGCCGTGCCCGGCGACGGCGCGGGCCAGCTCGGCCGCACCGCCGGACAATCCGGCCGCGGTGGCCTCCCAGGCCTGCCCCGGCTCCTTCCCCAGCGAGTTGACCAGCCGGGCCAGACCGTCCGCGAGGCTCTCCTCGGCCAGCGCGTACCGCTCCAGGCCGACGAGGACCCGGACCGGCCGCTCCCGCTCCTCGTCGGCGTCCTCGTCGTCCGCCGGGGGCGCGGCGGCGCCGGGCTCCTCCAAGGCGTCCTGGAACACCAGTGCCTCGCCCTCGGCGAGCGCGCCCTGCACCGCCGCGTCAGGGTCGGGCACGCCCTGCTTGCCGAGCGCCGCGGTGAGCGTGGACAGCTCCAGGGCGGTGTGCCCGGCCACGGCCGCCTGCTCCAGCAGCCAGACGGTCAGCGCGCGGCCGCGCCGCTCGTCGTCCGGGCCGCAGGCCGCGCCGAGCAGCGCCCGGGCGAAGCCGTCGGCCTGGTCGGGGCGTACGCCGGCGACCCGGAGCAGCTGCCAGGGGTCCTCCCGCAGCGCGGTGCCGGCGCCCTCGCCGAGAGCCGCGGCGGCCTGGGGGGCCAGGGTATCGGGCGCGCCGCCCTCGGTCAGCACGCGGCGCACGGCGTCGACGGTCTCCGGAGCGGGACCGCCGGGCGCGACCGGGGCGGGGGCCGGCTGGGGCCTGCGCACCGGTTCCGGTGCGGGGCGGCGCGGTGCCGGTGCGGGCTCCGCGAACGCCGTGGTCGCCGGCTTCTCGCCGCTCTCCACGGCCCGGACCGCCGCGAGCAGGTCGGCCGCCGTGCCGCTGAGTTTGGCGCCGCTGTCGATCCGGGCCGTCTTCTCGGCCTTGCGCCGCTCGATCCGCTCCCGCTCGACCCGCTGCGCGGCCAACTCGGCCTCCGCCTCGGACAGCCCGGCAGCGGCGGCACCAGCCTCACCACCCTCGGAGCCAGAGCCGGCATCCTCGCCGCCGTCGGCCCCGTCACCGGCATCGTCCGCGTCCGGTTCGCCGGCCGCATCCGCCGCGCCCGGGTCGCCGGCGGCACCCGTGCCGGTCGTGTCCCCGGCCGTGACGGCCCCGTCGGTGCCGTGCTCCGTGGTCCCCGGTGTGTCCGGCGTCCCCGGCCCGGCTTCCTCCGTGGTCTCCGGCTCCGTGCTCACAGCGTGCTCCAGTCGTGATCGGGATAGCGGTGCACGGGCGCCGACACATCGTCCAGCGCCCGGCAGATCTCGTCAGGAAGACTAAGGGCCTCCACTGACAACGCCGCCGTGAGCTGCTGTGCGTTGCGCGCGCCGACGATCGGCGCGGCCACCCCGGGCCGGTCCCGCACCCAGGCGAGGGCCACCTGGAGAGGGGTGACCGCGAGCCCGTCGGCCGCCGTCGTCACCGCGTCCACGATGCGGGTCGCGGTGTCGTCCAGGTACGGCTCCACGAACGGCGCCAGATGCTCGGAGGCGCCGCGCGAGTCCGGGGGAGTGGCGTGCCGGTACTTGCCGGTCAGCACGCCCCGGCCGAGCGGGGAGGAGGGCAGCAGGCCCACCCCGAGGTCGAGCGCGGCGGGCAGCACCTCCCGCTCCACGCCCCGCTGCAGCAGCGAGTACTCCATCTGCGTGCTGGCCAGCCGGGTCCGGACGCCCGGCGCGGCGAGCTGCCAGGTGGCCGCCTTGGCCAGCTGCCAGCCGCAGAAATTGGACACCCCCGCGTACCGGGCCCGGCCGCTGCCGACCGCGAGGTCGAGGGCGTGGAGCGTCTCCTCCAGCGGGGTGTCGGGGTCGTAGGCGTGGACGTGCCACAGGTCGACGTAGTCGGTGCCCAGGCGGGCCAGGGAGGCGTCGAGCGCGGCGAGCAGATGGCCGCGGGAGCCGTCGAAGCGGCGGTCGGGGTCGGGCACGCTGCCCGCCTTGGTGGAGACGACCAGGTCACGGCGCGGCACCAGCCCGTCCATGAGCTGCCCCAGCAGATACTCCGCCTCCCCGTCGCCGTACACGTCCGCGGTGTCGACCAGGGTGCCGCCGGCCTCCCAGAACGCCTTCAGCATGTCCGCGGCGTCGTGCTCGTCGGTGTCCCGGCCCCAGGTGAGGGTGCCGAGTCCGATCCGGGACACGCGCAGGCCGGTCCGGCCGAGATGCCTCTGCTCCATGACCGCGAGATTACTGGCCAGAACCGGTGCGGTGGGTTGCCTGTGGACAACCCGTCCGGAGCGCGCCGAGGGGCCCGGGAACCCGCGTGACCGGCCCCCGCCGGCCCGCGGCGCACGGGCCGCCGGGGAACCCACCGGGGGACCACCGGCGAACGACCGGGCGATCGCCGAAGCCGGGCACCCTGCCCCCGGCAGCCGCCCCCGCGCTAAGGTCTGCCGCACAGGGACGTTACTCATGGGTAAGGGGATTCGGCCATGCAGCTCGGGATCAACCTCGGCTACTGGGGTGCCGGAATGGACGGCGACAACCTGGCCGTGGCGCAGGAGGCCGACCGGCTGGGCTACGCGGTGTGCTGGGCCGCCGAGGCCTACGGCTCCGACGCCGCGACCGTGCTCAGCTGGGTCGCCGCCCAGACCGAGCGCATCGACGTCGGCTCGGCCATCTTCCAGATCCCGGCCCGGCAGCCCGCGATGACCGCGATGACCGCGGCCACGCTCGACTCGCTCTCCGGCGGCCGGTTCCGGCTCGGGCTCGGCGTCTCCGGCCCGCAGGTCTCCGAGGGCTGGTACGGCGTCACGTTCGACAAGCCGCTCGCCCGTACGCGGGAGTACGTGGAGATCGTCCGCAGGGCGATGAGCCGGGAGCGGCTGACGTACGAGGGCGAGCACTGGACGCTGCCGCTGCCGGGCGGCCCGGGCAAGCCGATCAAGCTGACCGTGCACCCGCAGCGCGAGCACATCCCGCTCTACATCGCCGCGATCGGCCCGAAGAACCTGGAGCAGACCGGCGAGATCGCCGACGGCGCGCTGCTGATCTTCCCCTCCGCCGAGCACCTGGAGGAGACCACGATCACCCACCTGCGCGCCGGCCGCGAGAAGGCGGGCCTGACGCTGGACGGCTTCGACGTGTGCCCGACCCTGCCGCTCGCGGTCGGCGACGACAAGGACGTGGCCAGGCTCGCCGACACCTTCAGGCCGTACACCGCGCTGTACGTCGGCGGCATGGGCAGCGCCAAGCAGAACTTCTACAACAAGCTCGCGCAGCGCATGGGGTACGAGAAGGAGGCCGCCGAGATCCAGCAAAAGTACCTGTCCGGGGACAAGCAGGGCGCCGCGGCGGCGATCCCGCACGACCTCATCGACCAGACCACGCTGCTGGGCTCGGTCGACCGCATCGCCGACCGGATGAAGGCCTACGCCGCCGCCGGGGTCACCACCCTCAGCCTGGCCCCGGCCGGCTTCACGCTGGAGGAGCGGATCGCCTCCCTGCGGGCCGGCAGCGAGGCCCTGGAGCGCGCCGGACTCGCGTAAGGGGATGTCAGCGGCCGTGGTGGGGGCTCGGGGGTCTTCCCCGCCACGGCCGTCACCGTGAACAACGCGCTCGGCACCGCCCGGTTACGACCACACCCCGCACTTCCCCGCCTCCAGCGACACACGGCTCCGCCGGCATGCGCCCCCCGATCTCCGCCGGCACTCGCCCCGCCACGGCTTCAGCGGTACGCGCCGTCAGGGCTCGGCGGCACGCCCCCTCACACGGCTCCAGCGGTACTCGTCCTGCCAGGACTCCGGCCGCACCACCCCGTCACGCCTCCGCCAGCCTTTACCGGTACTCGCCCCGCCACGCCTCGGCCGCCCCGCACGGGCCCGCCGCCCCACCCCGGGCCAGCCGGTCCCCGCCCCGCCACGGCTTCAGCGGCAAGCGCCGTCAGGGCTCGGCGGCACGCCCCCTCACACGGCTCCAGTGGTACGCCCCGCCACGCTTCCGCCGGCACTCGCCCCGCCACGGCTCCAGCGGTACTCGTCCTGCCGGGACTCCGGCCGCACCACCCCGTCACCCCTCCACCGGAACCCGCCCCCGCCGGCCTCCGCCGGTACACGCCCCTGCCAGCCTCTACCGGTACTCGCCCCGCCACGCCTCGGCCGCCCCGCACGGACCCGCCGCCCCACCCCGGGCCAGCCGGTCCCCGCCCCGCCCCGGCCACCGGCCCCGGCATCTCGCAGTCATCCCCGGCGCCCCGCCCGGCGGGCCCCGTCCCCCGTTCGGGTCAGTGCGTCCCCAGCCCTGTTGCGGCCCCCTTCCGGCCGCACTTGACTCGTTGTCCGCGGGGTCCGTTCTCGCGGAGTCCGGTGGAGCTGCTGAGAGGGGCCCGCCATGCTGTCGGCCAAGAGCGTGTTCCAGGAGATCCTCGACAACGACGAGTCCTTCCGGCTCTTCTGCTCCATCGCCGCCAGCGGGGAGGCCCAGGGCGGCTGGGAGAACGGGCGGATCGCCGCGCTGGTGCCGGAGGGCGAACGCGCGCTCGCCCCCAAGATCGCCCGGCACGGCGCCGACGAGGACAAGCACGGGCGCATCTTCGCCGCCCTGCTGAAGAAGCGCGGCCTCACGCCCGTCCCCGTCCCGGCCGAGACCGACTACACCATGCTCCTGGAGCGGCACGGCATCGGCCTCGCCCACGACAAGCTCCGCCGGGACGAGCCGCTGACCGTGCGGGACGTCGTCGTCTACCTCGCGCACAGCCGGGTCACCGAACAGCGTGCCGCCGAACAGCTGGGCCTGCTCCGGACGCACTTCGCCGACCACCCGGAGATCGGAAAGGCCGTCCGCGTCATCTCCGAGGACGAGGTCAACCACCTCGCCTACACCCACGAGGAACTGCTGCGCCTGGCCGCCGCCGGGCACGGCCGGCTGATCCAGCGCACCCTGCGCGCGTGCGCGCTCACCGAGATCCGCGTCCACCGGGACGTCAGCCTCGCCGTCATGGCCCGCATGGGCCGTATCCTGCGCTGGCCGAGGGCCAGGTCCGCGCTGCTCGCGGCCGGCATCCACGCCGTGTACGCCTACGAACGCCTCGCCGGCTGGCACCGCATGGTCACCCTCGCCGCGCCCGCGCGCCGCGACGCCCTCGGCGGACCGGCGGCATCCGCCCCCGAATTCGCCTGAGCGGTGCTCACAGCCAGCCGCGCCGCTTGAACTGCCGGTACAGCAGCACCTCCAGCAACGCCATCACGAGGATCACCGCCGGATACGACCACAGCCAGTGCAGCTCGGGCATGTGGTCGAAGTTCATGCCGTAGATGCCGGCGATCATCGTCGGGATCGCCGCCATCGCCGCCCACGCGGAGATCTTCCGCATGTCGTCGTTCTGCCGCACGCTCATCTGCGCCAGATGGGCGGAGAGGATGTCCGACACCAGCCGGTCCAGGGCCTCCACGGACTCGTTCACGCGCATGAGGTGGTCGCCGACGTCCCGGAAGAACGGCCGCGCCTTGTCGTGCACGAAGGGCAGCGTGCCGCCCATCGGCCCGTTGCCCGCCAGCCGGGCCAGCGGCAGCGTCAGCGGCCCGGTGGCCCGGCGGAACTCCAGGACCTGCCGCTTGAAGGTGTAGATCCGGGACGCGGTGGTGCGGGAACCGCCGGTCTCCGGCTGGAACACCTCCGCTTCCAGCTCGTCCAGGTCGGTCTGCAGCTCGGTCGCCACCTCCAGGTAGTGGTCGACGGTGGCGTCCGCGATGGCGTACAGCACGGCGGTGGGGCCCTTGTCGAGCATCTCGGGCTCCTCCTCCAGCCGGTGCCGCACCGCCGCCAGCGGCGAGCACTCCCCGTGCCGGACGGTCACCACGAAGCAGTCGCCGATGAACACCATCACCTCGCCGGCGGAGACCGCGTCGCTCTCGGGCTCGTACACGACCGGCTTCAGCACCATGAACAGCGAGTCGTCGTACACCTCCAGCTTGGGCCGCTGATGTGCCTTGAGGGCGTCCTCCACGGCCAGCGGGTGCAGCCCGAACTCCTGGGTGACCAGGTCGAACTCCCGCTCGGACGGTTCGTGCAGCCCGATCCACACGAAGCCGCCGGCGGCCCGCGCCTCGGCGAGCGCGTCGGACAGGTCCTCCGGCCCCTCGGTCCGGTGTCCGTGCCGGTAGATGGCGCAGTCAACGATCACGCCGCGCATTCTCCCTTCGCCCAGCCGCCGGCGCACACCTCCATGCGCCTACCCTGGTCCGCATGCCCACGCTGATCCTCGTCAGGCACGGACGTTCCACAGCCAACACCTCGGGTGTGCTCGCCGGGCGGGCGCCCGGCGTCGCCCTGGACGAGCGCGGCGCCGCACAGGCCGCCGCGCTGCCCGCACGGCTCGCCGGCCTGCCGCTCACCGAGGTCGTCACCAGCCCGCTCCAGCGCTGTCAGGAGACCGTACAGCCCCTGCTGGGGGCCCGCCCCGGTCTGCCCGTCCACACCGAGGAGCGGATCGGGGAGTGCGACTACGGCGACTGGTCGGGCCGCAAGCTCGCGGAGCTGAAGGACGAGCCGCTGATGGAGGTCGTCCAGGCCCACCCGTCCGCCGCCGCCTTCCCCGGCGGGGAGTCCATGCGCGCCATGCAGACCCGGGCCGCCGAGGCCGTACGCGAGTGGAACGCGCGCGTGGAGCGCGAGCACGGCGCCGACGCCGTCTACCTGATGTGCTCCCACGGCGACATCATCAAGTCGCTCGTCGCCGACGCCCTCGGCCTTCACCTGGACCTCTTCCAGCGGATCTCCGTGGAGCCCTGTTCCGTCACCGCCATCCGCTACACCCGCCTGCGTCCCTTCCTGGTCCGCCTCGGCGACACCGGGGACTTCGCTTCGCTCGCCCCGCGCGAGGAACCCGGTGAGGGCGACGCACCGGTCGGGGGTGGTGCGGGCGCACCGTGATCGTCGGCCGCAGTAGGGTGAAGCGATCCACCCCGCCGCGTGTCCGCACGGCCCGCACCGCCGAACCGCTCGAAACCACGACATCAATGGAGACAGGACGTGTCCCGTCAGGTGTTCCTCTACGACCAGCCGGACCGCTTCGTGGCCGGCACGGTCGGACTGCCCGGGCGCCGTACCTTCTTCCTCCAGGCCACCGCAGGCCCCCGGGTGACCAGCGTGGTCCTGGAGAAGACCCAGGTCGCCGCGCTCGCCGAGCGCATGGACGAACTGCTCGACGAGGTCGTACGCCGTAGTGGCGGCAGCGCCGCGGTCCCCGCCGTGGCCCCCTCCGAGATCGCCGACACGGCGCCGCTGGAGACCCCCGTCGAGGAGGAGTTCCGCGTCGGCACCATGGCCCTGGCCTGGGACGGCGAGGACCAGCGCATGATCGTCGAGGCACAGGCCCTCGTGGAGCTCGAGGCCGACACCGAGGAGGACCTGGCCGAGGCCGAGGAGCGGTTGCTCCAAGACGAGGAGAACGGACCCCCGATGCTGCGGGTCCGGCTGACCGGCGCGCAGGCCCGGGCCTTCGCCAAGCGCGCCCTCGACATCGTCAACGCCGGGCGGCCACCGTGCCCGCTGTGCAGCCTCCCGCTCGATCCGGAAGGACACGTATGTCCGCGCCAGAACGGATACCGCCGCGGAGCGTGACGGCCGATCCGAACCCCGCCGAACTGCTCGCGCGGGGTGAGCTGACCGTGCGCGGCCGGATCCGCGAGGCGTCCAACGCGGCGCTGTTCTGCACGGTCGCCCTGGACGGCCGCGAAGCCTCCTGCGTGTACAAGCCGGTGGCCGGTGAGCGTCCCCTGTGGGACTTCCCCGACGGCACCCTCGCGGGCCGCGAGGTGGCCGCCTACGAGGTCTCCGAGGCCACCGGCTGGGGGCTCGTACCGCCGACCGTGCTGCGCGACGGGCCGTACGGCGAGGGCATGTGCCAGCTGTGGGTCGACGTCCAGCCCGAGGCGGAGCTGCTCGCCCTGGTCGACGGCGAGGAGCCGGAGCCGGGCTGGAAGGCGATCGGCTTCGCCGAGGTCGGCGAGGGGCGCACCGCCCTGCTGGTCCACGCCGACGACGAGCGGCTGCGCCGGCTCGCCGTCCTGGACGCGGTGATCAACAACGCCGACCGCAAGGGCGGCCATCTGCTGCCCACCGCCGGGGGCGACCTCTACGGCATCGACCACGGCGTCACCTTCAACGTCGAGAACAAACTCCGCACCCTGCTGTGGGGGTGGGCCGGGGAACCCCTCACCCCGGAGGCCGTCGACGTCCTCAAGGCACTGCGGGGCGGCCTGGAGGGCGAGCTGGGCCGCCGGCTGGCCGCACTGATCACGGCGGCCGAGATCGACGCCACGCGCGCGCGTGTCGACGCGCTGCTCACCTCGGGCGTGCATCCGGAGCCGAGCGGGGAGTGGCCCGCCATCCCCTGGCCGCCCGTGTGAGCACATCCGGCGCCGAGCCACAAGACCGCGGAACCGGCCATCCAGCCGGATCCCGTTCGTATCCGCAGCTCGGCGCCGGTTAGGCTCATGTACATGCATGCCTGGCCCGCTTCCGAGGTCCCCGCCCTGCCTGGTCAGGGCCGCGACCTGAGGATCCACGACACCGCGACCGGCGGCCTGGTCACCCTCGACCCCGGTCCCGTCGCCCGCATATACGTCTGCGGCATCACGCCGTACGACGCGACCCACATGGGTCACGCGGCGACCTACAACGCGTTCGACCTGGTTCAGCGCGTGTGGCTCGACACCAAGCGGCAGGTCCACTACGTCCAGAACGTCACCGACGTCGACGACCCGCTGCTGGAGCGGGCGGACCGGGACGGCGTCGACTGGGTCGCCCTCGCCGAGAAGGAGACCGCCCTCTTCCGCGAGGACATGACCGCCCTGCGGATGCTCCCGCCGCGGCACTACATAGGCGCCGTCGAGGCGATACCCGGCATCGTCCCGCTCGTGGAGCGGCTGCGTGACCTCGGCGCGGCCTACGAGCTGGAGGGTGACGTCTACTTCTCCGTCGAGTCCGACCCGAACTTCGGCAAGGTCTCGAACCTGGACGCCGCCGCCATGCGGCTGCTGTCCGCCGAGCGCGGCGGCGACCCGGACCGCCCGGGCAAGAAGAACCCGGTCGACCCGCTGCTGTGGATGGCGGCCCGGCCCGGCGAGCCCAGCTGGGACGGCGGTTCCCTCGGCCGGGGCCGGCCCGGCTGGCACATCGAGTGCGTGGCCATCGCCCTCGACCACCTCGGCATGGGCTTCGACGTCCAGGGCGGCGGCTCCGACCTCGCCTTCCCGCACCACGAGATGGGCGCCTCCCACGCCCAGGTGCTCACCGGCGAGTTCCCCATGGCCACGGCGTACGTGCACGCCGGCATGGTCGCCCTGGACGGCGAGAAGATGTCGAAGTCCAGGGGCAACCTGGTCTTCGTCTCGGCGCTGCGCCGTGCCGGTGTCGACCCCGCCGCGATCCGTCTCGCGCTGCTCTCCCACCACTACCGCGCCGACTGGGAGTGGACCGACCAGGTCCTCCAGGACGCCGTCGCCCGCCTCGGCCGCTGGCGCGCGGCCGTCTCCCGCCCCGACGGCCCCTCCGCCGACGCGCTGGTGGAAGAGGTCCGCGAGGCCCTGGCGAACGACCTGGACGCCCCCACCGCCCTTGCCGCCGTCGACCGCTGGGCGGACCGCCAGGAGAGGGAGGGCGGCACCGACACCGGCGCCCCCGGCCTGGTGACGCGCACGGTGGACGCACTGCTCGGGGTGGCCCTCTAAGCACCGTCGGGCACGGCGAAGGGGCGCTTCCCGCGCGGGAAGCGCCCCTTCGCCGTGCCTCAGTCGTCCGGGTTGTCCTCGTCCTCGTCCTTGGGCAGGCCCCCGGCCGCCGGGGGCCGCGGCTTGCCGCCCGGAGGGCCCACGTCCCGGCGGCGCAGGTACCGCTCGAACTCGCGGGCGATCGCCTCACCGGACGCCTCCGGCAGCTCCGCGGTGTCCCGGGCCTCCTCCAGCGTCTGCACGTACTCGGCGACCTCGCTGTCCTCGGCGGCGAGCTGGTCCACGCCCACCTGCCAGGCCCGCGCGTCCTCGGGCAGCTCACCCTGCGGGATGCGCAGGTCGAGCAGGTCCTCCAGCCGGTTGAGCAGCGCCAGCGTCGCCTTGGGGTTGGGCGGCTGGGAGACGTAGTGCGGTACGGCCGCCCACAGCGACACCGCCGGGACGCCCGCGTGCGCGCACGCCTCCTGGAGGACGCCGACGATGCCCGTCGGCCCCTCGTACTTGGTCTCCTCCAGGTCCATCCGGCGGGCCAGGTCCGGGTCGGACGTGACCCCGCTGACCGGCACCGGACGCGTGTGCGGGGTGTCCCCGAGCAGCGCGCCCAGGATGACCACCAGCTCCACGCCCAGCTCGTGCGCGAAGCCCAGCAGCTCGTTGCAGAACGAACGCCAGCGCATGGACGGTTCGATGCCCCGGACCAGCACCAGGTCGCGCGGCTTGTCACCGCCGACGCGGACCACCGACAACCTCGTCGTCGGCCACGTGATCTTGCGCACACCGCCGTCCATGAACACCGTGGGGCGGTTCACCTGGAAGTCGTAGTAGTCCTCGGCGTCCAGCGCCGCGAACACCTCGCCCTTCCACTCGCGTTCCAGATGCGCGACCGCCGTGGAGGCGGCGTCACCGGCATCGTTCCAGCCCTCGAACGCGGCCACCATGACTGGGTCGATCAGCTCGGGAACCCCCTCCAGCTCGATCACCCAGTGCCTCCTTCCGACGTGCCCTCGCTTGACTCACCAACCTTACGGCGTCCGGCGGGGGCGCCCGCAGCCCCCTTGCGTGGGGGAGTGACCGGATCACTGCCCCGTTCGCCACCGCGGAACACGCGCGAGCAGCCAACTCACGGAGCCGGCCGCTCGCAGGCTCACAGCGTGGACCGCAGCCACTGCTCCACGCTCGCGATGTGCACGGTCGCCCAGGAGCGCGCCGCCTCCGCGTCCCGGTCGCGCAGCGCGCCCAGGATCGCCCGGTGCTCGCGCAGGGTGCGGCCGACGGCGTCCTCCTGGGTGAGCCCCCGCCAGATCCGGGCCCGCGTGGTGGGGCCCGACAGCCCGTCCAGCAGCGAACACAGCACCGAGTTCCCCGCGCTCTGCACGATGCTCCGGTGGAACTCCAGGTCGGCCGCGACCAGCTGCTCCACCGACGGCTCCGCGCCCAGCGCGTCCAACTGGGCCTCCAGCGCGTCCAGACGCCCCGGGTCGATCCGGGGCGCCGCCAGCGCGGTCGCGGCCGGCTCCAGGATGCGGCGCACCGCCAGGAATTCCAGCACCGTGTCGTCGCGGTGGAAGTCCACGACGAAGCTCATCGCCTCCAGCAGGAGCTGAGGGTCGAGACTGGTGACGTAGGTGCCGTCGCCCTGCCGCACGTCGAGGATCCGGATCAGCGACAGCGCGCGTACCGCCTCCCGCAGGGAGTTGCGGGACAGGCCCAGCTCGGCGGCGAGTTCGCTCTCCTTCGGCAGCCGGTCGCCCGGGCGCAGCGCACCGGAGACGATCATGCCCTTGATCTTCTCGATCGCCTCGTCGGTGACTGCCACGGCCGGCCTCCTGTCGCCCCAGACATCGGATGTCAGCACATTATGCGGCGGTGCCGCCGGGCCGTGGGGCGCGTTGCGGAGTGCGGGGAAGCGGAAGGGGCGGCCCCGTCGGCAGGGGCCGCCCCTCAGGCGCGCCGGATCGTGCGCGCCCGCTCGCTACTTCTTGTCCAGCAGGTCCTGGACCTTGGCACGGACCTCGTCCGTGGCCAGGCCCCGGATGGTCAGCGTGGTGCGGCGGCGCAGCACGTCGTCCGGCGTCTCGGCCCACTCGTGGTCACGGGCCCAGACGACCTGCGCCCAGATCTCCGGGGCGTCGGGGTGGACGCGTTCGGCCAGCTCCGGGTTCTCGTTCGCCAGGCGGGCGATGTCGAAGGCCAGGGAGCCGTAGTGGGTGGCCAGGTGCCGGGCGGTGTCGGCGGCCATGCGGGGACCCGGGGCGGGCCCGTCGACCAGCAGCCGGTGGGCGACCGCGCGCGGGTTGGCGACACCGGGCAGCGGCAGCTTCTTCGGCAGCGAGGAGATCGGCTCGAAGTCGTCGCCGAGCGGGTGACCCGGCAGCGCCTCCAGCTTCTTCATGATCGTCCGGCCGATGTGGCGGAACGTCGTCCACTTGCCGCCCGCGACGGACAGCATGCCGCCCTTGCCCTCGGTCACCACGGTCTCGCGCTTGGCCTTGGCGGTGTCGCCGGGGCCGCCCGGCAGCACCCGCAGACCGGCGAACGCGTAGGTGATGAGGTCGCGCTGGAGCTGCTGGTCCCGGACGGAGAACGCGGCCTCGTCCAGGATCTGGGCTATGTCCTTCTCGTTGACCGCGACGTCCGCGGGGTCGCCCTCGTACTCCTCGTCGGTGGTGCCGAGCAGCAGCATGTCCTCCCAGGGGAGGGCGAAGGTGATGCGGTACTTGTCGATGGGGGTCGCGAGCGCGGCCTTCCACGGAGACGTCCGCTTCAGGACCAGGTGCGCGCCCTTGGACAGACGGATGGACGGCGCCGCGCCGGGGTCCTCCATCCGGCGCAGGTGGTCGACCCAGGGGCCGGTCGCGTTCAGCACCAGGCGGGCGTTGACGCCGAACTCCTCACCGGACAGCCGGTCCCTGAGGTCGGCGCCGGTGACCCGGCCCCTGGTGAAGCGCAGCCCGCTGACCTCGGCGTGGTTGAGGACGACCGCCCCCGCCTCGACGGCCGCGCGGACCGTCATCAGCGCCATGCGGGCGTCGTTCATCTGGTCGTCGCCGTAGACGGCCACGGCCTTGAGGTTCTCGGTGCGCAGCTCGGGCACGTCCTGCGCCGCCTTGGCGGGGGAGAGCAGGTGGCCGACGCCGTCGCCGAACGCGGAGAGCGCGGAGTAGGCGAAGACGCCCGCGCCGAGCTTCGCCGCGCCGTGCGGCCCGCCCTTGTACACGGGGAGGTAGAAGGTGAGCGGGTTCGCCAGGTGGGGGGCCACCTGGCGGGAGACCGCACGGCGCTCGAAGTGGTTCTCCGCCACCAGCTTCACCGCGCCGGTCTGCAGGTAGCGCAGACCGCCGTGGAGCAGCTTGGAGGAGGCGGAGGAGGTGGCGCCGGCGAAGTCGCCGGCGTCGACCAGCGCCACCCTGAGCCCGGACTGCGCGGCGTGCCAGGCGGTGGAGATGCCCAGGATGCCGCCGCCGATCACAAGAAGGTCGTACGACGCCTTGGAGAGCTGCTCCCTGGTCTCGGCCCGGCTCGGGTTGGAGCCGGAGGCCGGGTGCGTCCCCAGGGCGGGCACGGTCTGCAGGGTGGACTGACTGGTCATGTCGGGTACTTACTCCTCGTCAGAGATGGCTGAGCCGGGAAGGGCCGCTCAGCTCTCGTCTTCGAGCCAGCCCATGGTCCGGTCGACGGCCTTGAGCCAGTTCTTGTACTCACGGTCGCGGGTCTCCGCGTCCATGCGGGGGGTCCACTCGGCGGCCCGGCGCCAGTTGGCGCGCAGGTCGTCGGTGCTGTTCCAGAAGCCGACGGCGAGACCGGCGGCGTAGGCGGCGCCGAGGCAGGTGGTCTCGGCGACCATCGGGCGCACCACCGGTGCGTCGAGGACGTCGGCGAGGGTCTGCATCAGCAGGTTGTTGGCGGTCATGCCGCCGTCGACCTTCAGGGTCACCAGCTCGTCGCCGGAGTCCTTGACCATGGCGTCGGCGATCTCACGGGTCTGCCAGGCGGTGGCCTCCAGGACGGCGCGCGCCAGGTGCGCCTTGGTGACGTACCGGGTCAGGCCGGCGATCACACCGCGGGCGTCGGAGCGCCAGTGCGGGGCGAACAGGCCGGAGAAGGCCGGCACGAAGTAGGCGCCGCCGTTGTCCTCGACCGAGAGCGCGAGCGTCTCGATCTCGGCCGCGGTGGAGATCAGGCCCATCTGGTCGCGCATCCACTGCACCAGCGAGCCGGTGACGGCGATCGAGCCCTCCAGGGCGTAGACCGTCGGCTCGTCGCCGATCTTGTAGCCGACGGTGGTCAGCAGACCGGCGTAGGAGTTGATGATCTTGCTGCCGGTGTTCATCACCATGAAGGTGCCGGTGCCGTAGGTCGACTTGGTCTCGCCCTCGGAGAAGCAGGTCTGGCCGAACAGGGCCGCCTGCTGGTCACCGAGCGCGGAGGCGACCGGGATGCCGCCGAGCAGTTCGCCGAGCTTGCCGCCCGTGATCTCGCCGTACACCTCGGCGGAGGAGCGGATCTCGGGCAGGATCTGCATCGGCACGCCGATGGACTCGCAGATTCTCTCGTCCCACTGCATCGTGTGCAGGTTCATCAGGAGGGTCCGGGAGGCGTTGGTGACGTCGGTGACGTGCTTGCCGCCGTTGACACCGCCGGTCAGGTTCCAGATGACCCAGCTGTCCATGGTGCCGAAGAGGATGTCGCCGGCCTCGGCACGCTCCTGCAGGCCGTCGACGTGGTCGAGCAGCCAGCGGGCCTTGGGCCCGGCGAAGTAGGAGGCCAGCGGCAGGCCCGTCTCGCGGCGGAAGCGGTCCTGGCCGACGTTGCGGCCCAGCTCCCTGCAGAGCGCGTCGGTGCGGGTGTCCTGCCAGACGATGGCGTTGTGGACGGGCTCACCGGTGTTCTTGTCCCACAGCACGGTGGTCTCGCGCTGGTTGGTGATGCCGATGGCCTTGATGTCGTCCCGGGTGATGCCGGCCTTGGCGACGGCGCCGGCGACGACCTCCTGGACGTTGGTCCAGATCTCGTTGGCGTTGTGCTCGACCCAGCCCGGCTTCGGGAAGATCTGCTCGTGCTCCTTCTGGTCGACGGAGACGATGCGGCCGTCCCGGTCGAAGACGATGCAGCGCGAGGAGGTGGTGCCCTGGTCGATCGCCGCGATGAAGGGGCCTGCGGTGTGGGCGTCGGTCACTGTGTGCTCCTGGAAGGTCCGTGGTGAGGGGGCTGTACGTACGGCGCGTGCTGGAAGTCTCGGTGCCTGGTGGGGCTTCTCAAGAGGCTTCTCAGGCGAAGGCGACGTTGTAGATGCCTGCAGCGATGGCGCCGCCGATCAGCGGACCGACCACCGGGATCCAGGCGTAGCTCCAGTCGGAACCGCCCTTGTTGGGCAGCGGCAGCAGCGCGTGCACGATGCGCGGGCCCAGGTCACGGGCCGGGTTGATCGCGTAGCCCGTCGGGCCGCCGAGCGACAGACCGATCGAGACCACCACGAGCGCGGTGATCAGACCGCCGAGGATGCCGAGGCCGTTGCCCTTGTCGTTCAGGCCCTGGGTGAGGACCGCGAGGATCAGCACCACGGTGCCGATGATCTCCGTGGCGAGGTTCTGCACCACGTTCCGGATCTCCGGACCGGTGGAGAAGATGCCGAGGACGGGGCCGGCGCCCTGCTCCTCGGCCTCGACCGCCTTGGCCGCCGTGGCCTGCGCGCCCGGACCGCCGACGATCTCCTTGTCGGTCAGGTGGGCGTAGAACTGGCCGTAGTAGGTGACCCACACCAGAGCCGCGCCGATCATCGCGCCGAGCAGCTGGCCGGCGAAGTAGGTCGGAACGTTGCTCCAGTCGCCGTCCTTGATGGCGAGGGCGACGGTGACGGCCGGGTTGAGGTGGGCGCCGGACAGGGGTCCGGAGATGTACACGGCCGTCATGACGGCGAAGCCCCACCCGAAGGCGATGGCGAGCCAACCGGCGTTACGGGCCTTGGAGGCCTTCAGCGTCACGGCGGCGCAGACACCGCCGCCGAGCAGGATGAGTATGGCGGTACCGATGGTCTCGCCGATGAAGATGTCGGAGCTGGACACCCGCGACTCCTTTGTCCTTCGTCCAGGGGAAAGCCGAACCCCGGTCCCAGCGGGGGTTCTGGCGCCCTCGGGGGTGAGAGCGATGCCGGCCCTTGGCGTTGTCACACTCTAGCGCGTATTGCCGGAAGGTGTTCGACAATGCCGACCGATGGACGGGAGTCTTGCTTCGGCGTTACACGTGAGTCAAGGGTTCTGTTATCGAAAACAGGATCGTTATTGATCGCTTCGCGTTATCAACGTTCGTGCACGGACATACGATCTAGCCCTTTTTGCCGATTTCAGGGTAGATCGACGACCGGAACGCCGCCTGGCGTTCCGGTCGTCCCGGTCCTTCCGTTCGTTGCCCGCCCGCGGTCAGAACCGCCCGGCGCCCAGATCGCGGGAGACCGCGCGGGCGCAGTCGCGCACCGCGGCGATCAGCTCCGGGCGCAGCTCGCCCTCCCGGCACAGCCGCTCCACGGCGCCGGTGATGCCGACCGCGCCCACGGGCATCCGGCGCCGGTCGTGGATGGGCGCGGCGATCGACGCGACGCCCTCCCAGGTCTCCTCCACGTCGGCCGCGTACCCACGCGCGCGCGTGACGTCCAGGAGGTGCTCGAAGTCGCCGGGGTCGCACACCGTGCGGTCCGTGAACGCCTTCCGCTCGGTGTCCAGCGCCTCGCTGTGCGCGACCGGGTCGTACGCGGAGAGGACCTTGCCGAGGGCTGTCGAGTGCAGCGGCTGCATGGCCCCGATCTCCAGCACCTGCCGGCTGTCGTCGGGCCGGAAGACGTGGTGCACGATCAGGACGCCCTGCTGGTGCAGCACGCCCAGGTACACGCTCTCCCCGCTGGACCTGGCCAGGTCGTCGGTCCACACCAGCGCACGCGCGCGCAGTTCGTGCACGTCGAGGTAGGTGGTGCCCAGGCGCAGCAGCTCCGCGCCCAGCTGGTAGCGCCCGGAGGCGTCGTCCTGCTCCACGAACCCCTCCTGCTGGAGGGTGCGCAGGATGCCATGGGCGGTGCCCTTGGCGAGGCCCAGTGACGAGGCGATGTCCGACAGGCCGAGCCGCCGCTCGCCGCCCGCGAGCAGCCGCAGCATCGCCGCCGCCCGTTCGAGCGACTGGATGTTCCGTGCCATCGCCGTCCTGCCTCCGTCCCCTTCGACCTCGCCGCGGTGCCCATGTGAAAATCACCGTTCGGCAATGTCGAACACTACCGGTCGATGCCGACCTCCCGCTAACGGTCGGACGGCACCTGTTACATCTGACGTGATCCGTGCGTGACGCGCGGGCCACGTGCGTCCGCCTCGTGGACGCCGCTGCCCATCCAAGCCGACTCCCGGTTACTCTGGCGCCGTGCGGCATCCCGGCCGGTCCCGGGCAGCCGCATAGCCGACAGCCGTCGCACCCCAGGGAGCCCTTACATGGCCTCGTCGCCAACGTCCCCTTCCGCCGACAGCCGGACCCGTGTGTCCGCGCTCCGCGAGGCGCTCGCCACCCGAGTGGTGGTCGCCGACGGAGCCATGGGCACGATGCTCCAGGCCCAGGAGCCCACCCTCGAGGACTTCCAGAACCTCGAAGGCTGCAACGAGATCCTCAACCTCACCCGCCCCGACATCGTCCGCTCCGTCCACGAGGCGTACTTCGCCGTGGGCGTCGACTGCGTCGAGACCAACACCTTCGGGGCCAACCACGCGGCCATGGCGGAGTACGACATCGCCGACCGGGTCCACGAACTGTCCGAGGCGGGCGCGCGCATCGCCCGGGAGACCGCGGAGGAGTTCTCCGCCCGCGACGGCCGGCCCCGCTGGGTCCTCGGCTCCATCGGCCCCGGCACCAAGCTGCCCACCCTCGGCCACATCGGGTTCACCACCATCCGGGACGGCTTCCAGGCGAACGCCGAGGGCCTGCTCGCCGGCGGCGCGGACGCCCTGATCGTCGAGACCACCCAGGACCTGCTCCAGACCAAGGCGTCCGTCCTGGGCGCCCGGCGCGCCATGGAGCGCCTCGGCACCGAGGTCCCCCTGCTCTGCTCGATGGCCTTCGAGACCACCGGCACCATGCTGCTCGGCTCCGAGATCGGCGCCGCGCTCACCGCGCTGGAGCCGCTCGGCATCGACATGATCGGCCTGAACTGCTCGACCGGCCCGGCCGAGATGAGCGAGCACCTGCGCTACCTCACCCGGCACTCCCGCATCCCGCTGCTGTGCATGCCCAACGCCGGCCTGCCCATCCTCACCAAGGACGGTGCCCACTTCCCGCTCGACGCCGAGGGCCTGGCGGACGCCCAGGAGAACTTCGTACGCGACTACGGCCTCTCCCTCGTCGGCGGCTGCTGCGGCACCACCCCCGAGCACCTGCGCCAGGTCGTGGAGCGGGTGCGGGGCCTCACCCCGCCCGAGCGCGAGCCGCGCCCCGAACCGGGCGCCGCCTCCCTCTACCAGTCGGTGCCGTTCCGGCAGGACACCTCCTACCTCGCCATCGGCGAACGCACCAACGCCAACGGCTCCAAGAAGTTCCGCGAGGCCATGCTGGAGGGCCGCTGGGACGACTGCGTGGAGATGGCCCGGGAGCAGATCCGCGAGGGCGCGCACATGCTCGACCTGTGCGTGGACTACGTCGGCCGGGACGGCGTCGCCGACATGGAGGAACTGGCCGGCCGCTTCGCCACCGCCTCGACCCTGCCGATCGTCCTGGACTCCACCGAGGTCGACGTCATCGAGGCAGGCCTCAAGAAGCTCGGCGGCCGCGCGGTGATCAACTCCGTGAACTACGAGGACGGCGACGGCCCCGACTCCCGGTTCGCCAAGGTCACGCGGCTGGCGCGGGAGCACGGCGCCGCGCTGATCGCGCTCACCATCGACGAGGAGGGCCAGGCCCGCACCCCCGAGAAGAAGGTGGAGATCGCCGAACGGCTGATCGACGACCTGACCGGGAACTGGGGCATCCGCGAGGAGGACATCCTCATCGACACCCTGACCTTCACCATCTGCACCGGCCAGGAGGAGTCCCGCAAGGACGGCATCGCCACCATCGAGGCCATCCGCGAGCTGAAGCGGCGCCACCCGGCGGTGCAGACCACACTGGGCCTGTCGAACATCTCCTTCGGCCTCAACCCGGCCGCCCGCATCCTGCTGAACTCCGTCTTCCTCGACGAGTGCGTCAAGGCCGGGCTGGACTCGGCGATCGTGCACGCCTCCAAGATCCTGCCGATCGCCCGGTTCAACGAGGAAGAGGTCCGGACCGCCCTCGACCTGATCTACGACCGCCGCGCCGAGGGCTACGACCCCCTCCAGAAGCTCATGCGGCTCTTCGAGGGTGCCACGGCGAAGTCCCTGAAGGCCGGCAAGGCCGAGGAACTGGCCGCGCTGCCCCTGGAGGAGCGGCTCAAGCGCCGCATCATCGACGGCGAGCGCAACGGCCTGGAAGCCGACCTCGACCAGGCGCTCCAGGACCGCCCGGCCCTCGACATCGTCAACGAGACCCTGCTGGACGGCATGAAGGTCGTCGGCGAGCTGTTCGGCTCCGGCCAGATGCAGCTGCCCTTCGTCCTGCAGTCCGCCGAGGTCATGAAGGCCGCCGTCGCCTACCTCGAACCGCACATGGAGAAGTCGGACGCCGAGGGCAAGGGCACGATCGTGCTCGCGACCGTGCGCGGCGACGTGCACGACATCGGCAAGAACCTCGTCGACATCATCCTGTCCAACAACGGCTACAACGTCGTCAACCTGGGCATCAAGCAGCCGGTCTCCGCGATCCTGGAGGCGGCCGAGGAGCACCGGGCCGACGTCATCGGCATGTCCGGCCTCCTGGTCAAGTCCACGGTGATCATGAAGGAGAACCTGGAGGAGCTGAACCAGCGCGGCCTCGCCGCCCGCTTCCCGGTCATCCTCGGCGGCGCGGCCCTCACCCGGGCCTACGTCGAACAGGACCTGCACGAGATCTACGAGGGCGAGGTCCGCTACGCCCGCGACGCCTTCGAGGGCCTGCGCCTGATGGACGCCCTCATCGGCGTCAAGCGGGGCGTGCCCGGTGCCAAGCTGCCCGAGCTCAGGCAGCGCCGGGTGCGGGCCGCCGCCGTGGAGATCGAGGAGCGCCCGCAGGAGGGCCACGTACGCTCCGACGTCGCCACCGACAACCCGGTCCCCGAGCCGCCCTTCTGGGGCACCCGCGTCGTCAAGGGCATCCAGCTCAAGGAGTACGCGAGCTGGCTGGACGAAGGCGCCCTCTTCAAGGGCCAGTGGGGTCTGAAGCAGGCCCGCACCGGCGAGGGCCCGACCTACGAGGAACTGGTCGAGACCGAGGGCCGGCCCCGGCTGCGCGGCCTGCTCGACCGCCTCCAGACCGAGAACCTCCTGGAGGCGGCCGTCGTCCACGGCTACTTCCCGTGCGTGTCCAAGGACGACGACCTGATCATCCTGGACGAGCAGGGCAACGAGCGCACCCGCTTCACCTTCCCGCGCCAGCGGCGCGGCCGGCGCCTGTGCCTGGCCGACTTCTTCCGCCCGGAGGAGTCCGGCGAGACGGACGTCGTCGGCTTCCAGGTCGTCACCGTCGGCTCGCGCATCGGCGCCGAGACGGCGAAGCTCTTCGAGGCCAACGCCTACCGCGACTACCTCGAACTGCACGGGCTGTCCGTCCAGTTGGCCGAGGCCCTCGCCGAGTACTGGCACGCCCGCGTGCGCGCCGAACTCGGCTTCGGCGGCGAGGACCCGGCCGCCATCGAGGACATGTTCGACCTGAAGTACCGGGGCGCCCGCTTCTCCCTCGGCTACGGCGCCTGCCCCGACCTGGAGGACCGCGCCAAGATCGCGGAACTGCTCGAGCCGGAGCGGATCGGCGTCCACCTGTCCGAGGAGTTCCAGCTCCACCCCGAGCAGTCCACGGACGCGATCGTGATCCACCACCCGGAGGCGAAGTACTTCAACGCACGGTGAGGCGTGTCTCACCCAGCAGACCGATCGGACACGTCGTAGACTGGTCGGTCCACTGCAGGCCGGTTCCCCGCCCGGGAACCGGCCTGGTCGTCCCTCAAGGAGGTGCGCCCGGATGACCAGTACGGTCCCCGCGCTCGGAACCCGTACAGCCGAAGGCTCCGCCCTGCAGGCGGTGCTCCTCGACATGGACGGCACCCTGGTGGACACAGAGGGCTTCTGGTGGGACGTCGAGGTGGAGGTCTTCGCCGCCCTCGGCCACACCCTGGACGACTCCTGGCGGCACGTCGTGGTCGGCGGCCCCATGACCCGCAGCGCCGGTTTCCTCATCGAGGCGACCGGCGCCGACATCACCCTCGCGGAGCTCAGCGTGCTGCTCAACGAGGGCTTCGAGGACCGGATCGGCCGCACGCTGCCGCTGATGCCGGGCGCCTCCCGGCTGCTCGCCGAACTGCACCTGCACGGCATCCCCACGGCCCTGGTCTCCGCCTCCCACCGGCGCATCATCGACCGGGTGCTCACCGTGCTCGGACCGCACCACTTCACCCTCTCCATCGCCGGCGACGAGGTCTCCCGCACCAAGCCCTTCCCGGACCCGTACCTGCTCGCCGCCGCCGGACTCGGTGCGGATCCGGCCAGATGCGCGGTGGTCGAGGACACGGCCACCGGCGTCGCCGCCGCCGAGGCCGCGGGCTGCCGGGTGGTCGCCGTCCCCTCCGTGGCCCCCATCGGCCCGGCCGAGGGACGCACCGTCGTCTCCTCCCTGGAACAGGTCGACCTGGCATTTCTGCGGGGCCTGATGACGGAAATGCGCTAGCCGTTCACCCAGCGTGTTAAGTCCATTGGCGACTCCGGACACATTTCCGGGGAAGTGCACCCGAGGGGAATTCGCCGGCAGCGGAGCGGCCGAATTCCGCTGACCGACCGCACAGTTGACACTGTGACGTTCCCCACGTCGACGGGGCTCGACAACGTCGGCAGAGTGTGCTGGCTGCGCCAGCCCAGGGTGTTTCCGTGCGACCTTGTGTCCCGATTGATGGGAAGCTGCACTAATCCTGCCGCTGTCGGGTTTTCGGTGTGTCCGCGGCCGGTTCCACTGCGTGATGGGGGGTCAACTCACGCGGCTGCGAACCCGGCTGCGGGCGCGGACTAATCTCATCGCGAGAACATCGCCGAGAACCCCCGTGATCCGCCGCGTCACCCCTGCATGCCGGATACACGGACCCGAACAGCTCTGGAGAAACTCCCGCATGAACCGCAAGACTTTGGTGCTGCCGGCGCTGGCCGGCCTGCTCACCCCGGTTCTCGCCGCGTGCGGCGGATCCGACAGCGGGAGCAAGAGCGGTGACGCCATCGTCGTCGGTACCACGGACCAGTTCACGGCCACGAAGGAAGCCCCGGCGCCGCTCGACCCGGCCTTCGCCTACGACGTCGGCACCTGGAACATCCTGCGCCAGTCCGTGCAGACCCTGATGGCCCAGCCCAAGGGCGAGGGCGACCCCGTCCCGGACGCCGCCGAGAGCTGCTCCTTCACCGACAGCGGCAGCGAGCGCTACGCCTGCAAGCTGCGCGAGGGCCTGAAGTTCGCGAACGGCGACCCGGTGACCGCCGCGGACGTCAAGTACTCCATCGAGCGTGCGCTGCGCATCAACGTGGCCGGCGGCCCGGCCGCCCTGCTGAACACCATCGACACCGTCGAGACGCAGGGCGAGCGCGAGGTCATCTTCCACCTCAAGACGGCCGACGCCACCTTCCCCTACAAGCTGTCCACTCCGGTCGCGGGCATCGTCAACCCGAAAGACTACGCGAAGGACAAGCTGCGGGACGGCTTCGAGATCGACGGCTCCGGCCCGTACACCTTCAAGGCCGACGTCAAGGACAACGCGATCGTCGACGCGACCTTCACCAAGAACCCCAACTACAAGGGCGGCGTGACGGTCAACAACGACAAGGTCGAGCTGCGCTCCTTCACCGACGCCGACGCCATGGCCGCCGCGATCGACAAGGGTGACATCGACGTCATGACCCGCACCATGTCGCCCGCGCAGATCCAGAAGCTGGACGCCGGCACCGACGAGAACGTCGACCTGGTCGACATGCCCGGCCTGGAGATCCGCTACCTGGCCTTCAACACCGACGCCACCAGCGTCAAGTCCAAGGCCGTGCGCCAGGCCATGGCCCAGCTCATCAACCGCGGCGAGCTGGTCTCCAAGGTCTACGGCACCCAGGCCGAGCCGCTGTACTCGCTCGTCCCGGCCACCGTCACCGGCCACTCCAACTCGTTCTTCAACAAGTACGGCAACCCCAGCGTCGACAAGGCCAAGTCGCTGCTCACCAAGGCCGGCATCACCACCCCGGTCAAGCTGACCCTGCACTACACCACCGACCACTACGGCTCGGCCACCAAGCAGGAGTTCGAGGTGCTGCAGAAGCAGCTCAACGACAGCGGCCTGTTCGACACCACCATCCAGGGCCACCCCTGGAAGACCTTCCGGCCCGCCGAGCAGAAGGGCCGCTACGACGTCTACGGCATGGGCTGGTTCCCGGACTTCCCGGACGCCGACAGCTTCATCGCGCCCTTCCTCGACAAGGACAACACCCTCGGCTCGCCGTACAGCAACAGCACCATCCAGCGCACGCTGATCCCGCAGTCCCGCCGCGAGGCCGACCGGCTCAGCGCCTCCAAGAGCCTGAACGAGATCCAGGACATCGTCGCCGACGACGTCCCGGTCCTGCCGCTGTGGCAGGGCAAGCAGTACGTCGCCGCGCGGGACGACGTCACGGGCGTGGCCTACGCCCTCAACTCCTCCTCGACGCTCCAGCTCTGGGAGCTCAGCCGCGGTGTGAGCGGCTGACGCGAGGGCTGACGCCCGGTACGGCAGAGGCGCCCTTCCCCATCGGGGGAGGGCGCCTCTCGTCGTCGTACCGCTGTTCCTCCCCGGCCTACTGCGCGCCGGGACGCACCAGACCGCTCTCGTACGCGTACACCGCGGCCTGCACCCGGTCCCTGAGCCCCAGCTTGGTGAGCACATGGCCCACATGCGTCTTCACGGTCGTCTCGCTGACGAACAGGTCGGCCGCGATCTCCGCGTTGGACAGCCCGCGCGCCACCAGCTTCAGGACCTCCACCTCGCGGTCGGTGAGGGTGTGCAGGGTGTCCGGCACCGGCTCCTCGCCGGACGGCAGGTGCGTGGCGTACTTGTCGAGCAGCCGCCGGGTGATGCTCGGCGCGAGCATGGCCTCGCCGGCCGCGACCACCCGGATCGCCTGCACCAGCTCGTTGGCGGGCGCGTCCTTGAGCAGGAAGCCGCTGGCCCCGGCACGCAGCGCCTCCACCACGTACTCGTCCAGGTCGAACGTGGTCAGCACCAGCACCTTGGCCGGGCCGTCCCGGCCGGGCCCGGTGATCTGCCGGGTGGCCTCCACACCGTCCATCCGCGGCATCCGGATGTCCATGAGCACGACATCCGGCTGCAGCGCGCGCACCTGGTCGAGGGCCTGCAGGCCGTCACCGGCCTCGCCGACGACCGCGATGTCCTGCTCGGCCTCCAGGATCATCCGGAAGCCGGTGCGCAGCAGGGGCTGGTCGTCGACCAGTAGGACGCGGATGGCCACGTGACACTCCTTCGCTAGTCCGGGCCCATTCTGCCCTGCCGGCGTCCGCGGGCTCACACGGTCCCGGCCCCCGGCGCCGTGACCGGCAGCGGGTAGGGCGGGGGAGTGCCGCCGAACTCCGGGCAGTGCGCCTGGTGGTCGCACCAGCCGCACAGCTTGGTGGGCCGGGGCCGCCACTCACCGCTCCGGGTGGCCTGCTCGATGGCCTCCCACAGCGCGTGCAGCTTGCGCTCCACCCGCTCCAGGTCGGCGAGGACGGGGTCGTACGTCAGCACGTCCCCGCTGCCCAGGTAGACGAGCTGGAGCCGGCGCGGGACGACCCGCTTGAGCCGCCACACCACCAGGGCGTAGAACTTCATCTGGAACAGCGCGCCCTCGGCGTACTCGGGCCGGGGGGCCTTGCCCGTCTTGTAGTCGACGATGCGCACCTCGCCGGTCGGCGCCACGTCCACCCGGTCGATGATCCCGCGCAGGCGCAATCCCGACTCCAGCTCGGCCTCCACGAACAGCTCGCGCTCGGCCGGCTCCAGCCGCGTGGGGTCCTCCAGCGTGAACCAGCGCTCCACGAGCCGCTCGGCCTCGGTCAGCCATCCGGCCAGCCGCTCACCCTCGGGGTCGTCGGCGAACAGCTCGGTCACCTCGGGGCGGCTCTCGCGCAGCCGGTCCCACTGACCCGGGATCAGCGCCTTGGCGCGCGGTGCCGTCCGCTCCCCGGCGGGCGCGTCGAACAGCCGCTCCAGCACCGCGTGCACCAGCGTGCCCCGCGTGGCCGCCTCGCTCGGTTTCTCCGGCAGCCGGTCGATCACCCGGAACCGGTACAGCAACGGGCACTGCATGAAGTCACTGGCCCGGGAGGGCGACAGGGAGGCCGGCGCGACGGCGCTCCGCTCCTCGCCCGCGCCGCCCCTGGCCGGGGGCGGGACCGGGGCCGTCCGCGGCGCCGCTTCCCCCGCCAGTTCCGTGGCCGCAGGCATCGCGGGGTCCGGCGTCGGGAGTGGGGTGGCCGGGGGCGTCCGTCCGGCGTCGCCCGGCTGGGCCGCCGCCTCGTCGATGCTGCTGTCCATGCCCACAGACCTTACGGCCCACCACTGACAGTGACCCAGCCGCCGCCCGCACCGGCCGCGCGTTGCCGGGGCGAACACAGGGTGCCGGGGCGAAACGTGCCGCCACCGCCGCATACCATCGACTGGAGACCCTTCCGCACCGGCAGGTGCGGAAGGACGCTTCGAACGAGGGGACACCGTGGACGTGAGCGGCGGGAGCGGGCAGCCGCGGTCCGGCAACGACGAGCCGGCCGAGCACTCCGCTGACCCTACGGCCCCGGCGACCGGACCCACCGGCCACCCGGACCCGGAGCCCGGCCCCCCGCCCTCCGCCGGCCGGCCGGCGGAGGAGGCCAAGGGGGGCAGGACGGGAACGGGCGGCGAAGAGGGCACGAAGCCCCGTACGAGCGGCGGCACCACCGACACGGCCGGCACCCCCGAGCCCGACGCCACGGCCTCCCGGCCCGACGCGGACGGCACACCCCATCTGGACAGCGCCCCCGCCACCCCGGCCGAGCGGGATCATCGGACTCCGGCCGAGCCTTCCCGGCAGGGCCCCGCCCCGGCCGAGCCGGACCGCCGGGCCGCGGGCCACCGAACCTCCGCTGAGCCCCCCGGGCAGGGCGCCACCCCGGCCGAGCCGGACCACCGCGCCCAGGGTGACTCTGCCCGGCCCGCCCCCGCATCGGCCGAGCGGGATCACCGGACCCCGGCCGAACCGCACCACCGCGCCCCGGACCACCGAACCTCCGCCGAGCCCCCCCGGCAGGGCCCCGCCCCCGAGCACCGTTCCCTCGCCCACTCCGGTATCGCCAAGGGTGAGCCGCCCGAGCCGCGGCCGAAGGAGCCCGGTGGCGGCATTCTCATGGGGCGTCCCTTCGGCGTGCCGGTCTACGTCGCGCCGAGCTGGTTCCTCGTCGCCGCGCTGATCACCTGGGTCTTCGGCGGACAGCTCGACCGGGTGCTGCCCGAGCTGGGAGCCGCCCGCTACCTGGTCTCCCTCTTCTTCGCCGTCGCCTTCTACGCCTCCGTCCTGGTCCACGAGCTGGCCCACACGGTCGCCGCGATCCGCTTCCGGCTCCCCGTCCGCCGCATCCAGCTCCAGTTCTTCGGCGGCGTCTCGGAGATCGAGAAGGAGGCCGAGACCCCGGGCCGGGAGTTCGTGCTGGCCTTCGTCGGCCCGCTGCTCTCCCTGGCCCTGGCCGGCCTGTTCTACCTCGCCATGAAGCCCGTGGAGCCCGGCACCGTGCCCGGCGTCCTGCTGGCCGGGCTCATGATCTCCAACCTGATCGTGGCGATCTTCAACCTCCTCCCCGGCCTCCCGCTCGACGGCGGCCGTATGCTCCGCGCCGTCGTCTGGAAGATCAGCGGCAAGCCGATGACCGGCACGGTCGCCGCGGCCTGGGTCGGCCGCGCCCTCGCCGTCTCCGTCCTGATCGGCCTGCCCGTGCTCAACCAGTCCGGCGCCTTCGGCGGCGGCGGCGAGGACGTGGGCGGCATGGACACCGTCACCGACGCCCTGCTCGCCGCCATCCTCGCCGCGATCATCTGGACCGGCGCCGGCAACAGCCTGCGCATGGCCCGGCTGCGCGAGCACCTCCCCGAGCTGCGCGCCCGCACCCTCACCCGGCGGGCCGTCCCGGTGGAGAACGACACCCCCCTCTCCGAGGCGCTGCGCCGCGCCAACGCCGCCGGGGCCCGCGCCCTGGTCGTGGTCGACGCCGACGGCAACCCGCTCTCGCTGGTCCGCGAGGCCGCCATCGTCGGCGTGCCCGAGCACCGCCGCCCCTGGGTCTCCGTCAGCGGCCTCGCCCAGGAGCTCACCGACGGCATGCGGGTCTCCGCCGAGCTGGCCGGCGAGGAACTGCTGGACGTGCTGCGCGCCACCCCGGCCACCGAGTACCTGGTGGTCGAGGAGACCGGCGAGATCTACGGCGTCCTGTCCGCCGCCGACGTGGAGCGGGCCTTCGTGCGGGCCATGGCACGGCCGGCCTGACACCGCCGCCGTCCCCGCCCACGCGCACCCCCCACCCCCTCCGCCGGTCAAGCCCCCGGCGGGGAACCGGTAGGCTGGTCACATGTCCGAACCGACCGGTGCCGCCCGCAGGCGCGGGCCCTTCAAGGTCGGGGACCAGGTACAGCTGACCGACCCCAAGGGTCGCCACTACACGTTCACGCTCGAAGCCGGGAAGAACTTCCACACCCACAAGGGCTCCTTCCCGCACGACGAACTGATCGGCGCTCCCGAGGGCAGCGTTGTCCGGACCACCGGCAACGTCGCCTACCTCGCGCTGCGCCCCCTGCTCCCCGACTACGTCCTGTCCATGCCCCGCGGGGCAGCCGTCGTCTACCCGAAGGACGCGGGGCAGATCCTCGCCTTCGCCGACATCTTCCCCGGCGCCCGCGTCGTGGAGGCCGGCGTCGGCTCCGGCTCGCTCAGCAGCTTCCTGCTGCGGGCCATCGGCGACCAGGGCATGCTGCACTCCTACGAGCGCCGCGAGGACTTCGCCGACATCGCCCGGCAGAACGTGGAGCGCTACTTCGGCGGCCCGCACCCCGCCTGGCAGCTCACCGTCGGCGACCTCCAGGACAACCTGTCCGACACCGACGTCGACCGCGTCATCCTCGACATGCTCGCCCCCTGGGAGTGCCTGGAAGCCGTCTCCAAGGCGCTCGTCCCGGGCGGCATCCTGTGCTGCTACGTGGCCACCACCACCCAGCTCGCCCGGACCGTGGAGTCCATCCGGGAGATCGGCTGCTTCAACGAGCCGACCGCCTGGGAGACCATGATCCGCAACTGGCACATCGAGGGCCTGGCCGTCCGCCCGGACCACCGGATGATCGGCCACACCGGCTTCCTGCTCACCGCCCGCCGCCTCGCGGACGGCGTCGAGCCGCCCATGCGCCGTCGCCGCCCCGCGAAGGGCGCCTACGGCGAGGACTACGCCGGACCGAACGCCGACGGCGGCACCGGCCGCTGACCGGGCGCACACCGGTACAACGCGAGGGCGCCGTGCCTGAGTTCCCGGCCGCATCCGGGAACTCGGTCACGGCGCCCTTCCGTTGACACCACACCGGCATCGGCGCCTCGCACGCGCGGGCGGGTGCACGCGATCCGGCCGGCAATCCCCGACCCCCCCCGTTCCCGCGCACTGTGACGTGTGGCACCATGCAGCCCATCCCACCGGCACAGCCCTCACAGGAGACGCTCCTCGTGCAGCAATCCGCCGTTCCGGAGCTCGCGCACACCCACACCCGGCCCATCCACTGGGTCGCCACCGCCACGGCCGTCGCGGGTGTCGTGGCCCTCTCCTCGGTCGTCCAGCCCGGATCGGCCACGGCAGCCCAGTCCGCCCCCGCCCCCGGGGGCAGGTCCGCCGCAGCGGCCGTCGCCCCGCCGGGCACGGCCGGTGTGCGGTTCCCGCTGGACTGCGGACCCGTGAAGGCGGTGGTCGTCAAGAAGGCCACCGGAGACCTGGACGGCGACGGCAGGCCGGAGACCGTCGCGGTCGTGCACTGCGACGCGCCCATGGGCACCCCGCCCGACGGGGTCTACGTCCTCACCCGCTCCGCGAACGGCGGCAAGCCGCGCGTGGTCGCCACCCTCGTCGAGCCGAAGGAGCGGCTCACGGTCACCGACTTCGCGCTCCGCGCGCGTGCGGTCTCCGCCACGCTCCTCGGCTACTCCTCGGACTCCGTGCCCAGTTGCTGCCCGGACGTGAAGACCCCGGCCTCCTGGCGGTGGAACGGCAGCGCCTTCCTGCGCACCACCCCGGCCGGGACCCAGAGCGTCTGAACCGGGCTCACTCCGCGTCGGGCCCGTACACCTCGACCTTGTCCGAAACCCGGCGTACGTGGATGCAGTCGCCGGGGCACTCCTTGGCGGAGTCCACCACGTCGGTCAGCAGCGGCAGCGGCACCGGCGTGGTCGCCCCGGGGGCCTGGAGCAGCTCGTCGTCCGCGCCCTTCACGTAGGCGAGCCCGTCGATGTCCAGCTCGAACACCTCGGGGGCGTACTGGGCGCAGATCCCGTCGCCGGTACACAGGTCCTGGTCGATCCAGACCTCCAGCGCCTCGCCGCCCGGGGCCTCCTGCTGCACGGTCATCTCTCCTGCCGTCGGTTCGCCGGGCGGTCCGGGCACCCGAGGGCCAGCCGGGTCCGCTCCAGCGGCTGTTGAACACCCCCGACCCTACCTCCGCCCGAATTGTTGCCGTGTGGGACCGGTCCGGGGTTTCCGGCCCGGCCCGCTCGGGTACCAGCGCCGGACCGGGAAAGGGGTTCCCCGGCGGCCGGGTCGATCACTTCAGGCCGCCACGGCGGTCACACCATCCGCCGACACCGTCGCTCTGCGTGATGATCGTACGAGCGCTCTGTGTGCTGCCCGTATACGGGCCGATCGGTTGGGTGCGGACAACTCCGGTCAGTAATGAAGGGATTCGACCACGCCATGCATGGAACAAGCGGCTTTCCCTTCACGTTGAGTGGGTATCCCCTCCGTGCGAGGGAGTGTGCACCGGGTGACCGACGACACACCTTGACAGTCTTTGTGATCTAGGGGTTTCAATCGACACCCACCCAGGTAGGGTCTGGAAGCGTCCAGCTCCCCTTGGAGGAGGTGAGGACCGTGGCAGCCCACGACGACGACATGAACCGCGGCATCCGCCCGGGACGCGGGTCCGACGACCCGGCCGGGCAGATCGCCTACCTTGAGCAGGAGATCGCCGTCCTGCGCCGCAAGCTCGCCGACTCTCCGCGCCACACGAGGATTCTCGAAGAGCGGATCGTCGAGCTGCAGACCAACCTGGCCGGCGTGTCCGCCCAGAACGAACGACTGGCCAACACCCTCCGTGAGGCCCGCGACCAGATCGTGGCCCTCAAGGAGGAGGTCGACCGGCTCGCTCAGCCGCCGGCCGGCTTCGGTGTCTTCCTGCAGGCCAACGAGGACGGCACCGCGGACATCTTCACCGGCGGCCGCAAGCTCCGGGTGAACGTCAGCCCCAGCGTCGAGGTCGACGAGCTGCGGCGCGGCCAGGAAGTCATGCTCAACGAAGCGCTCAACGTGGTCGAGGCCATGGAGTTCGAGCGCGTCGGCGACATCGTCACCCTCAAGGAGATCCTGGAGGACGGCGAGCGTGCCCTGGTACTGGGGCACACCGACGAGGAGCGGGTGGTACGGCTCGCCGAGCCGCTGCTGGACGTCACCATCCGCCCCGGCGACGCGCTCCTGCTCGAACCGCGCTCGGGCTACGTCTACGAGGTCGTGCCCAAGAGCGAGGTCGAGGAACTGGTCCTCGAAGAGGTCCCCGACATCGGCTACGAGCAGATCGGCGGTCTCGGCAACCAGATCGAGGCCATCCGCGACGCGGTGGAGCTGCCGTACCTCTACCCGGACCTGTTCAAGGAGCACGAGCTGCGCCCGCCCAAGGGCGTCCTGCTCTACGGCCCGCCCGGCTGCGGCAAGACACTGATCGCCAAGGCCGTGGCGAACTCGCTGGCCAAGAAGGTCGCCGAGGTCACCGGCCAGGCGGCGGGCAAGAGCTTCTTCCTGAACATCAAGGGCCCCGAGCTGCTCAACAAGTACGTCGGCGAGACCGAGCGGCAGATCCGCCTCGTCTTCCAGCGTGCGCGTGAGAAGGCCAGCGAGGGCACCCCCGTGATCGTCTTCTTCGACGAGATGGAATCCCTCTTCCGCACCCGCGGCTCCGGTGTCAGCTCGGACGTGGAGAACACCATCGTCCCGCAGCTGCTCGCCGAGATCGACGGCGTGGAGGGCCTGCAGAACGTGGTCGTGATCGGCGCCTCCAACCGCGAGGACATGATCGACCCCGCCATCCTGCGCCCCGGCCGGCTCGACGTGAAGATCAAGATCGAGCGTCCGGACGCGGAGGCGGCGAAGGACATCTTCGGCAAGTACCTCACCGAGCGTCTGCCGCTGCACGCGGACGACCTCGCGGAGCACGGCGGCGACAAGGGCTCCACGGTCCAGGGCATGATCCAGACCGCGGTCGAGCACATGTACGCCGAATCCGAGGAGAACCGCTTCCTGGAGGTCACCTACGCCAACGGCGACAAGGAAGTCCTCTACTTCAAGGACTTCAATTCCGGCGCCATGATCGAGAACATCGTGGGCCGCGCCAAGAAGATGGCGATCAAGGACTTCCTGGAGAAGAGCCAGAAGGGTCTCCGCGTCTCCCACCTGCTCCAGGCCTGCGTGGACGAGTTCAAGGAGAACGAGGACCTGCCCAACACCACCAACCCGGACGACTGGGCCCGGATCTCCGGAAAGAAGGGCGAGCGGATCGTGTACATCCGTACGCTCATCACCGGGAAGCAGGGCGCGGACACCGGACGCTCCATCGACACGGTGGCGAACACCGGTCAGTACCTGTAACGGCAGGGCGGCTGCGGGTGCCCTCGGCGGGTACCCGCAGCCGACTGTTTTTCGGGCCACGACCGGAGCAGCCAATGACGCAAATGATCTCCCCACCAGCGCAAAGGCGTTCTAGGCTCGTTCCTGCCGCCGAGTCGCGCCGTGCGGGGACGGGCACCGCACACGCACCGGAGCGCCAGCGGTACGTGAGCGGCGCCCACGACCGAGGGTGCCGCCGGGCAAGGAGGGCCGCATGACCGTACGGCGAGTAATGGGCATCGAGACGGAGTACGGGATCTCCGTCCCCGGCCACCCGAACGCCAATGCCATGCTCACCTCGTCCCAGATCGTCAACGCCTACGCGGCGGCGATGCACCGGGCCCGCCGGGCCCGCTGGGACTTCGAGGAGGAGAACCCGCTGCGCGACGCGCGAGGCTTCGACCTCGCCCGGGAGGCCGCCGACTCCAGCCAGCTCACGGACGAGGACATCGGCCTGGCCAACGTGATCCTCACCAACGGTGCGCGCCTCTACGTCGACCACGCCCATCCCGAGTACAGCGCACCCGAGGTCACCAACCCCCGCGACGCCGTCCTCTGGGACAAGGCCGGCGAGCGGATCATGGCCGAGGCCGCCGAGCGGGCCGCGCAGCTGCCCGGCGCCCAGCCGATCCACCTCTACAAGAACAACACCGACAACAAGGGCGCCTCCTACGGCACGCACGAGAACTACCTGATGAAGCGGGAGACCCCCTTCTCGGACATCGTGCGCCACCTCACGCCCTTCTTCGTCTCCCGCCAGGTCTTCGCCGGGGCCGGCCGTGTCGGCATCGGTCAGGACGGGCACGAGCACGGCTTCCAGATCAGCCAGCGCGCGGACTACTTCGAGGTCGAGGTCGGCCTGGAGACGACGCTCAAGCGGCCGATCATCAACACCCGCGACGAGCCGCACGCGGACGCCGAGAAGTACCGACGGCTGCACGTGATCATCGGCGACGCGAACCTCTCCGAGATCTCGACGTACCTGAAGCTGGGCACGACCGCCCTGGTCCTGTCCATGATCGAGGACGGCTTCATCGCCGTGGACCTCGCCGTCGACCAGCCCGTGCGCACCCTCCACCAGGTCTCGCACGACCCCTCCCTCAAGCGACTGGTCACCCTGCGCAGCGGGCGCACGCTCACCGCGGTCCAGTTGCAGATGGAGTACTTCGAGCTGGCCCGCAAGTACGTCGAGGAGCGCTTCGGCGCCGACGCCGACGACCAGACCAAGGACGTCCTCAGCCGCTGGGAGGACACCCTCACCCGGCTGGAGAACGACCCGATGAGCCTGGCCGGCGAGCTGGACTGGGTCGCCAAGCGGGAGCTGATGGAGGGCTACCGCCGCCGCGACGACCTGGACTGGGACGCGGCCCGGCTGCACCTGGTCGACCTCCAGTACGCCGACGTACGGGCCGAGAAGGGCCTGTACAACCGCCTGGCGGCCCGCGGGCGCATGAAGCGGCTGCTGGACGAGTCCGAGGTCGACAGGGCCCGCAGGAAGCCCCCGGAGGACACGCGCGCCTACTTCCGCGGACGCTGCCTGGAGCAGTACGCGGACGACGTCGCGGCCGCCTCCTGGGACTCGGTCATCTTCGACCTCCCCGGCCGCGACTCGCTCCAGCGCGTTCCAACCCTGGAACCGCTACGCGGAACGCGAAATCACGTCAAGGAGCTCCTGGACCGCTGCCGTACCGCGGAAGACCTGGTCAGGGTCCTGTCCGGCGGGTGAGCGGAACCAGAAGGCTACCCGGTGGGTCCGGGCGGCCGGGGTGGAAACCCCACCGCCCGGGAATCATCGGGGTGGCCCCCGTACGTTGTGGAAACTGCGGGGCCGATGTCGGACCCGGCTTGTAGGGTCTGATCATCACCGATCGGCAGGCGAACTGAGCGGGGTGAGGTTATGGCGACCAAGGACACCGGCGGCGGCCAGCAGAAGGCCACCCGGTCCACGGAAGAGGTCGAGGAGCAGGCGCAGGACGCGCAGGCCTCGGAGGACCTCAAGGAGCGGCACGAGAAGCTGTCGGACGACGTGGACTCCGTCCTGGACGAGATCGACGACGTGCTCGAAGAGAACGCAGAAGACTTCGTGAGGTCATTCGTTCAGAAGGGTGGCCAGTAGGGCTCCTCGCCTTCGATTCGAAGGTAAGGGGTGGGAGTTCGGGCAGTGGAAGAGACGACATTGCGGCGCTGCTCGCGGTGCATGCGCAACCTGCCGCGGGCAGCTTTCGCCGGAAACAGGTCGATGCCCGACGGCCTTCAGGCGTACTGCCGTGAGTGCTCTGCCGAGTACTACCGGCAGCGCCGGCAGGCCAAGGGGAGGGTGGTTCGGCAGAGGGTGCCGGTCCCGCCCGGGCACAAGCGGTGTCCGCAGTGCGAAGCGATCAAGCCCCACTCCGAGTGGGAGCCGGGCGCCATGATCGCGGAGCAGCGAGGCATCTGTTGCATCTGTCTCGCGGCCCCCGCCGAGCATGTGGATCACTGCCACAAGACGGGTAGTGTCCGTGGCGTACTGTGCTTCAACTGCAACTCGGCCATCGGCAAATTGAGGGACGACCCCGAGGTTGGCCGTCGTGCCGTTGCCTACTTGGAAGGAACCTCGTGGAAGCCAACTCTCGTGGCACCGGGCGTCTACCAGCTGCCTTCCTGACGCCAGGATCCTCTTCGTTCATGGACTTCCTCGCCGAGCACCAGCCCGAGCTGCTGCCCGGCAACCGGCAGCTGCCGCCCACCAAGGGCGTGCTCGAGGCGCCGCACGGCACGACCATCGTGGCCGTGACGTTCCCCGGCGGCGTGGTGCTCGCCGGTGACCGCCGGGCCACGATGGGCAACGTGATCGCGCAGCGGGACATCGAGAAGGTGTTCCCGGCCGACGAGTACTCGGCCGTCGGCATCGCCGGCACCGCCGGCCTGGCCGTCGAGATGGTCAAGCTCTTCCAGCTGGAGCTGGAGCACTTCGAGAAGGTCGAGGGCGCCCAGCTGTCCCTGGAGGGCAAGGCGAACCGGCTGTCGACCATGATCCGCTCCAACCTCGGCATGGCCATGCAGGGCCTGGCCGTGGTCCCCCTCTTCGCGGGGTACGACCTGGACCGCGAGAAGGGGCGCATCTTCTCCTACGACGTCACGGGCGGCCGTTCCGAGGAGCACAACTTCGCGGCGACGGGTTCCGGCTCGATCTTCGCGCGCGGTGCGATGAAGAAGCTGTTCCGTGGCGACCTGACCGAGGAGCAGGCCACCACCCTGGTGGTGCAGGCCCTCTACGACGCGGCTGACGACGACTCGGCGACCGGCGGTCCCGATGTCGCCCGCCGGATCTACCCGATCATCACCGTGATCACCGAGGACGGCTTCCGCCGGCTCACCGAGGACGAGTCGTCGGAGATCGCCCGCGCGGTGCTCCAGAAGCGCCTGGAGGAGCCCGACGGCCCCAAGGCCGCCCTGCTCTGAGCGCGGGCCCGGTTCTTATCAAGGTGATCCAGTGACCATGACAGAAAGGGACGGATAACCGGTGTCGACGCCGTTCTATGTCTCACCCCAGCAGGCCATGGCCGACCGGGCGGAGTACGCCCGCAAGGGCATCGCCCGCGGCCGCAGCCTGGTCGTGCTGCAGTACGCCGACGGCATCGTCTTCGTCGGCGAGAACCCGTCCCGCGCGCTGCACAAGTTCAGCGAGATCTACGACCGGATCGGCTTCGCGGCGGCCGGCAAGTACAACGAGTACGAGAACCTGCGCATCGGCGGTGTCCGCTACGCCGACCTGCGCGGCTACACCTACGACCGCGACGACGTCACCGCCCGCGGCCTGGCCAACGTCTACGCCCAGACGCTGGGCACGATCTTCTCCTCCGCGGCCGAGAAGCCGTACGAGGTGGAGCTGGTGGTGGCCGAGGTGGGGGAGACCCCCGAGGGCGACCAGATCTACCGGCTGCCGCACGACGGTTCCATCGTGGACGAGCACGGCTCGGTTGCGGTGGGCGGCAACGCCGAGCAGATCAGCGGTTTCCTGGACCAGCGCCACCGTGACGGCATGAGCCTCGCCGAGGCCCTCAAGCTGGCCGTGCAGGCCCTGTCGCGGGACACCAACGGCAGCGAGCGGGAGATCCCCGCCGAGCGCCTGGAGGTCGCCGTCCTGGACCGCACGCGCCCGCAGAAGCGCAAGTTCAAGCGCATCGTCGGCCGCCAGCTCGCCCGGCTGCTGGCGGCGGACGGCGCGAGCACGGAGGCGGAGAGCGCGGACGGCCCCGACGACTCCGACGAGGAGTAGCCGCCCCGGCACGTGTCGCCGGGTGCCCCGGCCGGATCTCCGGCCGGGGCACCCGGCTTTTCACGCCGGCGCGCGTGGCGGCGCCGTGGAGCCCCGCACGACCAGCTCGACGGGGATGTCCCCGCCGTCCGGCTCCCGGCCCTCCAGGACCGCCAGCAGGGCCCGCATGCCCCGTTCCCCGAACAGCTCGGCGTCCAGCCGTACCGTCGTCAGCTCGGGGTCGAGCGCGGTGGCCAGGGCCAGGTCGTCCAGGCCGGTGACGGACATGTCGTCCGGGACGCGCAGCCCCAGCCGGCGCAGCGCCTTGTAGGCGCCGGCGGCGAGCTTGTCGTCGTCGCAGACCACCGCCGTCGGCCGGGGGCCCGGTGCGGTGAGCGCGGCCTCGGTGGCGGTGAGCGCGCCCTCGATGGAGATCGGGGCCCGTGCCGTGCGGACCTCGGTGCCCGGTACGGCGGCCAGGTGCGCGGCCAGCTCCCTGGCGCGGACCTCGAAGGTCCAGGAGGGTACGTCGGCGGCGAGGTGCAGCACGCGGCGGTGGCCGAGGGCCAGCAGGTGCGCGGCGACCTGCCGGACGCCGTCGGCGATGTCCAGGTTCACGGTCGCGGCGCCCAGGCTGCCCTCCGGGTCGCTGTCGAGCATGACCAGGGGCAGCTGGTCGCCCCGGATCGCGGTGAGGGCGTCGGCGGCCATCGAGGAGGCGATGACGCCGTCCAGGGCGGCCTGAGCGGAGGCGAAGGGGTCGCGGGCCGGGCCGATGCCCGCGGGGGAGGGGTACAGCACCACGCCGAAGCCGTGTTCGGCCGCCACGCGCGCGGCGCCGGTGTAGACGCCGGCGAAGAACTCCGTCGTCAGGGCGGGGACCACGAGCAGGACGGTACGGGTGCGGCCCAGCCGGAGGTTGCGGGCGGCGAGGTTGGGGCGGTAGCCCAGGTCGCGCGCGGCCTCGCGGACGCGCTCGGCGGTGGTCTCGGAGACCCGGCCGCGCCACTTGTCGCCCAGCACGAGGGAGACGGCGGCCTGGGAGACCCCGGCCGCCCGGGCGACGTCCCGGCTGGTCGGGCGCGTACTGCTGCGGGCCACCACATGACTCCCGGTCGTCTGGACGTGCGAATGCGCACATGGTACGTATGAACGAGAGACGTTATACGTAACACTTCCGGGCCCTCAGGGCGTCCCGGCGAGCCGCGGAGGGCAGCACATGGCCACGGGATACCTGGACATCCTGAGGGCGAGGCACGCCCTGCGGCTGCTCACCGGCACCCTGGTGGGCCGGCTGCCCAACGCCACCGCCGCCATCGCCCTGGTGCTCTTCGTCCGCGCCGAGGGCGGCAGCTACAGCCTCGCCGGCGCCCTGGCCGCCGTGTACGGCGTCGCCAACGCCGTCGGGCAGCCCGTGCTGGGCCGCCTCGTGGACCTGTACGGCCAGCCGCGCGTCCAGCTGCCCGCGGCCGTCCTCGCCGCCCTGGCCATGACCCTCTTCGCCTTCTCGGGCACCTCCCCGCTGCCGCTCGCCTACGCGGCCGTCGCGGCGGCCGGCCTGTTCACCCCGCCCCTGGAGGGCGGTCTGCGCGCGCTGTGGCCGTCCGTGCTGGGCCGTGAGGAGCAGGTGCACACCGCGTACGCCATGGACGCCATCGCGCAGGAGGTCATGTTCACCGCAGGGCCGCTGCTGGTGACCCTGTGCGTGACCCTGTGGGACGAGCGCGCCGCCCTCCTCGCGCTCAACCTGCTGGGCGTGCTCGGCGCGCTCTCCGTGGTGGTCTCGCCGCCCTCGCGCGCGTGGCGCTCGGCTCCGCGCGAGGCCCACTGGCTGGGCGCCCTGCGCTCGCCCGGCCTGCTCGTGCTGCTCGCCGCCTTCCTGTTCGTCGGCATCGCGCTGGGTTCCATCACGGTCGCCTCGGTGTCGTACGCGGACGGTCACGGCGGTGACGCGGTGTACGGCTGGCTGATGGCCGGGGTGGGCCTCGGGGCCCTGGCGGGCGGCACCGTCTACGGCGCCCGCGCCTGGGGCGGCGCGCCCGAACGGCGACTCCGGGTGCTGGTGGCCCTCCTGGCGGTGTGTTACCTGCCGCTGATGCTGACGCCCGGACCTGTGGCCATGGTGTTGCTCAGCGTGGTCGCCGGTGTCTTCCTCGCGCCCTGCATCGCCTGCGCGTTCATCATCGTCGACCGGCACGCCCCGAGCGGCACCGTCACCGAGGCGTTCTCCTGGCTTGTCACCACGTTCACCGTGGGCGCCTCGGTGGGAACGGGCCTGGCAGGGCCGGTGGTCCAGGCCGGTGGCACGCTGTGGGGCTTCGCGCTGCCGGGTGCCGCCGGGGCCGTGTCGCTGCTGGTCCTGCTCGCCACCGGACGGGTCCTCGCAGCTCCCGCGCGGGGCGGAATCGTTGCGGCTTCATCGGAAAATGATCCAAATCGTGCTGCCGAACCCCGTTTCAGCTCGGGGGATCGGGCGTAATGTTCCCTCATGGACCGCCGCATTTTCGGGCTGGAGAACGAGTACGGCGTCACGTGCACGTTCAGGGGACAGCGCCGCCTGTCTCCTGACGAGGTGGCGCGGTACCTCTTCCGCCGTGTCGTGTCATGGGGCCGCAGCAGCAATGTCTTTCTGCGAAACGGCGCCCGGCTCTATCTCGACGTGGGCTCACATCCGGAATACGCGACCCCCGAATGTGACAACGTGATCGAACTGGTCACCCACGACAAGGCCGGCGAGCGCATTCTCGAAGGACTCCTGGTGGACGCGGAACGACGCCTGCACGAGGAGGGAATCGCGGGCGACGTCTACCTCTTCAAGAACAACACCGACTCGGCGGGCAACTCCTACGGCTGCCACGAGAACTACCTGGTGGCCCGGCACGGGGAGTTCTCCCGGCTCGCGGACATCCTCATCCCCTTCCTCGTCACCCGGCAGCTGCTGTGCGGCGCCGGCAAGGTGCTCCAGACCCCGCGCGGCGCGGTCTACTGCGTCAGCCAGCGGGCGGAGCACATCTGGGAGGGCGTCTCCTCGGCGACGACCCGCTCCCGGCCCATCATCAACACCCGCGACGAACCCCACGCGGACGCCGAGCGCTACCGCCGGCTGCACGTCATCGTCGGCGACTCGAACATGTCGGAGACGACGATGCTGCTCAAGGTCGGCGCCACCGACCTGGTGCTGCGCATGATCGAGGCCGGCACCGTGATGCGCGACCTCACCCTGGAGAACCCGATCCGGGCGATCCGCGAGGTCAGCCACGACATCACCGGACGGCGCAAGGTGCGCCTGGCCAGCGGCCGGGAGGCGTCGGCGCTGGAGGTGCAGCGCGAGTACTTCGACAAGGCCGTGGACTTCTGCGACCGCCGGGGCATCCGCACCGGCACGGTCGCGCAGGTCCTGGAGCTGTGGGGCCGCACCCTCGAAGCGATCGAGAACGAGGAACTCGACCGCATCGAGACCGAGATCGACTGGGTCATGAAGTACAAGCTCATCGAGCGGTACCGGGCCAAGCACAACATGACGATGTCGCACCCGCGGGTCGCCCAGATAGACCTCGCCTACCACGACATCCACCGTCGTCGTGGCCTGTACTACCTGCTGGAGAGGAAGGGCCAAGCCGCCCGGATCTGCAACGACTTGAAGATCTTCGAAGGCAAGTCGGTCCCCCCGCAGACCACTCGCGCGCGGCTGCGCGGCGACTTCATCCGGCGGGCACAGGAACAGCGCAGGGACTTCACGGTCGACTGGGTGCACCTCAAGCTCAACGACCAGGCACAGCGCACCGTGTTGTGCAAGGACCCGTTCCGTTCGGTGGACGACCGGGTGGAAAAGCTGATCGCCGGAATGTAGTCACCGGGAGGTGATGCGGGAGGTGGGCCCGGCGTTACGGCACACAGGGCCGGAACGCCACACGGGCGCCGTACGTTTCCCGTACGGCGCCCTGTCCGGGTCGTAGAGTTGCGCGCACGCCATCCGCAAGACCGACCGATTACGAGGCTCTTCCGTGCGCCGACGCTCACTCCTCCTCGCCGCCGTTCCCGCAGGACTGGTCACGCTCGCCGGATGCGGTGACGACAAGTCCGACTCCAGCAAGACCGGCGCCTCACCGTCGGCCTCGGCGTCGTCCGCGCCCCCGCCCAAGATCGTGGACGGGCCGCTGCCGGCGGTCACGGCGGGCACGAAGTTCGGCGAGAAGCCGACCGTCGCCAAGGGACCGGGCGACCCGTCGAAGAACCTCGCGGTGAAGACGCTGATCGCGGGCAGTGGCCGCACGGTCGCGGAGAACGACTTCATCCAGGCGAACTACCTCGGCCAGATCTGGAGCACGGCCAAGGTCTTCGACAACTCCTACGACCGCAAGCGCCCCCTGGTCATCCAGCTCGCCCAGGGCGGCATCATCGACGGCTGGCGGTACGGCCTCGCGGGCAAGAAGACCGGCAGCCGCGTCCAGATCGCCGTCCCGCCCACCTGGGGCTATGGCACGGAGGGCAACGCGCAGGCGGGCATCAAGGGCACCGACACCCTGGTCTTCGTCATCGACCTGATCGACTCCTTCAACTCCAAGAGCTCCGTCAAGGGCACGCCGGTCCCGCAGAACGACGCGGCCCTGCCGAAGGTGGCCACCAACACCGACGGCCAGGTGCCCAAGGTCACCGTGCCCAGGACCGACCCGCCGAAGAAGCTCGTGTCGGAGTACGTCCTGGAGGGCGACGGTCCGCAGCTGAAGGCCGACCAGACAATCCTGTGCCAGTTCCAGGGCCTGGTCTGGGACGGCGGCAAGACCTTCCAGCGGACGTACGGCTCCGGCCGGCTCAGCCAGTTCTCGCTGGAGCAGATGCAGCAGGCGGTCAAGGGCCTCGCCCAGGGCCTGACCGGCAAGAAGGTCGGCAGCCGGGTCCTGATCGTCGTCCCGCCGGACCTGGGGTACGGCGACAACCCGCCGAGCGGCGGAGTCATCAAGAAGGGCGCCACCCTCGTGTTCACCGTGGACATCCTCGCGGCGATGTAGCGCCCGGGCGCCCGGGGCGGGCGGGAGACCCGCGATGATGAAAGACTGTCCACGTTTCGTGTCGTACACAAGCAGGAGCTTTTGACGTGAGCATCGACAAGCCCGAGATCGACTTCCCGGGCGGCGAGCCCCCGGCGGACCTGGAGATCAAGGACATCTGGGAGGGCGACGGACCGGTCGCGCAGGCGGGCCAGAACGTCACCGTCCACTACGTGGGCGTCGCCTTCAGCACGGGCGAGGAGTTCGACGCCAGCTGGAACCGCGGCACGCCGTTCCGCTTCCCGCTGGGTGCCGGCCGGGTCATCAAGGGCTGGGACCAGGGCGTGCAGGGCATGAAGGTCGGCGGCCGCCGCCAGCTGACCATCCCCGCCCACCTCGCCTACGGCAACCAGAGCCCGACCCCGGCGATCAAGCCCGGCGAGACCCTGATCTTCGTGGTCGACCTGCTCGGCGTCTGATCCACACCAGACCGGCCGGCCGGATCCGACCGGAACCGACCACCTGGGGCCCATGCCTGCTCGGGCATGGGCCCTCGGCTTTTGTCACCGACCCGCGGAGCGGTACGGTCGTCGGTCGGAAGCACCATAGGGAAGGCGAAGGGCGTCGATGGCCATTGCCAAGGCCGAGCGGCTGATGAACCTCGCGCTGTGTCTGCTCGGGACGCGGCGGCCGCTCAGCAAGCGGGAGCTGCGCGAGTCCATCGAGGCCTACCTGGAAGCGGGCAGTGACGACTCCTTCAACCGCATGTTCGAGCGGGACAAGGACGACCTGCGGGAACTGGGCCTGGTCATCGAGACCGTCGAGAACCTCGAAGGCGAGGTCGGCTACCTCGCCCGCCGCGACAGCAACCGCCTGCCCCCCATCACCCTGGACGCCGAGGAGGCCGCCGCCCTGGGCCTCGCCGCCAAGGTCTGGCAGCAGGCCCGGCTGGCCGGGGCCGCCAGCGGCGCCCTGCAGAAGCTGCGCGCGGCCGGGCTCCCGGAGGACGTCGACCCGTACGAGGCGCACGGCGCCCTGGAGCCGCGCATCCCGGTGCACGAGGCCGCCTTCGAGCCGCTGATGCTGGCCTGCCGCGACCGCCGCCCGGTGATCTTCGAGTACCGCAAGGCCTCCGCCGCCCATCCCGAGCCCCGGCACGTCGAACCGTGGGCGCTGGAGTGCTGGCGCGGCCACTGGTACCTGGCCGGCTTCGACCGCGACCGGGGCGCCGAGCGCGTCTTCCGGCTCTCCCGGATCACCGGCAGGGTCCGCTCCCGGGGCACGGGCTTCACCGCGCCCGTGCCGGACGTCGTCACCGTGCGCGAGACCGTCGCCGGCTGGGCCGGTGAGATCGCCGACCGCTCGGCCCTGATCCGGCTGCGCTCCGGGGCCGGTTACCCCCTTCGGGCGAAGGCCACCGCGGTCCGGGAACTCGGACACGGCTGGGACGAGTTGGAGATTCCGTACGGGCACGGCCTGGACGCCTGGCTGGTGGAGTTCGGGCCGGACGTGGTGGTCGTGGAGCCGGCCGAGCTGCGGGCCGACGTGGTGGACCGGCTGCGCGCCGTGGCCAAGGGCTGAGGGGGAGCGGGACTGTGGCAGTCAAACCGGCCAGGACGGTCAACGCCATCGACCAGACGCGGCGGATGCTCTCCCTGGTGACCTACCTCCGAGAGCGCCCCGGCGCCCGGATCGCCGATGTGGCGCGCGCGTTCGGCATCACCGAGGACGAGCTGGTCGCCGACCTCGATCTGCTGCCCATGTGCGGCACCAGCTTCCGCGGCGGCGACCTGCTGGACATCGACACCGACGGCGAGCGCATCTGGTGGCACAACCCGGCCGCGCTCGGCGAGGAGGCGGCGGAACCGCTCCGGCTCGCCGCCGACGAGGCCACCGCGCTGCTGGTCGCCGCCCGTGCCGTGTCGACCCTGCCCGGCCTGCGCGAGAGTGACCGCCAGGCCCTGCTGCGGGCCACCGCCAAGGTGGAGGCCGCGGCCGGTGAGGCCGCCGGTGCCAGCTCCCGGCTGTCGGTGACCTTCGAGTCCGAGGGCGGCGTCTTCGCCGATGTGGACCGGGCGATCTCCGAGCGCCGCCGGCTGTGGATCCGCTACTACTCCCCGGCCCGGGACGAGGTCACCGAGCGCGAGATCGATCCGATCCGCCTGGTCAGCGTGGGTCACACCTATGTGGAGGCATGGTGCCGCCGCTCCGAGGCACGGCGCACCTTCCGCCTCGACCGGGTCGCCGAGATCAAGATCCTCGACGCGCCCTCGGCCCCGCCCGAGATAGAACTGCGCGACCTCTCCGAAGGGCTGGTGCAGCCGGCCGCCGAGGACCCCGAGGTGGTCGTCGAGGTCGGCCCCGGTGGCCGCTGGGTCGCCGAGTACTACCCGCACGACAGCGCCGATGAGCTTCCCGACGGCGGGCTGCGTATCACTCTGCGTACCCCCGACCCGGCCTCCCTGCGCCGACTCGCCCTGCGCCTCGGCCGTGACGGCCGGATCGTCTCCCCGCCGGAGCTGGCGGAGAGCGCCCGCAGAGCGGCGGCGGAGGCGTTGGCCGCGTACGACGCCGAGCCGTCGGTGGGCCCTTCGCGGTGAGGCGCGTCCGCAGGGGGGCGGGAAACCGCGCCGCGAGCCCCCGTGGCGTCGCGGACACGCGACGGCACGACGCGGCGGTCCCAGCGACGCCGCTGGTGAACGACCGGAAGAAGGAGCGAGGCCTGTGAGCGAGCGTGCGGGTGAGATGACGGCGGCGACCGCCTTCGCCGGCATGAGACGAGCGGTCCCGGTGATGTTCAGGGCCGGCTGCCCGGACTGCCGCGGCCGCTTCGAACTCGCCGCCGGTGCGCTGCGCCTCGCCATCGGCGCCAGCAGCCGGACGACGTTCTACTCCTTCACCTGCCCCGACTGCGGCGCCGCTGTCCGCAAGCCCGCCGGGGAGCGGATCGTCGAGCTGCTCACCGGCGGCGGGGTGAGGACCCTGCGGCTGCACTCCACGGTGTAGCCCCCCGCGTCGCGCGTCGGCGGACGGTCTAGGCTCGCCTTCATGTTCTGGCCGATGTTCGCGGTAGCGATGGGTTTCCTGGGGGTCGCCGTCCTGGGGGTGCTCGCCGTGCGGGTGTTCCTGGAGGCGCGGCGCCTCGGGGAGCAGGTCGCGGACTCCGCACGCCGTATCAGCAGGGCCGCCGAGGATCTGGAACGGGCGTCCGCGAGCGCGGCCCGCGCTGTGGACGCGCTGTGAGCGGTGCCGGGCGGTGCCCGTGAGACCGGCGGCGCAAGCGCTTTGCGTCACTTCGCCCTGTCATGCTGCCCTGTGGGACAGGTACGCTGCTGGTCATGGTGTGGAGAACGAGGCCCGCACCGTGGACCGGGAGTACGCACGGGGATTGCCTCACGTTTACCCCTGAGCGTTACGATCGCTGCCAGCATGACCATCGGACACATGTCCGACTGGTCGGACAGCACCCCACCCAGCCGCCTCGGTGAGAAGGTAAAGACTTATGTTCGGAAGGCTCGGAGCTCCCGAGATCATTCTCATCCTCGTCGTCATCATCCTGCTGTTCGGCGCGAAGAAGCTTCCGGACATGGCCCGCTCGCTCGGCAAGTCCGCGCGCATCCTCAAGAGCGAGGCCAAGGCGATGAAGGAAGAGGGCGGCAGCACGTCCGCCCAGGCGCCCACCACGGGCGAGCAGCCCCCGGCGCAGCGCACCATCCAGGCGGCCCCCGGTGACGTGACCAGCTCGCGGCCGGTCAACGAGCCGACGGACACCACCCAGCGCTGACGCACGGCCGGAAGCCCCCGGCCTGCCGCACGAGATGAGGACGTGGGTTGCTCAAGCCTGCCCGCAAGAAGGAGAGGGATCCCGAGGGGCGGATGCCCCTCGCGGATCACCTTCGTGAGCTCCGCAACCGGCTCGCGAAGGCGATGCTGGCCATCGTCATCGTGACGATCGTCGCGGCCTTCTACTACAACGACATCATCAACTTCCTGACGAAGCCGATCCTCGACTCGGTCGGCTGCCCGGAGTCCTTCGCACAGCTGGCGCATTCCGACGGCAAGACCCAGTGCGCGGAGATCACGATCAACGGTCTCCTCGCGCCGTTCACGCTGGCCCTCCAGGTGTCGCTGATGGCGGGTGTCGTGCTCGCGTCGCCGATCTGGCTGTACCAGCTGTGGGCCTTCGTCGCGCCGGGCCTCCACCGTCACGAGAAGAAGTACGCCTACGCCTTCGTCTTCACCGGTGCCCCGCTGTTCTTCGCCGGTGCCTTCTTCGCGTACAAGGTGCTGCCGACCACCGCGAAGGTGCTGATCGACTTCACGCCGAACGGCGACATCAAGAACCTGCTGCCGCTCGACGACCTGCTCCAGCTGGTCACCCGCATGGTGATCGTCTTCGGTCTCTCCTTCGAGCTGCCGCTGCTGCTGGTCATGCTCAACCTCACCGGGGTGCTGACCGGCCGGCGCATGCTCGGCTGGTGGCGGGCCATGATCCTCGGCATCACGGTCTTCGCGGCCGTGGCCACCCCGAGCACCGACCCGCTGTCCATGCTGGCCCTCGCCGGGCCGATCTGGGTGCTGTACTTCGGCGCGGTCGGTTTCTCCCTGCTCAACGACAAGCGCCGGCGCCGCCGCGAGGCGTCGGGCCCCGCCGACGACGAGGCCTCCGAGCTCGACCTGACGCCCGAGGACATCGGCGACGTCGAGCCCGTCCCGGCCGCCCGGGCCCTGCCCGAGCAGGCGAGCACCGACCGGGTCAACGGATACGACGACGTGACCTGAGCCCTCACCGAGCCGCCGCGCGATGCCCCCGCCCCCCGAGGACGGGGGCATCCGTGTCCCACCGGGCCGTCCGCCGCGATTCTTCCGGTCTTCTTACCCTCCGGTTCTCTTACCTTCAGACTGTCGTCCGGAGGGTCATCCGGATAATGATCGTCCTGTTGTCAGCGGGGCCCGGTACGCTCGAAAGCACGATGACAGAGGACCTCTCACCGGCCGAGCGGTACGCGGCAGCCCGCAGGCGGGCAGCCGAGCAGGCCACCGCGCTCGCCTCCTTCCGCGAGATGTACGACTTCGGCCTCGACCCCTTCCAGATCGAGGCCTGCCAGGCCCTCGAAGCGGGCAAGGGCGTCCTGGTGGCCGCCCCCACCGGCTCGGGCAAGACGATCGTGGGCGAGTTCGCCGTCCACCTCGCCCTGCGGCAGGGCAAGAAGTGCTTCTACACGACCCCCATCAAGGCGCTGTCGAACCAGAAGTACGCCGACCTGTGCCGCCGCTACGGCACCGGGAAGGTGGGCCTGCTCACCGGCGACAACAGCGTGAACTCCGACGCCCCGGTGGTCGTGATGACGACCGAGGTGCTGCGGAACATGCTCTACGCCGGCTCGCAGACCCTCCTCGGCCTCGGCTACGTGGTCATGGACGAGGTGCACTACCTCTCCGACCGCTTCCGCGGCGCCGTCTGGGAAGAGGTGATCATCCACCTGCCCGAGTCGGTGACCCTGGTCTCGCTCTCCGCCACGGTGTCCAACGCGGAGGAGTTCGGTGACTGGCTGGACACCGTCCGCGGCGACACGGACGTGATCGTCTCCGAGCACCGGCCCGTGCCGCTGTTCCAGCACGTCCTCGCCGGGCGCCGGATGTACGACCTGTTCGAGGAGGGCGAGGGCCACAAGAAGGCCGTCAACCCCGACCTGGTCCGCCTCGCCCGCATGGAGGCCACCCGGCCGTCGTACCAGGACCGCAGGCGCGGACGGGCGATGCGGGAGGCCGACCGGGAGCGCGAGCGCAGACAGCGCTCGCGCGTGTGGACCCCGGGCCGCCCCGAGGTCATCGAACGGCTCGACTCCGAGGGCCTGCTCCCGGCCATCACCTTCATCTTCAGCCGCGCCGCCTGCGAGGCCGCCGTCCAGCAGTGCCTGTACGCGGGCCTGCGGCTCAACGACGAGGAGGCGCGGGAGCAGGTCCGCGCCCTGGTCGAGGAGCGCACCGCCTCCATTCCGACCGAGGACCTGCACGTCCTCGGCTACTACGAATGGCTGGAGGGCCTGGAGCGCGGCATCGCCGCCCACCACGCGGGCATGCTGCCGACCTTCAAGGAGGTCGTGGAGGAGCTGTTCGTACGCGGTCTGGTCAAGGCCGTGTTCGCCACCGAGACCCTCGCGCTCGGCATCAACATGCCCGCCCGCTCGGTGGTCCTGGAGAAGCTCGTCAAGTGGAACGGCGAGCAGCACGCCGACATCACCCCCGGCGAGTACACCCAGCTGACCGGCCGGGCCGGCCGCCGGGGCATCGACGTCGAGGGCCACGCCGTGGTGCTGTGGCAGCGCGGCATGAGCCCCGAACACCTCGCCGGGCTCGCGGGCACGCGCACGTATCCGCTGCGCTCCAGCTTCAAGCCGTCGTACAACATGGCGGTCAACCTGGTCGAGCAGTTCGGCCGGCACCGCTCGCGCGAGCTGCTCGAGACCTCCTTCGCCCAGTTCCAGGCCGACAAGTCGGTCGTCGGGATCTCCCGCCAGGTGCAGCGCAACGAGGAGGGCCTGGAGGGCTACAAGGCCTCCATGACCTGCCACCTCGGCGACTTCGAGGAGTACGCGCGGCTGCGCCGGGAGCTGAAGGACCGGGAGACCGAGCTGGCCCGGCAGGGCGCGAACGAGCGGCGTGCGGAGGCCGCCGTCGCGCTGGAGAAGCTGAAGCCGGGCGATGTCATCCACGTGCCCACCGGCAAGTACGCGGGCCTGGCCCTGGTCCTGGACCCGGGCCTGCCCGCGGGCCGGTCCAACGGCCACCGCGGCTTCGACCACCACGACGGGCCGCGGCCGCTGGTGCTGACCGCCGAACGGCAGGTCAAGCGGCTGGCGTCGATGGACTTCCCGGTGCCGGTCGAGCCGCTGGACCGGATGCGGATCCCCAAGACCTTCAACCCGCGCTCGCCGCAGTCCCGCCGGGACCTCGCCTCCGCGCTGCGGACCAAGGCCGGGCACATCCCGCCGGAGCGGGCGCGCAAGAAGCGGTCCCAGGCCGCCGACGACCGCGAGATCGCACGACTGCGGACGGCGATCCGGGCGCATCCCTGCCACGGGTGCAACGACCGCGAGGACCACGCGCGCTGGGCCGAGCGCTACCACCGGCTGCTGCGCGACACCTCGCAGCTGGAGCGGCGCATCGAGGGCCGTACGAACACCATCGCGCGGACCTTCGACCGGATCGTGGCCCTGCTGACCGAGCTGGACTATCTGCGCGGTGACGAGGTCACCGAGCACGGCAAGCGGCTCGCGCGGCTCTACGGCGAACTGGACCTGCTGGCCAGCGAGTGCCTGCGCGAGCGGGTCTGGGAGGGGCTGGCCCCCGCCGAACTCGCCGCCTGCGTCTCGGCGCTGGTGTACGAGGCCCGGGTCGGCGACGACGCGATGGCGCCGAAGCTGCCCTCCGGCAAGGCCAAGGCCGCGCTCGGTGAGATGGTCCGCATCTGGGGCCGGCTCGACGGGCTGGAGGAGGAGTTCCGGATCAGCCAGACCGAGGGCGTCGGGCAGCGCGAGCCGGACCTCGGGTTCGCCTGGGCCGCGTACATGTGGGCGTCCGGCAAGGGGCTCGACGAGGTGCTGCGGGAGGCGGAGATGCCGGCCGGGGACTTCGTGCGGTGGTGCAAGCAGGTCATCGACGTGCTCGGGCAGATCTCCGCCGCGGCTCCCGCGGAGGGCTCGACCGTGGCCAAGGCCGCGCGCAAGGCCGTCGACCAGTTGCTGCGGGGTGTGGTCGCCTACTCCTCCGTGGGCTGACCCGTCCGGCGAGGGCGTACGGCAAGGCCGTGACCGGGTGATGGCGGTCACGGCGTGGGAACGGGGGCCGCACCCTTGGGGGTGCGGCCCCCGTCGTCATTTCACCCCGCACGGTGAGCGACTTTCGTACGCCCGTGCGCCGTTACCGTTCGTGTGCGAGTAAAGACCCAGCGTGCAAAAGGAGTTGAGAGTACTCCGCTCGCGGGGCGATTTCAGGTGCTTGCCGAATATGACACGGGCGATGATCCGGTCGGACTAAGCTCGCCCGCGGCGCACCGAGTTGAGATGAATCGTGCGTCTGTTCCCCAATGCGGAATGTATCCCGAACAGTTCCGTGCACCTTCCCCCCACTTGCACCCCCGAACCCAGCCGATTCGTCCCAGAAGGCATCCATGGTGAGTGTTCAGAAGCCTCCCGGTCGCCGCGAACGTCCCTATGCGCGCGTGCTGTTGCCGCCGGCCATGGTGATGGCCGCGGCGGCCGGGGCCGCCGTCGCCCTGGTACCGCCCACGGCCCGGCTCGCCGTCGGCGTGTGCGGAGCACTGGCCGTCCTGCTGGTCCTCGGCACGGCCGGGGAGGCCGCCCGGCGTGGCCGTCTGCTCCGCGAGGCGCGGGCCGAACACGCCGGCCACGCCGCGTACCTGGAGCAGCGGATCGCCGCGCACAACGATCTGATGGAGCGCTTCGCCACCGACGTCCTGCCCGCCGGCTTCTACCGGCTGCGCCGCGGCCAGGTGCTCCGGGACGTCGTACGCGACGTGTTCGACGCGGACCCCGAACTGCGCGGCCTGCCCGAGGGCTACCGCGAGCTGGTGCGCATCGCGCTGCGCGGTGCCGACCAGGAGATCTCGATGCGCGACGCCACCGAACGCTCCTTCGTGAGCGTCGCCCGGCGCGTGCAGGCCATCGTCCACCAGCAGGCGTACGAACTCCGCGAGATGGAGGAGGACCACGGCCGCAACCCCGAGGTCTTCGACGACCTCCTGCGCATCGACCACGGCACCTCGCTGATCGGACGGCTCGCCGACACCATCTCCGTCCTCGGCGGCGGCCGGCCCGGCCGTCAGTGGCCCAAGCCGGTCTCCCTCTACAGCGTGCTGCGCGGCGCGATGTCCCGCATCCTGGAGTACCGCCGCATCAACCTCGCCTCGATCGTCAACATCAACATCAAGGGCACCGCGGTCGAGCCGGTCATCCACGCCGCCGCCGAACTCCTCGACAACGCCACGCGCTACTCACCGCCGTCGACGAAGGTGCACGTCACCGCCGTCGAGGTGCAGGCAGGCGTCGTCATCGAGATCGAGGACTGCGGCGTCAGCCTCAGCGAGGAGTCCCGCGCCCGCATCGAGCGGATGATCGAGGACGCCAAGAACGGCGAGGACGCGCACAACCTCGGCGAGAACCCGCGTCTCGGCCTCGCCGTCGTCGGCCGCCTCTGCAAGCGGTTCGACATGGACGTCTCGCTGCGCGCCTCCGCGTACGGCGGTGTCCGCGCGATCCTCGTGGTGCCGCGCGTCATGACGACCACCGAACCCGGTGTCGGCGCCGCGCACGGCATCGGTGCCGCCGCCGCCCAGATCCCCACGGCGGACGCCGTCGAGGGCCCCAAGCGCCCGCCCAAGAAGCGCCGTCCCACCAGCCCGAAGATCCCTGCCGGGATCTCGCTGGAGGACGACGTCCCCGAGGTCACCGAGTGGACCGCGGGCGGTCTGCCGCAGCGCCGCAGCCGGGTGAAGACCCCGCTCAGCCAGCGGTACGCGGAACAGGCCGCCATCGAACGCGCCGAGCGCGAGGGCCGGCCGACCATCTGGTCCCAGAGGAAGGCGGAACCGGAACCCGAGCCCGAGATGGACCCCGAGCGCAAGAAGCTCATGGAACGGCCGCCGGGCATGTGGATGGAGGCCTTCTGGGACGGTCTGCGCGAGGGCATGCCCCCGGACACCCCCACCCACGAACTGACCGACTTCACGCTCCACCCCACCAAGTACGTGCATCTGCTCAAAGATTCGGCCGACCCCGTCCAGGGCGCCACCGAGGCCGACGACGAGGGGGACTCCCAGTGATCCAGCAGCGAGGCAACCTGGACTGGATGCTCAAGCAGCTGAACGACGGCGTACCGGGCATCGAGATGATCGTGGTCCTGTCCGCCGACGGCCTGCGCATCGCCCGCTACGGCGGCGACCCCGACGCCGCCGACCGGGTCGCCGCCGCCTGCGCGGGCGTGCAGAGCCTGGCCGGCGCCATCGTCCAGGAGCTGCCGGGCGCCGGCGACATGAAGACCGTCGTGTTCGAGATCGACGGCGGCTACTTCTACCTCATGAACGCCGGCCCCAACGCCTACCTCGCCGTGCTCTCCGACGTGACGTGCGAACCGGGGCGGATGAGCGGCATGATGCGCGACCTCGTCGTCCGGATCGGCGCCCATCTCACCAGTCCGCCCCGGCGGAACGGGCAGACCGTATGACACCTCCACGACGTACGCGGCGCCGGCCGCAGCCCCCGCCCGCCCCGCGGCCCCCGCGGCTGCCGCAGCCCCCGCAGCCTCCGTCGCGGGACGCGGCGGGGGCCAAGGGGCCGGGCGACAACCCGGAGCGGCTGTACTCCGTCGCCGGGGCCGGCGACGGCGCCCGCGCCGAACTCGACCTGGTGACCCTGATCGTGGCGCGCTCCGGGCCCCCGGTCTCCGCCACCCCGGAGCAGGCGGCGGTGCTCCGGCTCTGCGGGACCCCCCTGTCCGTGGCGGAGCTGTCCGCCTACCTCCGACTGCCGTTCAGCACGATGACCGTCCTGCTCACCGAGCTGATCACGGCCGAACTGGTGCAGGCGCGCGCCCCCATCGTCCGCCAGGCGCTCCCCGACCGTTCACTCCTCGAAGCGGTGATGCATGGACTTCAACGGCTCTGACACCCTCCCCGGCCCGCGCACCGAGGACCACCTGCCGCACACCGCGCAGGCCGCGGTGAAGATCGTGATCGTCGGCGGCTTCGGGGTCGGCAAGACCACCATGGTCGGTTCGGTCAGCGAGATCAGACCGCTGACCACCGAGGAGACCATGACCCAGGCCGGCATCGGCGTCGACGACGACTACGGCTCCGAGTCCAAGACGGCCACCACCGTGGCCATGGACTTCGGCCGGATCAGCATCACCGAGAAACTGGTCCTCTACCTCTTCGGCACCCCCGGCCAGGAGCGCTTCTGGTTCCTGTGGAACGGCCTGTTCGAAGGCGCGCTCGGCGCGGTCGTCCTGGTCGACACCCGGCGCCTGGAGGTCAGCTTCGACGTGATGGGCCGGCTGGAGGAGGGCGGCGTGCCCTTCGTCGTCGCCGTCAACTCCTTCCCGGACGCGCCCCGTTACCCGGTCGAGGAACTGCGCACCGCGCTGGACCTGAGCCCGGACATCCCGATCATCGACTGCGATGTGCGGCGCCGGGCCTCCAGCAAGGACGTGCTGATGACCCTGATGGGCTTCCTGCACTCCCTCGCCCTGTCCGGCGCCCTCGTCTGACCGGCAGCCCACCGACCCCGACCCCTTCCGCTCCGGAGCGACCACTGTGACGCCTGAATCCCCCTCACCGACCGGGACACCCGACGCCCTCTCCGGTCCGCCACCGGGCTGCCCCGCGCACGGCCTCGGCCCCGGGGGGCCGCGCCGGCTCTACGGCGCCGACGCGGAGGACCTCGGCGAGCTCTACGAGCGCCTGCGCGAGGAGCACGGCCCCGTGGCGCCCGTGCTGCTCCACGACGACGTACCGATGTGGGTGGTCCTCGGCCACGCCGAGAACCTGCAACTCGTGCGGAACCCCTCGCAGTTCACCCGGGACAGCAGGATCTGGACCCCGCTGCGCGAGGGCGTGGTCAAGCCCGACCACCCGCTCATGCCGCACATCGCCTGGCAGCCCATCTGCTCCCACGCCGAGGGCGAGGAGCACAAGCGGCTGCGCGGCGCGGTCACCGCGGCCATGGAGACCATCGACCACCGCGGGGTGCGCCGGCACATCGGCCGCTACACCCAGATCCTGGTCAACAGCTTCTGTGAGCGGGGCCGGGCCGAGCTGGTGTCCCAGTTCGCCGAGCACCTGCCGATGGCCGTGATGTGCGAGGTCCTCGGCATGCCCGAGGAGTACAACGACCGGATGGTGCAGGCCGCGCGCGACGCCCTCAAGGGCACCGAGACCGCCATCCAGAGCCACTCCTACGTCATGGACGCGCTCAGCCGGCTCACCACCCGGCGGCGCGTCCGGCCCGAGGACGACTTCACGAGCCATCTCCTCACCCATCCGGCCGGGCTCAGCGACGACGAGGTCCGCGAGCACCTGCGGGTCGTCCTCTTCGCCGCCTACGAGGCCACCGCGAACCTCCTCGCCAACGCGCTGCGCATGGTCCTCACCGAGCCGGGGTTCCGGGCCCAGCTCAACGGCGGCCAGATGACCGTGCCGGAGGCGATCGAGCAGTCCCTGTGGGACGAGCCGCCGTTCAGCACGGTCTTCGGCTACTACGCCAAGCAGGACACGGAGCTGGGCGGGCGGCGGATCCGCAAGGGCGACGGACTGCTCTTCGCGCCGGCACCGGGCAACGTCGACCCGCGGGTGCGGCCCGACCTGTCCGCGAGCATGCAGGGCAACCGCGCCCACCTCGCCTTCGGCGGCGGCCCGCACGAGTGCCCCGGCCAGGACATCGGCCGCGCCATCGCCGACGTGGGCGTCGACGCGCTGCTCACCCGGCTGTCCGACATCCAGCTCGACTGCGCCGAGGAGGACCTGCGCTGGCGGTCGTCCATCGCCTCCCGGCACCTGGTGGCCCTGCCGGTGCGCTTCGAACCGAAGCCGCAGCAGGACGTCGACATGCCGCCGCGGGCCATGCCGGTCCCGCCGCAGCGCTCCGACTGGCAGGTCGGCACCCTGGGCGCCGATCGGGCACCGGCCGCCGAGCCGGCCCCGGCACCCGTGCGCGCGACCCTCCCCCCGGCTCCCGCCCCTCCGGCCCCTCCGGCCCCGGAACCGCCCCGCCCCCGGGGCCTGTGGGGCCGACTGCTGCACTGGTGGCGCGGAGAGTGACACGGCGCCGCCGCCGGCGGCACCTGCTCCGGGGAGCGGGTGCCGGCCCGGCCCGGCGCGATCCGGACGAGAGGTCCTAGGTTCCGGCCGTCCACGCCTCGGGCGACGTCCACGCGTGCAGGGTGCGGGTGCTGGTGAACGCGTGTTCCGTACCGGTGACCGGGTCGGTGAACTCCAGTCGGCGCGCGAGCAGTTGCAGGGGGCGGCGGAAGTCGCCGGCCGGTACCGGGGCGGTCACCTCGGGGTACAGCGGGTCGCCGAGGATGGGCACGCCCAGCGCGGTCAGGTGCACCCGGAGCTGGTGGGTCTGCCCGGTGGCCGGCACGAGCCGGTAGCGGCCGAGGCCGGCCCGGTGCCCGGCCAGCTCCACCCGGGTCTGCGCGTTCGGCTCGCCCGGCACCTCCCGCGCGGCCGGCACCCCGCGCTCCTTCACGATCCTGCTGCGCACGGTCCGGGGCAGGACGAGCGCGGGATCGTACGGCGCCACGGCCTCGTACTCCTTGCGCACCCGCCGGTCCCGGAAGAGCGACTGGTACGCGCCCCGCTCCTCGGGCCGCACGGTGAACAGCACCAGCCCGGCGGTGAGCCGGTCCAGCCGGTGCGCCGCCGTCAGCGTGGGTATGCCGAGCTCACGCCGGAGCCGGGCCAGCGCGGTCTGGGCGACGTGCGCACCACGCGGGGTGGTGGCCAGGAAGTGCGGCTTGTCGGCCACCACGATGTGCTCGTCCCGGTACACCACCTCCACCGGGAACGGCACCGGCACCTCGGCGGGCAGCTCACGGTGGAACCAGACGAACATCCCCGGCCGGTACGGGGCGTCCGGCGCCACGGCCCGCCCGTCGGCCCCGACCACCAGCCCCGCGGCGAACATCGACTCGACCACCCCGGCCGGGGCCCCCGTCAGCCGCTCCACCAGATGCTCCCGCACGGTGGCCCACGCCCCGTCCACGGGCAGCCGGACGCGGACGGGGTCCACGCCCTCGCGCTGGGGGAGCGGGGCGGGCGGCGGCGGGGTACGGCGTCTCATCGGGGTCAAGGGTACGGGGGCACGCTCACCCCGCCGGCCGTCGCGAAGAGGCGGTCCGCCGGGCCCGTACTCGGCAGGATAGGGATCATGCCGTTCCTCACCAGCCCCGTCCTGACCCCCGGCGTCCTCGCCCGTACCCCGCAGCCCGCCCTCCCCGCCACCGGCGGCACGCTCCTGCGCCCGTGGCGGGCCGGGGACGCGCCCGCCGTGCACGCCGCCTTCGAGGATCCGGTGCTGCGCCACTGGCACGGCCGGTCCTGCGACTCCGCGGACGAGGCCGCGGGCTGGATCGCGCAGTGGCGAAGCGGGTGGGCGGACGAGCGCGAGGCGCAGTGGGCCGTCGTGGACGAGGGCACGGACGAGCTGCTGGGCCGGGTGGCGCTGCGCCAGATCGTGCTGAGCGACGGCGTCGCCGAGATCGCGTACTGGACGGTGGCGGGGGCGCGGGGCCGTGGCGTCGCCCTGCGCGCCGCGACGGCCCTGACCCGCTGGGCCTTCGAGGAGATCGGCTTCCACCGCCTGGAGCTCATGCACGCGATCGCCAACCCCGCTTCCTGCCGGGTCGCCGGCAAGGCCGGCTTCGCCCTGGAGGGCACCAAGCGCAGCGCCTACCTCCACCAGGACGGCTGGCACGACATGCACCTGCACGCGCGGGTCCGGGGCGACTGACCCGGCGGGACGGTGCGGGAGCGGAAGACCGGCGTACGAGGGCGGCGCGTCCGGCGTACGGAAGCGGCGGCGTCCTCCCCGGGATGCCGCCGCCCTCTTCGTCCGCTCAGGCAGCCGCCGCCGGGCCGCCCTCCTGCTCGGCCTCGATCCGGGCGTTCCACTCCCGCTTGGAGGCCTGCCAGCCGTCCTCGTTGTGGCCGAGCCGCCAGTAACCGGAGATCGACAGGTCCTCGCGCGGGATCTGGCGCTCGACCCGCAGCAGCCGGCGCAGTTCCTTCACGAAGCCCGCCTCGCCGTGCACGAAGGCGTGCGGCCGCCCCTGTGGGAACTCCAGCCCGCGCACGGCCTGAAGCAGCGCCTCGCCGACCGGCCGGTCCCCGCGGTGCAGCCAGACGACCGGCACCTCGGTGTCGATCTTCTGCTCCTCCTCGGGTCCGGAGACCTCGACGAACGCGTGCGCACGGGCACCGGCGGGCAGTGTCTCCAGGGCGCGGGCGATGGCGGGCAGCGCGCTCTCGTCCCCGGCGAGCAGGTGCCAGTCGGCCTCCAGGTCGGGCGCGTAGGCGCCGCCGGGGCCCATGAAGCGCACGGTCTCGCCGGGGCGTGCGCGCAGCGCCCAGGGGCCGGCCAGGCCCTCGTCGCCGTGGACCACGAAGTCCAGGGTCAGCTCGCGCTGTTCGGGGTCCCAGGCGCGCACGGTGTAGGTCCGGGTCACCGGCCACTGCTCGCGCGGGAACTCGGCGCGGATGCGCTCCAGGTCGAAGGGCTCCGGGTAGACGACTCCGGCGGCGCCGAACAGCAGCTTCACATAGTGGTCGGTACAGGTGTCCGCGGCGAATCCGGCCAGACCCTCGCCACCGAGCACCACGCGCTGCATGTGCGGGGTCAGCCGCTCGGTGCGCACCACCTGGGCGGTACGGGGCTTGCGCGGCTTTCGTCCCGGACGCTCTGCCATCACGGCCTCCTGCAAGGTTGGTTAGGTTTACCTAAGTTAGCACCTCGCGCCGATTCGACACCCCTGGGATGAGCGTGCGATGAGATCCTTTTGCCGGAACATGGGCCAGGGCTCACTCCGCGAGCGTGTGCAGCAGCCGCTGCAAGGAGCCGCCGAGGCCCCACCGGTGCGTCAGTGCCTCCAGTTCCGCCGGGTCGTGCGGGGCGCGCGGCAGGGCCGTCTCGACGTCCGGCAGCGGCACGTCGTCGGCGACCCGCACCACCTTCGGCGCGACCGCGAGATACGGCCGGGCCTCGGTGAGCCGCTTGCGCTGCGACGGCGTGAGCTTCGCCCGCGGGTCGTCGACCGCGGCCATGATCCCGGCCAGGTCGCCGAACTCGGCGAGCAGCTTCGCGGCCGTCTTCTCGCCGATGCCGGCCACGCCCGGCAGTCCGTCGCTCGGATCGCCGCGCAGCAGCGCCAGATCCGCGTACCCCCGCCCGTCGACGCCATACTTCTCGCGCAGCGCCGCCTCGTCGGTCAGCTGGAGCGTCCCGACGCCCTTCACCGGGTACAGCACCCGGACCCGGCGCTCGTCGTCCACGAGCTGGTACAGGTCGCGGTCGCCGGTGACGATGTCCACCGGGCCCCCGGCCCGGGCGGTGAACGTGCCGATCACATCGTCGGCCTCGTACCCCGCGACCCCGACACGGGCGATACCGATCGCGTCCAGCACGTCCTCGATCACCGGCACCTGCGGGGCGAGGGTGTCCGGCACCTCCTCCTCGTCCGGCGTGCCCTCGTGCTCCTCGGCGACCCGGTGCGCCTTGTAGGTGGGGATGAGGTCCACCCGCCACTGCGGGCGCCAGTCGGCGTCCATGCAGGCCACCAGGTGCTCCGGGCGGTGGTCCTTGACCAGCCGGTCGATGAAGTCCAGCAGCCCGCGCACCGCGTTGACGGGCGTGCCGTCCGGTGCCTTCACGGAGTCCGGGACGCCGAAGTAGGCGCGGAAGTACAGCGAGGCGGTGTCGAGAAGCATGAGTCGTCCGGTCACGCACGCATCATGCCGCACGGCACCGACAGCGGCCCCCGCTCCCGGGACGCGTGCGTCAGGGCCGGGCACCGGCCGCCACGACGGCCGGCGGCGCGGCCCCGCAGACAGGTTCAGGCCAATCACCCGGCGTGACGAATCCTGCCCCGTGCCCGGGCACCCGGCCCAGCTGGACGGCATGTTCATCCGCCGGGGTGAGCGGGCCCCGGAGTGCTCCCCGGCCCCCGGCGCTGGCGCGAACCGTGAGGTTTCGGAGGCCCGGAAGTGTCAGGGATGTGACACCCACGTGAAACGGTTTGCCGAACATGCGTAGGGTGCAGAGAAGTCATCGGAAGAGGTGTGCCCCGCAGCGGGCACCCGGCAAGCGGCACGACGAGCGAGGGAGGGAGCCGGAGCGATGGGCGACCACAAAGAGCAGCAGCCCGTGCGGGTGGGCGCGGCCGTCCGGCGGCGTCGTCGCGCGCTGGAACTGACCCTCGCCGTCGTGGCCGAGCGCAGCGGCCTGTCGGTGCCCTTCCTCAGCCAGGTCGAGAACGACCGGGCCCGTCCGAGCCGCACCTCCCTGGAGAAGCTGGCCGACGCCCTGCGCACCACGGCCGTCGAACTCCTCGCCGCCGCCGACCCGGCCGCCAGCGTGGACGTCGTCCGCGCCGAGGCCGTCGCCGACGGCGACTTCGACCCGCGCACCCGCTCCCTCGTGCGCGGCCACCACCAGCTGCACGCCTCCGAGTTCACCGGCGACCACGACGCCGGCCGCGAGTTCCAGCACCGCAACGACGAGCTGATGTACGTCGCCGACGGGGCGGTGGAGATCGAGGCCGAGGGGCGCGCGTACCGGCTCGGACGCGGCGACACGCTGTACCTGACGGGCGGGGTGCGGCACCGGTGGCGGGCGACCGTGCCGGACACGAGGGTGATCGTGGTGGCGGTGGCGGAGCACATCGAGGCGGTGCAGGATCGGGCGCGCTGAGCGCCCGCCGGACGGGGCGGTGCCGGACCGTGGGCGTCCGCGGGTCCGCGTTGGCCGGTCGCACGGTGCGCCGCGCCCCTCCGGCGCGCGTGTGGTCTCCCTCGTCCCCTCACTGACCGAGGCGGTGGCGACGACGCTCCCCGGTGCCCTCGTCGGGGCCACCGGCTGGTGCAGTCGTCCGGAGGGGCTGGACGTCGTCCGGATCGGCGGTACGAAGAACCCGGACGTGGAGAGGATCATCGGGCTCGGCCCGGACCTGGTGCTCGCCAACGAGGAGGAGAACCGCGCACCCGACCTCGAAGCGCTCCGCGCGGCCGGTCTGGACGTGCTGGTCACCGAGGTGCGGAGCGTGCCGCAGGCCGTCGCCGAGCTGGACCGGGTGCTCACCGCGTGCGGCGCGGCGGGCCGGCCCGGCTGGCTGGACGAGGCGGAGCGGACCTGGGCGGCCCTGCCCGAACCGGCGCGGCGCAGGACGGCGGTCGTACCGGTCTGGCGGCGCCCCTGGATGGTCCTCGGGCGGGACACCTTCGCCGGTGACGTCCTCGCCCGCCTCGGCGTGGACCACCTGTACGCCCACCACCCCGAGCGCTATCCCCGCGTCGCCCTGGACGAGCTGCGCGCCCGGCGGCCCGACCTGGTGGTCCTGCCCGACGAGCCCTACCGCTTCACCGCGGACGACGGACCCGAGGCGTTCCCGGGGCTGCCCTGCGCCCTGGTCAGCGGACGGCACCTGACCTGGTACGGCCCGTCCCTGACGGAGGCGCCGCGGGTGCTGGCCGGGGCGCTGGGAGCAGCGCGCCGCTGAGCAGGCCGCGCACGGTGCCGCGGGCCGCCGCGAGCCAGGCCGCCACCAGGACGCCGTACAGGCCGGCCGCCAGGGCGTCGTACACCGCGAGACCGGTGTGCCGGGCGAGCGTGGCAGCCCCGGTGACACAGGTCCCCACCGGGAAGGTGAAGGCCCACCAGGTCAGTGTGAAGCCCATGCCCCGCCGCCCGGCCCGCACCACGTGCGCGGTGGCGAGCGCCAGCCACAGCAGCGCGAACCCCATGACGGGCACCCCGTACAGCACCGCGAGGGCCGCGAGGCCGCGGTCGTAGGGGGCCGCGACGACGCCCGGAGCGGCGTCCGCGATCAGTCCCACGGCGGTGGCGGACTGCCCGAGCGGGCCGAGGACCAGGAACAGGGCCGGGGTCAGCGCGAGCGGCAGCGGCCCGGTGGTGATCAGCCGGGCGAAGACCAGCGGCAGCGTCAGCAGCACGGCCAGCAGGCTCAGCCCGAACAGCGCGAGGCAGGCCAGCAGCAGGGTCGCCCGGGGCTGCCCCGGCGGCAGGTGCGGCACCAGGAGCGGACCGGCCGAGGCCGACACCATGGGCGCGACCAGCGGCAGCAGCCACACCGGGGAGGCCTGGTCGGCGTCGACCCGGTGGCGCACGGCCATCAGGTACGGCACCGCCACGGCGGCCCCGAGCCCGACCGCCGTACCGGCGGTGAACAGCACGGCGTCCAGCGCGACGGCGGTACGCGTGCCGATCAGCTCCCGGCCGGCCGTCAGGGCGCCGGTGCCCACCGCGAGCAGCGCCATCGCCAGGCAGCCGTAGAAGGGGGCCACGGCCGGGTCGAGGAGATGGGCGCGGGCCTGGTCGCGGTGGTGGCCCCAGTGCAGGGCCCGGGCGGTCAGCAGGGCCGTCAGCAGGAGCAGGGACAGCGCCCAGACGGCCGCGAAGACACCGCGCGCCCCGTGCGCCGGGCCGGGCAGCGCGGCCCCGGCCGTGCCGACGATCGCGGTGCCCATGACGGAGGCGTACCAGTTCGGGCCCAGGTGCCGGAGCCGGGCGGCGCGGGCGGGGGGCAGGGGCAGGGGACGGGCTGCGGTGACCATGAATCCAAGATCCCGCCGGTGGGTCCCCGGGACCAGCGGCCACGGGTCTATGAGGACATAAGCTGGTCTTATGAGCGAGGCGAAGGGGCGACACACGCAGTCGCTGGCGCACCGGGTGCCGGACCTCGCCGCGCTGGAGCTGCTGCTCGCGGTGGCGCGGCTGGGCAGTCTCGGCGCGGCGGCGCGCGAGGTCGGCATCACCCAGCCGGCCGCCAGCAGCCGCATCCGCTCCATGGAACGGCAGCTGGGCGTGGCCCTGGTCGACCGCTCGCCGCGCGGCTCCCGGCTCACCGACGCCGGCGCCCTGGTCACGGACTGGGCCCGGCGGGTCGTGGAGGCGGCGGCTGCCTTCGACGCGGGCGCGCGGGCGCTGCGGGACCGGCGGGACTCACGGCTCCGGGTCGCGGCCAGCATGACCATCGCCGAGTACCTGCTGCCCGGCTGGCTCCTCGCGCTGCACGCCGAGCGGCCCGACACGGCGGTCTCGCTGCTCGCCGGAAACTCGGCGAAGGTCGCGGAACTCCTGCTGGCCGGCGAGGCGGACCTGGGCTTCGTGGAGGGGCTGACCGTGCCCACGGGACTGGACTCGACGGTCATCGCCCGCGACCGGCTGATCGTCGTCACCGCGCCCGCCCACCCGTGGGCCCGCCGCAAGCGGCCCCTGACGGCGGCGGAGCTGGCCGCGACCCCGCTCATCCTCAGGGAGCGGGGCTCCGGGACCCGTCAGGTCCTGGACGCGGCCCTCGGCGGCCTGGCCCGCCCGCTGATCGAGCTGTCCTCCACGACGGCGGTGAAGGCGTCCGCCGTCAGCGGGGCGGGCCCCTCCGTCCTCAGCGAACTCGCGGTGGGGGAGGAACTGGGGATGCGGCGCCTGGTCAGCATCCCGGTCGAGGGCGTCTCCCTGCGCCGGGACCTCAGAGCGGTATGGCCGACGGGCCACCGCCCCACGGGCCCGGCCCGGGAACTGCTGTCCCTGACCCGGAGCTGAAGCAGGGCGCGGGGGACTGCGCGACCAGGCGCGACGCAGCCGCACCGGACGCCGGGCCGCACCCACAGCGGCGCCCGGCCGGGACAGCGGCCGGCGCCGCTGTCGAAGGAGGTACGGCGCTCAGCCCGCCGCGGCGACCAGCGCCGCCATCACCCGCGGGTCCTCGCCCATCTCCGGATGCCACTGCACCCCCAGCGCCCAACCCCGCTCCGCCGGCAGCTCCACGGCCTCCACCGTGCCGTCCGCCGCGTAGGCCGACGGGACCAGTCCCTCGCCGAGCCGTTCCACCGCCTGGTGGTGATACGTCGGCACCGTCACCTCCTCCGGCACGATGCCGGCGTACAGCGTGCCCGGCACCGGCTTCACCGGGTGCTCACCGAACGCGCCGACCACCTCGGCGTGCCCGTCCAGGTGCTGGACGAGGGTGCCGCCGAGGGCCACGTTCAGTACCTGCATACCCCGGCACACCCCGAGCAGCGGCACGCCCGCCGACAGCGCCGCGTCGATCAGCGCCAGCTCCCAGGCGTCCCGCTCCGGCGCGGGCGGACCCGTGCGCGGCGCACGCTCGGCGCCGTACCGGGCCGGGTCGACGTCCGGGCCGCCCGCGACGACCAGCCCGTCGAGCCGGGCCACCGCCGCCCCGGCGTGCTCCGGCGCGTCCGGCGGCAGCAGCGCGGCCAGCCCGCCGGCCCGCTGCACCAGCCGGGGATAGCCGGCCGGCAGCAGCACCGCGTCCAGCTCCCACACCCCCCAGCGCGCGCCGGACTCCAGGTACGTGCTCACACCGATCAGCGGCCGTACGGTCATGCTGTTCTCCTCGATGTCAAAGGTTCGATGGAATACCTTTGCGGAACGCCTTTCCGGGACGGGCTCACGCCAGGAAACCCCGCAGCAGCGCCGCCGTGCCCGCGCAGTGCTCGCGCGCGATCTCCCGCGCCCCGTCCGCGTCCCCGTCCAGCACCGCCTCCACCAGCGCGGTGTGCTGGCGCTGGGAGTGCTCCAGATTGCGCACCAGCAGCGGGATGCGGTCCAGCAGGTCGTTGACCGTGGCCCTGACCGCCGCGTACTGCGCGGTCAGCGACGGCGAACCGCACAGCTCGGCCAGTGTCAGGTGCAGCAGCGTGTCCGCCCGGCGGTAGTCCGTCAGCGGGGCCTCGTGCGTGCGGTCCAGCGCCTCCCGCAGCCGCCGCGCCCGCTCCGGCGCCAGCCCGTGCGCCGCGCACAGCCCGGCCGCGCCCACCTCCAGCACCTCACGGAAGCGCAGCACGTCCTCGACGTCGACCTCGGCGATCCGGCGCCGCAGCCCGTCCTCGCCGCCCCCGTCCGGCCGGGGCAGCACAAACGTTCCGCCGTACCGCCCGCGCCGCGCCTCCACCAGGCCCTGGTCCTGGAGCACCTTCAGCACCTCGCGCAGCGTCACCCGGCTGATCCCCAGCCGCTCCGCCAGCTCCCGCTCGGCCGGGAGCCGCCCGCCCGCCGGCACCAGCCCCAGCCGGACGACCTGGAGGATCTGCTCCAGCGCCTCCTCGAAGCCGTTGCCCGCCCGCACCGGCCGCAACACCGGGGCGAGCCGGTCGCCCACCCCTCGCACCTCCGTCTCCCGCGACATCCGGGCACGCCCCCTTCCCAAGCAATGGTTCGCGGCAATACCTTATGGCTCCCGGCCCGGCCGAAGAAGCGCGATGGCGCCGAAGGAGGCTTCCCCGTGGCAGACCGCACACCCCCGCTCAGCGTCGAGGAACTGCACGCCCTGGTCGCGAGCGGCGAGATCGACACCGTCGTCCTGGCCTTCCCCGACATGCAGGGACGCCTCCAGGGCAAGCGGTTCGCCGCCCGCTTCTTCCTCGACGAGGTCCTGCACCACGGGAGCGAGGGCTGCAACTACCTGCTCGCCGTGGACACCGAGATGAACACCGTCGACGGCTACGCGATGTCCTCCTGGGAACGCGGCTACGGCGACTTCGCCATGCACCCGGACCCGTCCACCTTGCGCCGCGTCCCCTGGCACCCCGGCACCGCGCTCCTCATCGCCGACCTCGCCTGGAACGACGGCTCCCCGGTCGTCGCCGCCCCCCGCCAGATCCTGCGCCGCCAGCTCCAGCGGCTCGCCGAGCACGGCTACACCGCCCAGGTCGGCACCGAGCTGGAGTTCATCGTCTTCAAGGACAGCTACGAGCGGGCCTGGGACGCGAACTACCGGGGCCTGACCCCGGCCAACCAGTACAACATCGACTACTCCGTCCTCGGCACCGGCCGCATCGAACCCCTGCTGCGCCGGCTGCGCAACGACATGGCCGGCGCCGGCCTCACCGTCGAGTCCGCCAAGGGCGAGTGCAACCCCGGCCAGCACGAGATCGCCTTCCGCTACGACGAGGCCCTGCGCACCTGCGACCAGCACGCCCTGTACAAGACCGGCGCCAAGGAGATCGCCGCCCAGGAAGGCGTCTCGATCACCTTCATGGCCAAGTACAACGAGCGCGAGGGCAACTCCTGCCACATCCACCTCTCGCTCGCCGACGCCGACGGCACCAACGCGATGGCCGGACCCGACGGCATGTCCGAGGTGATGCGGCACTTCCTCGCCGGACAGCTCGCCGCGCTGCGCGACTTCTCCCTGCTGTACGCCCCCAACATCAACTCCTACAAGCGGTTCCAGCCGGGCTCCTTCGCCCCCACCGCCGTCGCCTGGGGCCACGACAACCGCACCTGCGCCCTGCGCGTCGTCGGCCACGGCCGCTCCCTGCGCTTCGAGAACCGCCTCCCCGGCGGCGACGTGAACCCCCACCTCGCCGTCGCGGGGCTCGTCGCGGCCGGCCTGTACGGCATCGAGCACAAGCTGGAGCTGCCCGAGCCCTGCCCCGGCAACGCCTACACCGCCGACTACGCGCAGGTGCCGACCACCCTGCGCGAGGCCGCCGAGCTGTGGGAGAACAGCCCGATCGCCGCGGCGGCGTTCGGCGACGAGGTCGTCGCCCACTACCGCAACATGGCGCGCGTCGAGCAGGAGGCCTTCGACGCCGCGGTCACCGACTGGGAGCTGCGCCGCTCCTTCGAACGCCTGTGAAAGGTCACCCCGTGCCCGACCCGAACGAGCTGACCGTCCTCGACCCCGCCACCGAGGAGATCGTCGCCACCGTCCCCGCCGCCACCGCCGGGGACGTGGACACCGCCGTCGCCCGCGCCGCCCGCGCCCAGACCCGCTGGGCCGCCCTCGCCCCCGCCGACCGGGCCCGGCTGCTGCGCCGCTTCGCCGACGTGGTCGACGCCCACACCGAGGAACTCGCCCAGCTGGAGGTCCGCGAGGCCGGCCACACCGTCGCGAACGCCCGCTGGGAGGCCGGCAACGCCCGCGACGTGCTCCTCTACTCCGCCGGCGGCGCCGAACGCCTCGTCGGCCAGCAGATCCCGGTCCCGGGCGGCTGGGACGTCACCTTCCGGGAACCGCTGGGCGTCGTCGGCGTCATCGCCCCCTGGAACTTCCCCATGCCGATCGCCGCCTGGGGCTCCTTCCCGGCGCTCGCGGCCGGCAACGCGGTCCTCCTCAAGCCCGCCGAGACCACCCCGCTCACCGCGCTCCGCCTCGGGGGACTGGCGCTGGAGGCGGGCCTGCCCGAGCACCTCTTCCAGGTGCTGCCCGGCCACGGCGACACCGCCGGACGCGCCCTGGTCGACCACCCCGGCGTCGCCAAGATCGTGTTCACCGGCTCCACCCGCACCGGCCGCGAGGTCATGGAGCGCTGCGCCCGCCTGGTCAAACCGGTCACGCTCGAACTCGGCGGCAAGAGCCCCAACGTCGTCTTCGCCGACGCCGACCTCAAGGCCGCCCTCGACCCCTTCTCCTTCCTGGACAACGCCGGCCAGGACTGCTGCGCCCGCACCCGCGTCCTGGTCCAGGAGACGGTGCTGGACGAGGCCCGCGCCCTCCTCGCCGACGCGCTGGCCGCCGTGGTCGTGGGCGACCCGGCCGACGAGAAGACCCAGATGGGCCCGCTCATCTCCGGCCGGCAGCTCGAGCGCGTACGGTCCTACGTCCCCGACGACGCCCCGGCCCTGCGCGGCAGGGCCCCCGACGGCCCCGGCTTCTGGTTCCCGCCGACCGTGCTCACCGGCGAGCGGCACGACAGCCCGGCGGCCCGCGAGGAGATCTTCGGCCCGGTCGCCGTCCTGCTGCCCTTCACCGACGAGCAGGACGCGATCCGCCTCGCCAACGACACCCCCTACGGCCTGTCCGGCTCCATCTGGACCCGGGACGTGGGCCGCGCCCTGCGCGTGTCCCAGGCGGTCCGCGCCGGCAACCTGTCCGTCAACTCCCACTCCAGCGTCCGCTACTGGACCCCCTTCGGCGGCTACAAGCAGTCCGGCCTCGGCCGGGAACTCGGCCCCGACGCCCTGACCGCCTTCACCGAGACCAAGAACGTCTTCCTCAGCACGGAGGTCCCCGCACCGTGACCGACAACAGCGTGACCGACACCCCTGTCTGCCGCCGCCTGGCCGGCCGTACCGCCGTCGTGACCGGAGCCGGCAGCGGCATCGGACTCGCCAGCGCCCGGCGCCTCGCCTCCGAGGGCGCCCACGTCGTCTGCGCGGACGTCGACGAGGCGCGCGGCAAGGCAGCCGCCGACGAGGTCGGCGGGCTCTTCGTGAAGACCGACGTCACCGACCCCGAGCAGGTCGAGGCGCTGTTCAAGGCCGCGTACGACACCTACGGCAGCGTCGACGTCGCCTTCAACAACGCCGGCATCTCCCCGCCCGACGACGACTCCATCCTGGAGACCGGGCTGGAGGCCTGGAAACGGGTCCAGGAGGTCAACCTCACCTCCGTCTACCTGTGCTGCAAGGCCGCCCTCCCCTACATGCGCCGCCAGGGCAGGGGCTCCATCATCAACACCGCGTCCTTCGTGGCGCGGATGGGCGCGGCCACGTCCCAGATCTCCTACACGGCCTCCAAGGGCGGCGTCCTCGCCATGTCCCGCGAACTGGGCGTGCAGTTCGCCCGGGAGGGCATCCGGGTCAACGCGCTGTGCCCCGGCCCGGTCAACACCCCGCTGCTGCAGGAGCTGTTCGCCAAGGACCCGGAGCGGGCCGCGCGCCGGCTCGTCCACATCCCGCTCGGCCGGTTCGCCGAGGCCGAGGAGATCGCCGCCGCCGTCGCCTTCCTGGCCAGCGACGACTCCTCCTTCGTCAACGCCACCGACTTCCTGGTGGACGGCGGGATCGCCGGCGCGTACGTCACGCCCCTGTAGGGCGGCTCACAGGAAGGTGCGCCCCTCGCCCCGGTAGGTGGGCACGGCGGCCGTCACCGTGTCCCCCTCGACCAGGTGCAGGGTGTCGAACCGCTCGCACAGCTCGCCCGCCTTGGCATGGCGGAACCACACCTTGTCGCCGATGAGCAGATCGTCGGCGGGCGAGCCGAGCAGCGGGGTCTGCACCTCGCCGGGACCCTCCTGCGGGTCGTACCGCAGCCCCTCCGGCAGGTACGGCACCGGCAGCCGGTCGGGGCCGGCGGCGCCGGAGGCCGGGTAGCCGCCGCCGAGCACGGTGACGACACCCACACCGGGACGCCGGACCACCGGCTGCGCGAACAGGGCGGCCGGACGGGCGGAGAACGACGTGTAGTTGTCGAACAGGCGCGGCACGTACAGCCCCGAGCCGGCCGCGATCTCGGTCACCGCGTCCTCGGCGGCGGTGTGCTGCACGCTGCCGGTGCCGCCGCCGTTGACGAACTCCAGGTCCGGGGCGACCGCCCGGACCGCCCGGACGACCGCGGCCCGCCGCTCGGCCAGCTCCCGCCGGGCAGTGGCCTGCATCAGCCGGATGGCCCGCGAGCGCAGGGGCCGCCCGGCGACCGCGTCCCCGACCCCGGCGATGTGCCCCTCGTACGCCATGATCCCCACCAGCCGGAAGCCCGGCCGCCGGGCCACGGACCGTGCCAGCTCGGCGAGTTGGGCGGGGGAGTGCAGCGGCGAACGCCGGGCCCCGACCCGGACCCGGCCGCCCAGCAGCCTCAGCGAGGTGTCCAACTCCAGGCAGACCCGCACCACTTCGCGTCCGCCGTCGCGGGCCGCGTCGATGAGGGCGAGCTGCGCCGGATCGTCGATCATCACGGTGACGGCACCGGCGAGCTTGGGATCGGCGGCCAGTTCCGCGAACCCGGCCCGGTCCGCCGACGGATAGGCCAGCAGGATGTCCTCGAACCCCGAACGCGCGAGCCACAGCGACTCGTCCAGGGTGAACGACATGATGCCCTGGAAGCCGTCCCTGGCCAGGACGCGTTCCAGCAGGGCCCGGCAGCGGACCGACTTGCTGGCGACCCGCACGGGCTTGCCTCCGGCGCGGCGGACCAGGTCGTCCGCGTTGGCGTCGAAGGCGTCCAGGTCCACGATCGCCAGGGGGGCGTCGAGATGGGCGGTGGCCCGGTCGTAACGGGCCCGGTCGGCGGCGCGCGCAGTCATGACGGAAGCGTGCCAGACAGGATTACCGCAGGGTAGGGGACGTTCCGGGCAGATGCCCCGGGCTCGTGGACTGGTTCTCCCTCTCTCCCGGACAACCCGTAGAGTGACGCGCACGCACGGCGGAACGCGCCCGGTCGCCAGGTGAACCGGGATGCCCGTCCGGCCGTACGGGTATGCAGTGCCCGGGAGGAGCTTCCACACCGGGCGCGGCCGAGTGGCAGACCGGCCCGCGTACGAGGAGACGGCCCGGGCACGAGGAAACGGGGGGTGCATGAGCACGGGAGCCCGCCACGCCCCGGTCCCGCGACGCCCGTCGACTCCGCCGGGGCCCCCGGCCCAGCGTCCGCCGGCGCGGCCGGACGAGGACCCCGACGAGGAGCCGTCGGTCTTCACCCCGCGCGGTGCGCGGCCCGCACCCGAAGCGGTCCCGCACGCCCACCGCCCGCGCCCCTCGGCCGTGCCCGAGGCCCCCGCCCCCCTCAGCCCGCCCCCACCGCCCGCCTCGGCCCGGTTCCCCGACAGCCCGCCGAACGCGAACCCCACCGGCACACCGGCTCCGACTGCGTCGGACACCCGGGCGGGTTCGGCGGCTCCGGTGGGTTCGGTGACGCCGGTGGAGACGGCCGCGGAGACCGGCACGGTGCGGCTCCGCCCGGGCAGGGAGCCCGCAGGACGGGGCGCCCCGTCCGGAACCCCGTCGGAGACGACGGCACGGCTGCGCCCGGTCCGCCCGGCACCGTCAGCGGCGCCGGTGTCCCCGACTCCGCCGGTGTCCTCGCGGACGCCGGATTCCCCGCGCAGCCCGTCACCAGACCTCGCGCCGACCGGTTCGGCACCGGCCGGCAGCGTGGGCACGCCCGAGAGCGGCCGCACGGCCGACGTGTCCGCGCCCTGGCAGGCGGCGCATCCCCGCACGGCTGACGCACCGGCACCGGGGCAGGCAGAGGCCCCGCGCACGAGCGGTACACCTGCGTCCGGACCGGCGGGGGAGCCCCGTACCGGTGGCCTGTCCGCGCCCGGGCAGGCGGGAGACCCCCGAGCGGGCGGCGTGCCGGAGCCAGGACGGGCAGCGGCGCCCCGCACCGGTGGCATGCCGGCGCCAGGGCCGACGGAGGCCCCCCGGGTAGGTGGCGTGTCCGGTCGGGCAGGTGGTCCGCGTACCGGTGTGTCCGCTCCGGGGCAGGCGGGGGATGCCCGTGCCGGTGGGATGCCGGCGCCAGGGCCGACGGAGGCCCCCCGGGTAGGTGGCGTGTCCGGTCGGGCAGGTGGTCCGCGTACCGGTGTGTCCGCTCCGGGGCAGGC